>NZ_JBITGT010000012.1:3744-247787 GCF_044457285.1 Streptomyces sp. NPDC050560
CGCGGGGCGCGCGGGGGCCGCCCGCGGGGGGGGCGCCCCCCCCCCCCCCCGGGGGGGGGGGGGGGGGGGGGGGCCCCCCCCCCCCGGCGGCACCTCTCCGGCCGACGGGCCAGGACCGCCTCCCGGGCCCGTCACCGCACACGACGCACACCGCCCCTGGACACCGCACCGCCCCCACGACCCCGGAGGTTCCCATGGCGTCACGCCGCACCGCACGCACGGGCCGCCGCGCCCCGGCCGTCCTCACCGCCGCGCTCGCCCTCACCGCGGCGGCCGCCGCGGGACTCACCGCCCAGCCGGCCGCCGCGGGCGCCGGTTCCACCGCGGCGGACTGTACGGCCGCGGGCGGCTTCTGCGAGGACTTCGAGTCGCAGACGGGCACCACACCCTCCGGCCGCTGGAACACCGACGTCCGCGACTGCTCGGGCACCGGCGCCGCCACCGTCGACTCCACCGAGGCGCACAGCGGCACCACCTCCATCCGGGTGGACGGGAAGACCGGCTACTGCAACCACGCGTTCGTCGGCACCGACATCACCGACGTCCCCGTCTCCGCCTCGCTGTATGTGCGCTTCTGGATCAAGCACAGCACGGCGCTGCCCGCCGGGCACGTGGCGTTCGCCGCCATGCACGACCCGAACGACAACGACCGCGACCTCAGGATGGGCGGGCAGAACGGCGCGCTCCAGTGGAACCGCGAGTCCGACGACGCGACCCTGCCCGCGCAGAGCCCGGTGGGCGTCTCCAAGAGCATCCCGCTGCCGACCGGCACCTGGTCCTGCGTCGAGTACCAGATCGACGAGTCCGCAGGGCAGTTGGCGACCTGGGTGGACGGCACCGAGGTCGAGGGCCTGGTCGCCGACGGCACCCCGACGCCGGACGTCGACCAGCAGTGGCTGGCCAGGGGCGGCTGGTCGCCCGCCCCGACCGACCTGCGGCTCGGCTGGGAGAGCTACGCGGACGGCGACGACACCCTCTGGTTCGACGATGTCGCGGTGGGCACGGCACCCCTCGGCTGCGACTGAGCCCCGGCCGTACGGCACCGAGCCCGTTCCCCCGCCCCGACAACGCGGGGGAACGGGCTCCCGTATCGGCCCCAAACGGCCACTGCTCCAGGTCAGTTGGGGCATCACGCCATGGTGCTGACAACGATCTCGCCGAACTGCTCGTTGGCCTCCATGGAGCGGTGTGCCTCGACGATCTCCGTCAGCGGGAACACCCGGTCCACCACCGCGCTCAGCGACCCGGTGCGCAGCCCCGAGGTGATGAAGGCGGTCGCGCGGAACATCCTTCGCGGGTCCCCGGTGACCTCCAGCATGGTGTACGTGCGCAGGTTCAGCGCGGGCATGCCCAGATCGAAACCGGGACAGGGGGTGGGCTGCCCGCTCTGCGCGCCCCACAGGAAGACGGTGCCGTCCGGGGCCACCGCCCGCGCCGGCGCGGCGACGCCGGGCCCCGCGACGGCGTCGAAGACGAACTCGGCGCCCCGGCCGCCGGTCAGGTCGAGCAGGCGCGCCGGCACGTCCTCCTCGTCCGAGACGACCACCTCGGCGGCGCCCGCCCGCACCCCGCCGACCGCGACCATCGCCCCGTACGCGGTGAGGAAGGGCATCCACACCGCGGCGCCCGTCACCGCGTCCACCCCCGGGCCGCGGGGCAACAGTGCGCCCGCCGGGACCAGGGCGCGCTCCGCGTACACGCCGTAGTCGTTGTGCGAGAAGCTGGGCACGACGCTCACCGCCTGCCCCTCCTCGAAGCCGGCCACCCCCGGGCCCACCGCCTCGACCACCCCGGCGGCCTCGTTGCCGAGCCGGGCGGGCAGCCGCCGCACCCGCTCGATATAGCGGTCGGCGCGGAACAGCGCCTCGGCCCTGTTCAGGCCGATCGCCTCGATCCGCACCCGTGCCTCCCCGGGGCCGGGGGAGGGGCACGCGCATGGCCGCGGCCGCCGGGGGAGCCGGTGGCCGCGGCCTTCAGCCGGGCGGGGGTGTCAGCGCCGTGTCACCCCCTCCCGGGGGTGCGCCCGCCTCAGGGGCTGCTGCAACTCATCGAGCCGATGGGGAAGTTGTTGCCCGACGAGGTCGCCGTGAAGCCGAAGGTGACCTCGCTGTCGGCCTCCACCGTGCCGTTCGACGCGGCGTTGGTCACCGACACCGTGCCGTCGGACGCGGTGCTCAGGGTGCCGTTCCAGGCGCTGTTGATGCTCACCCCGTCGCCCGGCTTCCAGCTCACCGTCCAGCCGCTGAGCGGGGACGTGCCGTGGTTCATGACCTCGACCTCGCCCTGGAAGCCGCCCGACCACTCGTTGGTGACGTTGTACACGGCCATGCAGGCGCCCATGCCCGGGTCGTCCCCCGGGTCGCTGGGGTCGCCCGGGTCGTCGGGCGGGGTGGTGGTCGTCTCGCCGACGCCGGTCACCTCGCCGTTGCCGCCGTCGAAGACGACGTCGGAGCAGGAGAAGAAGTTCTCCTGGCTGTCCGAGCGCACCCACTGCACGAAGATCAGCGCGTCACCCGTGCGGCCCGAGGGCAGCGCCTGGTCCCAGTAGTAGTGGCCGCCGTCCTGGCCCGCCGAGCCCTCCTGGGGCGGGTTGCTGACGGTGTCCAGCAGTTGCAGTTCTGACCAGGTGAGCGGGGTGGTCGGGGACCAGCCCTGCTTGGTGATGTACACCCGGAAGTCGCCCGGGTGCGCCGCCCAGTTGCTGTACTCGAACCCGATCGTCGAGCCGGACGTGAGATGCGTCCTCGGCCAGTCGTCACGGGCCAGGTTGAAGCCGGAGAAGTCGTACGGGGACTTGTCGCCCGCGCTGCACAGGGTGCCGTCGGGGACGTAACCCTCGCCCTTGCCGCCCGCGTTGGAGTCCAGAACGGCGAACCAGTTGTAGAGCGAGTTGGTCCCGCTCTGCGCCACGGCCGCCTTGCACGCGGCGTTCTTGGGGTTCATCGCCCCGTTGCCGCCCGCCAGGCCGTCCTTGTAGCAGAGGTAGGTGCGTGAGCCCGGCATCATGGCCACGCCGTGCGCCTGCGCCGAGCCCTGCCCGACGAGGAGCAGCCCCAGGGCCGAGAGCAGGGTGGCAAGGGTGGTCAGCAGCGAGAGTCTTCTTCGTCTTCGCACGTCGTTACCTTTCGGCGAGGTCCCCAGGGGGGCTCCGCCGCCGCCGGACCGTGGCGGGGCGCCGCCTGGGTGGGGTGAGTGGAAGCCTCGGGCTCTCGGCCCGCAGTGCTTGTCGCAGGCATGACATATCCGCCGACGAAGGCTGGGAGCGCTTCCAGGATTACGATACCCAGGGGTCACGCGCGTGTAAACGGAGCGTGCCGGGTTCGCGGGAGGTGTCCTGGAAGCGGTTGCACGGGGCAGCGGGGCGACCAACGCCCAAGCCAGCCAGCCGGGTTGAGGCTGCGGTGGCCCGTGCTTCCCCGGCGGGGGTGCGAGGCTCCTGGTGGGGCCGCGCGGGGCGGGCTGCGCAGCTCTTCGGGGACGGGCGCCGGTGTCTAGGTCGTGGCGCGGCCCACGAACTCCGTGGGGAGCAGGATGGACGGCGGCAGGTCGGGGTCGCCCGCGAGTTGGGCGAGGAGGCGCCACGCCATCGTGCGGCCCAGCTCCTCGATGGGCTGGCGGATCGTGGTGAGGGGCGGGCTCGCCATCTCGGCGATGTCGGAGTCGTCGAAGCCGACCACGGCGACGTCGCCCGGGATGCTGCGTCCGGACGCCTGGATCACCCGCATCGCGCCGACCGCCATCAGGTCCGAGGCCACGAAGACGGCGTCCAGGTCGGGGTGGGACTCCAGCAGCCGCCGCATCGCGGCCTCCCCGCTCTCCATGGTGAAGTCGCCGTGCTCGACGGCGTCGGTGGGCAGACCCGAGGAGGCCATGCCGCGGCGCCAGCCGCTGAGCCGGTCGATGCCGACGGCCATGTCCCGGGGCCCGGCGATGGTGGCGACCCGGCGCCTGCCGGTGTCGATGAGGTGGCGGGCGGCCATGCTGGCGCCGTTGAAGTTGTCCGCGTCCACGTAGGGGACGTCGCCGCGGGTCAGCGGGCGCCCGCCGACGACGAGCGGCAGCCCCGACTCCAGGAGCTGGCCGGCGAGGGTGTCCCCGCCGTGCACGCTCACCAGCAGCACCCCGTCCACATGGCCCTCGCGCAGTGAGCGCAGCGAACCCTCCTCGCCGTACTGCTCCTTGGCCATGAGGAGGGCGAGTTGCAGCCCGCTGTCGCCGAGGCCGCCGGAGATCCCGCGCATCACCCGGGCGAAGAAGGGGTCGCTGACGACGAACTTCTCCGACTCGGAGACGACGAGCGCGACGGAGCCCGTGCGCTTGGTCGCCAGGGAGCGCGCCACCTGGTTGGTGCGGTAGCCGAGGCTGCGTACCGCCTCCTCCACCGCCGCCCGCGCGCTGCTGCTGACGTACGGCAGGCCGTTGATCGCGCGGGAGGCCGTGGCCCGGGAGACTCCGGCCGCCCTCGCCACCTCGTCGAGCGTCGGCGCGCGCCCCGCGGGGGCCTTAGCAGGATCTTTCACCGGTTCTCCATCAGAGACAGGGATTTGCGTCGTCATTCGCCTCGCGCGCGGAGCACATTCAAGCCACCCCGTCTCCTCGGGGGTGCCCGCGCAGCCGCCGCGTACGCCTGGCGGGGCTCACCGCGCCTCCCCGCGCCCTCGGACGCGCCCGGTGCCCGAGCGCCCGCACCGGGGTGCCTGGCGAAACCCCACGTACGCCGCGCAACGGTCCGGCCGTGCGGTGCGCGGCGAGCGCGCAAGGGCCCCGGCCAGTGGTCCCGCACCGCGGGCCGACGGCGCCGCCCCGGGGCGTCCCCCTGGGAATCCCCGGTCCGTTCCTGGCCGCACCTTGGTATTCACCCGCGAACACGCATCCTTCCCTGCCGCCCCGGCGCCTTCCCCGCGGACCTCGTCCGGCCGGACATGCCGACCGTCCGCGAGGTCGCCGCCCCGACTCCCGGTGCCCTCCCCGACCGCGGGAGCCGCCTCCTGACCCCGTGACCATCGCGCCTGCGTACGGACTCTGGAAGCCGTTCCAGATTACCTGCCGGTCACCGCGCTCCACCATATTCGGCGGCCTGCGGAACGAGGTGATTGCGATCACGGACCGTACCGTCCCGCGGCCCCGACCGTCATCAGGGCGGGTGCGGCGAGTTCAGTCCTACCAGTTCACGGCGGAGGGCGTGGCACAGGGGCGGGCGGCCCCGGCGGGAGCCCGCCGGGGGCGCCCGGCGGCCGAAACCAGACGCCCGCGGAGCCCGCCGCGTACGGCTCAGGGAAACCCCCGCGGCGCCGCGCGGCCCGTGGCAACGGTTGCAGCAAAGCGGGGGAGTGGGTTCCGGCGGTACGGCGCCCTGTGGCGCGGCGCGGCGGAGTGCGACGGGGGGTGAAACCGGCACATCGCCCCCGCCCCCTACCCCGTACCGCGGCTCGCCCCGCCCCCGCCCGCGTATCCCAGGAGCAGGGTGAAGAATCTCGGCTCGTTTCCCTTGAGCCCGGCGGCGGTCAGGGCCTCCTCGGCCTCCTTGAGGGCGGCCGGTGGCACGGCGAGCGGTGCGGCGCTCTCCGGGGCGGTGCGGAACGCCGCGCGTACGGTGCCGAGCAGGCGCAGGTACGCCTGGGCCGCGGCGCGTTCGCGCGGGGTGAGGGCGGGGACGGTGTGGGTCTGGTCCATGGGGCGCTCCCGGTGCTGCGGGTCGGCGGACGGGCGGCGGGACCCGGTCAGGCCACCGCGCCCCCCAGCATGCCGCCCGGCACTGACATCGACCCCCCCGTCAGGTACCGCGGGGGTGGCCGCTCTTGGCGCGCGCGGCGTCGTACGGGCCGGGCGGCCGGTCGTCAGGAGGGCTCGTCGGGGCCCCGGTCGCGGCGCGGGGTCACGCTCTCCAGCAGCATGTCGAGCCACTCCGCGACCTTCTCGCGGTGCTGGTCGGTGGGGAGTTGGGCCGCGCGCCAGGCGATGTCGCGCACGCCGTGCCGCCGCAAAAGTTCCCGCAGCGGGTCGGCGGCGGCGCCGGGGCCGCGTTCCTCGCGGTCGAGGCGCTGGAGCAGGTCACGTTCCGTGGCGGCGAGCGCGTAGGCGAGCGCGTCCGTGTCCTCGGCGGTGAGGAAGCCGGCGTGCACCCCGAAGAAGCGCTGGATGGCGGCGCAGTGCTCCATCGTGGGGCGCCGGTCGCCGTTGATGAGGGCGCCCGCCTGCTGGCGCGACATCCCGGCGCCGTCGGCGATCTCCTGCTGGGTGCAGGGGCGTCCGTTGGGCTTCCTGCGGGTGCGGCGCAGCAGCTCGATGCGCTGGAGGAAGCGGGTCTGCACATCCGTGTCCCGCACCGGGCGCCCCGCGAGCAGCGCGCCGACCCGCTCCTCGGGGACCCCGGAGACGGTCGACAGGCGCCGGTGGTCGAAGACCTCGGCGGCCTCGCGCCCGCTGAGGCCGAGCCGTTCGACGAGGCTGGTGACGCGGTCCTGCACGGCCGTGAGCGGGCCGTCGGCCGACGCGTCGGGAACCGAGAAGTCATCCGTCACCGGTGGTTCCTCTCCTCAGTCGCGCCGCGGGCCGCGGGGGTGGGGTGGGAGTGTGCGTCCGTCCGCGCGGAGGTGGTGGTGGGGGCGCGGTGCCGGTGCGGTGCGGGGCGGCCCTGGCGCCGTGACCGAACGTTCCGGGCGGGGAACTCTGGGTGATGGTAACGGCTGGCCCGCGCCGCAGCCAGGATTCGCCACAACTGTGGCGCGATTACGGCGTCAAGGAGCCTTGAATGCCACGATAATTGACATGACCGCGCGGTGGCAGAAGGATCGCCGCGCGGGTGTGATGATCCGTCGGACCGGCGGCCGAGGCGGGCGCGGGGCGGGCGGAACGGTGATGGGGGTGACGTCCCGATGGCACACCGGGCCGGAGGCCGGGAGCGCGGTGCCGCGCCCGGCGACCCGCGGGACCCAGGCGCCCTCGCCTATCTGAGGGACTACGAGCTGCTGGTCAACTCGGTGCCCTTCCCCTCCGCTGTGTTCGACCACCGCTGGGACGTGGTGCTCGCCAACTCCGCCTTCGACGCGCTCTTCGGCGAGGTCGGTGCGCACCCCACGGCGATGCCCGACGACAACTTCCTGCGGTTCGTGCTCTTCCACCCCGACGCGGGCAGGGTGCTCGGTGACCACGAGGCGAGCTGGTGCCTGCCGATGCTGGCGCACTTCGCGCGGGCCGTGGAGGAGCACCCCAAGGACGGTGTGCTCCAGTCGGTGCGGCGGGAGATCGCACGCGACCCGATCATGGAGGCGGCGTACCGGCAGGGGCTGCCGCACTGGCTGCGCGCGGTGGGGCAGCGCGCCGTGGAGCACGACGGCTCCGTACGGCCGCTGCGCCACCCCGACCCGCGGTGGGGCCACACGCACTGCCGGGTGGTGGGCGCGACGCCCCGCGCCCTGGAGGGCATGGGGTACCGGCATCTGACACTGGTGCTGCGCGAGCGCCCGCGCAGGGCGCCGCACGGCAGCCGGAGACATCTGCGGGCGGTGCCCGCCGGGGGCTGACGGCACTGCCACGACGGCGCCGGGCCGGTTCCGGGCGCACGCCCGCATCGGCGGCAGGTGAGTGCGTCGGCGCCCTCCGACTCCCTTCCGCACCACGCCAGTTGACCGCCTGGCCGGGCGTCCCGCCCACCCCGCAAGCTCCTTGCAAATGCTTGCGCTATTCTTGCGTGTATGACGCGACGACTTGCTCAGGTGGCCAAGAAGGTCGGGGTCAGCGAGGCCACGGTCAGCCGGGTGCTGAACGGCAAGCCCGGGGTCTCCGAGGCGACCCGGCAGGCGGTGCTGTCCGCCCTCGACGTGCTGGGCTACGAGCGGCCCACCCAACTGCGCGGTGAGCGGGCCAGGCTCGTGGGGCTGGTGCTGCCCGAGTTGCAGAACCCCATCTTCCCCGCCTTCGCCGAGGTGATCGGCGGCGCCCTCGCCCAACTCGGCCTCACCCCCGTGCTGTGCACCCAGACGAAGGGCGGGGTGTCCGAGGCCGACTACGTGGAACTGCTGCTCCAGCAGCAGGTGTCGGGGGTGGTCTTCGCCGGCGGCCTCTACGCCCAGGCCGACGCCCCGCACGACCACTACCGCCAGCTCGCCGACCGCAGAATCCCGGTGGTGCTGGTGAACGCGGCCATCGCCAGACTCGGCTTCCCCGGGGTCTCCTGCGACGACGCGGTCGCCGTGGAGCAGGCGTGGCGCCACCTCGCCTCGCTCGGGCACGAGCGGATCGGGCTCGTCCTCGGCCCCCGCGACCACATGCCCTCACAGCGCAAGCTCACCGCGGCCCGCGCCATCAGCTCCGCCTCGGGCGGCGAACTGCCCGACGCGCACGTGGCCCGCGCCATGTTCTCCATCGAGGGCGGCCAGGCGGCCGTCACCCGGCTGCTCGACCAGGGCGTCACCGGGTTCATCTGCGCCAGCGACCCGCTGGCCCTCGGGGTCGTACGGGCGGCGCGCCGTCGCGGCCTCTCCGTGCCCGGCGAGGTCTCCGTGGTCGGCTACGACGACTCGGCCCTGATGAACTGCACCGAGCCCCCGCTCACCACCGTGCGCCAGCCCATCGAGGCGATGGGCAGGGCCGCGGTCGAGATGCTGTACGCACAGATCGGCGGCGGCACCGTGCCCGCGGAAGAACTGCTCTTCGAACCGGAGTTGGTGGTGCGCGGCTCCACCGGGCAGGCCCCCAAGGCTTCCTGACCCCACCTCACCTCCCCGGCGCGCCCTCTTACCGCGGCGCGTCCACAGCCCCGCCGGGCTCCGCTCCGGCGGGGCTTACTCATGCCAAGAGCCGCCGCCTTGCGCCCCGTTGCGGTGGCTTGCGGGAAAGAGGCGGGGCCGGCACCCGCACCGGACGGCACCCGGCTGTTCAATATTTACAAGATAGGCGCGACATATTGCGGACTCCTGGCCGGGATGGTTGAGTGGCGGGCGCCACCACGGCAGGGCGCGCCTCACGGCACCGCCGTCGTCCTGCGCGCTGCCGCGCCGCAGTGCTGCCGCGCGTCTACACCACCCGCCCACCGAGGGGTCCACCGATGAGAAGTCCCGGGTTTCGCCGCACCACCGCCACCATGGCCACGGCCCTCGCCCTCACCGCGGTCGCGGCCTGTGGCTCAGGGGACGACGGGGGCAGCGCGGACGGCAAGACCGGCATCACGGTCAACTGCGAGCCGCCGAAGAGCGCCAAGATCGACCGGTCGTTCTTCGAGCAGGACCTCAGGTCGTTCGCCGCGAAGCACCCGGACATCAAGGTCACCGCGCGCGACGCCTTCCCCTGCGAGGACCCCCAGACCTTCGACGCCAAACTCGCCGGAGGCCAGATGGAGGACGTGTTCTACACGTACTTCACCGACGTCGAGCACGTGGTGGACATCGACCAGGCGGCCGACATCACCTCGTACGTCAAGGACATGAAGAGCTACCGGTCCATCCAGAAGCAGCTACGGGACACGTACACCGTCGACGGCAAGGTCTACGGCGTGCCCCGCACCGGCTACTCCATGGGCCTCATCTACAACCGCAAGCTCTTCCGGCAGGCCGGGCTCGACCCCGACAAGCCGCCGACGACCTGGGAGGGCATCCGCGCCGCCGCCAAGAAGATAGCCGGTCTCGGCCACGGCACCGTCGGCTACGCGGACTACAGCGCCCAGGGCCAGGGCGGCTGGCACTTCACCGCGGAGACGTACAGCCGCGGCAGCGACGTCGTCACCCCCGACGGCAAGAAGGCCAACGTCGACACCCCCGAGGGCAGGGCCGTCCTCCAGACGCTCCAGGACATGCGCTGGAAGGACGACTCCATGGGCAGCAAGCAACTGCTCGTCCTCAACGACGTACAGCTCATGATGGGCTCGGGAAAGCTCGGGATGTACCTCGCCGCCCCCGACAACATCCCCATCCTCGTCAAGGAGAAGGGCGGCAACTACAAGGACATCGCCATCGGCCCCATGCCGGGCGGCAAGGCCACCCTCCTCGGCGGCGACGGCTACATGTTCAACAAGAAGGACAGCCCCGAGCAGATCAGGGCCGGTCTGAAGTGGCTTGAGTACAACTTCCTCACCCCGGGGCAGGGCTACCAGAACAACTACGCCCGCACCAAGTCCAAGGACGGGCCCGTGGGCCTGCCCGAGCCCCGGCTCTTCGACGGCGCCGCCGACGCGAAGGACCTCCAGCTCAAGAAGGCCAGCGCCAACGTCCCCCAGGAGAACTACCAGCTCTTCCTGGAAGGCAACAAGAACCTCGACCTGAAGATCGAACCGCCCAACGCCCAGCAGATCTACCAGGTCCTCGACGCGGCCGTGTCCGCCGTGCTCACCAAGAAGGACGCCGACGTGAACGGCCTGCTGAAGGACGCCTCCAGCAAGATCGACAGCGTTCTCTCCCGGGGCTGACCCACCATGAAGACCGCAGAGAACCCGGCCCCCGCGGCCGGTCCACGGCCCGCCGCGCCCGCACCGCCCGCCCCGGGCGCGCCCGCGGCGGGCCGCGGCCAGGACTCGCCGCTGCGCAGGAAGCTCGCCGACCAGTCACGCGCCTGGGCGTTCCTGATCGGCGGAGTGCTGTGCTTCGCGCTGTTCTCCTGGTACCCGGCGGTACGCGCCGTCATCATCGCCTTCCAGAAGTACACCCCGGGATCGTCCCCCGAGTGGGTCGGCACCGACAACTTCACCCAGGTCTTCCACGACCCCGAGTTCGGCGCGGCCTGGCGCAACACCCTCACCTTCACCGTGCTCGCCCTGCTCCTCGGCTTCGCCGTGCCGTTCGTGATGGCGCTCGTCCTCAACGAGATCCGGCACGCCAGGGCCTTCTTCCGGGTCGTCGTCTACCTGCCCGTGATGATCCCGCCCGTGGTCAGCGCACTGCTGTGGAAGTGGTTCTACGACCCGGGCGGCGGCCTCGCCAACGAGGCCCTGCGGGGCCTGCACCTGCCCACCTCCAACTGGTCCAACGGCGCGGACACCGCGCTTGTCTCCCTCGTCATCGTCGCCACCTGGGCCAACATGGGCGGCACCGTGCTGATCTACCTGGCCGCCCTCCAGGGCATCCCGGGGGAGCTGTACGAGGCGGCGGAGCTGGACGGCGCCGGCATCCTGCAACGGGTGCGCCATGTCACCATCCCGCAAACCCGGTTCATCATGCTGATGCTGATGCTCCTTCAGATCATCGCCACCATGCAGGTGTTCACGGAGCCCTTCGTCATCACCGGCGGCGGTCCTGAGAGTTCGACCGTCACCGTCCTCTACCTCATCTACAAGTACGCGTTCATCTACCACGACTTCGGCGGCGCCTGCGCGCTCAGCGTGCTGCTGCTCGTGCTGCTGAGCCTCTTCTCCGCGGCCTATCTGCGCCTCACCCGGGGCGGTGAGGACTGATGGCGTACGACACCGCAGGCGCCGAACGCGCCGTACGCACCCTGGTCTCGCCGCTCACCCTGGCGAGGCCCCGCGGCCGGGCGGTCTACTGGACCGTCTTCTGCCTGGTCGTCCTGCTCTTCGCGGCCGCCTTCCTGTTCCCCGTCTACTGGATGGCCACCGGCGCCATGAAGTCGGCGACCGACGTCGTGGCCACCCCGCCCCAACTGCTGCCGCACCACGCCTCCCTGGACGGCTACACCGACGCCTGGGACCTGATGCAGCTACCGCAGCACCTGTGGAACACCGTGGTGCAGGCCGCCGGCGCCTGGCTGCTACAGATCGTGTTCTGCACCGCGGCCGCCTACGCGCTCTCCCAACTCAGGCCCGCCTTCGGCAAGGTCGTACTCGGCGGCATCCTGGCCACCCTGATGGTGCCGGTGCAGGCGCTCGTCGTCCCCAAGTACCTCACCGTCGCCGACCTGCCGCTGATCCACACCAGCCTCCTCGACAACCCGCTGGCGATCTGGCTGCCCGCCGTCGCCAACGCGTTCAACCTCTACCTCCTGAAGAGGTTCTTCGACCAGATCCCCCGCGACGTGCTGGAGGCCGCCGAGATCGACGGCTCCGGGAGGCTGCGCACCCTCTGGTCGATCGTCCTGCCGATGTCGCGGCCCGTGCTCGGCGTCGTGTCCATCTTCGCGCTCGTCGCCGTCTGGCAGGACTTCCTCTGGCCGCTCATGGTGTTCCCCGACACCACCAAGATGCCGATCAGCGTCGCGCTGGTGCAGCTCTCCCGGAACATCCAACTCCCGGTGGAACTGGGCGCCATGGTCATCGCGAGCATCCCCATGGTGGTGATGTTCCTGATCTTCCAACGCCACATCATCGCAGGCATCAGCGCCGGAAGCACCAAGGGCTGACTACGCCCGACCGCCCGCCAACTGCCCCCACCAACGGCACATTCCGAAAGGCACGCACCGTGGGACAGCCCTCCCCTGCCCAGAAACCCCGCTCCGAGGACGACCGGTGGTGGCGCTCCGCCGTCATCTACCAGGTCTACGTCCGCAGCTTCGCCGACGGCGACGGCGACGGCACCGGAGATCTCGCGGGCGTCCGCAGCAGGCTGCGGTACCTGGCCGACCTCGGCGTGGACGCCCTCTGGTTCAGCCCCTGGTACCTCTCCCCGATGCGGGACGGCGGCTACGACGTCGCCGACTACCGCACCATCGACCCGGCGTTCGGCACCCTCGCTGAGGCCGAGAAGCTGATCGCGGAGGCCGGGGAGCTGGGCATCCGCACCATCGTCGACATCGTGCCCAACCACGTCTCCGACCAGCACGTATGGTTCCGGGCGGCGCTCGCCGCCGGCCCCGGCAGCCCCGAGCGCGACCTGTTCCACTTCCGTGAGGGCCGCGGCGAGAACGGTGAACTCCCGCCCAACGGCTGGCGATCCGAGTTCGACGGCGGCACCTGGACCCGGGTCGACGACGGCCAGTGGTACCTGCACCTGTTCACCCCCGAGCAGCCCGACCTCAACTGGGAGAACCCGATCGTGCGCCAGGAGCACGAGGACGTCCTCAGGTTCTGGTTCGACCGCGGCGTCGCCGGTGTGCGGATCGACTCGGCGGTGCTGCCCGTCAAGGACCCCGCGATGCCCGACTTCGTCCCGGGCCGCGACCCCAGCCCCTTCGTCGACCGGGACGGACTCCACGACATCTACCGGTCCTGGCGGCGCGTCGCGGACGACTACGGCGGTGTGTTCGTGGGCGAGGTGTGGCTGCCCGACGCCGAGCGGTTCGCCCGCTACCTGCGCCCCGACGAGATGCACACCGCGTTCAACCTCAACTTCCTCGCCCGCCCCTGGGACGCCGCGGAACTGCGCGCCTCCATCGACGAGACCCTGGCCGAGCACGCCCCCGTCGGCGCCCCCGCCACCTGGGTGCTGTGCAACCACGACGTCACCCGCACCGTCACCCGCTACGGGCGCGCCGACACCTCCTTCTCGTTCGCGTCCAAGGTCTTCGGCACCCCCACCGACCTGGCCCTCGGCACTCGCAGGGCGCGCGCCGCCGCACTGCTCACGCTCGCCCTGCCCGGCTCCGTCTACCTCTACCAGGGCGAGGAACTCGGCCTGCCCGAGGCGGACATCCCGCGCGAGCGCATCCAGGACCCGATGTACTTCCGCTCCGAGGGCCGCGACCCCGGCAGGGACGGCTGCCGGGTGCCGCTGCCCTGGGCCGCCGACGAGCCGTTCGCCGGATTCGGCTCCCGCGAGGAGCCCTGGCTGCCGCAGCCCGCGCTCTGGTCCGACTACGCCGCCGACCGGGCCGCCGCCGACCCCGGCTCGCTGCTCACCCTCTACCGGCGGGCCCTCGCCCTCCGCCGCCGTACCCCCGGCTTCGGCGACGGCCCCATGAGCTGGCTGCCCGCGGGCGGCGACGTCCTCGCCTTCACCCGGCCCGGCGGGCTGATCTGCGTCGTCAACCTCGGGACCGCCCCCGCCGCCCTGCCCTGCCACACCGACACCCTGCTGACCAGCGGCCCCCTGGACGACACCGGCAGGCTGCCCGCCGACACGGCGGCCTGGCTGCGGGCCTGACCCCACGACGGGCACCCACGGCGGGCACCCACGACCGGCACCCACCCCCGGACCCCACCGACGAATCCCCACGCACCCCCACGCAACCCCCACGAACCCCCAGAAAGGGGAGCACCATGCACACCTCACCACGGCGCGCCCGCCCGCGCCTCCTCGCCACCGCCGCGGCCGTCGCCCTTGCGGGCGGCACCCTGGTGGCGGTGGCCCCCGCCCAGGCCGCGGCCCCCACCGCCGCCACCGCGGGCGCCGACCTGCCGTTCACCTCGGTCGAGGCCGAGTCCGCGGGCGGCGAAGGCTCCGTCGTCGGACCCGACTACACCCAGGGCACCCTCGCCTCGGAGGCGTCGGGCCGCAAGGCCGTGAAGCTGAGCGCGGGACAGCGCGTCGAGTTCACGGCGCCCGCGGCCGCCAACGCGGTCAACGTCTCGTACAACGTCCCCGACGGCCAGACCGGCTCCCTCGCCGTGTACGTCAACGGCGAGAAGACCGACGCCACCCTGCCGCTCACCGCCAAGTACTCCTACGTCGACACCCCCTGGATCGCGGGCGCCAAGACCCACCACCTCTTCGACAACACCAGGACCCTGCTCGGCAGGGACGTCGCCCAGGGCGACACCGTCGCCTTCGAGGCGTCGGGCGACGTCACCGTCGACGTCGCGGACTTCGAGCAGGTCGCGGACGCGGCCGAGGCACCCGCGGGCGCCGTGTCGGTGGTCGACCACGGCGCCGACCCCACCGGCGCCGCCGACTCCGCCCAGGCGTTCCGCGACGCCATCGCCGCCGCCCAGGGCGGCACGGTGTGGATTCCGCCGGGCGACTACCAGGTGGGCTCCGCGCTCCAGGGCCTCGCGAACGTCACCCTCCAGGGCGCCGGAGCCTGGCACTCGGTGGTGCACTCCTCGCACTTCATCGACCAGACCGGCGGCAGCGGCGGCGTCCACATCAAGGACTTCGCCGTCTTCGGCGAGGTCACCGAGCGCAACGACTCAAGCCCCGACAACTTCGTCAACGGCTCCCTCGGCCCCGGCTCCTCCGTGTCCGGGATGTGGCTCCAGCACCTCAAGTGCGGCTTCTGGCTCACCGGGAACAACGACGACCTCGTCGTCGAGAACAACCGCATCCTGGACACCACCGCCGACGGCCTCAACCTCAATGGCAACGCCCACGACGTGTCCGTACGGAACAACTTCCTGCGCAACCAGGGCGACGACTCGCTCGCCATGTGGTCCCTGGGCGCCCCCGACACCGGCAGCAGCTTCTCCGGCAACACCATCTCGCAGCCCAACCTCGCCAACGGCATCGCCATCTACGGCGGCACCGACATCACCGTCGAGAACAACCACGTCTCCGACACCAACGCCCTCGGCAGCGGCATCGCCGTCTCCAACCAGAAGTTCGCCGACCCCTTCAACCCGCTCTCCGGCACCATCACCGTCTCCGGCAACACCCTCGACAGGACCGGCGCCCTCAACCCCAACTGGCAGCACCCCATGGGCGCGCTGCGCGTCGACTCCTACGACAGCGCCATCGAGGCGCAGGTGAACATCGACGACAACACCTTCAACGACAGCCCGTACAGCGTCTTCGAGTTCGTCTCCGGCGGCGGCACCGGGCTCGCCGCGAAGAACATCACCGTGGACGGCGCGAGCGTCAACGGCGCGGGCACGGTCGTCGTCCAGGCCGAGACCCAGGGCCAGGCCACCATCGGCAACGTCACCGCCTCCGACATCGGCCCCGCAGGGATCTACAACTGCCCCTTCCCCGCGGGCTCCGGCACCTTCACCCTCGACGACGCGGGCGGCAACTCCGGCTGGGACACCACCTGGGACGACTGCGACGCCTGGCCCGAGCCCGGCCAGTAACCCCGTGGCGTGCCACCCCCGTTTGTGACGGCGGTATGAAAACCGGGCGGGTGGTACGCGCGTGCCGGGCGGGGCGTGTGGAGCCCCGCCCGGCTGGGGAACATCGCGGGCATGACAGGGACAGAGCCGGGCGCGGTGCGGCCCGCGCGGCAACTCCTCGCGGCGTCCGTGGGCAACGCCGTCGAGTGGTACGACTGGTACGCGTACACCTACCTCGCCACCTACATCGCCGACGAGGTGTTCCCGAAGAGCGCCGACGACTCGCTGGTGCCGCTGCTGTCCACCTTCGCGGTGTTCGCCGTCGGGTTCTTCATGCGCCCCGTGGGCGGACTGCTGATGGGCGCCGTGGCGGACCGGCGGGGCCGGCGCGCCGCGCTGACCGTGACCATCCTGATGATGGGCGCGAGCAGCCTCCTGGTGGGCGTCACCCCCACCTACGCGGCGGCGGGCCTCCTCGCGCCCGTGGTGCTCGTGCTCGCCCGGCTCCTCCAGGGGCTCTCGGTGGGCGGCGAGTTCGCCGCCTCCACCACCTTCCTCGTGGAGTCGGCGCGGCCGGGCCGCCGCGGCCTCTTCGCCAGCTTCCAGTACGTGTCCACCACCGCGGGCCAACTGCTCGCCTCCGGCGTCGCCGAACTGCTCGTACGGCTCCTCGACGACGGGCAGATGCACGGCTGGGGCTGGCGGGTGCCGTTCTGGTTCGGCGGTGTGCTCAGCCTCGCGGGCTTCTGGATCAGAAGGGGCGCCGTGGAGACCCGCGGCGCCGCCGCGCGCGAGGAGCGCCCCGGCCTCTTCGACGCGCTGCGCAGCCACCCCCGCGCCTCCCTGCTGATCGCGGGCATCACCGCGGGCGGCACCCTCGCGTACTACACGTGGACCTCCTACCTGCCCACGTACGCCGAGCTGAACGCCGACGTGTCCAAGGGCGACGCGCTGCTCGCCGGCACCTGCTCGCTCGCCTTCTTCGGGCTGTTGCAGCCGGTCGGCGGCAGGCTCTCCGACCGGTGGGGCCGCAGGCCCCTGCTGCTGTTCTTCGGGCTGGGCTTCGCGGTCGCGGTGGTGCCGCTGCTGCACGCCCTCGACGGGTCGTTCACCACCCTGCTGCTGGTGCAGTTGGCGGGCATGGTGCTGCTCACCGGCTTCACCTCCATCTCGGCGGCGGTGAACGCGGAGGTGTTCCCCGCCCGGGTCAGGGCCGCGGGGATCGGCTTCCCGTACTCCCTGACGGTGGCGCTCTTCGGCGGCACCGCCCCCTATGTGGGCACCCTCTTCAAGGACATCGGGCACGCCGGGCTCTTCCCCTGGTACGTGGCGGTGCTGTGCCTGGCGTCCTCGGCCGTGTACTGGCGGCTCCCGGAGACCGCCCACCGGCGCCTGGAGACGTGACAGGCGCCGGGAGGCACCAGGAGACGCAGCGAGACGGGACGAGACGAGGCGCGGCGTCGTGCCGGGTGCGGCTCAGGCGGCGGTGACCGGCACCGCGGCGCCGCTCACCCGCACCCGCGGGTCGCCCGCCCGCAGCTCCACCGTGAGCCGGGACGGGCGGCCCAGGTCGCCGCCCTGGTGGAGGGTGAGCCTGGCCTGCTCGCCGACCGCCCCCAGGGCGCGCAGATACGCGCCGAACGCCGCGGCGGCCGCCCCGGTGGCCGGGTCCTCCACCACACCGCCCACCGGGAACGGGTCGCGCACATGGAACACCGACGCCGACTCCCGCCACACCAACTGGAGCGTGGTCAGGCCGAGGCGCCGCATCAGCGCCGCGAGACGCTCGAAGTCGTAGTCCAGCTCGGCCAGTCGG
Organism: Streptomyces sp. NPDC050560; assembly: GCF_044457285.1. NCBI lineage: Bacteria > Bacillati > Actinomycetota > Actinomycetes > Kitasatosporales > Streptomycetaceae > Streptomyces > Streptomyces sp. NPDC050560. The sequence goes on from NZ_JBITGT010000012.1 coordinate 21,363, forward strand.
CCGCGCGACGCCGCCGCGAGCACGAGGTGGCGGGCGCCCGCGTAGGCGACACGCGGCGGCAGCGCGGCGGCCAGGTCGCCGCGCTCCCAGCGCAGCGCCGCCAGCGCCTCCGCGACGTCGGCCTCGTCGGCGTGCTCGACGGACGGCTCGACGCTGGTCAGCGTCGCGTGCGGGGCCCCAAAGCCGTCGTCCGCGACCGACACGGGGACGGGCCCCGCCTGGGTGTGGAAGACGAAGTCGCCCGTGCCCACACGCTCCGCGAGCGCGACGGCGGCGGCGACGGTGGCGTGCCCGCAGAAGGACACCTCCGCCTTCGGGCTGAAGTAGCGCACGGCGAAGTCCCGTCGGCCCGCGCCGCCTTCCGCCGGACGGGTCAGGAAGGCGGTCTCCGAGTAGCCCAGGCGGGCGGCGACGGCGAGCATCGCGGCGTCGTCGAGGCCGCTCGCGTCCAGGACGACACCGGCGGGGTTGCCCCCGGCCGGGTCGTCGGTGAACGCGGTGTAGCGCAGTACGTCGGTGGTGAGGGCGTCCTCGGTCACGGTCATACCGGCCCCAACAGCCCGCCCCCGCCATCTGTTCCACACCACGGGGCGGCGGGGCAGCGGCTCAGGCACCCTTGCCCGAGCCCCCGGCACCCGCCGCCGCCTTCTTGATGTCCTTGGCGATGCTGTCCATCTGCCCGACGCCGGGCGAGTCCTTGGTGGCGTCGAAGCCGAAGCGGACCACCACGAGCACCTTCTCGCTCGCGGGGGAGGGGAACGCCAGGGACTCCACGTAGCCGTCGTCGCCCTTGCTCGTCGTCACCTTCCAGCGGACCAGGTAGCCCTGCTGCCCGGCCACCTCGACCGCCTTCGACGCCAGTTCGTCGTGCTTGCTGACACCGCCGTAGACGTCGCCGTACGACTCCTCCGCGTTCTTCTCGATGTCCTCCTTGGCGGCCGCCTCGGGCTTCGTCGACGTCAGCTTCAGCACCTGCGCGGGCGAGGAGAACACACCGCCGCGCACACACGACTGCGAGGAGTCGCCCGGGCACGGGTAGGACCCGGTGGTCACCCCCGCGCCCGCCGCCCCCGACTGGCCCTTCCAGCCCTCGGGCACCTTGATGCTGATCCCGCTGGCGAGGTCGGTGGCGTACCCCTTCTCCAGACCGGGGATGTCACCGTCGCCGCCGTCGCCCTCCCCGGGCCCCTGGGACGGATCGCCCGGCAGCCCGCCGCCACCGCCGTCCTGCCCGCCGCCCCCGTCGCCGCCGTCGGGGCCCGTGGGCTTGCCGCCCGGGGTCCTGTCCCCCGCCGCGGTGTCGCCGGAACCTTCGCCGCCGTCGTCGGTGGAGAGCGCGTACGCCCCCACGCCGACGCCCGCGAGCACCACCACCGCGATCGCCGCCGCCAGCGCCCTGCGCGCGCCGCTGCGGCCCGCGGGCGGCGGGGCGAGCGGGGGGTACCCGGGCGGTCCCCAGCCGGGAGCCGCCTCGGTGCGTATCCGCTCCGTCCACGCCGAGCCGTCCCACCACCGCTCCGTGCGCGGTCCTTCATTCGTCTGCCCGGGGTCGGGGTACCAGCCGGGAGGAGTCGCCTGCGTCATGACGTCACAGTAGGAGCCCCGCGTGAGATCCCCATGAGAGGCCCCCGGGGGAGCGCGAGCCCGTACCGGCCCCGCGGGCGCGCGAGGGCGGGCACGGACGGCGCGTGCCGGTAACGCGCGCTCCCCCCTGCTCGCCGCGCGCCCGACGGGGGCGCGGGGGTGCCCGGCGGCCTGATCACACGGCGGCCGTCCCACGGTCGTCCGAGGAGGCGCGGCGGAGCCATCCCTCGGGCTAGGCTCGGAACATCGTCCACGTCCACACGTAGGAACGAACCGCCGGTGTCCCCACGCACCGGCGTACGCCGCCCCAGGAGGAAGCGGATGACCCAGAGCCCGCCGCCAACTTCCGCCCAGGGCCCGCTGTGGGAGCGCGACGACGCGCTCGCCGCGGCGGGGCACGCGATCGACGCCCTGCGTGCCGGTGCGGGGCCCGGGACCCTGATCGTGTTCCGCGGCGAGGCGGGCATCGGCAAGACCGCGCTCCTCGGCGAGGTGCGCAGGGTCGCGGGACCGCGGTGCACGGTCTGCACGGCACGCGGCGGCGAGACCCTGGCGTCGGTGCCCTTCCACGTCGTACGCCAGCTCTTCGGCCCGCTCCTGATGGCCATGCCGGAGCAGGAGCGCGCCGCCTGCTTCGGGGACCACTTCGAGATCACCGCGCCCGCGCTCGGACTCGCGGAGCCCGGCGAGCGGCAGGCCGACCCCGGCGGGGTCACCGACGGGCTCGCCGCCGTCACCGGACGGATCGCGCGCCGCGGCAGGCCCCTGGTGCTCCTCGTCGACGACGCCCAGTGGGCCGACCTGGAGACCGTCCAGTGGCTCGACGCCCTCACCCGCGACATCGCCGCGCTGCCCGTCCTGCTGGTGGTGGCGCACCGCCCCGGCGACGCGGTCGCCGCCGACACCGGCTTCCTCGCCGAGCGCGCCGCCGACGTCCCGGGCAGCACCCTGCGCGCCCTCACCCCGGCCGCCGTCACCGGCCTCACCCGTGCCACCCTCGGCGCCGACGCCGACGCGGCGTTCTGCCGCGAGGTGGCCGAGGTCACCCGGGGCAACCCGTACGAGACCGTGGAACTCCTCGCCAAGGTGCGCGACACCGCCACGCCGCCGCTCGCGCGCCACGCACCCGCGCTCGGCGCACTCGCCCGCTCGTCGCGTGGCGGAGGACTGGTCGCCCGGCTCGAAGAACTCGGCCCCGAGGCAACGCAGTTCGCCCGCATCGCCGCCATCGTCGGCACCCGGGTGCCGCTGCCGCTCGCGGCCCGGATGTGCGGCTTCGACGAGGACACCGCCCGGGACTGCGCCGCCCGCCTCGGCGCCGCGCGCATACTCGCCCTGGACGCCGAGGACGGCTGCGACTTCGTCCACCCGCTGATCGCGGACGCCGTCTACGGCTCCGTGTCCGAGGCCACCCGCACGGCGCTGCACGGCCTCGTCGCCGACACCCTCCTCGGCGACGGGCACTCCGCCGCCGCGGTCTCCTCGCACCTGCTGCGCCTCCACCCCGACGAGGACCCGGAGACCGTCGACGTACTGCGCCGCGCGGCCAGGGAACACCTCGCCGTCGGCGCCCCGGCGGCCGCCCGCCGCTGTCTCGAACGCGCGCTGCGGGAACCGCCCACCCCCGACGTCCACGCACTCGTCGAGTACGAACTCGGCTGCGCCACCCTGCTGACCTCGCCCGACGCCACCATCCACCACCTGCGCACCGCGCTCGCGCTGCCCGGCGGACTCACCCCGGACATACGGGTGGACGCGGTGTGCAGGCTCTCCCAGGCCCTCGTCCACAACGACGACGTACGGGAGGCGGTGCGCGAGGTCGACGCGGAGGCCGGCCGGCTGCCACCGGGACCCGCGCGGCTGCGCCTCCAGGCGATGCACTACCTCTGGGAAGGCATGCACGCCGCGGGCGAGGACCCGAAGGGCCGCTACCGCAGCCTCGAAGCCCTCGCCGCACCGCTGCCCGGGCGCGACAACCCCGAGCGCGCGCTGCTGATCCTCTACGCCTTCGAGGCCCTGAACCGCGGGGAGCGCGCCGAGTTGGTCGTCGAACTGTGCGACCGCGCCCTGGTGGACGGCCGGCTCGCGCCGGGAATGGGCTGGACCGACACCGAGTGGAGCTTCGAACTGCTCGTCATGCTCGGTAGCTGCTACCTCTTCTGCGACCGCCTCGCACGTGCGGACGCCCTGTTCACCGAGGCGCTCGGGACCTACGAGCGGGCCGGCTGGAGCGGCGGCCACCTCGCCGTCGCGCACGCCTTCGTCGGATATGTGCGCCGCAGGAGCGGCAGGCTCGCCGAGGCCGAGCGGTGGCTGCGCGACGCGCTGCGGCTCGCCGACCGGGTCGGACAGCGGCTGCCGATGCACTGGGACGCCGCCTGCATGCTCATCGAGACCCTGCTCGCCCGCGGCCGGGTCGACGAGGCCAGGCGGATCGCCGACCGCTACGGCTTCGGGTCGCCCTACCCCGCCATCCTCGTCCTGCCCGACGCGCGCTCCGTGCGCGGCCGGCTGCTGATAGCCGCCGGCCACACCAAGGAGGGCGTCGACGAGTTGGAGGCGGCCGAGCACGCGGCGCGGGTCCGCGGCAGCCACAACACCGTGATGGCGCCCTGGGCGGGCGAGCTGGCCAGGGCGGTGGCGGCCGACGACCCGCTGCGGGCCGCGGCGCTCGCCGAGCGGGCCACGATCGACGCCGACCGCTTCGGCACCGACACCGCCGTCGGCGAAGCCCTCCGGGGCCGCGCCCGACTCGCCACGGGACCGGCCGCGTTGGCGCTCCACAAGGCCGCCGTCGCCCGGCTCGAAGCCTCGCCCTGCCGCTACGAGCACGCCAGGGCCCTCGTCGACCTCGGCGCCGCCGCCCGCGACGGGTCCGCACTGCGCCGCGGACTCGAACTCGCCACCCGGTGCGCGGCCGACGGCCTCGCCCACCGCGCCGCACGCCTCCTGGACGAGACGGCGTAGCGACCGCGGGGACGGCGCGGCGGCGCTCCCGGGGCCCCGGCAAAGCACCCCGTGAGGAGCCCGCGGCGCCCCGTCAGGAGCCCGTGCGCTCTTCCCCGGCCTTGTCGGCCTCCTCGGCGAGCACCCTGCGGGCCACCGCGAAGGCGGTGTTGGCGGCGGGCACCCCGCAGTACACCGCGGTCTGGAGCAGCACCGCGCCGATCTCCCCGGGGCTGAGCCCGATGCCCAGCGCGGCGCGCACATGCATCGCCAGCTCCTCGAAGTGGCCGTGGGCCACCAGCGCGGTGAGCGTGATCATGCTGTGCTCGCGCCGCGACAGGGTGTCGTCGGTCCAGATCTCGCCCCAGGCGTAGCGGGTGATGAAGTCCTGGAAGGGGGCGGTGAGCGCCGTGGTGGCCGTCTGCGCGCGGTCCACGTGGGCGTCGCCGAGCACCGTCCTGCGCACCGCCATGCCGCGGCCCGCGTCCCCCGCCAGATGGGCGCGCAGCGCCGTCAGCACCGCCTCGGGCCGCTCCGCGGGCGCCAGGTGGGAGGCGCCGTTCAGCTCGGTGAGGGTGGCGTCGGGCACCGCGTCGGCGATCCTGCGCAGATGTTCGGGCGGGGTCGCGGGGTCGGCGCGGCCCGCGATCAGCAGGGTGGGCGCGGTGATGTCCGCCAGCCGGTCGGCGATGTCGAAGGCGGCGAGCGCGTCACAGCACGCCGCGTACGCCTCCGGGTCGACGCGGCGGTGGTCCTCGACCAGTCCCGGCACCGTGAACCCGGGTGTGAACCACCGCTCGGGCGCGCTCTCGGCCAGCCGGCCCACCCCCTCGCGGCGCACCAGCGCGGCACGCTCGTGCCACCGCTCGGCGCCGCCGAAGTCCGCGGAGGAGCAGACGGCCGCGAGCGAGGTGATCCGCTCCGGGTGGTGCACGGCGAGGTGCAGGCCCACCGCGCCGCCGAGCGACACGCCCGCGTACGCGAACCGCTCCACGCCCAGCGAGTCGGCGAGCCCGAGCACCAGGTCCGCGAGGTCCCCGACGGTGGCTCCGGCCCCGACGAGAGCCGCGGGGGAGCCGCCGTGGCCCGGCAGGTCCCAGCGGATCACCCGGTGGGACGCGGACAGTTCGGGCGCGACGGCGTCCCACAGGCGGAGGGAGGTGCCGAGGGAGGGGCCGAGCAGCAGCGGGGGAGCGGTGGGCGGTCCCTCGGCGCGGTGGTGCGGCAGCCGTTCTGCGGTCACGACGGGTGCGTCCTCTCTCGGGCGGCGCGGGTCGGGAAGGGGGGCGGTGGGTGCGGGAGCGGTCGGCGGTGTGCGGGGGCCTTCTCGGGCCCGGGTGGTCGCCGGGGCCGTGTCACGGGCGCTTCAGGGCGCGGTCGGTCAGCGGCCCCGCGAGGCCGGTGTACCGGTCGGGTTCCGTGAGGGCGGCCAGGTCGAGCCCGGCGGCCCCGGGCGCGTCGGAGAGCAGTTCCGCGAGCACGTCGGCGAGCGGGCGGCCGGTCTCGCGTGCGGTCGCCGCGGCCCGGGTCAGCAGGGCGCGGGCGCGGTACGCGCCGAGCACCGGAGCCAGCGCCGCGGTCAGCCGCTCCGAGACAATCAGGCCTCTGGTCAGGCCCAGATGGGTGCGCATCGCCGCGGCGTCCACGCGCAGCGACCCGGTCAGGCCGACGGCGGCCTCGGCGGCGCCGCCGACGGTGCGCAGCAGGTCGCGCAGCGGCTCCCACTCGGCGTGCCAGGCCCCCGCGGGCCGCTCGTCCTCCGCGGCCATCGCCCCGTACAGCACCGCCGCCGACTGCGGGGCCCTGCGGGCCGCCGTGGCGATCAGGGTGGCGCGCACCGGGTTCGACTTGTGCGGCATCGTGGACGAGCCGCCGCCCGCGCCCTCGGCGACCTCCGCGGTCTCGGTGCGCGACAGCAGCAGCACATCGGCGGCGAGCTTGCCGAGCGCGCCCGCCGTGAACGCCAGCGCGCCCGCGAGGTCGCCGAGCGGGGTGCGCAGGGTGTGCCAGGGCAGGGGCGCCGCCGCGAGCCCCAACTCCCGCGCATATGCCTCGGACAGGGCCCGTACGGGCTCCTCACGGCCGTCGGCCTGTTCCAGGAAGGCGGCCAACGTACCGGCGGCGCCGCCGAGTTGCGCGGGCAGCGCGGCGCGCACCGTGCGCACCCGGTCGCGCGCGTCGAGCAGCAGTGAGCGCCATCCGGCCGCCTTCAGGCCGAACGTCGTCGGTACGGCGTGCTGGGTGAGGGTGCGTCCCGGCAGCACGGTGTCGCGGTGGGCCGCGGCGAGCCGCCCGAGGTGGCCCGCGGCACGCTCCAGGTCCGCGGCGAGGGTGTCGAGGACACCCGCGGCGAGCAGCATCAGCGCGCTGTCCAGGATGTCCTGGCTGGTGGCGCCGTGGTGCACATGGGGCGCGTGCTCCGCGCCGACCGCCTCGCGCAGGTCCCCGACGAGCGGGATCACCGGGTTGCCGCCCGCGCGGGCGCGCAGCGCGATGCCCCGCGCGTCGAACGCCGCGGGCCGCGCCGCGGCGGCGGCCACCGTGTCGGCCGCGGCGGCGGGCGCGAGGCCCGCGGTGGCCGCGGCCCTGGTGAGCGCCGCCTCCGCGGCGAGCAGCGCGCCGAGCACCGCCGTGTCCGAGGTGGCGGCCTCGGCCGCCGTGCCCGCGATGCCGGGCGCGAGCAGCGCGACGTCGCCGCCCGCGCCGCCCGCGGGGTCCTGGGTGTCGCCGAGGCTCACGTGAACTCCAGGAAGACCGTCTCGCCCTCGCCCTGAAGGCGGATGTCGAAACGGTACGTCCTGTTCTCCTCGGGGACCGCGACCAGCGTGGCGCGCCGCTCCGCGGGCAGCGAGGCGAGCAGCGCGTCGCCGCTGTCGCCCAGGTAGGCGCGGGTGTAGAGGTGGTGCAGCAGGCCGCGGGCGAACACGCACACGCTGATGTACGGGGCCCCGCCCGGCTCCAGGGTGAAGAGCGCGTAGTGCCCGTCCGCGTCGGTGCCGACCCGGCCGAAGCCGGTGAAGTCGGTGCCGTTGCGCCCCAGATAGCCGCCGTCGACCGGGTCGCGACGCAGCGATCCCGGCTTCCCGTCGAGCGAGCCGTCCGGCGCGGCCTGCCAGAACTCCAGCAGCGCGTCGGGCACGGGGTCGCCCGCCCCGTCGAGGACCGTGCCGTGCAGGACGACGGTGTCGGGGTGCCCGGGCGGGGCGATGCGGCCCCCGTCGGGGAAGGGCAGCGCGTAGCCGTAGAACGGGCCCACGGTGTGTGACGGGGTGGGTGCCAACTGCCCTTCCCCCGCTGTCTGTTCGGCCTGCCCGCTCATCAGCGTCCCTCCTCGGCCCAGGTGGCGGACGGGCCGTCGAGCACCACGTCCCACTCGTACCCGAGCGAGAACTCGGGCTCCGACAGCTCGTGCCGGTAGTGGGCGACAAGGCGTTCCCGCGCGGCGGTGTCGGTGACCGACCGCAGGATCGGGTCGTACGCGAACAGCGGGTCCCCGGGGAAGTACATCTGGGTGACCAGGCGCTGGGTGAACGCGGTCCCGAAGAAGGAGAAGTGGATGTGCGCGGGCCGCCAGGCGTTGTCGTGGTTGCGCCAGGGGTAGGCGCCGGGCTTGATGGTGGTGAAGCGGTAGCGGCCCTCGTCGTCGGTGAGGGTGCGGCCGACGCCGGTGAAGTGCGGGTCGAGCGGGGCGGGGTGCTGGTCGCGCTGGTGGGCGTAGCGCCCGGACGCGTTCGCCTGCCACACCTCGACGAGCTGGCCGCGCACCGGCCTGCCGGAGCGGTCGAGCAGCCGTCCCGTGACGGTGATGCGCTCGCCGAGCGGCTCGCCCTGGTGCTGCACGGTGAGGTCGTTGTCGGTGTCGGTGACGTCGGTGGGCCCGAACACCGGCCCGGACAGCTCCACCGTCTCCGGGTCGCCGCCCTCGACGGCGACCGGCGGCCGGGTGGGGTGGCGCAGCACGGAGCTGCGGTAGGGGCGGTAGTCGCGCCGGGGGTGGCTGCGGTGCGGCGCGCCGTCGGCGACGGCCTTGTCGTACGCGCTCTGGAGGTCGGCGACCTCGTGGTTGATGTCCGACTGGGTGAGAGCCATGGGAGTCCCTGGGGGTGCGTTCCTTCTGCCCTGTCTGATGGGTGTGCGGGGTGTGCCGCGCGTCGGGTCAGCGCGCCCGGGCGGCGGCGAGGCCCGCGGGGACCGTGACCGCGGCCCCGGTGCGCTCGGCGACCTCGGCCGGGGTGGTGCCGGGCGCGCACTCGCGCAGCACGAGCCCCGTGGCGGTCACGTCGAGCACCGCGAGGTCCGTGATGACGCGGTCCACGCAGCCCCTGCCGGTCAGCGGCAGGTCGCACTCCTCGACGATCTTCGGGGAGCCGTCCTTCGCGGTGTGGGTCATCAGCGCGATCACCGTACGGGCCCCGTGCACCAGGTCCATGGCGCCGCCGATGCCGGTGATCATCTTGCCGGGCACCGCCCAGTTCGCCAGGTCGCCACGGGCGGAGACCTGCATGGCGCCCAGCACAGCGGCGTCGATGTGGCCGCCGCGGATCATGCCGAAGGAGAGCGCGGAGTCGAAGAACGCGGCGCCCGGCAGCACCGTGACCGTCTCCTTGCCCGCGTTGATCAGATCCGGGTCCACCTCGTCGTCGGCCGGGTAGGGGCCCACCCCGAGGATGCCGTTCTCCGATTCGAGGACCACCTCGACGCCCGCGGGGAGGTGGTTGGGGATCAGGGTGGGCAGCCCGATGCCGAGGTTGACGTAGCTGCCGTCGGCCAGTTCGCGCGCCGCCCGCGCCGCCATCTGCTCACGCGTCCACGCCATCAGCCGGACACCGTCCTCTTCTCGATCAGCTTGTCCCGGGCCTGCTCGGGGGTGAGGGGCACCACCCGCTGCACGAAGATGCCCGGCAGGTGCACCGCGTCGGGGTCGAGGGCGCCGGGCTCCACCAGCTCCTCCACCTCCGCGACGGTGACACGGCCCGCCATCGCGGCCAGCGGGTTGAAGTTGCGGCTCGCCTTCGCGAAGACGAGGTTGCCGTGCCGGTCCCCGCGGGCCGCCCTGACCAGGGCGAAGTCGGTCCTGATGCCGTGTTCGAGCACATACGGCACACCGTCGAACTCGCGCACCTCCTTGGGCGGCGACGGCAGCGCCACCCCGCCCGCGCCGTCGTAGCGCCAGGGCAGTCCGCCGTCCGCGACCTGGGTGCCGACCCCCGCGGGCGTGTAGAACGCCGGAATCCCGGCGCCGCCCGCGCGCAGCCGCTCCGCGAGGGTGCCCTGCGGGATCATCTCGACCTCCAGCTCCCCGGCGAGGTACTGGCGGGCGAACTCCTTGTTGGCGCCGATGTAGGAGCCGGTGACCCGGGCGATACGGCCGGCGGCGAGCAGCACCGCGAGGCCGGTCTCCATGGCGCCGCAGTTGTTGGACACCACCCTGAGGTCCGTCACACCGCGGGCGTGGAGCGCCTGGATCAGGGTGTTCGGGACCCCGCTCAGACCGAATCCGCCGACCGCGAGCGAGGCGCCGTCCCCGACGTCGGCCACCGCCTCCGCGGCGCCGGCGACCACCTTGTCCATCCGCGAGCCCTCTCCGTCGCATGGCCGTGCCACCCTGCCCCCAGTGCCGAGATAGTCAGGGCACTGAGTAATTCTTCGAAGCGGGGCTTACGCTGCCACTCGTCCGACTGGGCAGTCAATACCCGGTTCAACGAGGGCTTTCCCCGGGTGTCCCGTAGTGTGCCGGGAGGTGTACGCGGCAGTATTGTTCCGTGCACGGTGTAAAGAAGCGGAGGCGGAGCATGGACGCGGTTGACCTCACGACCCACCCGGGGCACCTCGCACGACGCCTCCAGCAGGGCCACTACCTGCTCTGGAACGCGATGGTGTCCGAGGAGACCACCTCCCCGCAGTTCGCCGTGCTCAACGCCCTCATGGCGGAGCCGGGCCTCGACCAGCGCGGGGTGGGGGAGCGGGTCGGGCTCGACCGGTCCACCGTCGCGGAGGTCATCACCCGGCTCTCCCGCCGCGGCCTGCTGGACAAGGTGCGCGACCCGGGCGACGGCCGCCGCTTCGTGCTGCGTCTGACGCCGGAGGGCGCCCAGGTCCACCGCAGGCTGGTGCCGCGCACCGCCCGCATGAACCAGGTGTTCCTCGCGCCGCTCTCCGCCGAGGAGCGCGCACAGTTCTTCGGCCTGCTGCGCAGAGTGGCGGACGCCGCCGAGGCCCTCCGCTCACCGGAGACCGCCCCGCCGCAGGCCCCGCCCGTTCCTCAGAGCCCCATGACCTCCCCCAGGTCGTAGACGGGCGGCACCTCCAACTGCCCGTAGCCGCAGTCCTCCGGCGCCCGGTCGGGGCGCCAGCGGCAAAAGCGCGCGGTGTGCCGGAAGCGCGCCCCGTTCTCCATGTGGTCGTACGCCACCTCGCACACCAGCGCGGGCCGCAGCGGAATCCACGACAGGTCCTTCGTGCCCGACCAGCGGCTCGGCGCCCCGGGGAGCCTGGCCGACTCGTGCGCCGACTCCTCGGCCCACCGCGCCCAGGGGTGGCCGGCCACCGACTCCATGCGGTAGGGCGCCAGCTCGTCGATCAGCTCGGCGCGCCGCCGCATCGGGAACGCCGCGCTCACCCCCACGTGCTGGAGCACCCCCTCGGCGTCGTACAGGCCGAGCAGCAGCGAGCCGACCACCGGGCCGCTCCTGTGCAGCCGGTAGCCCGCCACCACACAGTCCGCGGTGCGCTCGTGCTTCACCTTGAACATCACCCGCTCGTTCTGCCGGTACCCCATCCCCGGCGGCTTCGCCACCACCCCGTCGAGCCCCGCCCCCTCGAACCGGCTGAACCACTCCCCGGCCAGCTCCTCGTCGAGCGTCGCGGGTGCCACGTGCACCGGCGGCGCCACCCCGGAAAGCGCCTCCACCAGCCGTGCCCTGCGCTCCTCAAGCGGGGTGTCCAGCAGTGCCTCGCCGTCGAGCGCCAGCACGTCGAAGGCCACGAGCGACGCCGGGGTGCGCTCCGCCAGCGTCCGCACCCGGGATTCGGCCGGATGGATGCGCTCGGTCAGCGCGTCGAAGTCGAGCCGCCCCTCCCTGGCGATCACGATCTCCCCGTCCAGTACGCACCGCTCGGGCAGCCGCTCGCGGAGCGCGGCCACCAGCTCGGGGAAGTACCTGGTCAGCGGCTTCCCGGTGCGGCTGCCCAGCTCGATCTCGGCCCCGTCGCGGAACACCACCGTACGGAACCCGTCCCACTTCGCCTCGTACTGCATCCCCGGCGGAATGCGCGCCACGGACTTGGCGAGCATCGGCTTCACGGGGGGCATCACCGGTAGGTCCATAGGCCGATTCTGGACGATCCACCCGATATGCGCGCCGCGGGCGGCCCGCCTACCGTGGTCGTCATGGGCGCAGCCAGCAAGGCCGCCCCCGTCGACCTCGACGCGGGCGGCCGTACGGTACGGGTGTCGAGCCCCGACCGGGTCTTCTATCCCGAGCGCGGCTTCACCAAGCTGGACGTGGCGCGCTACTACCTGGCCGTCGGCGAGGGCATCCTGCGGGCGCTGCGGGACCGCCCCACCACGCTCCAGCGCTTCCCCGAGGGTGTCGGCGGCGAGTCGTTCTTCCAGAAGCGGGCCCCGAAGAACCTGCCCCCGTGGACTCCCACCGCCCACATCACCTTCCCCAGCGGCCGCTTCGCCGACGAGATGTGCCCCACCGAGCCCGCCGCCGTGGTGTGGGCCGCCCAGTACGGCACCCTCACCTTCCACCCCTGGCCGGTGCGGCGCGCCGACACCGAGCACCCCGACGAGCTACGGCTCGACCTCGACCCCCAGCCCGGCACCGGCTACGCGGACGCCGTGCGCGCCGCGCGCGAGCTGCGCGCCCTCCTCGAAGAGCTGGGCCTGACCGGCTGGCCCAAGACCTCGGGCGGGCGTGGCCTGCACGTCTTCGTGCCGATCGAGCCGCGCTGGACCTTCACCCAGGTGCGGCGCGCCGCCATCGCCTGCGGGCGCGAGCTGGAGCGGCGGCTGCCCGGCCGGGTCACCACCGCCTGGTGGAAGGAGGAGCGCGGCGAGCGGATCTTCGTCGACTACAATCAGACCGCGCGCGACCGCACCATCGCCTCCGCCTACTCGCTGCGCGCCCGCCCCCGCGCCACGGTCTCCGCGCCGCTGCGCTGGGAGGAACTCGACAACGCCGTGCCCGAGGACTTCGACCTCGCGACCATGCCGCGCCGCTACGCCGAACTCGGCGACGTGCACGCCGCGATGGACGACCGCCGCCACACCCTCGACACCCTCCTCGAACTGGCCCGCAGGGACGAGCACGACCACGGCCTCGGCGACCTGCCGTACCCGCCCGAGTACCCGAAGATGCCGGGCGAGCCGAGCCGGGTCCAGCCGAGCCGCGCCCGCCCGAAGCGCGCCCCGGAGAGCGAAGGACAGGACCCGCCGCCGCAGTGAGACGTGCCGGGCCCCGCAAGCCCGCCGCGCGCGCTCACTCCACCCCGTACACCCGCGCCGCCCGCTCCGGCGACACCAGGCCCTCGGCCACGTCTCCGAGCACCGCGTCCCGCTCCCGCGCGCCCGGCGGCCCGAAGCCGCCGCCGCCCATGCCCCTGACCCGCAGCACGTCGGCGGCGCCGAGGCGGCCCGCGAGCGAGCGCGGCTGCTGCGGCAGGAGTTCCGTCTCACCGGCCAGCTCGTCGAAGTCCGGTACGTGGTCGCGCAGCAGCGCCGCCACGTCCGTGCCCCGCTTGACCTCGACCGAGGCGGGGCGGCCCGGCAGCCCGCCCGCCGCGCCCGCCGCGCCGTGGTCCCTGCCGATGTAGAACGTCAGCTCGTCGCACTCCGCCACCCCGAACAGGCACCGCGACCACTCGCCCGCGAGCCCGCCGCGGAACTCGCCCGCCCCCTCGCTGTCCGGCACGAGCCCCCGGGAGAGGTAGAGCACCGGGTAGCGCAGCTCGTACGACTCCACGCTGGGCAGCGCCGTGTTGGTGGACCCGGCGATGTTGGCGACGTCGATGCCGTCGGTGTGCCGGCGGGCGCCGCCGCCGTGCATCGTCGAGTCGCCCTTCATACTGAACCAGCGCCCCCGCGCGTCCCGCCCCGACCAGGACGCCTCCGTGAACGCCCACCCCCACTGCGCCTGGGCGCGGAACTCCTGCGGGGAGCCCAGCACGGCCTGGGTGAGCAGCCCGAGCACCAACTGCTGCGCCTTCCAGCCCGCGAGCGTGGAGGCCCCCGAGCAGGGCGCGGGGAACTCGGCGCTGAGCACGGTGCCGGGCGGCAGCGTGATGTCCACCGCGCGGAACGTGCCCTCGTTGACCTCCAGATCGGGGAAGAGCTGGCAGGCCAGGATGTTGTGCATGTTCGCGACCGTGCAGGGCGCCGCCGAGTTCACGAACGTGGCCGACTGCGGATCGGTGCCCGTGAGGTCGAACCGCAGCGCGCCGCCGCGGACGTCGAGCGTGGCCACCAGCGCGTACTCGCGGTCGTAGTCCAGCGTCTCCCGGTACGCGTAGTGGCCGTCGGGCAGCGCGGCGATCCGCTCGCGCGCCGCACGCTCCGCCAGGTCGAGCGAGGTCGCGCAGGCCGCGCGGTAGGCGTCGAGGCCGTACTTCCCGATGAGGGCCCGCAGCTTCTCCGCGGCGGAGTGGTTCGCCGAGATCTGCGCCCTGAGGTCCATGTCCTGGTGGCGCGGCATGCGGACGTTGTCCGAGAACAGCGCGAAGACCTGCGGGTCGATCACGCCCTCCCGCACCAGCTTCAGGCCCCGGATGGTGATGCCCTCCTGGTGGGCGTCGGTGGCCAGCGGGGCCCGGCCCGGGCTCATCGCGCCGATGTCGATGTGGTGGATCGCGTTGCCCACCCAGCCCGCGAGCACGCCCTCGGCGAAGACCGGCGCGATCACCGCCACGTCCAGCGAGTGCAGCGCACCCGCGTGCGGATCGTTGACCATGTACATGTCCCCGGGGCGTATGTCGCCCGCGAAGGTCTCCCTACAGCTCGCCAGCATGTAGGAGAGCGTGGTGCCGTGCCGGGGCATCCAGGTGGAGTAGACGATGGTGCGGCCCTCGGCGTCGGAGACGTTGAAGCCGAGGTCCTTCGCCTCCACCACGGTGGGGCTGACCGCGCACCGCTGGAGGACGAGGCCGCCCTCGTGGCCGATCCTTGCCAGCCTGTTGTGGATCACCTCCGCGGTGATCGTGTCCGCGATCCCGCTCATGCCGCGCCCCCCGTCCGCCGGGCCCCGCCCGGCTCCATGACCAGACTGCCGAGCCCGTCCACCCGGGCCGTCACACCGGGCGGCACCCACACCGTGTTGCCGGGATGGTCGACCACCGCGGGCCCCTCGACCACCGCGCCGGGCGCCAGCGGCCCCACGAAGCGGTCCACCTCGGCGAAGCCGTCGCCCGTCCAGGCGCGCCTGCGCCCGGCGGGGGCGGGGGAGTGCGCCGTGGCGGGCTCGGGACGGGTCTCGGGGCGCGGCGTCCTGCCGACCGCGCGCACCGTGAGCGTCACGCACTCGACCCCCGCGTCCCGTGACGACGTGCCCGCCCCGTACCGCGTCTCGTAGCGCTCGACGAAGTCCTTGACCGCGCCCGCCAGCAGCTCCCCGGTGATCTCGCCCTCCGGCAGCGGCACCGTCACCGCGTGGGTCTGGCCGCGGAAGCGCATCGAGGCCGAGCGCGCCATCGAGCGCCGCTCCGGCGGTACCCCGTCGATGTCCAGGTTCCTGTGCCCGGCGGCCTCCAGGTCCGCTGCCGCCGCCGCGATCGCCGCGACGTCGTCCGCCGCCACCGGCACGCTCCGCGACAGCACGTGCTCCAGATGCGAGGCCACCACCCCGAACGCCGACAGCACGGGCGCGAGCCGGGGCACCACCACCCGGGCGATGCCGACCTCGGCGGCCATCGCCGCCGCGTGCAGGGCGCCCGAGCCGCCGTACGCGAACAGGGTGTACTCGCGCGGGTCGAGGCCCTGCGCGACGGTCCTGCCGTGCACGGCGTCCGCCATCGACGCGTCCACGATCGCCAGGACCGCGGCCGCTGCCTCCTCGGCGCCGAGGCCCAGTTCCCCGCCGAGCCTTCCCATCGCCGCCACCGCCGCCTCCCGGTCCAGCGGCAGGCTGCCCCCGGCGAGCCCGTCGGGGTTGAGCCGGCCGAGGACGCAGTCGGCGTCCGTGACCGTGGCGCGTTCCCCGCCGCGCCCGTAGCACGCGGGCCCGGGGAACGCGCCCGCGCTGCGCGGCCCGACCCGCAGCCTGGTGCGGTCCTCCACCCACGCCACGCTGCCGCCGCCCGCGCCCACCGACACGATCTCGATCGCCGGCGCCGCGATCTCGTGCCCCGCGAGCACCCCGCGCTCCCTGCGCCCCGGCTGCCCGTCCGTGATCAGACTGACGTCGAGGGTGGTGCCGCCCATGTCCGCGCAGAGCACATGGGAGATGCCCATGCCCTCCGCGAGCAGCCGGCTCGCCAGCACCCCGCCCGCCGGTCCCGAGGACAGCAGCGACACCGGGGACCGCGCGGCGTCCGCGGGCGAGAGCAGGCCCCCCGCCGACGTCATGACCAGCGGGCGCGGCCCCAGGCCGTCCCCGGCGAGCCGGTCCGCGACACCCAGCAGATGGTCGCGCACCGGGGGCCCGAGGCGGGCGTTGAGCGCGGTGGTGGCGCAGCGCTCGTACTCGCCGATCAGCGGCGCGCACTCGGACGAGGTCGTCACGAACCAGTCGGTGCGCTCCCGCAGCAGCGCCGCCACCTCGTCCTCGTGGGCGCTGTTCATGAACGACCACAGCAGCCCGACCCCGACCGCCTCCACGCCCTCGGCGCGCAGCCGCTCGATCGCCTCCTCCACATCGGACCTGCGCAGCGGCGTCAGCACCTCGCCCCCTGCCACCACCCGCTCGCTGACCTCGTGGACGAGACGCCGCGGTACGAGGCTCGGGGCGCGGCTCGCGGTGAGGTCCTGGCCGATGCGGTCGCGGCCCATGCCCGCGATGGCCAGGGTGTCCCTGAAGCCCTTGGTGGTGAGGAACCCCGTCCTGGCGCCGTCCCCCTCCACCAGCATGTTCGCGGCCTGGGTGGTGCCGTACGCGAGCTTGGCGACCCGCGCGAGCAGCGCGCCGCGCCCGGTGCCGACGGCCTTTGCGAGCCGGTCGAGGCAGTCCACGAGGCCCCGTACCGGATCGTCGCGCCTGGTGGGGCTCTTGACCATGACCGGGTCGTGCCCCGGCCTGATGAGGACGGCGTCGGTGAACGTGCCGCCGACATCGACACCTGTCAGCCAGTCTCGGCCAGTTCCCACGGGAGGTCCCTTCTGGTGGCTGCCTTCGGTACGCCCCTGCCCGGCCCCGCGCCCCGCCGCCGGGGCACGCGCGCCGTGCCGCTAGCGCGCGCGGTCAGGGGTCCCGGCGCGCTCCCTGCGCAGCAGGTCGTCGATGCGCCTGGTGCGGTCGAGGAAGCGCGGGTCGTCCTTGACCCGCTCGTCGCGCGGGCGCGGCAGACCGACCTCGACGGTCTCCTGGACCTGGCTCGCCGGGCCCCGGGACAGCACCACCACACGGTCCGCGAGCAGCACCGCCTCGTCGATCTGATGGGTCACAAGCAGCGTGGTCTTGCGGGTCTCCTGCCAGATCCGCAGCAGCTCGTCCTGCATGTCCTCGCGGGTCTGCGCGTCGAGCGCCGCGAACGGCTCGTCGAGCAGCAGGATCTCCGGGTCGACGGCCAGCGCCCTCGCCAGGTTCACCCGCTGCTGCATACCGCCCGACAGCTCGTGCGGGTACTTCCGCGCGTGCTCGGTGAGCCCGACGAGTTCCAGCATCTCCATCGCCCGCGCCCGCGCCGCCGCCCTGCCGTCGCCGCGCACCCGCAGCCCGTACTGCACATTGCCCAGCACGTTCCGCCACGGGAAGAGCGCCGCGGACTGGAACACCTGGCCCACCGAGCGGTCGGGCCTGCGCACCCGCCGCCCCTGGGTGGTGATGGTGCCCCGGCACGGGGTGAGGCCCGCCACCGCCATCAGCAGCGACGACTTGCCGCAGCCGCTCGGCCCCACCAGCGCCACGAACTCGCCGGGCCCCACCCGGAACGACACCGTGTCGACGGCCCGCACCACCTCGCGCGACCTGCGCGCCACATACTCGACCGACACCCCGTCGACGACGATGCCGCCGTCCGCGCCCGCCTCCCGGCCGTCCTCCGCGCCGGGCGCCCCCGCCTCCCGTACGGCCCCCGGCCGCCGTGCCGCGCCCATCACACCTCCCACTTGGTGAAGAACCGCTCCACCCGGCGCAGCAGCAGCGTCAGCACGACACCGAAGCCCGCGATGATGAAGAGGGTGACGAAGACCAGGTTGAGCTGGAAGTTCTGGCCCGCCTGGTTCATCGTGAAGCCCGCCCCCGCGGACGCGCCGACCAGCTCCGCCACGAACACCCCGATCAGGGCCTGCCCGATGCCGAGCCTGACGCCCGCCGCGAGCGACGGCAGCGACGCGGGCAGCGCGATCGTCAGCAGCGTCTGGAGGCCGCTCGCCTGGAAGCCGCGCCCCACGTCGATCAACTGCCGGTCGACGCCCCGCACCCCCGTCGACATATTGATCATGATGGGGAAGATCGCCATGGTGCCGACGATCACCGCCTTGGACTCAAGGCCGATGCCGAACCACACCACCATCAGCGGCGTCAGCGCGATCCGCGGCGAGGCGTAGAAGAACGTCACCAGCGGGTCGGCCAGCGCGTCGAACCTCCGGTACCAGCCCAGCGCCACGCCCAGCGGCACCCCCGCCACCAGCGCGCCGCCGAAGCCGAGCAGGAACTCAAGTCCGCTGGTCTTCATGTCCGTCGCGGCCTGTGGAGAGGACAGATAGGTGCCCGCCTCCACCGCCACGTCCTTGGGCGAGCTGATGAAGAACGGGTTGATCAGTTCGAGCGCGGCCGTCACCTGCCAGGCCGCGAGCAGCAGTACGACGCCCAGCACCCCGAGCAGCGCCCGCTCGTGCGCCCGCGCCCAGCCGCCGAGCGTCCTCGCGCCCGCGAGCCCGGCGCCGGGCGCCGCCTTCACCCCCGCCGCGCTCATGACGCCCCGCTCCCGGCGCCGCCGCCCGTCCCGGAGCCCGGCCCGGAATCCGGCCCGGAGCCCGCCCGGGAGCCCGGCAGCCCGAGCCGCTTCACCGTCTTGATCGCCTCGTGCACCACGCCCGCCATCGGCAGGCTCAGGCCCACCCGGTCCGCCTCTTCGAGGACCATGCTCATGTCCTTCGCGGCCCAGGGCATGTCGCGCGGCCGGTACCAGGTCTCCAGCGCCCAGGTGCGCCCGCTGCTCTCCAGCAGCGCCTCCCGCATCAGACCCAGGTCGACGCCGAACTCCTCGGCCAGCCAGAAGCCCTCCGACGTCGCGGTGATCGACGCCCACAGCACCAGGTTGTTCACCAGCTTCGCGGCCTGCCCCGCGCCCACCGCGCCCAGGTGGAACACCTCCTTGCCGAAGCACGCGAACACCCCGCGGCACACCGCGTAGTCCTCGGGCGCCCCGCCCACCAGGACGAGGAGTTCGCCGTCGAGCGCCGCCTTCTCGCCCTTGCACAGCGGCCCGTCGAGCACGGCGACGCCCGACGCGGCGGCCAGCGCGGCGAGTTCGCGCATGGCGGTGACGGTGATG
The DNA here is from genome assembly GCF_044457285.1 of Streptomyces sp. NPDC050560. Lineage (NCBI taxonomy): Bacteria > Bacillati > Actinomycetota > Actinomycetes > Kitasatosporales > Streptomycetaceae > Streptomyces > Streptomyces sp. NPDC050560. The sequence goes on from NZ_JBITGT010000012.1 coordinate 40,545, forward strand.
GTGGCAAGCACCACCAGCGTCCTGCCGCCGCCCGGGTCCCCCGCGGCGCCGTCGGCGTTCCTCCCGCTCTTCCACGCGGCGCAGGCGGCCTGCGTCACGGAGCGCACCGCTGCCTCGGTGTCGACCGCGACCAGCAGCAGGTCGCACTCGGCGAGCAGTTCTTCGAGGGTGCCGGGGACCGGCACCCCGTCCGCGCGGGCCGCCTCGGCGGCGTCCGCGTCGAGGTCGAACCCCGCGACCCGGAAGCCGCCCGCGGCCACATGGCGCGCGATCGGGCGGCCCATCTTGCCGAGGCCGACGACGCCGACCCTCGGGTGCTGCCGTTCGCCGGCCTGGCCCGGCTTGCTGATCCTGCTCACTGCACATCCCCTGTCTTCAGGGCGAATCCGTGGTCCTTGAGGAAGCCCTGGCGGTCGAGTCTCCTGAGGAAGGTGTCGTTCATCAGCGGCTTCACGTCGACCTCGCCCACATCCGGGGTGCTCGGGTAGTCGACGTAGGTGCGCAGCGCGTCCTCGTACATGTTCGGGTCGAGGATGTCGGCGTAGTCCTCGTAGACGGTCTCCGCGGCCTGCTCGGTGAGGCCCTGCTGGTGCCTGCGGATGCTGGCGACGGTGGCGGGCCTGTCGGACCTCGCCAGCGCCATCGCGTCGATGACGGCCTTCAGATACGCCTCGACCGCCGCCGGGTACTCCTTCGCGAACTGCTTGGTGGTCATCACGTACGAGTTGGCCTCGGCGACCTGCCCCGAGAGGTCGGCCACCTCGTGCGCGCCCTGCTTCCGCGCGGCGATGTTGAGCGGTGTCGACAGCACGGCCGCGTCCACGGCGCCGCCCGCGAGGGTGGAGACCAGGTCGCTGATCTGGGCCGCGGGCACGACGGTGTAGTCCTTGTCGGGTTCGAGGCCGAACCTGTCGTGCAGGTAGGCGTACGCGGCGAGGGCGGGCGGCGCGAACTTCCCCGAGACACCGAGCCGTCTGCCCCTGATCTGCCGGGGGTCGGTCAGCTTCTTCGACATGATCCGGAACACCGGTTTGCTGGTCTTGCCCGCCACCAGCTCCAAGTCGTGGTTGCCGGCGGCGGTCGCGTTGATCACGTCGGAGGGGGCGTCGTTGCCGATGTCGGTGCTCCCCGAGATCAGGGCGGCGCCCCCGGTGGGCGGCGGCACCAGCTTCAGCACCGAGGCGGGGAGCCCGTACTTCGCGAACAGGCCCTTGTCGTAGGCGAGCCACACCGGGATCTCGGTGCCGCTGACGCAGCAGGTGAACACCCGCACCTCCCGGGGCATGCCGTGCGCGCCCGGCTGCCGCGACGTGCTCTCGCCGCACCCGGCGGCGAGCAGCCCCAGGCACGCGGCGAGCGCGGCGGCGGCCCGCCCGCGGGTGGTGCGGCGCCGCCGGTCGCCCGGCGGTCGTGAAGGTACGGCCATGCGGAAACCACCACCTTCCCGGCCCTGCCGGGCCAGGTGAGCGCGGGTGCGAGCCGGTGCCGCCCGGCGCCGCCGGACGGTGTGGGTGCCTCAGCGGGCGGACGCGTACGACCTCGTGCCCCAGGTCGCCAGCGTGCCGCCGTCGACCCTGACGTCGAGTCCCGTGATGAAGTCGGCCTCGTCCGAGAGCAGGAAGCGGACCGCGTGCGCCTGGTCGTCGGGGGTGCCGAGGCGGCCGAGCGGGATCTCCGAGAAGTCCCGCGTGGTGGTGCCGTCGTCGGCGAGCGCGGGCCCCGTCTTGGTCGGCGACACCGAGTTGACCCTGATCCGGTGCGGTGCCAGGTCCATCGCCATCGCCCGGGTCAGGTTGAGCACCCCGCCCTTGGCGGAGCAGTACGCCACCGCGTTCTTGCGGCCCCGGTGGCCCGAGGTGGAGGCGACGTTGACGACGGAGCCGGGGCGCCCGGCCGCCACCAGCGCGCGGGCGAACGCCTGGCTCATCAGGAAGGTGCCGGTCAGCGCCACCGAGAGCACCCGCTGCCAGTCCTCGTACGAGGTGTCGAGTATGCCCCTGGGCACCGACACGGCGGCGTTGTTCACCAGCGCGTCCACCACGCCGACCCGGTCCGCGACCTCCTCGAAGATGGCGGACACCCCGGCGGGCGAGGCCACGTCGCCCGCGACGGGCACCGCCTTCCCGCCCTCGGCGGCGACCAGCGCGGCACACCGCCCTGCGGTCTCGCGGTCCCGGTCCACGCACACCACCGCCGCGCCCGACTGGGCGAGGAGGGTGGCCACCCGCTGCCCGATGTTCGGACCAACCCCGGCGACGAGCGCGGCACGTCCTTGCAGATCGATCACGGGAACTCCCTGAGTTGGGGGAGGGACCTGAGAAGAACCGGCCGGGGCGGACGGACGCGCCCCGTGGTGGCCGACATGGCCTGGTGAATGGATTTTGGATTTACCGTAAGACCAAAGTCAACACACCGACACCACGTTTCCGCACGACGGAACGCCACCCCGACGAACGCCGGGCCCGGGGTCCAAGAAGAACCACCACACGCAAGAACGGGGCCCGCCCCCCAAGGGACGGGCCCCGCTCGGTGCACCGCGCGTGGAGCGCTACAACTCCTTCACCCGGACGTCGCGGTACGAGACCACGTCGTCCGTGCTGTGGTTCTGGAGCCCGATATAGCCCTCGGCCCAGCGCCTCGCGTCGGTGCCCGGGTCGTCCGACCGCGGCGGCTCGAAGACCTGCCCGCCGTTGTTGTCGAACTCGTTGATCAGCACACCGTTGCGGTAGATCGAGAAGTGCTGGCCCACGACCCGGATCTCGTAGTCGTTCCAGGTGCCCTTCGGCGTCACCTGCGCGCCGGCGAGGCCGACCCGGTCGAAGCCGTACACCGAACCGGTCTTGTACATGTCGCCGGTCGGTCCGTCGTACACCTGGATCTCGTGGCCGTACTCGATGGCGACCCACTCCGGCCTCGACTCCTGGGGGAAGTCGTGGACCCACGGGAAGCGCACGAAGGCGCCGCCGTTGGAGTTGTAGTCACCCGCGCCGTCGTCCCGCCACTGGAACTTCAGTGAGAAGTCCCCGTACTTGCGCTGCGGGTACCACAGCATGCCGAGGCTGCCGCCGACGGTCTTGCTCGTGGTGAGCGAGCCGTCGTCGTTGAGGTCGAACGCGCCGCCGCCGACGTGCTCCCACTTGTCCAGGGACGCCTGGGTGCCGTCGAAGATGGTGGTGTAGCCCGAGGTCTGTCCGGGCTTGCCGATGTTCGACTGCTTGGCCGCCTTGTTGATCTTCTTGTACTCGCGCTTGTCGATGACACCGTCGAGGTAGAGCTTGTCGGTGACCGTCTTGACGTGCTTGACGAACAGCGCCGCCGACGTCCACTCCTTCTCGTCCTCGATCAGCTCGTTGATACGGCAGCGGTTGCTGGTGAGCCGGTTGGGGATACCGGTGTCCACCGTGCCCACGAACACGTGGTCCCGCTCGTCGAACTCGGGGCACGGCGGTGTCGGCACCCCGCCGCCCTGGACGACGCGCAGCGACAGCGACTTCGCGTCGCTGGTGTTGCCCGCCTTGTCGCTCGCCCGGTACTGGAGGCTGTGCGAGCCCACCCGGTCGAGGACGACCGGGTCGGCGTAGGCGAGGAACGGGCCGCCGTCGACCGAGTACTCGGTCTTGTCGACGCCGGACTCCGCGTCGGTTGCGTCGAGCGTCACCTTGGCCGAGTTGACGTAGGCGCCGTCCGAGTTCTTCTCGCCCGACACCTTCGCGGTGACCTCGGGCGGTGTGGTGTCCTCGACGGGCGCCGCCACCACCGTGAAGTCCGTGGACTTCTCGTCGGCGACGTTGCCCGCCTTGTCGGTGGCCCTGAAGCGCACCGAGTAGTCGCCCGGCTCGTCGAACAGCACCGGCGCGTCGTACGTCTGCCAGTCGCCGTCCGCGCCGATCGCGTACTCGATGGTGTTCACCCCCGAGCCGTCGTCGGACGCCGTCACGGTCACCGTGGCACTGCCCACGTAGGCGCCGTCGTCGTCCTTGTCGCCGCTGACCGTCGCCGAGGTCTCCGGGGCCGTGGTGTCGCTGGTGTCCGGCTCCGCGACCGCGAACTCGACCGACTTCTCCTCGGAGGTGTTCCCGGCCTTGTCGGTGGCGCGGTAGCGCACCGTGTGGTCCCCGACGGTGTCCACCACCACCGCGTCGGTGTACGGCTGCCACTCGCCGTCCGCTTCGAGCGCGTACTCGACGGTGTCCACGCCCGAGTTGTCGTCGGTGGCGCTGACGGCGACCGTCGCGGAGCCCACGTAGGCGCCGTCCGCGTTCTGCTGCCCGTCGACCGTGGCCTCGACCTCGGGCGCGGTGGTGTCCTCACCGCCGCCGCCGTCCGTCACCACCAGGGTGCCCGACATCTGGGCGTGCCCCGGCTGGGAGCAGAAGTAGTGGTACGTGCCCGGCGTCAGCGTCACCTCGACGGAGTGCTTGCCGCCCGCCGAGTCCAGCGGACTCGCCAGGATGTTGACGTTGACGTCGTTGTTGTACGCCGGGTCCGAGGTGTCGAACGTCAGCGTGTGCGCCATGCCCGTGGTGTTGCCGGTCGCCTCGCTGTTCTCGAAGACGATCGTCGCCGGGCCCGCCACCGCCGTGTCGGGGACGGAGGCGTACTTGGTCATGTCGTTGTCGCCGGTCCAGGTCAGGGTCTGCGCCGCGGCCGCCTTGGGGCTCGCCTTGCCCCCGGAGGCGTACGCCGCCGTGGAGCCGAGGCCGAGCACCAGCAGCAGCCCCATGAGCAGGGCCATCAGGCGCGGCGGACCCGCCGCACCTCTTCTTCGTCGTCCGGGGGGTGCGCTGCGCATCATCCGTCCTTCCTGGCCAGGTCCTTGGCCGCCGGAGTGGGCGCCCCGCCGTGGTAGGTGACCCGCCACAGCGCGGACTGGTCGTCCCAGGTGAAGAAGCCGCGCCCGTAGTCGAGGACGTACAGCGACCCGTCGGGCGCGAACTCCCAGTCCATGAGGTTCCTGATGCCGCCGTCACCGACCGGGATGATCTGCCGCAGCGAGTCCGCGTGCACCGGGATGCCGCCCTCGCCCTGGGTCTTCGGGTCCATCAGCACGGCGTGCCGCGGGTTGGTGGCGTCGTAGAAGTCGCCGACGAACCACTTGCCGTCCCAGTACTGCGGCCACTTCACGTCGCTCTTCAGCGACTTGTCGAAGCGGTAGACCGGCCCGTCCATGGTCGCCTGGCCGCCGCCCTGGAGCCAAGGCTCCAGGTACTGCGCCTCGTTGACGTCGTACGACGGGATGCCGTTCTCGTCGCGCGGGTAGTCGGGGGCGCCGCCCTGGGGCGAGTACCAGATGTTGTTGCCGGTCACCGGCGGCAGGTTGACCAGGCCGTCGTTGTTCGGCGACTCGTTCTTCGGGTGGTCGCAGTCGTACCAGTCCTGCGGCACCGTCGGGTCGGGCAGCTCGCGGTCGCGGTACGGCTGCTTGTTGCCCATGCAGAACGGCCAGCCGCGGTTGCTGGCGTGGGTGATCACCGCGAAGGTGTCGTACTTGGCAGGTCCCCACGTCGGCGACGGGTCCTGGGCGTCGGGTCCGACCCAGCCCGCGTACAGGATGTCCGTCTTCTTGTCGACGTAGATGCGCGCCGGGTTGCGCACGCCCATCGCGTAGATCTCGCCGCGGGTCTTGCCGCCGCCCTCGTCGGTCTCCTTGCCGGTGAACAGGTTCCCCTTGGGGAGCGTGTACGTGCCGTCCGTCTCGGGGTGGATGCGCAGGATCTTGCCGTTGAGGTTGTTGGTGTTGCCCGCGGTGCGCCGGGCGTCGGCGAACGAGACGCCCTGGAAGTTGGGCTCCGGGTTGTTGCCCGAGTAGCCGTCGCTGTACTGCGAGGAGTTGTTGTCGCCGACCCCGATGTACAGGTTGCCCTTGGAGTCCCAGGTCATCCCGCCGCCGGCGTGGCAGCAACTGTGCACCTGGGCGGGCCAGCTCAGCAGCACCTTCTCGCTGTCGAGGTCGAGCTTGTCGGTGGCCGGGTCGAGGGTGAAGCGGGACACCGTGCGCTTGTCCATGTGCTTCTCACGGTCGAGGTCGCGGTACGGGGTGTAGTACACGTACACCCAGTGGTTGTCCGCGAAGTGCGGGTCGAGTTCGATCCCGAGCAGGCCCTCCTCGATCTTGACCAGCTCGTCGCCGCCGCCCTTGTTGCCGAAGACGGGCAGCTCGGCCGCCAGCTTGACCTTCTTGGTGTCGGGGTCGTAGATGTGGATCGTGCCCACGCCCCGGCCCATGTCAGGGTCGTCCCAGTCGGTGACCACCGGCGCGTCGTTGCTCTCGCCGCCGCGGCCGATGTAGAAGACCCGGCCGTCGGGGGCGATCGTCATGCCGTGCGGCTCGGCGATCTGGTCGTGCTCGCCCGGCTGGTTGGGCACGGTGACCCGCTCGGCCTTGTAGTTGGCGTTGATGGTGGCCTTGCAGTCGGCACGTACCAGACGCGTGGTCCACAGCAGCGCGCCACGCAGGTGGTCGCGGAAGTCGGCCTCGTCGAACGTCGTCGCGGTGCCGCCCATCCCGGTGTAGAAGGACCGCCCGCCGTCGTAGTCGCGGCACCAGGAGATGGGGTGGTCCACCCCGTTGGCGCCCTCGCCCGGCTTGTAGGAGGACTCCCGCACACTGGCGACGGTGTGCACCTTGCCGGTCGGGTTCTCCGCCCAGTTGGGCCAGGTGTCGGTGCGGTTCCACTCCAGCGGCAGCGTCTTGGTCGCCGGATTCTTGCGGTCGCCGACCTCGACGACCGCCTTCTGCGCCGACGACGGGGTGTCCGCCGCGGGGCGCGCCCCGATCAGCCCGGTGTACCAGTCCGAGTACGGCTCCGCGGAGGCCGCGTCGTGGATGCCGACGAAGCCGCCGCCCGCCTCGACGTAGCTCTTGAGACCGGCCTCCTGGGCGGCGTCCAGGACGTCACCGCCGCCCGTCAGGAAGACGACCGAGTTGAACTTGCCCATCTTGTTGGCCTTGGTGAAGACGGCGGCGTCGTCGGTGGCCTGGATGGTGAACTGCTGGTCGGCGGGGCCCGACTGGCCGATCTTCTCGATCGCCTCGATGCCCGCGTTCACCGCGGGGGACTCGTCGCCCTCCGCGGCCGACCCGTAGAACACCAGGACCTTCACGTCGGACGTGCCCGGCGGCGAGGGCAGATCGAGCGCCCCTGCCGGGCGCGCCGAGGCCGCGGGACCCGTGAGGAGTCCCGCGGCCAGCGCTCCGATGGCGGCTACCGCGGCCCACGCGCGCCGCCGCGCGCGGGCCGGTCTGTATGTGGCTCTGCTCAACCCTGGTACGGCTGAGGGTTTCTGATGCGGTTTGAGCCGCATGAATACACCCACCCCTCGTCGGTCATAGCAACAGCGCCGATGAAGCTAGACCCCTTTTCGCGGTTCGCCAATAGGTATCACCGGAGTTGTACAAACTTTGTCCTGAGTGTGGATAAACGAACATCGCGCAGCTACGGTGAGGCCGTCCCCGGGGCTGCTGCGCCCCGTGAATCTCCGTACCAAGGGGGAGTTCGGCGATGAGCGAAGCGACGGGCAGGGCGCGCGAGGGGCGGCAGGGCGCGCTCGGCCGACGGGCGTTCACCGGGCGGCTGCTGGCGGGCTCTGCCGCCGCGGCGGGCCTCGGCACGATGGCGACGTCGGCGAGCGCGGCGCCCAAGGCCCCGAAGGCGGCGCTCGCGCCGCCCGGCGGCGAGGTCAGACACATGTCGCTGTACATGGAGGCGCTGGACGACGGCCAGATGGGCTACGGGCTCGAACCGGGCAAGGCGTCCATCCCCGGGCCCCTGATCGAGATCAACGAGGGCGACACCCTGCACATCGAGGTCACGAACAGCCTCGACGTGGACGCCAGCCTGCATGTCCACGGCCTCGACTACGAAGTCTCCAGCGACGGCACGATGATGAACCACAGTCAGATCGAGCCGGGCGGCAAGCGCACCTACACCTGGCGCACCCACGCCGCCGGGCGCCGCGCGGACGGCACCTGGCGCGAGGGCAGCGCGGGCTACTGGCACTACCACGACCACGCGGTCGGCGGCGAGCACGGCTCGGGCGGCATCAGGGCGGGCCTGTACGGACCCGTCGTCGTCCGCCGCAAGGGCGACCTGCTGCCCGACGCCACCCACACCATCGTGTTCAACGACATGAAGGTCAACAACACCCTGCCGGGACCGGACTTCGAGGCCACGGTCGGCGACCGCGTCGAGATCGTCATGATCACGCACGGCGAGTACTTCCACACCTTCCACATCCACGGCCACCGCTGGGCGGACAACCGCACGGGCCTGCTCACGGGACCGGACGACCCCAGCCCGGTCATCGATAACAAGACGGTCGGACCCGCGGACTCGTTCGGCTTCCAGATCATCGCGGGCGAGGGCGTGGGCGCCGGGGCCTGGATGTACCACTGCCATGTCCAGAGCCACTCCGACCAGGGGATGTACGGGCTGCTCCTGGTGAAGAACACCGACGGCTCCATCCCCGACTACGAGCACATGGACCACACCGCGTCCGGCGACTCGAAGAAGAAGAGCCCGTCGGCGGACAAGAGCGCCACCGGCGGCGACGGCGCGAAGAGTGCGGAGGGGATGGACGGCATGGAGGGCATGGAGGGCATGGAAGGGATGGAAGGGATGGAAGGGATGGAGCACATGGATCACTCGGCGTAACGAGTTCCTGGGGGGCGGGGAAGGTCCCCGGGGGGCTTGGGCTCCCGTGCCCGCTCGGCCCCGCGCCCCCGCCCGCGGCCGCCGCCCGTCGTCCCCCTGCCCGCCGCTCGCCGCAGGCGCGGGGCGCGGGGGGCGCGATGAGTGGCGGGGCGCGCGGGCCCGCCTCCTCAGACCACCATCACCCGCCGCCCGCGCGTATGCCCGGCCTTGCTGTCGGCGTGCGCCGCGGCGGCCTCGGCCAGTGGGTACGTCTTCTCGACCGGGATGCGCAGCCGCCCCTCCTCGATGAGGCGGACTGCCTCGGCGAGCGCGTCCCGCATGCTCCCGGCCGCGCCGGAGAAGCGGACGCCGAGGCCGGGCGCGCCGAGGTCGGCGATGGAGACCACCCGGCGCGGGTCCCCGGTCAGCTCCACGAGTTCGCGGACCACGCCGGAGCCGGCCAGGTCGAGGGCGGCGTCGACCGGGCCGAGCCGCCGCACCCGCTCGACCCAGCCGTCGCCGTACGTGGTGGCGGCGGCGCCGAGCCCGCGCAGATAGTCCTGGTTCGCGGCCCCCGCCGTGCCGGTCACCGCGATACCGCGCTCGCGGGCGATCTGGAGCACCGCGGAACCGACGCCCCCCGCGGCGCCGCTGACCAGCAGCGTCTGCCCGGGCCTCACGCCGACTTCGCGGATGACGCGCAGCGCGGTCTCCACCACGGAGGGGTAGCCGGCCGCCTCCTCGAACGTCAGGCCCCCTGGCATGCGCGCCCACGCGGACAGCACCGCGAACTCGGCGTAGGTGCTCGCGCCCTCGCCGAAGACCCGGTCGCCGACCGCGACCCCCTCGACGCCCTCGCCGACCTCGTCCACCACCCCGGCGGCGTCCTGCCCGACCCCCGAGGGCAGCTCGGTCGGATGGGCCGCCAGCACCTGCCCCTCGCGAAGCCGCCAGTCGACGGGGTTCACGCCCGCCGCCCTGACGGCGACGCGGATGCGGCCGGGGCCCGCGTGGGGCTTCTCGGCGTCGGTGAGGCGCAGGACATCCGGGCCGCCGAACTCGGCGAATATCACTTTCTTCATGCCGCGACCGTAGCACTAACGGTTAGCTTTAAAAAACGGTTACGGATTTGTATCTGCTAGCGTGAGCGCATGACCGTGCAACCGGGGCGCCGCGAGCGCAAGAAGGCCGCGACCCGCCAGAGGATCGCCGACACCGCGCTGCGGCTCTTCCTGGAGAAGGGGTACGACGCGGTGGGCATCCGCGATGTGGCCGCCGAGGCCGATGTCGCCGTGACCACGGTCTTCTCCCACTTCGCCGCGAAGGAAGCGCTGGTGTTCGAGCGTGACGCGGACTTCGAGCGCCGCCTCACCGGGGCCGTCACCGACCGGGCCCCGCAGGAGCCGCTCGTCCCCGCGTTGCGCCGCGAGATCGAGGCCCTGGTGCGGCACTGCTCGGCGGAGGGCGCCGCGCCGGTCTGGCACTTGGTCGACGGGACGCCCGCCCTGCGGGAGTACGAGGAGTCCATGCGGCTGCGGCACGCCGAGTCACTGGCCGCCGCCATCGCCGCCGACCCCGGCTGCTCGCGCTCGCAGACGGCCTGCCGGACGATCGCGCGGTTCGCGGTCGACGCCTACGCGCTCGCCCGCGAGGCCGCCGATCCGCAGGCCGCGGTGGACGAGATCTTCCGGATGGTCGAGGCCGCCTGGGAGGCCGCCTGACGCCCGCGCCCCCGCGGGCCGCCGGGGCGTAGGGGGCGCCGCGCGGGCCCCGAGCCTCCGACGGCCTGGGAACACCCGCCGGGGAGCGCTCTCAGGACGGTGCGGGCGTGGATAGGGTGGCAGGGGTCAGCCCACGAAACGCCCGGAGGTAGCCCAACGTGAGCGAGCCGACCGATGCGCGCCCCACCCTCGAAGCGGTGGCCGAGCGCGCCGGGGTCTCCCGGGCCACGGTGTCCCGCGTCGTCAACGGCAGCACGGGGGTGCGCCGCAACCTCGCGGAGCGCGTGCGGCGCGCGGTCGACGAACTGGGCTACGTCCCCAACCAGGCGGCCCGCAGCCTCGTCACCAGGCGCCATGACGCCGTCGCCGTCGTGGTCGCGGAGCCCGAGACCAGGGTGTTCGCCGACCCCTTCTTCGGGCTCCAGCTCCGCGGCATCAGCAAGGAACTGACCGCCCACGACTGCCAGCTCGTCCTGCTGCTCACCGAGGACAGCGACGACTACGCGCGCGTGGGCCGCTATCTCGCGGGCGGCCACGTAGACGGCGCGCTCGCCTTCTCGCTCCATCTGAACGACCCGCTGCCCGGGATCGTGCGGGCCGCCGGTGTGCCCACCGTGTTCGGTGGCAGGCCCGACAGCAGCGGCACCACCCGCGACGTGCCCTTCGTGGACTGCGACAACCTCGGCGGCGCCCGGGACGCGGTCCGCCACCTCGCCGGGCTCGGCCGCCGCCGGATCGCGCACCTCACGGGACCCCTCGACCAGACCTCGGCCGTGGACCGCCTCGACGGCTACCGCGAGGTGGTCGGCGACGGCGCCCCCTCGCTGGTGGAGCAGTGCGACTTCACGACGGCGGGCGGCGAGCGCGCCATGGCCGCCCTGCTCGACCGCGACCCCGGCCTCGACGCCGTCTTCGCCGCCAACGACCTGAGCGCGCTCGGCGCCCTGCGCACCCTGCGCGCCCGCGGCCTCAGGGTGCCCGAGGACGTGGCGGTCGTCGGCTTCGACGACATGCTGCCGCTGGCCGCGAACACCGACCCGCCGCTCACCACGGTCCGTCAGGACATCGAGGAGATGGGCCGGATGATGGCACGTATGCTCCTGGACACCACACGCGGCGGCGGCCGTGGCCCGGTCGCCCCGGCCGACACCAGGGTCGTCACCCGCACCACCCTCGTCAGGCGCGCCACCGCCTGACGCCGCACGCGGCCGCGCCCCGGCCCCTGCCCGCAGGGGCCCGCGATACGGTACCCGGCCGTACCGTGACCGCGCTTGTACTCCGCGTATGCGGCCCGCGCAAGGCGCGACACGCCCTCGTTGACGCCGCGTTGCTCAAATGTTTTTCGGCGCGTACCAGGATCGTCCGCATGCAGATCGACAGGTCAGGCGCGGCCGACCTGGCCTGGCAGCAGCACGCGCTGTGTGCCCAGGTCGGCTCCGACTTCTTCTTCCCGGAACCCGGCAGCTCCGTACGCGAGGCGAAACGGATCTGCGAACTGTGCGACATGCGCGAGGTCTGCCTGGAGTACGCCCTCACCCACGACGAGCGCTTCGGGGTCTGGGGCGGCCTCTCCGAGAAGGAGCGCATGGCACTGCGCCGCTCGCCGAGTTAGCGACAACGGCGGCACGCGCGACATCGGGGGCACGCGCGGCCCGGTCGGGCGCGCGGGGCCTCGCCGCGGCTCGCGCACGGCGGGCGCGTGCGTCCGCCGTGCGGCGTGTCCCGCTCAGGTCAACGACGCGCTGGCCGCGCGCAGTTCGTCCAGGGCCGTCAGGATGAGGGCGCCGAGGTCGTCCTTGCCCTCCTGATCGCCCTCGGACCACCGGGCGAAGCCGCGCTTGAAGGCGAGGGCGCCCAGCTCGCTCGCCACCGCCGCGGTCGGGTCGGGGACGCCGCGCGCGATCAGCGCGTCCGTCATCGCGGCCCCGAGGCTGACGCTCTTGAGGGCGTCGCGCTCCTGAAGCTCCGTGCTGGCGGCGACGGCAGCCCGCAGCCGCGGCGCGAGCCGCCGGTTCACGGGGCCCATCATGCCCGCGGCCCGCAGCAGCCCAGCGGTGACCGCCGTGAGCGGGCCCGCGTCTTCGGGCGCCTCGGCGATCCCCTCGGTCAGCAGTCGGCTCAGCGTCTCCTGCCCGGCCACCAACAGCTCCCGCTTGTCGGGGAAGTGCCGGAAGAACGTGCTCTTGGTGACCCCCGCGCGCTCGGCGATCTGCGCCACCGTCGTGGCGTCGTACCCCTGCTCGTTGAAGAGGTCGACCGCGGCTACGACAAGCCGCTCGCGTGCGCCTGGTTCCCACCGCCCCATGCGCCCATCCTACGTGATGGGACTCTTGTCCCATCACTTTGGTAGGGTGACGGGACAAGAGTCCCATCACTTGCGGGAGAGCCCCATGCGCGTCTTCGTCACCGGTGGCACCGGACTGATCGGTTCCGCCGTCGTCGCCGAACTCCTCGGCAACGGCCATACCGTCCTCGCACTCGCCCGCTCCGACGCCTCCGCACGGGCCGCCGAGGAGGCGGGCGCGGAGCCCGTCAGGGGCGGCCTCGCCGACCTGGACGTGCTACGGGACATCGCCGCGCGCGCCGAGGGCGTGGTCCACCTGGCGTTCGGCCATGACTTCAGCACCGCGGAGGCCGTCGCCCGCGCGGTCGCCGAGGAGGCCGCCGCCCTCGCCGCGATCGGCGAGGCCCTGGTCGGCAGCGACCGCCCCTTCGTCACCGTCTCCGGTACGCCCGCGGTGCCAGGCCGCCCCGCCACCGAGGCCGACCCGCTGCCGACCGGCGGGCCGGTGGGGGGCCGCAGCCGTTCGGTCACGGCGGTCCTCGCGCTGTCCTCGCGCGGCGTGCGCAGCACTGCCGTACGCCTGCCGCGCACGGTGCACAACGAGGGCGCGGGCGGGTTCGCTGGCATCCTGACCCAGTTCGCCCGCGACTCCGGGGTGTCCGGCTACCCGGGCGACGGCGAGCAGCGCTGGCCGGCCGTGCACGCCCTGGACGCGGCCGTCCTCATCCGGCTCGCCCTGGAGCGCGCCGAAGCCGGGAGCGCCTGGCACGCCGTGGCCGACGAGGGGGACAGGGTGCGCGACATCGCCGCGGTCATCGGGCGGCGGCTCGGCCTGCCGGTCGAGGCGGTGGCACCGGAGACCTACGGCCCCCTCGGCACGATCTTCGCGACCGACCAGCCCGCCACCAGCGCCCACACCCGGCGGGCCCTCGGCTGGGAGCCGAAGCACCCGGGCCTGCTTGCGGACCTGGAGAACATCAGGCCCTGACGCCGCTGCCAAGGCCAGGCGGCGGGGTCCGGGCCGCGGCGCCCGCCGGGGCGCCATGTCGCCGCAGGGGCGCCGCGCGGCCCGCGGATAGCATGCCCTGCGACAGCGGGCCCGCGGGGGAGCGGTGCCCGCGGCGAGCGTCCCGTCCCGGCCCGGAGGTGTCCCCATGCCCACCGAGCAGCCCGCCGACCGGGGCGGGCCGTCCGGCTCCGGCGCCGATCTGCACCTGGAGCTGCGCGGCCCCGGCGGCAAGCGCGACCGGCTCATGCGGGCCCTGCGCGAGGCCATCGCCTCGGGGCGGCTCGCCCCCGGCACCAGGCTGCCCCCGTACCGCGGCCTCGCCCGCGACCTCGGCCTGGCGCTGAACACCGTCGGCGACGCCTACGGCGAACTGGTCGCCGAGGGCTGGCTGACCGCCCGCCAGGGCTCCGGCACCCGGGTGGCGCGGCGCAGCACCCCGCTGCCCGCCGAGCGCCCGAGCCGCGCCGCGCCGCCGCGGCGCCGGCCGGAACTCGATCTGCGGCCGACCTCGCCCGACGCCTCACGCTTCCCCCGCACGGCCTGGATCGCGGCCACCCGGCGCGCGCTGCACGCCGCGCCCCACGACGCCTTCGCCGTGCCCGACCCGCGGGGCCGCCCTGAGCTGCGGCTCGCCCTCACCGAGTACCTGGCCCGCGCCCGCGGGGTGCGCACCGCGCCGCACCGCATCGTCGTCTGCGCGGGCACCGCGGGCGCCCTGCACCTCCTCGGCCTGGCGCTGCCCGGCACCATCGCCGTGGAGGCGTACGGACTCGGCGTGCACCGCGCCTTCTTCGAGACCGGGGGCCGCCGCACCGTACCCCTGCCGGTGGACGGGCGCGGCGCGGTGGTGGAGGAGCTGGCGGGCGCCGGGGCGGACGCCGTGCTGCTGACTCCCGCGCACCAGTTCCCCACCGGGGCCACCCTGCACCCGGAGCGGCGCGCCGCCGTCGTGGACTGGGCGCGGGCGGGCGGGGGACTGGTCATCGAGGACGACTACGACGGCGAGTTCCGCTACGACCGCCAGCCCGTCGGCGCCGTCCAGGGGCTCGACCCCGAGCGGGTCGTCTACCTCGGCTCGGCGAGCAAGAGCCTCAGCGTGGCGCTGCGGATCGGCTGGATGGCGCTGCCCGAGCGCCTGGTGCCCGACGTCCTCGCGGTGAAGGGGCCCCGCGAGATGTGGTCGACGAGCACCGATCAGCTCACGCTCGCCGACTTCCTCACCCGCGGCGCCTTCGACCGCCATGTGCGCCTGATGCGCCGCGTCTACCTGCACCGCCGCGACCTGCTGGTGCGCACCCTCGCGGAGCGGGCCCCGCATGTCTCGGTCTCCGGGATCGCGGCGGGGCTGCACGCCGTGCTCACCCTGCCGCCCGGCACGGAGGCCGACACGGTGCGCGCCGCGGCCCGGCAGGGCCTCGCCGTGGACGGCCTCGCCCAGCACCGGCACCCGGACAGCCCGGTGCCGCCCACCGACGGCCTGGTGGTCGGCTTCGGCGGGCTGCCCGACCACGCCTTCGCGGAGGCGCTGTCCGCCCTGTGCTCCGCGCTGCCCCCGCCCTGAGCGCGGCCCCCGCGGGCTCAGGGCTTGCGGGCCACCACCGCGTACATGTTGGTGGCGTCGTCGGGCAGTACGGGGTCGCCGGGCTCGGGGCGCCAGCGCGACATGGGGACGACACCGGGGTCGAGCACCTCGAAGCCGCCGAGCCACCCCTCGATCTCGGCCCTGCCGCGCAGGTACATGGGGATGCCGAGGTCGGTGTAGGTGCGGGCCAGCGCGGCGGACTCGGGCGCGAGCTCGTGGGTGGGGACGGTCAGCGCGAGATAGCTGCCGGAGACCAGGTGCCCGGTCAGGGACTCGATCAGGCCCCTGGCGTCCTCGACGAACTGGAGCATCGCGATGATGGTCAGCCCCACCGGCCTGCCCAGGTCGATGGTGGCGTGCAGGTCCGGGTGGTCGAGCAGCGCCTCGGGCCGGTGCATGTCCGCCGAGATGTAGCTGGTGCGGCCCTCGGCCGTGCTGGTCATCAGGGCCGCGGCATGCGCGAGGACCACCGGGTCGTTGTCCACGTAGACGATCCGGGAGTCGGGGGCGACGTGCTGCACGACCTGGTGCAGATTGGGCTCGGTCGGGATGCCCGTGCCGATGTCGAGGAACTGCCGCAGGCCCGCCTCCGTGGCCAGCCAGTGCCCCATCCGGCGCATGGTGGCGCGGTTCAGCAGCATGCTGTCGCGCAGTCCGGGCCAGACCTTCAGGGAGTCCTCGGCCGCTGCCTGGTCGACCTCGTAGTTGTCCTTGCCGCCGATGATGTAGTCGTAGACCCGTGCGGAGTGTGCCTTGCGGCCGGTCCAGACGTCGTCCTCGCTCATGTGCGCCTCTCTCCTTTCGCCCGCTCGGAGACTACGTCGCCGAGCGGGCCGCCGCCCAGCCGCAGGGGCGGCTCAGGGTGCCGCCGGCACCTCGGCGACGACGACGTAGAGGGTCACGGCCGCGAAGAACGGCCGCTCGGCCAGGTGTGCCAGGAAGTCCCCCGCGGCCCGCTCCGTCAGATAACCGGCCTCGACCGCGCGCCGCGTGTTGCGCTCAAGGCCGAGCACCCGGTCGGCCGCGCCCACGTCCCGGAACACCGAGGTCACCGGCACCACCGCGGGCACCTCGAAGCCCGCCTCCTCGGCCAGCCTGGGCAGTTGGCGGCCGATGGCGCCGCGCCGCACCACCCGGTCGGTGATGTGGCGGGCGTAGCCGCGGGCGCTCTCCAGGTCGGGGTGGTCGACGGCGAGCGAGTCCCAGTCGGGCTCGCCCATCACCAGCCTGCCCCCGGGGCGCAGCACCCGGCGCGCCTCGGCGAGCGCCGCTGCGGGGTCCGCGACGTGCTGGAGCACCCGGTCGGTCCGTGCCAGGTCGGCGTCCGCGTCGGGCAGCGGCAGCGCGGTGATGTCCGTCTGCCGCACCTGCACGGCGGGCACGTCCGCGGTGCGCTCACGCGCCCGCGCGGCCATGTCCGGGTCCATGTCGACACCGATCACCCGCCCCTCGCCGCCCACCGCCCCGGCCAGCGCCTCCAGGTCGGTGCCGGGACCGCAGCCCAGGTCGAGCACGGTCTGTCCGGGCCGCGGCGCCAGCGCCTTGAGCATCACCGACTTGTACGAGCGCGCCTCCTCGGTGGCGGCGAGCCGGTCCAGGTAGCCGGTCCTGTCGGGCACCGCGGACTCGAAGACCTCGAAGACGCGGTCGGAGACGCGTGCCATCGTCTGCGCGGTCTCCTCCAGGAGCGCGCGTCCCGCGTCCGTGAGCCGCACCGGGCGCTGCCGCTCCCGCCCGGCCGTCCCCTCCACCCCTTCCACGAGCCCCTTGGACTCCAGCCGGGCCAGCGCCCCGTACAGGCTGCCGGGGCCGAGCCGGGTGCCGGAGAGGCGTTCGATGGCCGCGTTGATCGCGTATCCGTGCAGCGGTCCCTCCGCCAGTGCGCTCAGCACCAGCAGTTGGGCGTCGTTCGTGGGCAAGGGGGCCCTCCCGTCCGTGGTCCTCGGCCCCGCCCGTAGCCGACTCCCGGCATCCGGTGATACGCGTTGCGTAGTACGGGGCGCGTAGTACGGGCAGCGTACTACACGTCACGTAGTAGTGAGGGGTGTGGGGGGAAAGGGGCGGGGGCTTCGGCCCTTGACCGTCGGGAAAGGGGGGAGAAGATGCCCAGTGAGGATTTCGACGGGCGCCCGGCACCGTGTGGTGGCGGGTACCCCGCACCAGAAGGAGCCCCCGTGTCCGGCGAACCGGCCCTCTCCCTGCCCGCGCAGCTCTACCTGCTCTCCTGGGACACCACGAAGGACAGATCGACCGGCACCCCCTACCTCGCCCACCTGGTACGCGCCGCCGCCCTCACGGAACTCGCCCAGCGGGGCCTGCTGCTGGACCGGGACGGTGTCGCCACGCCCGCGAGCCCCGACGCCGAGACCGGCGACCCCGCCCTCGACGGGCTCCTCGAACTCGTCGTGGAGTCCCGTCCCCGCAAGTGGAAGTCCTGGGTGACCTCACGCTCCAAGGTCACCCTCGACGCCGTCGTCGCGCAGCTCACCAAGGACGGGCTGCTGCACGACCGCTCCCGCCGCCTGCTCGGAATCATCCCCTCCCACCAGTACGAACTCGCCGACCGCGGCATCGCGGACGGGCTGCGCAAGCGGGCCAGGGCGGTGCTGCTCGGCGACACCCCCACCGCCGAGGTGTCCGACAGGGACGCCGCCGTGATCGCGCTCGCCACCGCGGGCGAACTGCGCACCGTCGCCTCAGGCAAGGAGCGGCGCCAGTACCGCGACCGCATCGCGGCGCTCGCCGAGCGCGGCGGGGACGCGGCGCCCGCGCTGCGCCGGGTCATCCAGGACGTACGCGCCGCCGTCGCGATCGCCGCGGCCACCGCCGCGAGCAGCGCCGCCGCGAACTCCTGACCCGGCGCACCCGCCGAAACACCCGCCCGCCCAAGCGCCGAAACGCCCGCCGCACACCCGGCAACACGCCCGCCCCGCAACGCCGCACACAAAGGAGCCGGGGAGCGGTCCACCCGCGTCCCCGGCCCGCCGCACGCCCCCTGCCCGCCTCCGCGCCCGGCACCCGCACCCCGCGCCGACGGGCTCCCGCCGAACAGCCCCTCGGCGCGCCGCCGTCAGGCTCCGCGCATCAGCACCGCGAGGTCGTGGTCCAGATTGCCGTAGCGCCCCTCGCGGCCCCGCGGCACCAGCGCCGTACTGCGGCGCAGAAAGCGCCGGATCGCAGGGGTGCGCACATGGATGACCGCCGTGCCCTGCGGCGCGCGGAACTCCACCACCGTGCGGTCGTAGCCGTAGGGGCGCACCCGTACGTCCCCCTGCCCGGCCGGGCCCTCAAGACCGTCCACGAGCAGGTCGCGGGCGAACGTCCAGCAGACCTCGACGCCCTCAAGTGTCGCCGGTGCCGGGAAGCGCATACGCACGGCGAACGGGTCGTCCCTGTCGTAGCACAGCGAGGCGGGGATGGTGGGCATGCGTGGCGCCGCGGCGACCAAGCGTGCTTCTACGGCCTGCTCGATGACGGTGGACATCGCCTGCTCCCTGATGGCTCGGACGGCGGGCTCGTCGCCGCGGGCGGACGCTGGTCGCGACGGGCCTCTACCGGTAGGACGGCCCGGCGCCGCGCTCAGTGCACGAGAATGCGAGTGACCTGTGTCACCGACTTCATGCCTGCCGGGCCCGACAACCCCCACACCCCCCGTGACCTGCCCTCCGGTGGCGCGCCACGGGATTTCGCGTACCCTTCGCCGCACCATGAGACCCGTACGGATTCCGGCCGGCTGGCCCGCCACCGAGGTACAAGCCAGGGCGACCCAGGACGAGTTGCGCCATCGCGTCATACTCGGCGAGAGCGGACCGCCGCCCGGCGCAGGGCATGTCACCGGGGTCGACGTCGCCTACGACGACGAGCGCGACACCGTGGCGGCCGCGGCCGTCGTGCTCGACGCCGCCACCCTCGACGTCGTCGAGGAGGCCACCGCGGTCGGCCGGGTGCCGTTCCCCTATGTGCCGGGCCTGCTTGCCTTCAGGGAACTGCCCGCCGTGCTGTCCGCGCTCGCCGCCCTCGCCGCCGACCCCGGGCTCGTCCTCTGCGACGGCTACGGCCTCGCCCACCCCCGCCGCTTCGGCCTCGCCAGCCACCTCGGGGTGCTCACCGGGCTGCCCACGGCCGGGGTCGCCAAGAACCCGTTCGCCTTCTCCTACGCGGACCCGGCCACCGCACGCGGCTCCCGCTCGCCGCTGCTCGACGGCGCCGAGCCGGTCGGCAGCGCGCTGCGCACCAGGGACGGCGTCAAACCCGTCTTCGTCTCCGTGGGCCACCGCACGGACCTCGACACGGCCTGCGCCCACACCCTGGCCCTCGCCCCCCGCTACCGGCTCCCGCACTCCACCCGGCTCGCCGACGCCCTCTGCCGCCGCGCCCTCAAGGAAGCGGTGGCAGGCTAGAGGGGGCACCGGGGGCACGCGAAGCGAGCGCTTGCTCGCCTCTTGTGCGGCGTTTCCACGGTTCCTACCATCACGGGTGTTACCGCAGGTTCTCCACGCTGACGGGGGCTCGATGGCAGACGAGGACGGCGCCGCACACGGGCGCCGGGGACCACTGGCCGGAATCCGGGTGCTCGAACTGTCCGGCATCGGTCCTGGCCCCTTCGCGGCCATGCTCCTGGCCGACCTCGGCGCCGATGTCGTACGCGTCGACCGCCCGGGCGGCCAGCCCTTCGACGTCGCGCCGCGGTACGACACCACAGGCCGCGGCAAGCGCTCCGTCCTCGTCGACCTGAAGGCCCCGGACGGCGCGGAGCGCGTCCTCGCGCTCGCCGAGCGCGCCGACATCCTCGTCGAGGGCTACCGCCCGGGCGTCGCGGAACGCCTCGGCGTCGGCCCCGCCGACTGCCACGCCAGAAACCCCCGGCTCGTCTACGGCCGTATGACCGGCTGGGGCCAGCACGGCCCGCTCGCCGCGAGCGCGGGCCACGACATCGCCTACATCGCGCCGACCGGGGTGCTCGGCATGATCGGCGCCCCCGACGAGCCGCCCACCGTGCCCGCCAACCTCCTCGGCGACTACGCGGGCGGCTCCCTCTACCTCGTCACCGGTGTACTCGCCGCCCTGCACCACGCCCGCGCCACCGGCCTCGGGCAGGTCGTGGACGCCGCGGTCGTCGACGGCGCGGCCCACCTCGCCACCGCCGTCCACGGCCTGCTCGCCGCAGGACTCTGGAACGACGGCCGCGGCGCCAACCTCCTCGACGGCGGCAGCCCCTTCTACGGCTGCTACCGCACCTCCGACGGCGGCCATATGGCCGTGGGCGCCCTGGAAGACCGCTTCTACGGCGAGTTCGCCACCCGGCTCGGCCTCGGCGACGACGCGCCCGACCGCGCGGAGCAAAACAACTGGCCCGCGCTGCGGCGGCTCATCGCCGACCGCTTCGCCACCCGCACCCGCGACGAGTGGACCGCCGCCTTCGCCGACAGCGACGCCTGCGTCGCCCCCGTCCTCTCGCTGCGCGAGGCCCCCGCCCACCCCCACCTCGCCGCCCGCGCCACCTTCACCACCGTCGAGGGCACCACCCAGCCCGCCCCCGCGCCCCGCTTCTCCGCCACCCCCACGGCCACCCCGCAGCCGCCCCCACACCCCGGCGCCGACACCGCGGCGGTGGCGCGCGACTGGGACGTCGCGCTCACGGAGGACGATGGCGGACACGGCGGGCAGGCCCGAAGCCCCGAAGCCCGCTAGAAGCCCAGCAGAAGCCCCGTAGAAGCCCCGTCGAAAGGCCGCAGCCGTGCCCTCCCAGCCGACCGAAGCGTACGTCTACGACGCCCTCCGCACCCCGCGCGGCCGAGGCAAGGCGAACGGCGCCCTGCACGGCACCAAGCCCGTCGACCTCGTCGTCGGCCTCATCCACGAACTGCGCGCCAGGCAGCCGGGACTCGACCCCGCCGCCATCGACGACATCGTCCTCGGCGTCGTCAGCCCCCTCGGCGACCAGGGCTCCGACATCGCCAGGATCGCCGCCATCGCCGCGGGCCTGCCCGACACCGTCGCCGGAGTGCAGGAGAACCGCTTCTGTGCCTCCGGGCTCGAAGCGGTCAACCTGGCCGCGGCCAAGGTCCGTTCCGGCTGGGAGGACCTGGTGCTCGCCGGGGGCGTCGAGTCCATGTCACGGGTGCCGATCGGCTCCGACGGCGGCGCCTGGTTCGCCGACCCCATGACCAGCCTCGGCGTCGGCTTCGTCCCCCAGGGCATCGGCGCCGACCTCATCGCCACCATCGAGGGCCTCGGCCGCCGCGACGTCGACGAGTACGCGGCGCTCTCCCAGGAGCGCGCCGCGCGCGCCTGGAAGGACGGCCTCTTCGACCGCTCCGTCGTCCCCGTGCGCGACCGCGCCGGGCTCACCGTCCTCGACCACGACGAACACCTCAGGCCGGGCACCACCGCCGACACCCTCGCCCGCCTCAAGCCGTCCTTCGCGGACATCGGCGAACGCGGCGGCTTCGACGCCGTGGCCCTGCAGAAGTACCACTGGGTCGAGGCGATCGACCACGTCCACCACGCGGGCAACTCCTCCGGCATCGTGGACGGCGCCGCCCTCGTCGCCATCGGCTCCCGGGAGGCCGGAGAGCGCGCCGGGATGCGGCCGCGCGCCCGCGTCGTCTCCGCCGCGGTCTCCGGCTCCGAGCCCACCATCATGCTCACCGGGCCCGCCCCCGCCACCCGCAAGGCCCTCGCCAGGGCCGGCCTGTCCATCGGCGACATCGACCTCGTCGAGATCAACGAGGCGTTCGCCGCGGTCGTGCTGCGCTTCGCCAGGGAGATGGACCTCCCGCTCGACAAGGTCAACGTCAACGGCGGCGCGATCGCCCTCGGCCACCCCCTCGGCGCCACCGGCGCGATGATCCTCGGCACCCTCGTCGACGAACTCGAACGCCGGGACAAGCACCTCGGGCTCGTCACCCTCTGCGTCGGCGGCGGCATGGGCATCGCCACCGTGGTCGAACGCCTCTGACCGCGCCCCGCCCCCGCACCGCCGCCGCCCACCAAGGAAGAGAGCCCGATGAGCGAGCCCGCGCAGACCCCCGCCACCACCATCCGCTGGGAGCAGGACGGGGCCGGCGTCGTCACCCTCGTACTCGACGACCCGGGACAGTCCGCCAACACCATGAACGAGGCGTTCAGGACCTCCCTCACGGCCGTCGTGGACCGCCTTGAGGCCGAACGCGACGCGGTACGCGGCGTCGTCGTCACCTCCGCCAAGAAGACCTTCTTCGCCGGGGGCGACCTGCGCGACCTCATCGCCGCCACCCCCGCCGACGCGCCCCGCGTCTTCGCCGCGGGCCAGGCCGTCAAGCGCGACCTGCGCCGCCTGGAGACGCTGGGCATCCCCGTCGTCGCCGCCCTCGGCGGGGCCGCGCTCGGCGGCGGCTACGAGATCGCCCTCGCCTGCCACCACCGCATCGTGCTCGCCGCCCCAGGCGCCGTCGTGGGCCTGCCCGAGGTGACGCTCGGCCTGCTGCCCGGCGGGGGCGGCGTGGTGCGCACCGTACGGCTGCTCGGCGTGCAGGAGGCGCTGACCAGGGTGCTGCTCAAGGGCACCCGCTACGACCCCGCACGCGCGCTCGCCACCGGCCTCGTCCACGAAGTGGCCGCCAGCCGCGAGGACATGATCGCCCAGGCCCACGCCTTCATCGACGCCCACCCCGAGTCCCACCAGCCCTGGGACACCCCGGGCTACCGCATGCCCGGCGGCACCCCCGCGGACCCCAGGCTCGCCGCGAGCCTGCCCGCCTTCCCCGCCACGCTCCTCAAGGAGACCGGCGGCGCCCCCTACCCGGCGCCGCGCGCCATCCTCGCCGCCGCCGTCGAGGGCGCCCAGGTCGACTTCGACACCGCCTGCACCGTCGAGTCCCGCTACTTCACCGACCTGGCCACGGGGCAGACCGCCAAGAACATGATCCAGGCGTTCTTCTTCGACCTCCAGACCGTCAACTCGGGCGCCGCGCGCCCCCGGGACGTCGCGCGCCGCCCCGTCACCAGGGCCGCCGTCCTCGGCGCCGGGATGATGGGCGCCGCCATCGCCCACACCCTGGCCCGCGCCGGAATCGACGTCGTCCTCAAGGACGTCTCCCCGGAGGCCGCCGCACGCGGCAAGGGCCACTCGGAGGCGCTGACCACCAAGGCCGTCGCCAAGGGCCGCAGCACCCGCGACGCCGCCGACGCCCTCCTCGCCCGTATCACCCCCACCGCCGACCCGGCCGACCTCGCGGGCTGCGACGCCGTCATCGAGGCCGTCTACGAGGACACCGCCCTCAAGCACAAGGTGTTCCAGGAGATCCAGCACCTCGTCGCCCCCGACGCGCTGCTCTGCTCCAACACCTCCACGCTCCCCGTCACCCAGCTCGCCGAAGGCGTCGAACGCCCCCACGACTTCCTCGGGCTGCACTTCTTCTCGCCCGCCGACCGGATGCCGCTCGTCGAGATCATCCGCGGCGCGCAGACCTCCGACACCGCCCTCGCCCGCGCCTTCGACCTCGTACGGCAGCTCGACAAGACCCCCGTCGTGGTCCGCGACGCCCGCGGCTTCTTCACCTCGCGGATCATCGGCCGCTTCCTCAACGAGGGCGTCGCCATGGTCGGCGAGGGCGTCGAGCCCGCCTCCGTCGAACAGGCCGCCGCCCAGGCCGGGTACCCCGCGAAGGTCCTCGCGCTCATGGACGAGCTGACCCTCACCCTGCCGCGCCGCATCCGCGACGAGTCCCGCCGCGCCGCCGAGGAGGCCGGCGAGACCTGGCGGCCGCACCCCGCCGAGGCCGTCATCGACCGTATGGTCGAGGAGTTCGGCCGCACCGGCAAGGCCGGCGGCGCCGGTTTCTACGACTACGAGGACGGCCGCCGCACCCGCCTCTGGCCGGGACTGCGCGCCCACTTCACCCGCGACGACGCCCGGGTCCCGCTGCGCGACCTGCGCGACCGCATGATGTTCGCCGAATCCCTCGACACCGTGCGGCTCCTGGAGGAGGGCGTCCTCACCTCCGTCGCCGACGCCAACATCGGCTCCCTCCTCGGCATCGGCTTCCCCGGCTGGACCGGCGGCGTCCTCCAGTACATCAACGGCTACGAGGGCGGCCCCGCCGGCTTCACGGCCCGCGCCAGGCACCTGGCAGCGACCTACGGAGACCGTTTCGCCCCGCCACGCCTCCTGGTCGAGAAGGCGGAACGGGGCGAAAACTTCACGTAATTGGGGGAAGCCTCACAGAATTGGGGGAAGCCTCGCCAAGAGGGGAAGAAACAAGCAGGCACGAAACCCTCGGGCCACCGGAAGTACAGCTAGGCGGCGCCCCCGGGGGAAGCCGGCCGCTCCGGTGTGAACAGCCACGTCTCGAAGAGGGCCCCGAGGTCCTTGCCGGTCTCGCGCTCCGCGTAAGCCCGGAACGCCGCCACCGACCCGTTGCCGTAGCGGTGGAGCCGGGGCCACTTCTTCAGCAGCTTGAAGAACGCCTTGTCGCCCACCTCGTCCCGCAGCGCCTGGATCGCCATCGCGCCGCGGTCGTACACCGCGGCGTCGAACTGGTTGTCGGGTCCCGGATCGCCGGGCAGCACCGTCCAGAACGCGTCGTCCGCCGGGTGCGCCGCGTACGTCTCGTCCGCCGACTCACGCGCGCTCGGCCCGCCGTGCTGCTCCGACCAGAGCCACTCCGTGTACGCGGCGAAGCCCTCGTTGACCCAGATGTCCTTCCAGCCGTGCACCGACACGCTGTCGCCGTACCACTGGTGCGCCAGTTCGTGCGCCACGACCGAGATGTTCTCGCCGTTCTTGAAGATCGACGGGCTGTACATCGGCCTGGTCTGGGTCTCCAGCGCGAAACCGCTGGTCACATTGGGCACATAGCCGCCCGCCGCGCTGAACGGGTAGCGGCCGTAGAGGGTTTCCAGCCATTCGACCACCTCCGCGGTCCGCTCCACCGAGGCCCGCGCCCCGGCCGCCTCCGCCGGATCGAGGTCCTTGCTGTAGGCGGTGGTCACCGGGATGCCGTCGTCCGTGACCCCGTGGTGGATGTCGAACTTGCCGATCGCCAACGTTGTCAGATACGTGGCCTGCGGCTTGTCGGAGCGCCAGTCGTAGCGGGTCCAGCCGTTCCTGGTGTGCTGCCCGGTCAGGACGCCGTTGGAGACGGTGTCGAGGCCCTTCGGGACCGAGACGGAGATGTCGTACGTCGCCTTGTCCAGCGGATGGTCATTGGCCGGATACCACCACACGGACGACTCGGGCTCCTGCGCCGCCACCGCCCCGTCAGGCGTCCGCGCCCAGGAGGTGAACCCGTTGATGACCAGGTCCGACGGCTTGCCCGCGTACCGTACGACGGCCGTGAAGCGGGCCTTGTCCCGCAGCCCCGCCGCCGGGGTCACCTCCAGCTCCTGGTCGCCGGAGAGGTGGTGCGCGGCGCTCCTCCCGTTCACGGTGACGCTCTTGACGGGCAGCCCGAAGTCCAGGTCGAAGCGTGACAGGTCCTGGGTGGCGGTGGCCCGGATGGTCGCCGTGCCCTCCAGCAGGTCGCTGTCCGGGTGGTACGTCAGGTCGAGACCGTAGTGCCGCACGTCGTAGCCCCCGTTTCCGCTCACGGGGTAGTACGGGTCGCCGATGCCGGGGGCGCCGGGGGAGTAGTCGGCGGCGGTGGCGGGGACGGCCAGCGCGAGCGCGAAGGCGAGCGCGCCGGGGACGATGAGTCTGCGGTACACGAAGGCTCCAAGTCCGTGGGGGGTGAGGTGTGTTCGCCCTCCCATTGAGCACTCCCGTACCCCCCGTGTCCATGAACGTGGCGTGACGATGGGCGCCGTCGGGCCACGTTTCGGCCCGCGGGGCCGACACACACCTGTGCCGGGGGCCGGGAAAAGGGTCCGTATGTGGTAGTTCGTATGGAGCAAAATGCCCGTTTCCGCCCCCTGAGAGGTGCCACCCGTGACCCATGACGACGTGACGGACCCCGAGGCGCCCCATCCGGGACAGGGGCGCGCTCCGGTGACCGACCGGGTGGTGTTCGGCGTCACCGCCGCCCTCACGTTGGCCTTCCTGATCTGGGGCGGTGTCGGCACCGACTCCCTGGAGAGCGTCTCCGACACCCTGCTCGGCGGCCTGATGCACAACGCGGGCTGGGCGTTCATGCTGGCCGCCACCGGCTTCGTGATTTTCGCGCTCTGGCTGGCGATGAGCCGCTACGGCCGGATCACCCTCGGCCACGAGGGCGAGGAGCCCGAGTTCCGCACCGTCTCCTGGATCGCGATGATGTTCAGCGCCGGTATGGGCATCGGCCTGATGTTCTACGGCGTCTCGGAACCGCTGGCGCACTACACCACCCCGCCCCCCGGCACCCACCCGGCCGACTCGGGCCAGGCCATGGCCACCGCGATGGCCACGACGCTGTTCCACTGGACGCTGCACCCCTGGGCGATCTACGCGGTGGTCGGCCTCGGCATCGCCTACAGCACCTTCAGGCGCCGCCGCCGGCAGACGATCAGCGCCGTCTTCGAACCCCTCATCGGCACCCGGCACGCCCGCGGCACCTGGGGGCGCGTCATCGACATCATCGCGATCTTCGCCACCCTCTTCGGCTCCGCGGCCTCGCTCGGGCTCGGGGCGCTCCAGATCGGCAGCGGCATCGAGGTGCTCGACTGGATGGACCACGCGGGCACCGGGCTGCTGGTCACCGTCATCGCGGTGCTCACCGTCGCGTTCGTCGCCTCCGCGGTCTCCGGTGTGGAGCGCGGCATCCAGTGGCTCTCCAACATCAACATGGTGCTTGCGCTGATCCTCGCCGTGTTCGTCTTCGTCGTCGGGCCCACGGTGCTGATGCTCGACCTGCTGCCCACCTCGCTCGGCTCCTACCTCGGCGAGCTGCCCCAACTGATCGGCCGCACCGAGGCGTCGAGCGGCAAGGGCGTCGCCGACTGGCTCTCCCAGTGGACCGTCTTCTACTGGGCGTGGTGGATCTCCTGGACCCCGTTCGTCGGCATGTTCATCGCCCGTATCAGCAGGGGCCGCACCATCAGGCAGTTCGTCGGCGGGGTGATCCTGGTGCCGAGCACCGTCAGCCTCATCTGGTTCGCGGTCTTCGGCGGCACGGCGATGCGGCTCAAGGAGAACGGCGGCCTCGCCGGGGACACCTCCCAGGAGGAGCAGCTCTTCGGGGTGCTGCGGTCCTATCCCCTCGCCACCGTCACCAGCCTGCTCGTGATGATCCTGGTCGCCATCTTCTTCGTCTCGGGCGCCGACGCCGCCTCCATCGTGATGGGCACGCTGTCGCAGCGCGGCGCGCTGGAGCCGGGCCGCTTCGTGGTCATCTTCTGGGGCGTGGTCACCGGCGCGGTCGGCGCCATCATGCTCCTCATCGGCAACGGCTCGGACAACGCCCTCACGGGGCTCCAGAACCTCACCATCCTGGTGGCGGCCCCGTTCACCATCGTGATGGTGCTGATGTGCGTGGCGCTGATGCGGGACCTGCGCAGGGACCCGCTCATCGTGCGCCGCCAGATCGGCGAGGAGGCCGTCAAGTCGGCGGTCGTCGCGGGCCACCGGGAGTACAACGGGGACTTCGAGCTGCGCATCGGCCCGGCGAACCCCGACGACACCGGCGCCCAGCGCGCGGACGACCTTCCCTGAGGGCGGGTCAGCGCGGCGGCCCGCCCGTCACCCCGTGCTCCAGCAGTGCGAACGCGTGCTCCGCGTCGGTCACCGCGCCCGGGTAGCGCGCGTGCGCCGACTCGCCGCGGGTGAGGCGCTCGGCGTTGTCCATGGCCAGTGTCCAGTGCGCCGCGACGATCTGCACGGCCGTCAGCCGCGCGGTGAGGTCCGGCGTGCCCACCTCGCGCAGGGCCCCGGCGAGCGCCCGCTCCGCGCCCGTCCTGAACGTGTTCATGCGGGCCACCAGCGCGGGCGTGTCGAGGATCATGTGCAGCAGCGCGCGCACATCGGGGCGGTCGTTGAGCCCCGTGAAGGGGTCGCGCTCGCGCAGGCCCCTGAGGAAGTTCTCCCGCACCGCGGCAAGCGGCGCGCCCCCGGGCCCCGCGGCCGCCACCACCCGGGCCAGCTCGGTCTCGTGGTCGGCGAGGCGGTGCACCACCAGGTCCTCCTTCGCCGGGAAGTACGCGAACAGCGTGCGCTTCGACACCTCCGCGGCCTCGGCCACCTGGGCCACCGAGACGTGCTGGAACCCGTGGGCGAGGAAGAGCGAAATCGCGGCCTCGGAGATGGCCGCGTGGGTCCGCTGCTTCTTCCGCTCCCGCAGCCCTGGCTTGCTGTCCACGCCGCCACCATAGCAGATATCTGCCCCGAGGATATTTCTGCACCTGGTATATATTTGCTCCGAGTCGAGCGATAGGACGGAGTGACAGATGGTGACAGAGACCACCGCCGAGGTCGTCATCGTGGGCGCGGGACCGACGGGTCTGACGCTGGCGTACGAGCTGGCGCTCGCCGGTGCCCGGCCCCTGGTGCTGGAGAAGCTGCCGCGGCGCATCGAGCAGGTGAAGGGCGGTGGGGTCCAGCCCCGTACCGCAGAACTGCTGGAGACCCGCGGCCTGCTGGAGCCGATACGGCGCCGCGCCGCGGCGCGCGAGCCTGTCGGCGGACACTTCGCCGCCCTGCCCGTGCCGCTCGACTGCGCGCCCTGGGACACCAGGCACCCCTTCCCGATCGCCGTCCCGCAGTGGGAGATCGAGGAGGTGTTGCAGGAGCGGGCGTGCGCCCTCGGCGCCCGCGTCCTGCCCGCGAGCCCCGTCCAGGCGGTCGAGCAGGACACCGACGGCGTGCTCGTGACGGCGGAGGGCACCACGGTGCGCGCCCGCTACCTGGTGGCCTGCGACGGCGCGCACAGCACCGTGCGCGGGCTGCTCGGCCTGCCCTTCCCCGGACGCGCCGGCACTCGGCCCTGCGTCGTCGCCGACATCCGCCTGGCGGCCGCCTCGGCCGAGGTGCCGCGGCAGCGCGGCCACTTCAGCACCCTGACCCGGTACACCGGCGGCTACTGGGCCGCGCTCGTGCCCCTCGGCG
This sequence comes from Streptomyces sp. NPDC050560, assembly GCF_044457285.1. Lineage (NCBI taxonomy): Bacteria > Bacillati > Actinomycetota > Actinomycetes > Kitasatosporales > Streptomycetaceae > Streptomyces > Streptomyces sp. NPDC050560. The sequence continues at coordinate 69,770 of NZ_JBITGT010000012.1, forward strand.
GCGACCGGTACCGCTTCACCTTCGGCTGCGTCGACCAGCCCGGCACCGACCGCGACACCCCCGTCGCCCCGGACGAGATCACCGCCGCGCTGCGCGCCGTCTACGGCCAGGAGACCGTCCTCGGCGACGTCGACAACGCCTCCCGCTTCACCGACGCCACCCGGCAACTGGAGCGCTACCGCACCGGCCGCGTCCTCTTCGCGGGCGACGCCGCGCACATCCACCCACCGCTCGGCGGCCAGGGGCTCAACCTCGGCATCCAGGACGCCTTCAACCTCGGCTGGAAACTGGCCGCGACGCTCCAGGGCCGGGCGCCCGACGGCCTCCTCGACAGCTACCACACCGAGCGGCACCCCGTCGCCGCCCAGGTCCTGCACCACACCTCGGCCCAGCGCGTCCTGGCCGACCCGCGGCCGACCGAGGACGTGGCCGCCCTGCGCGACATCTTCACCGACCTGATGCGCCTGCCCGACGTCAACCGCCACCTCGCGGGCCTGATGTCCGGCCTCGCCCTGCGCTACGAACTGCCGGGCGACCACCCGCTCACCGGCCGCCGCGCCCCCGACGCCGACCTGCTCACCGACACCGGGCCCACCCGCATCCCGGCGCTGCTCACCACCGGCCACGCCGTCCTGCTCGACCTCGCCGACGCCGTCCCCGCCGGCCTCGCGCTCCCGCCCCGCGTCGACCTCGTGCGCGCCACCTCGCCCACGCCGCTCGGCGCCGCCGCCCTGCTCATCCGGCCCGACGCCTACGTGGGCTGGGCCACCGACCACCCCGTGACGGCCCGCGACCCCCTGCCCGCCCTCCTCGCCGCGGGCTGACCGGCCCGGGACCGCGGCGGGGCGGCGCCGGGAAAGAGGGCGGGACGGGGCATGGACAGCGCTTAGGATCGGCCCCGATGACTGCCACACTCGTCGCCAAGAACCTCGCCGCGGGCCACGGCGACCGCTCGCTCTTCAGCGGCCTCGACCTCGTCGTCGCCCCCGGAGACGTGATCGGCCTCGTCGGGCCCAACGGGGCCGGCAAGTCCACCCTGCTGCGGCTCCTCGCCGCCCCCGGCCCCGCGCTCCGGCTCTCCCCGCCCGGCGCCACCGTCGGCCACCTCCCCCAGGAGCCCGAGCGGCGCCCCGGCGAGACCGTGCGGCAGTTCCTGGCCCGCCGCACCGGCGTCGACGACGCCCAGCACGCCATGGACACCGCCGCGCAGGCACTCGCGGAGGAGGCCCAGGGCGCCGACGACCGCTACTCCGACGCCTTGGAGCGCTGGCTCGCCCTCGGCGGCGCCGACCTGGAGGAGCGCGCCGAGGCCACCGTGGAACAGCTCGGCCTCACCGTCGCCCTCGACCGCCCCATGACCTCCCTCTCCGGCGGCCAGGCCGCCCGCGCCTCGCTGGCCTCCCTGCTGCTCTCCCGCTACGACGTCTTCCTCCTCGACGAGCCCACCAACGACCTCGACCTGCCGGGGCTCGAACAGTTGGAGGACTTCGTCAGGGGGCTGCGGGCCGGGACCGTCCTCGTGAGCCACGACCGCGAGTTCCTCACCCGCACCGTCACCTCCGTACTCGAACTCGACCTGGCCCAGGGCCGGGTCAACCTCTACGGCGGCGGCTACACCGCCTATCTGGAGGAGCGCGAGGTCGCCAGGCGGCACGCCCGCGGCGACTACGAGGAGTACGCGCAGAAGAAGGCCGCGCTTGAGGACCGCGCCCGCACCCAGCGCGCCTGGATGGACAAGGGCGTCAAGAACGCCCGCCGCAAGGCCACCAGGGCGGGCGGCGACAACGACAAGATCGGCCGCAAGTTCCGCACCGAGGCCAGCGAGAAGCAGGCCGCCAAGGCCCGCCAGACCCAGCGCCTCATCGAGCGCCTCGACACCGTCGACGAGCCCCGCAAGGAGTGGGAGCTGCGGATGGAGATCGCCGCGGCCCCCCGCTCGGGCGCCGTCGCCGCCACCCTCCGCGGCGCCGAGTTGCACCGCGGCGACTTCCGCCTCGGCCCCGTCTCCCTGGAGATCGCCTGGGCCGACCGCGTCGCCATCACGGGACCCAACGGCTCGGGCAAGTCCACCCTGCTGCGGTTGCTCCTCGGCCGCGAAAGGCCCACCGCGGGCCACGCCGCACTGGGCTCCGGGACCGTCGTCGGCGAGATCGACCAGGCCCGCGGCCTGTTCACCGGGCCCGCCACCCTGCTCGACGCCTTCCGCGCCGCCGTGCCCGACACCGAGCCCGCCGACGTACGCACCCTGCTGGCGAAGTTCGGCCTGAAGTCCGCGCACGTGCTGCGCCCCGCCGCCACCCTGTCACCCGGCGAACGCACCCGCGCCGCCCTCGCCCTCCTCCAGGGCCGCGGGGTCAACCTCCTGGTGCTCGACGAGCCGACCAACCACCTCGACCTGCCCGCCATCGAGCAACTGGAGTCCGCCCTCGCCTCCTACACCGGCACCCTGCTGCTGGTCACCCACGACCGCCGCATGCTCGACGCCGTCCACACCACCCGCAGGCTCCGCCTCGACGCCGGGCGGGTCACCGAGGACTGACCGCCGCACCCGGCGGGGCGGACCGCACGCCCGCCCCGCCCACGGCTCACCGCTTCGGGTCGACCAGGCCCGCCCTGCGCAGCGCGTCCGCCATCGCGCTGTTCGCCGGGGGCGGCGCCTGCCGCCCGCCACCGCGCCGCTGCTGGCCGCCGCCACGCTGCTGCTGGCCACCGCGCTGCTGCGGCGCCCGCCGCTCGCCGCCGCCGCGGCCGCCGCGGGACCTGCCGCCGCCCTGCCCGCCGCCGCCGTCCGCGGGCGCGGCCTCGTCGTCAAGACGGAGCGTCAGCGAGATCCGCTTGCGCGGGATGTCCACGTCGAGCACCTTCACCCGCACGATGTCCCCCGGCTTCACCACGTCCCGCGGGTCCTTCACGAACGTCCTGGACATCGCCGAGACATGCACGAGGCCGTCCTGGTGCACACCGACGTCCACGAACGCGCCGAACGCGGCCACATTGGTGACCACACCCTCCAGGACCATCCCCGGCGCGAGGTCCCCGAGCTTCTCCACGCCCTCTTTGAACGTCGCCGTGCGGAACGCGGGCCGCGGGTCGCGCCCCGGCTTCTCCAGCTCCCGCAGGATGTCCGTCACCGTCGGCAGCCCGAAGGTGTCGTCCACGAAGTCGTCCGGCCTGAGCGACTTCAGCACCGCGGTGTTCCCGATGAGCGACGACACACCGCCCTCCGCGCCGCCCGCCATCCTGCGCACCACCGGATACGCCTCCGGGTGCACGCTCGACGCGTCCAGCGGGTCGTCACCGCCCCTGATCCGCAGGAAGCCCGCACACTGCTCGAACGCCTTCGGGCCGAGCCGCGGCACGTCCTTCAGCGCCGTACGGCCGGTGAAGGGGCCGTTGGCGTCGCGGTGCGACACGATGTTCTCCGCGAGCCCGGAGCCGATGCCCGAGACCCGCGCGAGCAGCGGCGCCGACGCGGTGTTGACGTCCACCCCGACACCGTTCACACAGTCCTCCACCACCGCGTCCAGCGAACGCGACAGCTTCACCTCGGACAGGTCGTGCTGGTACTGGCCGACCCCGATCGACTTCGGGTCGATCTTCACCAGCTCCGCCAGCGGGTCCTGCAGCCGCCGCGCGATGGACACCGCGCCGCGCAGTGACACGTCCATGTCCGGAAGCTCCTGCGACGCGAACGCCGACGCCGAGTACACCGACGCGCCCGCCTCGGACACCATCACCTTCGTCAGCTTCAGGTCCGGGTGCTTCGCGATCAGCTCACCTGCCAGCTTGTCCGTCTCACGGGACGCCGTGCCGTTCCCGATCGCGACCAGCTCCACCCGGTGCGCCGCCGCCAGCGCGGCCAGCTTCGCCAGCGCCTCGTCCCAGCGGTTCTGCGGCACGTGCGGGTGGATCACGTCCGTCGCCACCACCTTGCCCGTGGCGTCCACCACGGCCACCTTCACACCTGTACGGAAACCCGGGTCGAGGCCCAGCGTCGCCCGGGTGCCCGCGGGGGCCGCGAGCAGCAGGTCGCGCAGGTTCGCCGCGAACACCCCCACCGCCTCGTCCTCCGCCGCGGTGCGCAGCCGCAGCCGCACATCGATGCCCAGATGCACCAGGATGCGGGTGCGCCACGCCCAGCGGACCGTCTCCACCAGCCACTTGTCGGCGGGCCTGCCGTGCTCCGCGACCCCGAACCTCGACGCGACCATCGCCTCGTACGGGGCGCCCGTGTCGCCGTCCTCGGCCGGGGGCTGCGGTTCGAGCACCAGGTCGAGTACGTCCTCCTTCTCGCCCCTCAGCATGGCGAGCACCCGGTGCGAGGGCAGCTCGGTGAAGGGCTCGGCGAAGTCGAAGTAGTCCGCGAACTTGGCGCCCGCCTCCTCCTTGCCCTCCCTGACCCTCGACGCCAGCCTGCCGTGCGTCCACATCCGCTCGCGCAGCTCGCCGATCAGGTCGGCGTCCTCGGAGAAGCGCTCGGCGAGGATGGCACGCGCCCCGTCGAGCGCCGCCTGCGTGTCCGCCACGCCCTTCTCCGCGTCGACGAACGCCTCGGCCGCGGCCGCGGGCTCCACCGAAGGGTCCGACAGCAGCCCCTCCGCAAGCGGTTCGAGGCCCGCCTCGCGCGCGATGGCGGCCTTGGTGCGGCGCTTCGGCTTGTAGGGCAGGTAGATGTCCTCAAGGCGGGCCTTGGTCTCGGCCTCCCTGATCCGCGCCTCCAACTCCTCGGTCAGCTTGCCCTGCTCCCGCACCGAGTCGAGGATCGCGGTACGCCGCTCCTCCAGCTCCCGCAGATAGCGCAGCCGCTCCTCGATGGTGCGTAGCTGCGCGTCGTCGAGAAGCTCCGTCGCCTCCTTGCGGTAGCGGGCGATGAAGGGCACCGTCGAGCCGCCGTCCAGCAGCTCCACGGCGGCCGTCACCTGCCGCTCCCGTACGCCGATCTCCTCGGCGATCCTGCCTTCGATGGACCCTGCGAGGGGTGTGGTCACGTCCCGTACCGCCTTCTCCACTGAGGTTGCGCCGCAATTGTGGCAGGCCCCGCCGACATCCCCCGCCACGGCACCACGGCGGCCCGGCCGCGACCGCCCCCGGCGACCCCCGCGGGGCCGGGGCGGCTAGGTCGTGTCGTTTGGATCTTCGTGGGTCAGGGTGCGGCGTCAGATGCTGGGGGTACCTCCCGCGCCCTTCGGGCTGTGGGGGAGCATCGCAAGGCGGAGGATCGTCCTCGTACTGGGCGTACGTGGACGGTCCGACAACGCGGCGAGGTGCCGTAGCTGGCGTCGCACCCCCGCGAAGATCCGAACGACACGGCCTAACCCCTGGTCGCGTTCCAGCCGAAGCGCGGCGCGCGGCGCTCCAGGAAGGCCGCCACGCCCTCCGCTCTTTCGCCACTGCTTTCGACCTGTTCGGCCCAGTATTCGGACCGGTCCTGACCGTTCCCGTCACCCTCGCCCCGGCCCTCGCCGTCCCACCCGCGGCCGTCCACCAGTTCCTTGGCCGCCGCCTGCGTCAGCAGCGAGCGTGAGGTGAGCACCCGGGTGAAGGCGGTGACCCGCTCCCCGAGCCTCCCGTGCGGCACCACCTCGTCCACCAGCCCGGTACGCAACGCGTGCTGGGCGCCCACGAGTTCGGCCGAGAACAGCAGGTACTTGGCGGTCGCGGGACCCACGAGACGGACCAGGCGGCGCGTCGCGGGCGCCGGATAGACGATGCCGAGCCTGGCCGGGGTCACCCCGAACAGCGCCCGCTCGTCGGCGAAGCGCAGATCGCAGGCGGCGGCGAGCTGGCAGCCGCCGCCCACGCAGTGGCCCCGCACGGCCGCCACGGTCGGCTTCGGGAACGCGGCCAGCGCCTCCTCCGCGCGCACCGCGAGCGCCTGCGTGGCGTGCCGCCCGATCGGCGCCGCGCCGTCGGCGCCGCCCCCGGGGGCAGCCGCGCCCGCGTCTTCCGCTCCAGGACCGGCATATCCGGGGCCCTCGGGGTACGAGGACGGAGAGGAGTGGGTGGAGTCGCGCATCGAGGAGATGTCGGCGCCCGAGCAGAAGGTGTCGCCCTCCCCGGTGAGCACCAGGACCCGCACCCCGGGGTCGGCCGCGAGGCCGTCCAGCAGGGCGGGGAGCGCGCGCCACATGGGCGCGGTCATCGCGTTGCGCTTGGCCGGGTTGTGGATGACGACGGTGGCGACACCGTCCTCGACGGTGTGCAGTAGCTGCGGCTCCATGCGCCGGATCGTATCGACGCGTTCCGCGCCCCCCGACGGCAGGTCGGGCCGTGTGGACGCCCGGGAACCTGGAGGTGGCCATGGCGGCCTCGAACACGGTCGGCGGCGGCCTGACGAGGAGCTTCGGACGGCTCGCCGTGCTCGGCGCGGTACTGGTGTGCGCCGGCCTCGTCGGCCTGGTGTGGACGGGCGCGGCGACCCTGACGTCGATGACGCTGTTCGGCTGGCTGCTGCTGCTCGGCGGCGCGGTCGGACTGCTGCACGCGCTGTACTCGCGAGGACAGGGCTACTTCTGGCTCGCCGCAGTCGTCGCGGCGCTGAACCTGGCCGCGGGGGCGGTGGTGCTCGCGCGCCCGCACGCCCCGGCGGAGGCGTTCGTGATGTCCGCCGCGCTGCTGTTCCTCACCGGCGGGGCGTTCCGGCTGATCGGCTCGGCCGTGGTGCGCGGCCCCCAGGTCGGACTGCCGCTGGTGCAGGGCGCGTTCGGGCTGCTGCTCGGGGTGCTGGTGCTGGCCGGGCGGCCGAGCGGCAGCCGCTACACCGTCGGCGCCTTCATCTCGCTCGCGCTGCTCTTCGACGGCCTCGGCCTGATCGCCCTCGGATACGGCGGCAGGCGCATCGTCACGATGGTCGTGAACGACACGGACACCGACAGGCGCCTCGCCCGCCGACCGGACACCGCCCACGGCGCCCGCGACGCCTCACAGGGCGCCCACGGCGCGCCCGGCGGCGCGGACACCCCCCACACGCCGGGCGCACACGGCCCGAGCGCCGCGCCCACCGAGGGCACCGGCGGCCCCGGGACGCCTCCGGCCGCCCCCGCAGGACCCACGCCCCCTGTCACACAACCCGTACAACCCGAAAAGAGCTTGAAGGCGGAACAAGAAGGGCAGGAGTGATCCAGGAATTGGCGTTGTGTGACACCCGGGGTCAGATTCCGTCGATAAGTGTCGACTTGTGGTCAGTGCTCCGGGTTGGTCCCGCGCGTTACCAAGACTCGTGAGGTGATGAGCGAGCGCGAGGGCGGAGACCTGACGATGGAAAGCGGCGGCTGGAGAGAGTTCCGACGCCCCGAGGACGAGCCCGCACGGCCACCGGCACCCGAGCCACCGGCGGGCCCCGCGCCCCGCGAAGGCGTCTGGCGCTACACCGCGGCGGCCGTCGACGCCTCCGTGCCCCAGGCCAGACACGCCGTACGGGAACTCCTGGCGCGACAGGGCGTGCGCCTCGACCGGGACCTGCTGAACGGGCTGCTGGTGATCGTCTCCGAACTGGTCACCAACGCGGTACGGCACGCCGCCCTGCTGTCACCCACCATCGCCGTCGAGGTCGGCATCGGCGCGGAGTGGGTCAGGGTCGCCGTGGAGGACGGTCACCCCTACCGGCCCACCGCCCTCGTCGCCGACCACGGCAGAACGGGCGGCAGGGGCCTGCTGCTGGTACGGGAGATCACCGGCGAGGCGGGCGGCGTCTGCGACAGCGAGCCCACCCCGGGTGGCGGCAAGATCATCTGGGCGGCGCTGCCCCTGCCCCCCACGGCACACGCCCCCGCACCTCACACGCCCGCCGCGACCCCGGCCCCCTGGCCCGCGGCCGCTTCCCAGGCCGTCCCCACGCCGGCGCACCCCGCGCCGTACCCCCCTCGGCTCACCAGTCCGCCGCAGGGCCGGTCAGCTCGCTGATCGCGGGCCGCGCCGCGTCCAGCACCGTCCCGAACCAGGCGGAGAACGGGTCGCTTGAGTGCCGCACGGTCAGCTCCGCCGACGTCACGAACGCGGTCTCCGCGATCTCCTCGGGATCGGGCCGCGGCGCCTCGGTCACCAGCCCCACGAAAAGATGGTTGTACTCCTGCTCCACCAGACCGGAAGCCGGATCGGGATGGTGGTAACGCACCGTCCCCGCCTCGGCCATCAGCGACGGCGAGACACCCAGCTCCTCGAACGTGCGCCGGGCCGCCGCGGCGAAGGGCGACTCGCCCGGATACGGATGCCCACAGCAGGTGTTCGACCAGACACCGGGGGAGTGGTACTTCCCCAGAGCGCGCCGCTGGATCAGCAGCCGCCCCCGCTCGTCGAACAGGAACACCGAGAACGCCCGGTGCAGCTTGCCCGGGGGCTGATGGGCCGCGAGCTTCTCCTCCGTGCCGATCGTCGTGCCGTGCTCGTCGACCAACTCCAGCAGGATCGCCTCGGCCGCGTCGCTCGACGAACGGTGCCCGGTGGTGGCAGGTGTGATCGGCATACCCATCCTTCGCCTCGGTCCAGGGGGGCAAGTCTGCCGTATTTTCTTGGCTCGTTCGCCTCCGGGGCGCTGGAGTCGGTGTCCCGCGCCCTCCCGTGCTCAGTACGCTCCTTCGCGCTCCCCTCCGCGCGCGAGGACACGGGACACCGACGCACCCTCCGGCTCACTCGCCCTGCGAGGCGCCTCGCGAACCCCCACCGAAGCGCCGTCCCCCGGGGCGTTCACGCCCCCTGGCAAAGACCTTCCTCGTGCTCCGCATGCCCCCCGGGCTCCAACTGGAAGGTGCAGTGCGCGACATCGAAGTGCGCCCCCAGACACCCCTGGAGATCGTGCAGCATCTTCTCGTGGCTGATGGCGGTCATCGCCTCGGAATCCACCACCACATGGGCGGAGAGCACCGGCATCCCGGAGGTGATGGTCCAGGCGTGGAGGTCGTGCACGTCCTCCACGTTCGGCAGAGCCAGGATGTGCTCCCGCACCTGCGTCATGTCGACATCCTCGGGCGCCGCTTCGAGCAGGACGTTCAGCGTCTGCCGCAGCAGCTTCACCGTACGCGGGACGATCATCAGACCGATGGCGAGCGAGGCGATGGGGTCGGCCGCCTCCCAGCCCGTGGTCATGATCAGCACGGCCGAGACCAGCACCGCCACCGAGCCCAGCGCGTCCGCCGCGACCTCAAGGAACGCCGCGCGCACGTTCAGGCTCTCCCGCTGCCCGCGCATCAGCAGCGTCAGCGACAGCACGTTCGCCACCAGGCCGACCAGGCCGAAGACCACCGTGAGCCCGCCGTCCGTACCGGCAGGCGAGACGAACCGCTCCACCGCCTCGTACACCACGTAGCCGCCGACGCCGAGCAGCAGCAGGCAGTTGGCGAGCGCCGCCAGGATCTCCGCCCGCGCGTAGCCGAAGGTGCGGTTGCCGCTCGGCGGCCTGCCCGCGAAGTGCACCGCGAGCAGCGCCATGCCGAGCCCCAGCGCGTCCGTGGCCATGTGCGCGGCGTCGGCGATCAGCGCCAGGGAGTCGGCGAGCAGCCCGCCCGCGATCTCCGCGACCATCACGAAGAGCGTGATCGACAGCGCCACCCGCAGCCGGTCGCGGTAGCCGCCGGTCACGGTGGCGGGGCCGCCCTCGGGGAGCGAGCCGTGCGCGTGTCCGTGATCGTGCCCAGCCCCCATGCAAGCCGCCTCCGCATCGGTCCCGGTCGGAAGATCCGTGCGCGCCGGAACCCGCCGTGCGGCCGGGCGCACTGCCAGTGAACTACGTCGGCGGGGTGCCGGGCAACATGGCACTGAACACCGTTGTCACTGTCCTGACCTGCGGAAACGATGGCCTGGTCACGGGCCTGCCGGGGGCTCGGGCGGGGCGGGGGCCGGTCAGGCGCGGGCCGCGTCCGGATGCCGCAGACACCAGCCGCGCCAGGCGGATTCCACCATTTGGTCCACTCCGAGCCCGGCCGTCCAGCCCAGCTCCGCCGCGGCGCGCGCCGTCGAGCCCACCGCGCGCGGCGCGTCGCCGGGACGCCGCGGTTGTACCACGGGGGCCCGCCGCACACCGGTCACCTCCGCGATCAGCTCGATCAGCTCCCGCACCGAGACACCCTCGCCGCGGCCGATGTTCAGCGTCAGGTCCCTGCCCTGCCCGCCCCCGGCCGCGCCCCGCGCCTCCAGGGCCCGCGCCGCGGCCAGGTGCGCGTCGGCGAGGTCGGCCACATGGATGTAGTCCCGTACGCAGGTGCCGTCCGGGGTCGGGTAGTCGCCGCCGAAGATCCGTGGGGCCTCGCCCGCCGTGATCCGCTCGAAGACCATCGGGATGATGTTGAACACACCCGTGTCCGCGAGCGTGGGCTCGGCGGCGCCCGCCACGTTGAAGTACCGCAGGCACGCCGTGTCGATCCCGTGCGCCCGCCCCGCCGCCCGCACCAGCCACTCCCCGGCGAGCTTGGTCTCGCCGTAGGGGCTCAGCGGCACACAGGGGGTGTCCTCGGTGATCGGGTCGGTGTCGGGGTTGCCGTACACCGCGGCGGAGGACGAGAAGAGGAAGCGGCGCACGCCCGCCTCCGCCACCGCCTCCAGCAGACCGGTGAGGCCGCCCACGTTCTCCCGGTAGTAGTGCAGCGGGCGCTCCACCGACTCCCCGACCTGCTTGCGGGCCGCCAGATGGACCACCCCGGTCACGGAGTGCTCCGCGAGCACGCTCTTCAGCAGCGCCGTGTCCGACACCTCGCCCCTGACCCGCGGCACCTCGGGCGCCAGCCGCTCCGAGACCCCCGAGGACAGGTCGTCGAAGACCACGACCCGCAGCCCCGCGGCCGTCATGGACCGCACCACATGGGCCCCGATGTATCCGGCTCCGCCGGTGATCAGCCATGTCATGCGCCCCACCCTAAGCGGCCCGCGCCCACGCCTCCGTACCCCGAAGAGCCGTACCCGGGGGCCGAACGGGCGTCGACACGGCGGCGGCCCGTCGGCGCCCACAGCTTGCCCTGTCACACTCGCCCCCGGACGGCACCCTCGCCCGGACCCCAGGGCACCGCCGCCCGCGCGCCCCGCGGCGCGCGCGAGGGCGTGTGGCACGACCGCACGCGGACCCGGAGGCCGCCCGCCCCAGGGGGCCCCGGAAGCCCCAACGGCCTCACCACGGCCGCCACATGAACGGGCGGTGAACACCGCTTCGCATTCATCGGATAACCTCTGCCGACAAGCCGCCCGGCCGTTTCGCGCCAGGGCGCGTCCACCATGCGTACACCCCGGCGCCATCCGCCGGAACCCGAGGAGTGGGTTCGTCTGTCCACCGCCATCGTCACCGGCCAGCCGGTCCCCGGATCATCGCTTGAGGGCGATCTGCGGTCCCTCGGCTTCGAGGTGCGCCGCGCGGCGGACGCGGGCGAGACGGGCGAACTGCTCGCCGCCGCCCCCGCGGACGAACGGGTCGCCGTGGTCGACGGACGCTTCGTCGGCCACCGCCACGCGCTGCGGCTCGGCCTCACCGACCCCCGCTTCGACGCCGCCTCGGTACCCGGCGCCGTCACCGCCAAGCCCGCCGCCCGCCGCGCCCTCACCCACGCCCTCCACGAGTCCGTCGCCGACGAGGGCCACGCCACCACGGCCGGGGGCACGGGCACCGTCGTCCTCGGGCTGCCCGACCGGGTCGTCGCCGCGCTCCAGGAGGGCGGCACCGCGGTGCACAGGCCGGAACTCGGCACCCTCGTCGCGGCCGTCCCCGCCGACGCCGACGGGCGCGACGAGGCGCGCCGCGCCGTCGACGCCGTCGACGAGGAGGCCGTACGGCTGCGTAACGCGGTCAAGTCCCGCGACGGCTTCTTCACCACCCACGTCATCAGCCCCTACTCCCGCTACCTCGCCCGCTGGTGCGCCCGCAGGGGCCTGACGCCCAACCAGGTCACCACCGCCTCCCTGCTGACGGCGATTGTCGCGGCGGTCTGCGCGGCGACCGCCACCAGGGGCGGCTTCGTCGCGGCAGGCGTGCTGCTGCTCGCCTCCTTCTTCCTCGACTGCACCGACGGCCAGCTCGCCCGCTACTCCCTCCAGTACTCCACCCTCGGCGCCTGGCTCGACGCCACCTTCGACCGGGCCAAGGAGTACGCGTACTACGCGGGCCTCGCGCTCGGCGCGGCGCGCGGCGGCGACGACGTGTGGGCGCTTGCGCTCGGCGCGATGGTCCTCCAGACCTGCCGGCACCTGCTGGACTCCAGCTTCAACGAGGCCACCTCTGACATAACCGCCGCGACGGCCGCGACCGCCGCGGGCGGCCAGGCCAACACCAGCCCCACCGCCGCGCTCTCCGACCGCCTCGACCGCGTCGGCTGGACGGTCTGGCTGCGCCGCATGATCGTCCTGCCGATCGGGGAGCGCTGGGCGCTGATCGCCGTCCTCACCGCCGTCACCACGCCAAGGACCGTCTTTGTCGTCCTGCTCGTCGGCTGCGGCTTCGCCGCCTGCTACACCAGCGCGGGACGGCTGCTGCGCTCGCTGACCCGCACCGCGCGCCGTACCGGGAGGGCCGCCAGGGCGCTGGCCGACCTCGCCGACACCGGGGTGCTCGCCGAGGCGTTCGCCGCGCTCTTCAAGGGCGCCGCCCGGCGGCTGCCGTCGCTCGCGCCGCCGCTGCTCGCCCTGGCAGGCGGCGCCGCGGTGGTCGCCGCCGCGGCCTTCGCACCGGCCGGCGGCGCCTGGCCCGTCGTCGGCGCCTGTGTGTACTGCGCCGCGTCAGGGGCAGCCGTCGCACGGACCCTCACAGGGCCGCTCGACTGGCTGGTGCCCGCGTTCTTCAGGGCGGCCGAGTACGGCACCGTCCTGCTGCTCGCCGCCCGCGCCGACGTGAACGGCGCGCTACCGGCGGCTTACGGCCTGGTGGCCGCCGTCGCCTACCATCACTACGACACGGTGTACCGCATCAAGGGCGGCAGTGGCGCACCGCCGCGGCGCCTCGTGCGCGCGATCGGCGGACACGAGGGCAGAACGCTCCTGGTCACCGTGGTGGCGGCGGTCCTGTCCGCCACCGGGTTCGCCGTCGCGCTCACGGTCTGCGCCGTGTGCGTGGCGCTCGTGGTGCTGACCGAGAGCATCCGCTTCTGGATCGCCCAGTCGCGCTCGGGCTCACCCGCCGTACACGACGAAGGAGAAACCGCATGATCGGCCTCGTGCTCGCGGCCGGCGCCGGACGGCGTCTGCGTCCCTACACCGACAGCCTCCCGAAGGCTCTGGTGCCGGTGGGACCCGCGGGCATAGAGGACGGTCCCACCGTGCTCGACCTCACCCTGCGCAACTTCGCCGAGGTCGGCCTCACCGAGGCCGCGATCATCGTCGGCTACCGCAAGGAGGCCGTCTACGAGCGCAAGGACGCGCTGGAGGCCGAGTACGGCGTCGCCCTCACCCTCATCGACAACGACAAGGCCGAGGAGTGGAACAACGCCTACTCCCTGTGGTGCGGCCGCGACGCGGTGCGCCACGGCGTGATCCTCGCCAACGGTGACACCGTCCACCCCGTCTCCGTCGAGAAGACCCTGCTCGCCGCCCGCGGCGAGGGGCGCAGGATCATCCTCGCGCTCGACACCGTCAAGCGGCTCGCCGACGAGGAGATGAAGGTCGTCGCCGACGACGCGCACGGGGTGCGGCGCATCACCAAGCTGATGGACCCCGCCGAGGCCACCGGCGAGTACATCGGCGTCACCCTCATCGAGCCCGAGGCCGCCGCCGACCTCGCCGACGCGCTGCGCGCCACCTACGAGCGCGACCCCCAGCTCTACTACGAGGACGGCTACCAGGAGCTGGTCGACCGGGGCCTGCGCGTCGACGTCGCGCCCATCGGCGACATCGACTGGGTCGAGATCGACAACCACGACGACCTCGCCAGGGGAAGGGAGATCGCATGCCGGTACTGACCAGGCTCATCCCCTCGCCCGTCGTCGTCGACATCAGGGCAGGCGCCCTCGACGACCTCGCCTCCGTCCTCGCCGACGAGCGCATCTCGCCCTCGGGCAAGCTCGCCGTCGCCATCAGCGGCGGCTCGGGCACCGCGCTGCGCGCCCGCCTCGCGCCCGCGCTGCCCGGCGCGAGCTGGTACGAGGTCGGCGGCGGCACCCTCGACGACGCCATCAAGCTCGCCGACGCCATGAAGAAGGGCCACTACGACGCCGTCGTCGGCCTCGGCGGCGGCAAGATCATCGACTGCGCCAAGTTCGCCTCGGCCCGCGTCGGGCTCCCGCTGGTCTCCGTCGCCACCAACCTGGCGCACGACGGCCTCTGCTCGCCCGTCGCCACCCTCGACAACGACGCGGGCCGCGGCTCGTACGGCGTGCCCACCCCGATCGGCGTCGTCATCGACCTCGACGTGATCCGGCACGCCCCGGTGCGCTTCGTGCGCTCCGGCATCGGCGACGCGCTCTCCAACATCTCCGCCGTCGCCGACTGGGAGCTGGCCGCCCAGGTGCACGGCGAGAAGATCGACGGCCTCGCCGCCGCCATGGCCCGCCAGGCGGGTGAGGCGGTGCTGCGCCATCCGGGCGGAGTCGGCGACGACGCCTTCCTCCAGGTACTGGCCGAGGGCCTGGTGCTCACCGGCATCTCCATGTCGATCGCCGGGGACTCCCGGCCCTCGTCGGGAGCGTGCCACGAGATCAACCACGCCCTCGACCTGCTCTACCCCCAGCGCGCCGCGAGCCACGGCGAGCAGTGCGGCCTCGGCGCCGCGTTCGCCATGCACCTGCGGGGCGCGGCCGAGGAGTCGGGGCTGATGGCCGACGTGCTGCGGCACCACGGGCTGCCGGTGTTCCCCGACGAGATCGGCTTCAGCGAGGCCGAGTTCGTCCGCGCCGTGGAGTTCGCACCGCAGACCCGCCCGGGCCGCTTCACCATCCTCGAACACCTCGACCTCACCACCGACCAGATCAAGGACGCATACGCCGACTATGCCAAGGCCATCAGTAGCTGAACTCCGCCCCGTCGTTCATCCCGAAGGGGTGAAGGACCGGCGCAGCGGTGAGCACTGGGCGGGACGCCTGTACATGCGGGAGATCTCGCTGCACATCGACCCGTACCTGGTGAACACCAGGATCTCGCCCAACCAGCTCACCCATCTGATGGTCGTGGCGGGTGTCCTCGCGGGCGCGGCCCTGCTGATCCCCGGGCTCGCGGGGGCGCTCGTCGGCGCCCTGCTCATCCAGCTCTACCTGCTCCTCGACTGCGTCGACGGCGAGGTCGCCCGCTGGCGCAAGCAGACCTCCATCACCGGGGTCTACCTGGACCGGATAGGCCACTACCTCTCGGAAGCCGCGCTGCTCGTCGGCTTCGGGGTGCGCGGCGCCGACGTCCTCGGCGACGGGCGCCCCGCATGGCTGTGGGCCTTCCTCGGCACCCTCGCCGCCCTCGGCGCCATCCTCATCAAGGCCGAGACCGACCTCGTGGACGTCGCCCGCGCCCGCAGCGGCCTGCCCGCCGTCAAGGACGAGGCGTCCGTGCCCCGCTCCTCCGGCGTAGCACTGGCCCGCAGGGCAGCCGCCGCCCTCAAGTTCCACCGCCTCGTCGGCGGTGTCGAGGCCAGCCTCTTCATCCTCGTGATGGCCCTCCTCGACCTGGCCCACGGGGACCTGTTCTTCACCCGGCTCGGCATCGCCGTACTCGCCGGGATCGCGATCGTCCAGACCCTGCTGCACCTCGTCTCCATCCTGGCGTCGAGCAGGCTGAAGTGAGGACGCCCGTGAGCAAGCCCCTGAAGGTCGGCGCCGTGGTCATCACCATGGGCACCCGCCCCGACGAACTGCGTGCCCTGCTCGACTCGATCGCCAAACAGGAGGGCGAGCCCGTCGAGGTGGTCGTGGTCGGCAACGGCTCACCCGTCCCCGACGTCTCCGGATTCTCCTGCCCGGTGCGCACCGTCGAGGTCTCGGAGAACCTCGGCATCCCCGGCGGGCGCAACGTCGGAATCGAGCAGTTCGCCCGCGAGGACGGCGGCTACGACGCCGACATCCTGCTCTTCCTCGACGACGACGGGCTCCTCGGCCGCCCCGACACCGCCGAGCTGTGCAGGGCCGCCTTCGCCGCCGACCCCGCCCTCGGCATCGTCAGCTTCCGCATCGCCGACCCCGACACCGGCGTCACCCAGCGCCGCCACGTCCCCCGGCTGCGCTCCTCCGACCCCATGCGCTCCTCGCGCGTCACCAGCTTCCTCGGCGGCGCCAACGCCGTACGCGCCCAGGTCTTCGCCGAGGTCGGCGAGCTGCCCGGCGCCTTCTTCTACGCCCACGAGGAGACCGACCTCGCCTGGCGCGCCCTGGACGCGGGCTGGATGATCGACTACCGCTCCGACATGCTCCTGCTGCACCCCGCGAGCGCCCCCTCCCGGCACGCCGTCTACCACCGCAACGTCGCCAGGAACCGGGTGTGGCTCGCCCGACGCAATCTTCCCGCCGTACTCATCCCTGTCTATCTCGGCGTATGGACCCTGCTCACGGTGGCCCGGCGCCCCTCCGGCGCGGCGCTGAAGGCGTGGTTCGGGGGCTTCCGCGAGGGCTTGACCACACCCGCGGGTGACCGCAGGCCCATGAAGTGGCGTACGGTGTGGCGCCTGACGCGGCTGGGCCGACCTCCCGTCATCTGACAAGCTCGGGTCTGAGAACATTCGGCGGTGCCCGGGCCCGCCTGACTCTTGACGACGAAAGTTTCCACTTGTGAGTGAGACAACGCATGACGGTGGTATCGCGGTGACCGCCCCTCCGTCGCCCGACGGCGGACTGTCCCGCGGCGACCTCGCCGCCCGGTACGGCCTCTCGGTCAGCGGCGCCCGGCCGGGCCTCGCCGAGTACGTGCGCCAGATGTGGGGCCGCCGCCACTTCATCCTCGCCTTCTCGCAGGCGAAGCTCACCGCCCAGTACAGCCAGGCCAAGCTGGGGCAGCTCTGGCAGGTGGCGACCCCGCTGCTGAACGCCGCGGTCTACTACCTCATCTTCGGGCTCATCCTGAAGGCCGACCGCGGCATGTCACACGACGTGTACATCCCGTTCCTGGTCACCGGGGTCTTCGTGTTCACGTTCACCCAGAGTTCCGTGATGGCGGGCGTACGGGCGATCTCGGGCAACCTCGGGCTCGTGCGCGCCCTGCACTTCCCGCGCGCCTCGCTGCCCATCTCCTTCGCGCTCCAGCAGCTCCAGCAACTGCTGTTCTCGATGGTCGTGCTCTTCGTCGTGGCCATCGGGTTCGGCAGCTACCCCGGGATGTCCTGGCTGCTGATCTTCCCCATCCTGGCGCTCCAGTTCCTCTTCAACACCGGGCTCGCGCTGATCTTCGCGCGGTTGGGCAGCAAGACCCCCGACCTGGCGCAGTTGATGCCGTTCGTCATGCGGACCTGGATGTACGCGTCCGGGGTGATGTTCTCCATCCCGACGATGCTCAAGGGCAGGTCCGAGCTGATCGCCGACCTGCTCCAGTGGAACCCCGCCGCCATCTACATGGACCTGATGCGCTTCTCGCTCATCGACGGCTACGGCTCCGGCAACCTGCCGCCGCACGTGTGGGCCGTCGCGCTCGGCTGGGCCGTGCTCTTCGCGGCCGGCGGATTCGTGTACTTCTGGAAGGCTGAGGAGAAGTACGGCCGTGGCTGAAATCTCCGAACTCCCCGACAGGTCCCACGTCCCCACCGTCATCGCGGACGAACTCCACATCGTCTACCGCGTCAACGGCGCCAGGACCGGCAGGGGCAGCGCCACCGCCGCCCTCAGCCGCATCCTCAGGCGGGGCAAGGGAGAGGAGCGCGGTGTGCGCAAGGTGCACGCCGTCAGGGGCGTCTCCTTCACCGCCTACCGCGGCGAGGCCATCGGCCTCATCGGCTCCAACGGCTCGGGCAAGTCCACCCTGCTGCGCGCCATCGCGGGGCTGCTGCCCGCCGAGAGCGGCAAGGTCTACACCGACGGCCAGCCGTCCCTGCTCGGCGTGAACGCCGCCCTCATGAACGACCTCACGGGCGAGCGCAACGTCATCCTCGGCGGCCTCGCGATGGGCATGAGCCGGGAGCAGATCAGGGAGCGCTATCAGGACATCGTCGACTTCTCCGGCATCAACGAGAAGGGCGACTTCATCACCCTGCCGATGCGCACCTACTCCTCCGGCATGGCCGCGCGGCTGCGCTTCTCCATCGCCGCCGCCAAGGACCACGACGTCCTGATGATCGACGAGGCGCTTGCCACCGGCGACCGCAAGTTCCAGAAGCGCTCCGAGAACCGCATCAGGGAACTGCGCAAGGAGGCCGGCACCGTCTTCCTCGTCAGCCACAACAACAAGTCCATCCGCGACACCTGCGACCGCGTGATCTGGCTGGAGCGCGGCGAACTGCGCATGGACGGCCCGACCGACGAGGTCATCAAGGAGTACGAGAAGTTCACCGGCAAGTAGCCGTCACGGCGGCCCCGGTGCACCCGGGGCCGCCCCCCGCCGTCGGACCACCGACGCGTCCGGGATTCTGAGGCCGCGTCAGCGGCCCCCCGGTTCGCCGCCGCCCGGCGCCCCCCGCCACCCGGCACTTCTTGCGGCCCCGCGAGCGGCCGCCCACCGTCGCCGCCCCGGCCCCCGGCGCCACCGCCCGGCACCCCTTCACGGCCTGGTACCAACTTGGTTCGGCAACGGGAAAATTGTTGCCCACCGGGGAATATGATGCCCGCTCCGGAATCTTGAACTGATCGGTGTGTTGTTGTGATGTGCAGGACACCCCCACCGGCCTCGGTGCGTTGTACAACGTAAGCTGTACCGGTGCTGACGACCTCTACCGGGGCGAAGATGCGCACCATCCAGACACCGGGACGAGGCCGCCGCGCGCCGATCCGGGCGGCGTGTCCGAAATAGTGACTAATGGGTCGGCAGTGTAGAACGGGAGATGTGACGGCAATGGCTACGGGAAGTTCCCAGCTCCGCGGTGCACGGGCCGTTACCGCACCGGGCAGCGCGCGGTGACGGGAGCTGAGGAGGCACGCGCCGAGGCCGAGGTGCGCGGCACCCTGGACAAGGCCGCGGACGAGAACTTCCCCGTGGCCCCGTTCTTCCTGCCCCGCGCCTGGCGCGACGACCTCATGGCCGTCTACGGCTTCGCCCGCCTCGTCGACGACATCGGCGACGGCGACCTCGCCCCCGGCGGCGCCGACGCCCGCCACCTCGGGGTGCCCGAGGCCGAGGCCGACGACCGGCTCGCCATGCTCGACGCCTTCGAGGCCGACCTGCGCGCCGTCTTCGACACCGGGGAAGGGCCGGGCCATCCGCTGCTGCGGCGCCTCGTGCCCACCGTGCGCCGCCGCGGCCTCGACCCCGAGCCGTTCCTCGGACTCATCGAGGCCAACCGCCAGGACCAGCTCGTCACCCGGTACGAGACCTACGACGACCTGGCCGCCTACTGCGAGCTGTCCGCGAACCCGGTCGGCCGCCTCGTCCTCGGCGTCACCGGCACCGCCACCCCGGAACGCGTGCGCAGGTCCGACGCCGTCTGCACGGCGCTCCAGATCGTCGAGCACCTCCAGGACGTGTCGGAGGACCTCGGACGGGGCCGGATCTACCTGCCCGCACAGGACATGAAACGATTCCACGTCGAGGAGGAGGATCTCGCGGAAGCGAGTGCGGGCGCATCGGTGCGCGCACTGATCGCCTTCGAGGCACAGCGCGCCGTGGACCTTCTGAATGAAGGCACGCCCCTGGTGGGTAGCGTCCACGGCAGGCTGCGGCTGTTGCTCGCGGGCTTCGTGGCCGGCGGCCGCGCCGCGGTCCGTGCCATCAAGGACGCCTCCTACGACGTACTGCCAGGACCGCCCAGGGCCAGCAAGGTTCGACTGCTGCGCGAGGTGGGCGCGACTCTGCGAGGAAAGGGGTGAGCGGGAGCGTGGAGACCGACCAGCACGTGTCCGCACCGGTACTCGCCGCATACAGCTACTGCGAGGCCGTGACCGGGCAGCAGGCCCGGAATTTCGCCTACGGGATCAGGTTGCTGCCCGCGGCCAAGCGTCGCGCCATGTCGGCGTTGTACGCGTTCTCCAGGCGGGTCGACGACATCGGCGACGGCCCGCTCGCGCCCGAGGCGAAGCAGACCAGGCTCGACGAGACCAGGAAGGTGCTCGCGCGCGTCAGGGCGGGCGAGGTCGAGGAGGACGACACCGACCCGGTGGCCGTCGCCCTCACCCACGCCGAGGCGCACTTCCCGCTCCCGCTCGACGCGCTCGACGAACTCATCGACGGCGTCCTCATGGACGTGCGCGGCGAGACCTACGAGACCTGGGACGACCTGAAGGTGTACTGCCGCTGTGTGGCGGGCGCCATCGGCCGTCTCTCACTCGGCGTCTTCGGCACCGAGCCCGGCGCCCGCGGCGCCGAACGGGCCGCCGAGTACGCCGACACACTCGGACTCGCCCTCCAGCTCACCAACATCCTCAGGGACGTCCGCGAGGACGCCGAGGGCGGCAGGACCTACCTGCCCGCCGACGACCTCGGCAAGTTCGGCTGCTCCGCCGGCTTCGGCGGCCCCAACCCGCCCGCAGGCGCCGACTTCGCGGGCCTCGTCCACTTCGAGGTGCGCAGGGCACGCGCCCTGTTCGCCGAGGGCTACCGGCTGCTGCCCATGCTCGACCGCCGTAGCGGCGCCTGCGTCGCCGCGATGGCCGGGATCTACCGCAGACTCCTCGACCGCATCGAGCGCGACCCCGAGGCAGTGCTGCGCGGCAGGGTCTCCCTGCCGGGGCGCGAGAAGGCGTACGTGGCCGTGCGCGGCCTGTCCGGGGTCGAGACCCGGGGCGTCACCCGAAAGAGCGTCAGGAGGCGCTCCTGATGCACCAGCGCTGCGGCCACAGCCCAGCCCGCCGCACGCCCCGCGCAACCTCGCGAGATCGGATGGCGTCCCCTACCGAGACGGCCCGTCGTGCACACCGAGCGCAGGACAGGGCGAAGGCCAAGGGGGAGCGCGCATGACGGAGCACCACACCGCCCCCGACGCACCCCCGCAAGACGACCGCCGGGCCGAGACGGCCGTGGTCATCGGCGGCGGCCTCGCGGGCATCACCACGGCACTCGGCCTCGCCGACGCGGGCCTGCGCGTCACCTTGCTCGAAGGAAGACCGAGACTCGGCGGACTCGCCTTCTCCTTCCAGCGCGACGGCCTCACCGTGGACAACGGACAGCATGTCTACCTGCGTTGCTGCACCGCCTACCAGTGGTTCCTCGACCGCGTGGGCGCGGCCGGACTCGCCCCACTGCAAAAACGCCTCGACGTCCCCGTACTCGACGCCAAGGCCCCGAAGGGCCGCAGACTCGGGCGGCTGCGCCGGGACGCGCTGCCCGTACCCCTGCACCTCGGCCGGAGCCTCGCGACCTACCCGCACCTGTCGCTGGCGGAACGCGCCGCAGTCGGCCGCGCGGCGCTCGCCCTCGGCCGTCTCGACCCCGCCGACCCCGCCCTGGACGGTGAGGACTTCGGCCACTGGCTGCACCGCCACGGGCAGTCGCCGCGCGCCGTCGAGGCCCTCTGGGACCTGGTCGGCGTGGCCACCCTCAACTCCGCGGCGGGCGACGCGTCACTGGGACTCGCGGCCAAGGTCTTCAAGACCGGGCTGCTGTCCGCCCCGGGCGCCGCCGACATCGGCTGGGCGCGTGTGCCCCTCGGTGACATCCATGACGCCCTGGCCCGCAAGGCGCTCGACTCCGCGGGCGTACGTACCGAACTCCGTACACGCGTCACCTCCGTTTCCCGCCTGGACAACGGGCGCTGGAGCGTGGAAGTTCCCGGCGAGCGGATCGAGGCCGGCACCGTCGTCCTCGCCGCCGCCCAGCACGACGCCCACGCCCTGCTGCCGTCCGGCGCCCTGCCCGAGCCCGAGGCCCTGCGGAAGATCGGCACCACGCCGATCCTCAACATCCACGTCATCTACGACAGGCCCGTGCTGAGCACCCCGTTCCTCGCGGCCATCGGCTCGCCCGTGCAGTGGGTCTTCGACCGCACCGACGCCTCGGGCCTCACCGGCGGCGGCCAGTACCTGGCGCTCTCCCAGTCCGTCGCCCACGACGACGTCGAACGCCCGGTGGCCGAGCTGCGCGAGCGCTATCTGCCCGCGCTCAAGGAGCTGTTGCCCACCGCCCGCGGCGCCGGGGTGCGGGACTTCTTCGTCACCCGGGAGCGCACCGCCACGTTCACCCCCGCCCCCGGCGTGCGACGGCTGCGCCCCGGCGCCGCCACCCGGGCCCGGGGCCTCTTCCTGGCCGGTTCGTGGACCGACACCGGCTGGCCCGCCACGATGGAGGGCGCGGTACGCAGCGGAGCCACCGCCGCCCGGGCCGCCCTCCGCGCGCTCGGCCGCCCCGGCGGCCATCTCTTCGCCGAGGAGGCCCGCTGACCATGCCGAACACGCAGACCACGCAGCCACCGTCGGCGCAGGGGGAGGACCCCCGCGCCCCGGGCTCCGCACGCACCGCAACTGAAGGAGAGACTGTGTCCACTGTGTCCTCCGGCGAATCCGCCGGCGCGGACGTGTCCGCGCTGCTGGAGCACGGCCGCACCCTGGCGGCACCGGTGCTGAGAGCCGCCGTGGACCGCCTCGCGCCCCCGATGGACACCGTCGCCGCCTACCACTTCGGCTGGATCGACGCGGCCGGCAACCCCGCGGACGGCGACGGCGGCAAGGCCGTGCGCCCGGCGCTCGCCGTGCTCTCCGCGCAGGCCGCGGGGGCCGCTCCCGAGGCCGGTGTGCCCGGTGCCGTCGCGGTCGAACTCGTCCACAACTTCTCGCTGCTCCACGACGACCTGATGGACGGCGACGAGCAGCGCCGCCACCGCGACACGGTGTGGAAGGTGCACGGCCCCTCCCAGGCCATCCTCGTCGGCGACGCCCTCTTCGCGCTCGCCAACGAGGTGCTGCTCGAACTCGGCACCGTCGAGGCCGGCCGCGCCGCGCGCCGCCTCACCACCGCCACCCGCGCCCTCATCGACGGCCAGGCGCAGGACATCTCGTACGAGCACCGCGAGCGGGTCACCGTCGACGAGTGCCTCGACATGGAGGGCAACAAGACCGGCGCGCTGCTGGCCTGCGCCGCCTCCATCGGCGCCGTGCTCGGCGGCGCCGACGACCGCCTGGCCGACACCCTGGCCACCTACGGCTACCGGCTCGGCCTCGCCTTCCAGGCCGTCGACGACCTCCTCGGCATCTGGGGCGACCCGGAGTCCACCGGCAAGCAGACCTGGAGCGACCTGCGCCAGCGCAAGAAGTCGCTGCCCGTCGTCGCCGCGCTCGCCGCCGACAACGCGGCCGCGCGCCGCCTGGGCGACCTGCTCGCGGCCGACGCCAAGAGCAACGACTTCGACAGCTTCTCCGAGGACGAGTTCGCGGTGCGCGCCGCGCTCATCGAGGAGGCGGGCGGCCGGGACTGGACCACCGACGAGGCACGCCGCCAGTACTCCGTGGCCATCGGGGCGCTGCGCGAGGTGGAGATGCCCGAAGAGGTCAGGCAGCAGCTCATCGCGCTCGCCGACTTCGTGGTCGTACGCAAGAAGTAACCGCCAACCGGCGGGCAGGTACGCGTTTTCGCGCAGTCGAGGGAGCCGTGGCGGGCTGCTGCCAGGTCCTGGGGACCGGCGGGCGGGCCCCGCGCTCCCGTCACTGCACTAAGGGGAAGCCATGACAGCGACGACCGGCAACAGCACGGGGGAACAGGACCCCAGGGCGCGAGAAGCCGGGGAGAGCACCGCACCGCCGCCCGCGAGCACCGACGACCTCGCACGTGTCGCGGTACGGCGGGCCACCGACCACCTGCTGCGCACGCAGGACCCCGCGGGCTGGTGGAAGGGCGACCTTGAGACCAATGTGACGATGGACGCCGAGGATCTGCTGCTGCGTCAGTTCCTCGGCATCCAGGACGCCGACACCACCCGCGCCGCCGCCCTGTTCATCCGCGGCGAGCAGCGCGATGACGGCACCTGGGCCACCTTCTACGGCGGCCCCGCCGACCTCTCCACCACCATCGAGGCGTACGTGGCGCTGCGGCTCGCGGGCGACAGCCCCGAGGACGCGCACATGCGCCGCGCCGCCGCGTTCGTGCGGGAGCAGGGCGGCCTCGCCGCCAGCCGGGTCTTCACCCGGATCTGGTTCGCCCTGTTCGGCTGGTGGAAGTGGGAGGACCTGCCCGAGCTGCCGCCGGAGCTGATCTTCTTCCCGAACTGGTTCCCGCTGAACATCTACGACTTCGGGTCCTGGGCGCGTGGCACCATCGTGCCGCTCACCATCGTCTCGGCCAAGCGCCCGGTGCGCCCCGCGCCGTTCGCGATCGACGAGCTGCACACCGACCCCGCCAGGCCCAACCCGCCGCGCCCCGCCGCCCCGCTCACCAGTTGGGACGGTGTTTTCCACGCGCTGGACAAGGGGCTGCACGGCTTCCACCGCGTCGCACCGCGCGGCCTGCGCAGGGCGGCCATGAACAAGGCGGCCCGCTGGATCATCGAGCGGCAGGACAACGACGGCTGCTGGGGCGGCATCCAGCCCCCCGCCGTCTACTCGGTGATCGCGCTGCACCTGCTCGGCTACGACCTGAAGCACCCGGTGCTGCGGGAGGGCCTCGCCTCGCTCGACCGGTTCGCGGTCTGGCGCGAGGACGGCGCCCGGATGATCGAGGCGTGCCAGTCGCCGGTGTGGGACACCTGCCTCGCCACCATCGCACTGGCCGACGCGGGCCTGCCCGCCGACCACCCGCAGCTCGTGAAGGCCGCCGACTGGATGCTCGCCGAGCAGGTGATGCGCCCCGGCGACTGGTCGGTGCGCAGGCCGCAGCTCGCGCCCGGCGGCTGGGCGTTCGAGTTCGAGAACGACAGCTACCCGGACATGGACGACACCGCGGAGGTGGTGCTGGCGCTGCGCCGGGTCAGGCACCCGGACCAGGCCAGGCTCGACCGCGCCGTCGGCCGCGGGGTGCGCTGGAACCTGGGCATGCAGTCCAAGGACGGCGGCTGGGGCGCGTTCGACGTCGACAACACCAGCCCGCTGCCGAACAAGCTGCCGTTCTGCGACTTCGGCGAGGTCATCGACCCCCCGTCGGCCGATGTCACCGCCCATGTGGTGGAGATGCTCGCCGTCGAGGGCATGGCCTCTGACCCGCGCGCCGGGCGCGGCGTCGACTGGCTGCTCGACCACCAGGAGGGCGACGGCTCCTGGTTCGGCCGCTGGGGCGTCAACTACGTCTACGGCACGGGCTCCGTGGTGCCCGCGCTGGTCGCGGCCGGGCTGCCCGTCTCGCACTCGTCGATCAGGCGCGCCGTGCGCTGGCTGGAGAGCGTCCAGAACGAGGACGGCGGCTGGGGCGAGGACCTGCGCTCCTACCCGGAGGCCGAGAAGTGGTCGGGCCGCGGCGCCTCCACCGCCTCCCAGACCGCCTGGGCGCTGATGGCGCTGCTCGCGGCGGGCGAGGGCGGCGAGGAGTCGGAGGCCGTACGGCGCGGTGTCACCTGGCTGGCCGAGACCCAGCGCGAGGACGGCACCTGGGACGAGCCGTACTTCACCGGCACCGGTTTCCCCTGGGACTTCTCCATCAACTACCACCTCTACCGGCAGGTCTTCCCCCTGACGGCGCTCGGCAGGTACGTCAACGGAGAGCCGTTCTCCGTCAAGGGGAGCTGATGGCACCGACCCCGGCGCCGGGGGCCCCCGACGGGGAACCCTCGCCACTGCTGATCGCCTGTGCGCTCGGCATCGAACGGCTCGCCCTGCGCCTCGGCGCGGGCGGCGGCCCCCGCGGGCCCGTGACCGTCCTGCGTACGGGCATGGGCCCGGAGGCCGCGGAGCGCGCCGTGCGCGGCGCCCTCGGGCGGCCGGGGCCCGCGCCGGGGGCGGTGCTCGCCACCGGGTTCTGCGCGGGTCTTGTGCCCGGGATGCACCCCGGTGACGTGGTGGTCGCCGAGGAGACCCGTGACCCGTACGGCACAACACCCTGTGTCGGCACCGGGGTGCTCGCGGACGCCCTTGCCTGGGCCATACCTTCACGGAAAGTGCATGTCGGGGCCCTGACCGGCTCGGACCACGTGGTACGCGGCCCGGAGCGGGCCGGTCTCGCCGCCACCGGAGCCGTCGCGGTCGACATGGAGTCGGCCGCCACGCTGCGGACCGCCCTGGCGGCGGGGGAGCGCCCGGTTGCGGCCGTCCGAGTGGTCGTGGACGCTCCAGAACATGAACTTGTCCGAATCGGCACACTCCGCGGTGGAATAGCCGCCTTCCGTGTGCTGCGTTGCATACTGCCCGCTTTTCATACCTGGCACCGCGATGTGCCGCTCCACCGGAGGTGACTCCCCATGGCCATGCCACTGCGTCAGTCCATCAAGGTCGCGACGTACCTCATGGAACAGAAGCTCCGCAAGCGCGACAAGTTCCCGCTCATCGTCGAGCTGGAACCGCTCTTCGCCTGCAACCTGAAGTGCGAGGGCTGCGGCAAGATCCAGCACCCGGCAGGCGTCCTCAAGCAGCGCATGCCGGTCGCGCAGGCCGTGGGCGCGGTGCTGGAGTCCGGCGCCCCGATGGTCTCCATCGCGGGCGGTGAGCCGCTGATGCACCCGAAGATCGACGAGATCGTGCGCCAGCTCGTGGCCCGGAAGAAGTACGTCTTCCTGTGCACCAACGCGATGCTGCTGCGCAAGAAGATCGACAAGTTCAAGCCCTCGCCCTACTTCGCCTTCACCGTGCACATCGACGGCCTGAAGGAGCGCCATGACGAGTCCGTGGCCAAGGAGGGCGTCTTCGACGAGGCGGTGGCGGCCATCAAGGAGGCCAAGCGCCGCGGCTTCCGGGTCACCACCAACTCCACCTTCTTCAACACCGACACCCCGCAGACCATCATCGAGGTGCTCGACTACCTCAACGACGACCTGAAGGTCGACGAGATGATGATCTCGCCCGCCTACGCCTACGAGAAGGCCCCCGACCAGGAGCACTTCCTCGGCGTCGAGCAGACCCGCGAGCTGTTCAAGAAGGCGTTCTCGGGCGGCAACAGGCTGCGCTGGCGGCTCAACCACTCGCCGCTCTTCCTCGACTTCCTTGAGGGCAAGGTCGACTTCCCCTGCACCGCGTGGGCCATCCCCAACTACTCCCTCTTCGGCTGGCAGAAGCCCTGCTACCTGATGAGCGACGGCTACGTCCCCACGTACCAGGAGCTGGTCGAGAAGACCGACTGGGACTCCTACGGCCGGGGCCGCGACGAGCGCTGCGACAACTGCATGGCGCACTGCGGCTACGAGCCGACCGCCGTCCTCGCCACCATGGGCTCGCTCACCGAGTCCCTGCGCGCCGCCCGCGAGACCGTCTCAGGAAACAGGTGAACGACAGTGAATGACACGGCATCGAACCCCGTCTCCCTCGGCCTCCCCGCCCTGCCGCCGCGCCCCATAGCCGAGCGGCGCAGGAGCCGTCAGATCCAGGTGGGTTCTGTGGCGGTGGGTGGGGATGCGCCGGTGTCGGTGCAGTCGATGACGACGACGCGGACGTCGGATGTGGGTGCGACGTTGCAGCAGATCGCGGAGTTGACGGCGGCGGGGTGCCAGATCGTGCGGGTGGCGTGTCCGACGCAGGATGATGCGGACGCGTTGCCGGTGATTGCGCGGAAGTCGCAGATTCCGGTGATTGCGGATATTCATTTCCAGCCGAAGTATGTGTTTGCGGCGATTGATGCGGGTTGTGCGGCGGTGCGGGTGAATCCGGGGAATATCAAGCAGTTTGACGACAAGGTGCGTGAGATTGCGGGGGCGGCGGCGGGGGCGGGGACGCCGATTCGTATCGGGGTGAACGCGGGGTCGTTGGACAAGCGGCTGCTGGAGAAGTATGGGCGGGCGACGCCTGAGGCGTTGGTGGAGTCGGCGTTGTGGGAGGCGTCGTTGTTCGAGGAGCATGGTTTCCGGGATATCAAGATCTCGGTGAAGCACAATGATCCTGTGGTGATGGTGAATGCGTATCGGCAGTTGGCGCGGGCGTGTGATTATCCGTTGCATCTGGGGGTGACGGAGGCGGGTCCTGCGTTTCAGGGGACGGTGAAGTCGGCGGTGGCGTTCGGTGCGTTGTTGTCGGAGGGGATCGGGGACACGATTCGGGTGTCGTTGTCGGCTCCTCCGGTGGAGGAGGTGAAGGTGGGGGCGCAGATTTTGGAGTCGTTGGGGTTGCGGCAGCGGGGTCTGGAGATTGTGTCGTGTCCTTCGTGTGGGCGGGCGCAGGTGGATGTGTACCGGTTGGCGGATGAGGTGACGGCGGGTCTTGAGGGGATGGAGGTTCCGTTGCGGGTTGCGGTGATGGGGTGTGTGGTGAATGGTCCGGGTGAGGCGCGGGAGGCTGATCTGGGGGTGGCGTCGGGTAATGGGAAGGGGCAGATTTTTGTGAAGGGTGAGGTGGTGCGGACGGTGCCGGAGTCGAAGATCGTGGAGACGTTGATCGACGAGGCGATGAAGATCGCGGAGCAGATGGAGAAGGACGGCGTCGCCTCCGGCGAACCCGCCGTCACGGTGAGCTGACGCCGACGACGAGGCACAGGACGGACAACCACCGAAGACACAACAGAAACGAAAGCGTAGGGGGCCCGAGCATGACCCTTCTGGAAGGCATCCGGGGGCCGCGCGATCTCAAGGCGCTGTCCGGCGAACAACTCGACGAACTGTCCGCGGAGATCCGGGAGTTCCTGGTACAGGCCGTGGCGAGAACGGGCGGCCACCTCGGCCCCAACCTGGGAGTCGTCGAGCTGACGATCGCCCTCCACCGGGTCTTCGAGTCCCCCGTGGACCGCATCGTGTGGGACACAGGGCACCAGAGCTACGTCCACAAACTCCTCACCGGGCGCCAGGACTTCTCCAAGCTGCGCGGCAAGGGCGGCCTCTCCGGCTACCCCTCCCGCGAGGAGTCCGACCACGACATCGTCGAGAACAGCCACGCCTCCACCGCGCTCGGCTGGGCCGACGGCCTCGCCAAGGCGGGCGAGGTGCTGGGCGAGCGCCGCCACGTGGTCGCCGTCATCGGCGACGGCGCGCTGACCGGCGGCATGGCCTGGGAGGCGCTGAACAACATCGCCGCCGCCAAGGACCGCCCGCTCATCGTCGTCGTCAACGACAACGAGCGCTCCTACGCGCCCACCATCGGCGGCCTCGCCAACCACCTCGCCGCGCTGCGCACCACCGACGGCTACGAACGCGTCCTGGCCTGGGGCAAGGAGGTGCTCCAGCGCACCCCCGTCGTCGGCTCGACGCTCTACGAGTCGCTGCACGGCGCCAAGAAGGGCTTCAAGGACGCCTTCGCGCCCCAGGGACTCTTCGAGGACCTGGGGTTGAAGTACGTCGGCCCCATCGACGGGCACGACGTGGGCGCGGTCGAGTCCGCGCTGCGCCGCGCCAAGCGCTTCGGCGGCCCCGTCATCGTGCACTGCCTCACCGAGAAGGGCCGCGGCTACGAGCCCGCGCTCACCGACGAGGCCGACCGCTTCCACTCCGTGGGCGCCATGGACCCGCTCACCTGCGAGCCGCTGGCGCCCTCCGGCGGCCCCTCCTGGACCTCGGTGTTCGGCGACGAGATCGCCGAGATCGGCGCGGAACGCGCGGACGTCGTCGCCCTCACCGCGGCCATGCTCCACCCGGTGGGCCTCACCAAGTTCGCCGAGCGCTTCCCCGAGCGGGTCTGGGACGTCGGCATCGCCGAGCAGCACGCCGCGGTCTCCGCGGCCGGGCTCGCCACCGGGGGAGTGCACCCGGTGGTGGCGGTGTACGCCACGTTCCTCAACCGCGCCTTCGACCAACTCCTCATGGACGTCGCGCTGCACCGCTGCGGCGTCACCTTCGTGCTCGACAGGGCCGGCGTCACCGGCACCGACGGCGCCTCCCACAACGGCATGTGGGACATGTCCATCCTCCAGGTGGTGCCGGGGCTCAGGATCGCCGCCCCGCGCGACGCCGACCAGCTACGCGCCCAACTGCGCGAGGCCGTCGCCGTCGACGACGCGCCGACCCTGCTGCGCTTCCCCAAGGAGTCCGTGGGCCTCGCCATCCCCGCCGTCGACCGCGAGGGCGGCGTGGACGTCCTGCACCGCGCGGAGAAACCCCAGGTGCTGCTGGTCGCCGTCGGCGTCATGGCGCCCGTCTGCCTCCAGGCCGCCGAGCTGCTAGAAGCCCGCGGCTACGGCTGCACCGTCGTCGACCCCCGCTGGGTCAAGCCGGTCGACCCCGCGCTCGTCACCCTCGCCGAGCGCCACCGTATGGTGGCCGTCGTTGAGGACAACAGCCGTGCCTCGGGTGTGGGGGCGGCGGTGGCCCTCGCGCTCGGCGAGGCGGAAGTGGACGTGCCGGTACGCCGGTTCGGCATCCCGGACCAGTTCCTGCCGCACGCCAAGCGCGGCGAGGTACTCGCCGACATCGGGCTCACCCCCGTAGAGATCGCCGGACGCATCGGCGGCGCACTGGCAGCCAAGGAGAACGACGCATGAGCACCCCACCCAGGACCGGCCCGGACGGCGGGCCCGCGCCCGCCGCCGACGGCAAGGGCTTCGACCTGGCCAGGCTGCTGGCCGAGCGCGGCGGCGAACGCTACGAGCTGCACACCAAGCACCTCAACCACCAACTGCCGCGCATGCTCCACACCATCGGCTTCGACAAGGTCTACGAGCGCGCCGAGGGCGCCCACTTCTGGGACGCGGAGGGCAACGACTACCTCGACATGCTCGCCGGGTTCGGCGTCATGGGCCTCGGCAGGCACCACCCGGTCGTCCGCAAGGCGCTGCACGACGTCCTCGACGCCTCCCTCGCCGACCTGACCCGCTTCGACTGCCAGCCGCTGCCGGGCCTGCTCGCCGAGAAGCTGCTGTCGTACACCCCCCACCTCGACCGGGTGTTCTTCGGCAACAGCGGCACCGAGGCTGTCGAGACCGCGCTGAAGTTCGCCCGCTACGCCACGGGGCGAAAGCGCGTCCTCTACTGCACCCACGCCTTCCACGGGCTCACCACCGGCTCCCTCTCTGTCAACGGCGAGACCGGCTTCAAGGACGGGTTCGCGCCGCTGCTGCCCGACACCCCGGTGCCGCTCGGCGACCTCGACGCGCTCGCCAAGGAGCTGAAGAAGGGCGACGTGGCGGCCCTCATCGTCGAGCCCATCCAGGGCAAGGGCGTCCACGAGACGCCCCCCGGCTATCTGCTCGCCGCCCAGGAGCTGCTGCGCAAGCACAAGGCGCTCCTCATCGCCGACGAGGTGCAGACCGGGCTCGGCCGCACCGGCGACTTCTACGCCTACCAGCACGAGGCAGGCGTCGAGCCGGACCTCGTGTGCGTCGCCAAGTCGCTCTCCGGCGGCTACGTCCCGGTCAGCGCCACCCTGGGCAAGGACTGGATCTTCAAGAAGGTCTACTCGTCGATGGACCGCGTCCTCGTGCACTCGGCGAGCTTCGGCGCCAACGCCCAGGCCATGGCCGCGGGGCTCGCGGTGCTCTCCGCGATGGCGGACGAGGGGATCGTCGAGAACGCCAGGACCACGGGCGACCTGCTGAAGTCCCGGCTCAGCGCCCTCGTCGACCGCTACGAGCTGCTGAGCGACGTGCGCGGCCGCGGCCTGATGATCGGCATCGAGTTCGGCAGGCCGTCCTCGCTGAAGCTGCGCAGCCGCTGGACCATGCTCCAGACCGCGCGCAAGGGGCTCTTCGCGCAGATGGTGGTCGTGCCGCTGCTCCAGAAGCACCGCATCCTCACCCAGGTCTCCGGCGACCACCTCGAAGTGATCAAGCTGATCCCGCCGCTGGTCGTGGACGAGGCCGACGTGGACCGCTTCGTCGCCGCCTTCACCGCCGTCATGGACGACGCGCACGACAGCGGACTGATGTGGGACTTCGGAAAGACCCTGGTCAAGCAGGCCATCGCCAACCGCTGACCCCGGGCACCATGGGCTTTTGCCTCTCGGGCAAGAAATTTGCCCGAGAGGCGTTGCTCTGGCTGAATCGATGGTGTGAGCAGTGACCACCAGGACCCCGCAGCGGCCCCCGAGGCCGCACCGCCCGCCGAGCTGCCCGCCGTCGCGCCCCAACTGCGCGACCTCAGGCGCCGCGCCGGGCTGACCCTGGAGGCGGCCGCCCGCGCCGCCGGGCTCTCACCCGCGCACCTCTCCCGGCTGGAGACCGGCAACCGCCAGCCCTCGCTGCCGATGCTGCTCACCCTCGCCCGTGTCTACGGTACGACCGTCTCGGGCCTGCTGGGGGAGACCCCGGTGGACCAGCACGCCGTGACCCGCGCCCCCGCCGTCGAGCCCACCCGCGCGGGCGGCTGGACCTACTGGCAGGCAGGCGCCACGGGACGCGGCATGCAGGCCCTGCGGGTCCGGGTGCCGTACGGCACCCAGGGCGACCTGGTGCGGGTGCACCCCGGCGAGGAGTGGCTCTACGTGCTGCACGGGCGGCTGCGGCTGCGCCTCGGCGAGGACGTCCACACCCTGCCGCCCGGCGACAGCGCCCACTTCGACTCGCTCACCCCGCACCGCATCGCCGCCGCCGACCACGACGGCGTGGAACTCCTCTTCGTCCACACCCTGCTCCAGAGCCCGGCCGCCGTGCTGTGCCTCGGCGCCACGGCCACGGGCCACTACCCGGGAGACATCCGATGACCTCACCCGTGGAACCCCGCCCGTCCGACACCCCCACCCCCGCCGGGGACCCCGCGGCGCCCGCCGCCGCGCCCCAGGACGGTACGCCGCCCGAGCCCAGGCGGAAGGTCGTGGTGGAGGAGAAGATGCCCGCCGCCCTGTGGGTGCGCGTCCTCATCTACGTCGTCGGCGCCCACTTCTTCGCCGGCTTCCTCTACCTGCTGTTCGTCCTCGGCGCCCACAACCAGTGACACACTCCCGGCCGGGCCGGCTCAGCCGTCGAGCAGCCCGGCCCGCAGCCGCTCCCGCAGCGCGGGCGTGAGGCCGAGCCCGTCGGACAGATACGCCTCGGTGCCGCCCCAGGTGGCGTCGATCGTCTCGAACGCGGCGGCCAGGTACTCGGCCCGCGCCTCGAACAGCGGGGTGAGCAGGGCCCGTACCTCCGGCGAGTAGGGCGAGCCGGGGCGGCCCAGCCGGTAGCGGCGGTGGAGGGCGTTGGAGCGCAGGTAGTCCTCCTCGATCGCCTCCCGCTCCACCCCGAGGGCCAGCAGGATCACCGCGACCGACACCCCCGCCCGGTCCTTGCCCGCGGCGCAGTGCAGCAGCACCGGCACGCTCTCCGTCGCCACCTCGCGCAGTATCCGGCCGTGCTCGGCGGTGCGCTCCGTCACGATGGTGCGGTACGACGCCAGCATCCGCCGCCCGCCCAGGTCGCCGGAGAGCGTCTCGCGCAGCTCGTCCAGGTCGCCCCTGCGCACCATCCGCCAGAACTCGGCGCCGTCGGCGGGGTCGTTGAGCGGTATGTTCACGTTCCGCACACCGGGCAGCTCCACGTCGAGGCCGTCGAGGGTGCGGTCGGCCTCGTTGCGGAAGTCGTAGACGGTGTGCAGCCCGAGCGACGACAGGTACGCCACGTCGTCGGTGGTGGCACCGGCCAGATGGCCGCTGCGGAACAGCAGCCCGTACCGCAGCCGCCTGCCGTCCGCGGCGGGCAGCCCGCCCACGTCCCGGAAGTTGCGCACCCCGGCCAGCTCACGCTCCCACGACGCGTCCTGCTGCGACACGGACGACCTCCCTCTCACCGCTCACCACCCGGCGCCCGGGCGCCGCCACCGCGACCCTACGGCGCACGCCGCCTCCCACGCACCACCGCGCACCCGCCCACCATGCCACCCTCCGCGGCTTACGCACCGGCACACCCGCTATGGCCGCAATGCGGCCTGTGGACCAACTCGCCGCGAAAAGCACCCCCTCGGACCGGCCGACGTGAGCAGGATCATAGCGGTCATACCGGCACCGACCCGGCACCCACAAGTGCCCGTCCCACGCGCCCAGTTGCCCCCGCCGCGCGCCTCCCGCCCACCCCGGCGGCCCCGTGGCCCTCCTGCGGGAACCCGCTCCTCGCTTGTCGCGGCGGCGGCGCCCGGCCTAGCGTCACCCCGACTCCCGGCGGACGCCCAGTCCTGCCGCCGCCCGGAGGAACCCGAAGACACCCGTGACGGCAGGAGCGGGGGACCCACAGGCAGTACGCCGCTCCGGACCCCCGGACGGCTGGGGGTGAAGCCGCACCAGCGGCCGGGCAGCTCCAGTCCGAACCCGACAGCTCACCCCGCAGGCGCCGGAGAGGAAACCCCATGCCCGCGAAGGGTAAGCACCGCCGTCCCAGGCCCGGGCGACTCGCCCGCGGCATCGCCGTCGCAGGCACCGGAGGCGCCGCGCTCGCACTGCCGCTCGTCGGCGCCGCGAACGCCCACGCCGCCGACGCCACCCACACCTACACCGTCGAGCGGGGCGACTCCCTGGCGAGCATCGCCAGGGCCCAGCACACCCCCGGCGGCTGGCAGCGGCTCTACCAGGACAACCACCAGGCCATAGGCGACAACCCGCGCCTGATCCACCCCGGCCTCAAGCTCGTCCTCGACGGCGCGGCCAAGCCGTCCACGGCCTCCGCCACCACCGCCGCCGCGACCACGGGCACCGGCTACACACTCCCCGTCAAGGGCGCCACCCTCGGCACCCCCTGGGGCCAGGCGGGCAGCATGTGGTCGAGCGGCCACCACACCGGACAGGACTTCGTGGTGCCGTCCGGCACCCCCGTCCACGCCCTGGCCGACGGCACCGTCGTCACCGCGGGCTGGGGCGGCGCCTACGGCAACCAGGTCGTGATCGAGCACGCCGACGGCAAGTACACCCAGTACGCCCACATGACCTCGCTGAACGTCTCGGCGGGCCAGACCGTCACCGAGGGCACGCAGCTCGGCGTCTCGGGTGCCACCGGCAACGTCACGGGCCCGCACCTGCACTTCGAGGTGCGCACAGGACCCGACTACGGCTCCGACGTCGACCCCGTCGCCTACCTCAGGGCGCACGGCGTCGACCTCTGACCGGCCGCGGGCCCACCCGCACACCGCCGCCCCGGCACCCACCGCGGGGCGGCGGTGGCACATCTCACCCCGTACCGCCCCCGACCCGCTGGCATCAGCCCGACGGACGGGAGCAAAATGGGCGGACGTGGCAGCAGAGACGACCTTGGCACCAGAACCGTTCACCTCCTACGCCGCCGTGGGCGACAGCTTCACGCAGGGCGTGGGCGATCCAGGACCCGACGGCCGCTACGTCGGCTGGGCCGACCGGCTCGCGGTCATGCTCGCCGCCCGCGCCCCCGGGGGCGACTTCCGCTACGCCAACCTCGCGGTGCGCGGCAAGCTCCTCGACCAGATCGTCCGCGACCAGGTCCCCAGGGCCGTCGAACTCGCCCCCGACCTGATCACCTTCGCGGCCGGCGGCAACGACATCATCCGCCCAGGTACCGACCCCGACGACCTCGCCGACCGCTTCGAGCGCGCCGTCGCCGCCCTCACCTCGGCGGGCGGCACCGTCGTGGTCTCCACCGGTTTCGACACCCGGGGCGTGCCGGTGCTCCAGCGGCTGCGCGGCAAGATAGCGACGTACAACGGCCATGTCCGCGGCATCGCCGACCGCTACGGCTGCCTCGTCCTCGACCTGTGGTCGCTGAAGACCATCCAGGACCGGCGCGCCTGGACCGGGGACCGCCTCCACCTCGGCACCGAGGGCCACACCAGGGTGGCACTGCTCGCCGGGCGCCTCCTCGGCGCCGACGTCCCCACGGACCCCTTCCGCCCCTGGCCGCCCGCCCCGTACCGGGCGCCGCTCGATCTGCGCCGCGACGACGTCCAGTGGGCCCGCGAGCACCTCGTCCCCTGGATCGGGCGGCGGCTGCGCGGCCGCTCCTCGGGAGACCTGGCGTACGCCAAGCGCCCGGAACTCGAACCCCTCGAAGCGCCCGGCACGTGCTGAGCCCGGGGTGAGCCCGGGGCCGCGGCTCAGCGCGCCGCGGACGGCGCGCGCAGCGCGGCGCAGTCCAGGCTCAGCTCCCTCGCCAGCGCCTCGTCCACCCACGCGTACACCCGCGCCCGCGGCAGCGCCCCGTCGTACGAGGTGACCTGCACCGCGAGGCCGTCGAGCAGCGCGGTCAGCCGCTGCGCCGCCGCCACCGGGTCCGCACAGCGGAACTCGCCCGCGGCGACGCCCTCCTCGATCAACCCGGTGAGCGCGGCCTTCCAGCGCAGGTCCAGGTCGCGGGCCACCTCGCGCAGCGCAGGTTCGCGCAGCGCCACCGCCCACGCCTCGATCCACAGCCGCCATCCCTTGGGGGCGCCGGACGGCGCGTACCAGCGCACCGAGGCGCGCAGCCTGCGCACCGCGCTGGTACGCCGGGACGTCATCGCGCGTAGCGTCGCCATATCGCACTCCGCCGCGTGCGAGAAGGCCGCCGCGACCAGCTTCTCCTTGCTGGAGAAGTGGTACAGCACCAGGGCGTTGCTGACCCCGAGCGCGGTCGCCACGTCGCCGATCCGCACCGCGGCGACCCCGCGCTCCTCGATCTGCTCCACGGTGGCGCGCAGCAGCTCCTCCCGCCGCTCCGCCACACTCAGCCGCACATTCCTCACCACAGGGTCACCCTAAGGGCTCTCACGCGGACCCGCCCCGTCCGTCTTCTGCCGCCCGGGCGCCCCCGGCGGCGGCGTGGTCGGCGAGGTCGCAGGAGTCCTTGAAGCCCTGGCTCGTCAGGCCGAGCGACGAGTTCACGCGCGAGCGCAGGTTCTCCACCGCGACCAGCATCGTCAGCTCCACGAGCGCCGGTTCGCCGAGCGCCGCGCGCAGCCTGCCGGACAGCGCGTCGTCCACGGTCGGCGGGGTGGCCGTCATGGCCTCCGCGTACGCCATCACGTCGCGCTCCAGGTCCGTGTACGCGTCGCTGTCCCGCCACACCGGCACGTCCCGCAGCTTGCGCGGGTCCATGCCGCCGCGGTGGCTCTCCCAGTAGCCGAAGTCCATGCACCAGGAGCAGCCGACCGCCCCCGCGGCCACCAGCTCCGCGAGGTGCGCGAGCCCCTTGTCGACCCGCCGCCACCTGGCCACGGACTGCTCGAAGCGCAGATACGTCCAGAGCGCGCGCGGGCTGTGCGCCATCGCCTTCCCGGGGTCGAGGACCTTGCCGTACGCGCGCCGTGAGTACCACTCCATGATGCGGAAGAAGGGCGTGCGGGGCGGGGTGAGGGAAACACGGGGCTGGTGGGTGGGGGAAGTACCGGGCTGGTGGGTGGGGGAAGTACCGGGCTGGTGGGTGGGGGAAGTACCGGGCTGGTGGGTGGGGGAAGTACCGGGTTGGTGGGTGGGGGAAGTACCGGGCTGGTGGGTGGGAGAAATGCGGGGCATGGGTGCCACCTCCGAAGGTCTGTCCCGGCGGGTGCCGTGGACGGTGCGTCACGGAGGAGACGGAAGGAGACCCGGCGGATGTGACATCCCGGGGCCCGCGGCCGGCGTCCTTCCCCCGGGGGCCCGTGCGGCATCCCACTCACCACGGTGATACGGCAGTGTCACCGGCGCATCACATAATGGAATGAGATGGCTCTACCCCCAGGAGGCGTTGTGCCCGGTACCCGACCCCCGCACTCCGGACTGCGCTCGCTGCGGCCGCTCGCCTTCGGCGCGGACCCGGCGGGCGACCGGCTGGCGCGTATCCACCGCTCGCCGAATTTCGCGGACGGCTCGTTCCAGAACCCGCAGGGGGCGCGCACCAGTCCTACCGGCACCCCTCTCGCCATGGCGAGGACGTACTTCCGCAAGGAGAACAGGATTCGCCGTGCCCCCCGCGGCGTGATCCCCGTGCACGACTCCACCGCCGCCGAGCTGGCCGGGCCCCCCGCCAGCGGCCTCAGGCTCACCTGGATGGGCCATTCGAGCGTCCTCGCCGAGATCGACGGCGCCCGGGTGCTCTTCGACCCGGTGTGGGGCGAGCGCTGCTCCCCGTTCGGCTTCGTGGGCCCCAAGCGGCTGCACCCGGTGCCGCTGCCGCTCGCCTCGCTCGGCCCGGTCGACGCGGTGGTGATCTCCCACGACCACTACGACCACCTCGACCTGCCCACCATCAGGGCGCTCGCCCACCGTGACACCCTCTTCGCGGTGCCCCTCGGCGTCGGCGCGCACCTGGAGCGCTGGGGCGTGCCGCCGGGCCGGCTGCGGGAGCTGGACTGGGGCGAGTCCACCGAGGCCGGGGGGCTCACCCTGACCGCCACCCCGGCCCGCCACTTCTGCGGCCGCGGCCTGCGCAGCCGACAGCACGCGCTCTGGGCGTCCTGGGCGGTGCGGGGCCCCGAGCACCGCGTCTACCACAGCGGCGACACCGGCTACTTCCGCGGTTTCGAGGCCATCGGCGCCGAGCACGGCCCGTTCGACGCCACCATGATCCAGATCGGTGCGTACAGCGAGCACTGGCCCGACATCCATATGACCCCCGAGGAGGGCGTACGCGCGCACCGCGACCTCCAGGGCGGCAGGGCCGCCGCGGGCGTGCTGCTCCCGATCCACTGGGGCACCTTCAACCTGGCGCCGCACCCCTGGGCGGAGCCGGGCGAGGGCACCCTCGCCGCGGCCAGGGCCGCGGGCGCCACCCCCGCGCTGCCGCGCCCGGGCGAGCCCTTCGAGCCCACCGGGGACCGGCTGCCGACCGCCCCCTGGTGGCGCGAGGCGGCGCTCCCGCCCGCCGGCGGCTGGCCCGAGCCAGGGCAGGGCCCCGGGCGCCCCGAGCCGCCCGCGGGGCACGACGGCTCGGGCAGCGGCCCCCGCGAGGCCCAGCCCATCGGCTGACCCGGGCCCCGGCGGGCGCGGACGCGCGCGGACATGCACGGTACGCGCCGCCCGCGCCGCCCCTCCTGGTAGTCGGGACAGGGCCGGGTCAGACGGTGGCGAGCAGCATCTCCTCGCCCTTGGGTGTACGTAGCCCGTCGGCCCGTCCGGCGAAGTACCGTTCGTTCAGGAGATCCGTCGACACATGGCGGGCCTCGCCGAACCCGGCGTCCAGGGCGAGCGCCACGATCTCCTCGGGCGTGAAGAAGCTGATGAAGGGGGTGCCGGCCGCAGCGGCGCCGCGCTCCGCGGCCTGCCGCGCGACCCGCATCCCGGGGTCGAGCATCTCCAGCGGCTCCTGGAACGTCATGGCCACCGTGGACCCCGGCGCGAGCGCGGTGAGCTGACGCAGCGTGGCCGCGTTGGCCTCCCTGGTCAGATACATGCTCACGCCGGTGGACGCCACCACGGCGGGCATCCCGGGGTCGAACCCCGAGGCCGTCAGCCGCTCCCACCACGCCCCGTCGGTCTCGAAGTCCACCGGCACGAGCCGCAGCCACCCGGGGACGCCGAGGCCGAGTTCGTCGAGCCGCCGCCGCTTCCACTCCTGCGGCCCGGGGCGGTCGACCTCGAACACCCGCAGCCCCGCCGCCGCTTCCGGCCTGCGCTGCGCGAAGGTGTCGAGCCCCGCGCCCAGCAGCACGTACTGCGTGAGGCCGTGCGCGGCCCGTTCCACCGCCAGGTCCTCGACGAAACGGGCCCGTGCGACGATGCCCGCCCGGAAGGCGCGGGTGCCGTCCGGATGCATGTCGCCGCGCTCGCGCCAGCCGGGGTCCGGGTCCGCGATGCTGAGCCCGACCTTGTCGTGGAGCACATGCGGCGGCGCGTCCACCAGGACGTGCAGGGCCCGCCAGAGGGCCACCCGTACCGCCGTGTCGTCCGGGCCCACCCGGGTGTCGCTGCCGCTCACAGCCCGCCCCCGTTCCCTCGGTGACCTGCGGCCTCGCCTCGGCGGGGCGGGGGGAGGACCGTGGTGATCCCTTCGGTGGCCATGTCGTGTCTCCTTCACGGACGACGGCTGGTCTGGATGGCGCCGCGTGCCGACGTGCCCCCGCCTCGGCGACCAGAGCCGACAGTAGACGGCCCCGTACCGGATTGGCTGGAGCGTGAACCGGCCATCCCGGGCGTGCCGCCGCCGCGAGGCGGTTCACCGGCCGCGGGGCCGCACGTCCCGGCGGCGCCACCCTATAACGAACATACATTCGACACTTCGCCCCCGCGAGTGGCGTGCGCCGACTCCGCCTCACCGCACACACCCATCCGACTACCGTGAGTCGCCGCAGGAACGACCCGTGTTAAGGACACCCATGCCCCAGCTCCGCGCACCCTCCCCAGGTGCCGAACGCCGCGAGGGCGGCAGGCACGGCAGGCCGCAAGGCCGCCTCGCGCTGCCGCTTCCCGAGGCCCACATACGCACCCAGATGCTCAGGCTCGCGGTGCTGCCCTCGCTCGCCATGGCCCTGTGCTCCTGCGCCGTCGTCCTCTTCACCGTCCGCACCACGGGCCGCCGCCCCGACCCCGCGCTCTGGGTCGTCCTCGCGGGCGCCGCCGCGCTGGTCCTCGCGGGCCTCGTCATCTCCGCCGTCGCCGCCGACCGCGTCGCCAAGACCTTCCGCGACCGGATCGTCGCCCTGCGCCGCACCGCCGTCCGCCGCGCCGACGACCTGACCGGCGTCGCCGAGGCCCTGGCCAGGGGCGAGGAGCCGCCCGCCGTACGGGGCCGCCACGGCCGCGGCGCCCCCGTCGACGAGCCCGACGACCTCGACCTGCTCGCCGACGCGCTGCGCCGCGCCCACGACACCGCGCTCGCCGCCGTGCGCCGGGCCGGCACCCCCGCCGAGCCCGTCGGGCCAGGACCTGGCGCGCCCCTGCCGCCCGCCCAGGCCATGGAGGTCTTCAATCACCTCGCGCACCGCCTCCAGGCCCTCGTGCACCGGGAGATCCTGCTCCTCGACGAGATCGAGGACGCCATCGAGGACCCCGACCTGCTCAAGAGCCTCTTCCACATCGACCACCTGGCGACCCGCACCCGCCGCCACGCCGAGAACCTGGCCGTGCTCGGCGGCGCCGTCTCCCGCCGCCAGTGGAGCAGGCCCGTACCCGTCACCGAGGTCCTGAGGTCGGCCACCGCCGAGGTCGAGCAGTACTCCAGGGTGCGGCTCGTGCCGCCCACCAACGGCACCCTGCACGGCCACGCCGTCGCCGACGTGGTGCACCTGCTCGCCGAACTCATCGAGAACGCCACCGTGTTCTCCGCGCCCCACACCCATGTGCTGCTCAAGGTCGACCCGGTCACCTCGGGACTCGCCATCGAGGTCGAGGACCGCGGACTCGGCATGCCCGCGGGCGAGCAGGAGCGGATGAACGCACTGCTCGCCGACCCCTGCCGCACCAGCGTCGGAGGGCTGCTCAAGGACGGCCGCATCGGGCTGTTCGTGGTCTCCCAACTCGCCCGCAGGCACGGCATCTCGGTGCGCCTCGGCGGCAACATCTACGGCGGCGTCCAGGCCGTCCTCGTGCTGCCCAGGGAACTGCTCGGCAGCGACGGCAGCGCGGAACACGCCGCCCACCGCGAGGCAGTGGGCGCACGGGAGCGCGGCGCCCTGCCCGGAGGCGCCCCCGCGCTCCCCGCGCTCGCCCCCGGCGCCCCGCGCGCCGACCGCTCCCCCGCACCCCCGGCGGACCACCCACGGCCCGGGCGCCCCGCACCGGACCGCCCCGCCCCCGAAGCCCCCGTACCCGACCACCCCCTGCCCGTCCCCGCGCCCCCGCCCGGCGTCCTCGCGCCCGACGGCGCGCCCCCTGCCGCCGACACCCCTGCCGCCGACACCCTTGTCGGCGACGGTCCGCCGGACAGGCCCGCGCTGCCCAGGCGGCACGCGCAGCAGCACCTCGCGCCCCAGCTCAGAAACGGGGCCTGGGGCGGCGCCGAAGACGGCGCGGGGGGTGCGGGCGGCGACGGTGACGGGCACGTCGGCCACGACCCAGGACTGATGGCCGCCTTCCAGCGCGGCGTCACCCTCGCCGAACTCGCCGCCCCGCACCCCGAGGAGCCCGCCGAGGACGACCCGCCCCCCGACCACGACCGCGGCGCCGACCACGACCCCCGCTCCGCCCCCCGGCCCGACCACGGGCCGGACCGCACCGACCCGCAGACCGCCCCGCACGACACGCCCGAGGACGCCGCCCATGACGCCCGCTGACCCCCGCGGGGGCCGGGCCGACCCCCACCACCGCACGACCGCGCGGGGCCCCCGCGCCCCGCGGCCCTTCATGACCAAGGAGTCGATCGACCATGGCGAGCAACGCGCCGACCGGCGGGGCCACCGACCTCAACTGGCTGATGAGCGGCCTGGTGCGGCGCGTGCCGCACACCCGCAGCGCGGTGCTCCTCTCCAGCGACGGCCTCGTCAAGTCCCTCCACGGCCTCGACGAGGACACCGCGGACCACATGGCCGCACTCGCCTCCGGGCTCTACGCGCTCGGCCGCAGCGCGGGGGCCCGCTTCGGCGACGGCGGTGAGGTGCGGCAGGTCGTCGTGGAACTCGACTCCTCGCTGCTCTTCGTCTCCACCGCGGGCTCCGGCACCTGCCTCGCCGTGCTCGCGGGCCGCGAGGCGGACGCCGCCGTCCTCGGCTACGAGATGGCGATGCTGGTCAAGAGCGTACGGCCGTTCCTGGTGACCGCCCCGAGGCGGC
The DNA here is from genome assembly GCF_044457285.1 of Streptomyces sp. NPDC050560. Taxonomy (NCBI): domain Bacteria; kingdom Bacillati; phylum Actinomycetota; class Actinomycetes; order Kitasatosporales; family Streptomycetaceae; genus Streptomyces; species Streptomyces sp. NPDC050560. The sequence goes on from NZ_JBITGT010000012.1 coordinate 112,227, forward strand.
CCGCGGCGCTGAGGCGCTGACGATGCCCACCACCCAGGACGGGCCCTGGCTCGACGACGCCGCGGGGCGCCTGGTCCGCCCCTTCGCCGTCAGCAACGGCAGGACCAGGACCAACGCCGCCCTCGACCTGCTCTCCCAGGTCAGGGTCACCGGCGCCACCCCCCTCGGCTACCTCGGCCCCGAGCACGACAGGGCGCTCGCGCTCTGCGGCGCCCCCGTCTCCGTCGCCGAGGTCGCGGGCCATCTGGGACTGCCCGCCGCCGTCGCCAAGGTGGTGCTCGGCGACCTCCTCGACTGCGGCGCCCTCACCACCCAGGCCCCCGCCGTGGACCACCCCTCAACCGACTTGTCGCTGCTGGAGGCAGTGCTCGATGGACTTCGACGACAGCTCTGACTCCTTCCCCACCGCGCTCAAGATCCTCGTCGCGGGCGGCTTCGGGGCGGGCAAGACGACCTTTGTCGGCGCCGTCAGCGAGATCGCGCCGCTCAGCACCGAGGAACTGCTCACCACGGTCAGCGAGGGCACCGACAGCCTCGACGGCGTCGAGCAGAAGGCCGAGACCACCGTCGCCATGGACTTCGGCCGCATCACCCTCGACTCCGACCACGTCCTGTACCTCTTCGGCACCCCGGGGCAGGAGCGCTTCTGGTTCCTCTGGGACGAGCTGTCCAGGGGCGCGCTCGGCGCAGTCGTCCTCGCCGACACCCGCAGGCTCGCCGACTGCTTCCCCGCCGTCGACTTCTTCGAGCAGCGCGGCATGGGCTTCATCCTCGCCGTCAACGAGTTCGACGGCGCCCACCGCTACCCCCCTGAGGAGGTGCGCGCCGCCATCGACCTCGACCCCCGGGTCCCCGTCGTGCCCGTCGACGCGCGCATCTCAAGCTCCGCCATCCAGACCCTGGTCACCCTCGTACGCCATCTGCTGGCGCACGCGCCCGAGGCCGCCCCGAGCCATGGAGCCCACACATGAGTTTCGACCTCCCAGGACGCCTGCTGCTCACCCCCGTCGACAAGGACGCGCCCGCCCGCGTCAGGAGGCTGCGCGGCCTCGGCATCGGCGGGCGCCCCGAGCCCGCCTTCGACGCCTACGCGCACCACCTCGCCGGGCTCCTCGGCGCCCCGTACGCGATGGTCACCTTCGTCGCCGAGGACGACCAGTACTTCGCGGGCCTGCACACCCCGATGGAGACCCGACCCGGCGCCCACGGCGGCCTCGACCGCCGCCTCTGCAGGGACCACGGCTACTGCCCGCACGTCGTCGTGCGCCGCACCGCCCTCGTCCTCGACGACGTCACCGACTTCCCCCGCTTCGCGGGCAACCCCCTCGTCGACCTCATCGGGATGCGCTCCTACCTCGGCGCACCCCTCATCGACCACACCGGCATGGCCCTCGGCGCGCTCTGCGCCCTCGACGTCGGGCCGCGCCGCTGGGGGCCCGCGGGGCTCGCCACCGTCAAGACCCTCGCCGCGGAACTCGCCGAGCGCGTCAACCGCCTGGAGCACGGGGCGCCCTGAACCGGCCGCGGGCGCCCGCCGTGGGCGGTCGGCGGCTCTGTCGGGGGCGCTGTCAGTGGTGCCCGCTACGGTTTCTGCCATGCCGGATGCCGACGACGTACGCCGTACCGCCCTCGCCCTGCCCGAGACGGCGGAGAAGACCGCGTGGAGCATGCCCACGTTCCGGGTCGCGGGCAAGATGTTCGCGACCCTGCCGGAGGACGAGACCTCGATGGCCGTGCGCTGCCCCCGCGAGGAGCGGGACGAGTTGGTGCTCGCGGAGCCCGGCAAGTTCTGGATAGCGGGCCACGAGGCGGCCTTCGCCTGGATCAGGGTCCGCCTCTCCGCCCTCGACGGCACGGCAGAGCTGCGTGACATCCTCGCCGACTCCTGGCGCCAGGCCGCCCCGCCCCGGCTCGTCGAGGCCCACCCGGGCCTCGGGGTGGTCACGGGCGACCGGTAAAGGGGCGGCGGGGGCCGCGCGCCCCGTGGCATGATCCACGCGGTGCGGCACGACGGCGGGCGGAGGGGCATGATGAGGACGGCCGGGCGGCCGGGGCGGGGGCGCCCGCGGGGCAAGGACGTGCTGGGCGGGGGTTCTGGCCGCCTCTGGTCGCGGAACTTCACCTCGTTCTTCACCGCGCGCGCCGTCGCCAAGCTCGGTGAGACGATGCTCCCGGTGGCCCTCGCCGCGGGACTGCTCCAGTACGGGTACGGGGCCGGGGCCGTGGGCCTAGCGACGGCGTCCTCGGTGGCCTGCTTCGCGGGGCTCGTCATCTTCGGCGGTGTGCTCGCGGACCGCTTCAGCCCCCGCAAGCTGATGATCGGCGCCGATCTGACGCGCCTGGTCAGCCAGTTGACGGCCGCCGCGCTCTTCTTCACCGACCATGTGGCGCTCTGGCAGATGTGCGTCATCGGCGCGGTCAACGGCGCCGCGTCCGCCATCTTCCAGCCGGGCGTCGCCAGCACCGTGCCCCGTATCGCCGCCGACGTCCAGGCCGCCAACGGCGCGATACGCGTCGCCGAGTCCTGCGCCCAGCTCGCCGGGCCCGCCCTCGCGGGCGCCCTGGTCGGCTTCGCCTCGCCGGGGGCCGTCTTCGCCGCCCACGCGGGCACCTACGCGCTCAGCGCCCTCGGCCTGCTGCTGGTACGGCTGCCGCCCGAGCGCGCCCCGGGCGCGCCCACCGCGCGCTTCCGCACCGATCTGGCGGTCGGCTGGCGGGAGTTCCGCTCCCGCACCTGGCTGTGGGGCGTCATCGCCATCTGGTGCCTGCTGATGCTCGGCGCCTCAGGACCCCTCGTACCGCTCGTCGCCACCCAGGTCATCACCGGCCACGGCGCGGGCTCGTACGGCCTCGTGAACTCGGCGCTCGGCGCGGGCACCGTCGTCGGGGGCCTGCTGGCGCTCTCCCTGCGCCCCCGCAGGATGCTGCGCGCCGGGGCGAGCGCGCTGTTCCTGTTCGCCGTCTTCCCCGCGGTCGTCGGCGGCGGCTTCGGGGTGCCGGTGATGGTGGCGGGCGCGGCCGTCGCCGGGATAGGCAACGCCTTCTGGGGCGTGATGTGGGCGACCACGGTCCAGACCCAGGTCCCCTCCGACGTCCTCAACCGCATCCACGCCTACGACGTCGCGGGCTCCCTCGCCATGGTGCCGGTCGGCCAGGCCCTGGCGGGCCCCGCCGCCGGGGTGTTCGGGACCGACCGCGTCCTGCTGTCGGGCGCCGTCGTCACCCTCATCGTGGCCGCGACCCTGCTCTGCGTCCCCGCGATACGCAACCTGGTACGGGCCGACCCGCCCGTGTCCGCCGCGGGCGGCCCCGCACCCGCCGCCCCCCGTGGCACCGGTCGCCCCGACGCCGGCCTGGCCCCGCACGAGCCGCACTGAGCGGGCCGCCGCCGCGCGGCCGCGGACGCGGCCAGCTCAGCCGCCGGACGGCGGCAGGCCGAGGAAGCCGCCGATCCGCTCGCGCAGCGCCGCGCGGTCGAGGCCGTGTGCGGCCAGGTGCTCGTCGAGCTGCCCGTACCTGCGCAGTTCCGGCCTGGCCACGCCCAGCCCGAGCACCCGGTGCGGGACGTCGGAGAGCGCGTCGTTGACCGCAGCCGTCGAGGTGCCCGCGAGATACGGCTCCACCAGCACCACGTCGGGCGTCGCGGAGCGCACCGCGGCCCGCAGCGCCCCGGCGTCCAGCGGCCGTACGGTCGTGGCGTAGCGCACCGCCACGTCGAGGCCCTCGGTGGCGTCGAGCACCGCGTCCAGCATCGGCCCGACCGCGACGACGACACCGCGCCGCCCCTCGCGCACCGCAAGCAGCCTGGCCCCGTCCACCGGCAGGCCCGTGGCGTTGGACTGGAGGGAGAGCCGTACGTAGACCCGGTCGTCGCCCGCCGCGACCGCGTGCCGCAGCAGGGTCTCGGCCTCGTCGGGGTGGCCGGGCACATGGATCGTCCAGCCGTCCAGGGTGCTCATCAGGGCCACGTCCCCTGGCGACATGTGGGTGAAGCCGCCCGCGGGCCAGTCGAAGGAGGCGGCGGCGCTCACCAGGACGCCGCCGAGGCCCTGGTGCCCGAAGTCGAGCTTCACCTGCTCGAAGGGCCGCTCCACGAGGAAGCTGGCGAAGGTGTGCAGGACGGGGCGCATTCCGGTGAGCGCGAGCCCCGCGCCGGTGCCGACGAGCAACTGCTCCCGGATGCCGACGTTGAGCACACGGTCGGGGTGGGTGCGCAGGGCGTCGGTGAAGCCGTCCTTGCCGATCTCGGCGAGCACGACCGCGACCCTGGGGTCCTCGTCGAGCAGCCGGCTCAGCACGGGCGCGAGGCGGTCACGCATGGTGTCCATGGTGGTCATTCCCTTTCGGAACGTCGTGGTGGGGGAGGGGCGTGTGCGGTGCGGGCTCAGCCGTCCTTCGGCTCGACCCCGGCCACCACCGCGAGCGGACGCCCCCGGTGCTCCGCGGTGAACGCCTCGTACAGCGCGTCGTGGTCGCGGCCGTCCACGGTGAGCGTGGCCCAGCCGCCCGCCGCGAAGCGCTGTGCGATGCCGCCGTCGCGGCGGTGGCTGGACGAGGAGTTGTCGACCACCACGGCGCCGAGCCCGTCGAGGCCCGCGGGCCCCGCGAACGCGATGGCCTCGTGGTTGCTGCCCTCGTCGAGCTCCGCGTCCCCGATGAGCGCCCACACCCGGGCCCCCGACCCCTGGGCCCGCAGCCCGAGCGCGGCGCCCACCGCGATCGGCAGGCCGTGCCCGAGCGACCCGCTGGAGATCTCCGCGCCGGGCACCAGCGTCCTGTCCGGGTGGTGCCCGAGCGGAGAGTCGTACGAGCCGAACCCCGCGAGCCATTCCACCGGGACGAACCCCTTCGCCGCGAGCACCGCGTAGTACGCCATGGGCCCGTGCCCCTTGGAGAGCAGGAACCTGTCACGCTCCGTGTCGTCGACCGTGTCGGGGGTGATCCGCAGCACCCGGTCGTAGAGCACCCACAGCACGTCAAGGGTCGAGGTCGCCGCGGGCCCGTGCTTCTCGTCGCCCGTCATCATCCCCATGAGCCGCGGCAGGTCCTCGTACCCGTACTGCCGCCTGTCCACCGTCGTCTTCGCCGTCGTAGCCGTCATACGACAAGCGTGATACCTCAACCACGCTTGAGGTCAAGCGGCGCCCGCGGCACCCGCCCCCGCGCAGGTCCCGCCCCCGTCCCCGCACCGGTCCCGCTCCGGCCGAAAAAGGTGTGCGCGACCACCGATCGGAGTGCGGTATTGTTTTCTTGCGCGTTCACCCGGGGGAAACCCCAGGTCATCGGGCATCGGGACGTGGCGCAGCTTGGTAGCGCACTTGACTGGGGGTCAAGGGGTCGCAGGTTCAAATCCTGTCGTCCCGACGGTGAAGTACAAGGTCAGAGGGGTCCTTCGGGGCCCCTCTTGATCGTTCCCAGGGGCGCCGTCTCACAAAATCTCACGAACGCTGTTGATCAAGGTCAGCCGAGCAGTTCGGCCAGCTTCTCCGAACCCGCCTTCAACGACTGCGGGTCGGGGTGCACGTAGGTCCGCTTCGTGAACCCGAGGTCCGAGTGACCGGCCCACGCGGAGACCACCGTGTCCGGCACCCCGTTGTTCGCCATCCACGACAGGCAGGCGTGCCGCGCGTCGTACAGCCGCACCTTCCGTACGCCCGTGGTGGCCATCAGCTTGTGCGCCTCACGCCGGAGCTTGTCCGTCTTCCACGGCCGCCCGAGGTCGTCCACGAGCACATAGCCGCTGTCCTCGTACGCCTCCCCGGCGGCCAGCTTCTCCGCCGCCTGAGCGGCGCGGAACGCCTTCAGCGCCCGCAGGACCGGCTTCGGCAGGGGCAGTGTGCGCTTCCCGGCCTCGGTCTTCGCGCCCTTCTCCACCACCTTGTTCCGCTGGCCACGCTCGGCCGTGCGGTCGTAGACGATCGTCCGCGTGTTGGTGCCGACGGCGATCGTCCCGACCGTCAGGTCCACGTCCGGGCTCCAGCGGGCGCCGCACACTTCCGCCGGACGCTCCGCGATCAGGGCGAGCAGCATGGGGGCGTAGGACCGGTGTCCCTGAATGCCCTCCAGGAACCGCTTCACCTCTTCCTCGTTCCACGGCTTGTGCGTGGCCGCGTTCTTCTGCGCCTTCTCCTTGGCCTGCTTCGAGATCGTCACGTGCTCCGCCACGTTGCGAACCACCAGGCCGCGCCGCACCGCGAGGTTCAGCGCCGAGCGCAGGCGTCCAAGGGTGAGGCGCACCGAGCGGATGCCGAGGCCCGTTCCAGGCTTGCCGCCGCGCTGGCGCCCCTCCGAGACCATCCAGTCGATGAACGCTTCCACGTCCTCTTCGCTCAACTCCTGGACGGGCTTGTGCCCGAGGTACTTCCGCACGGGCCGTAGGGCGTTGTCGTAGTTGCTGGCCGTGGCCTCTTCCACGTCGCGCGTGGCCGACTTCAGCCACAGGTCCAGCAGGGCGCTGACGGTCATCTTCGCGGGGGCCACGTACGTGCCCGCGCTGCGCTGGTGGCGGATGCGGGCCAGCTCGTCCTTCACCGCCGTCTTGGTGTCCTTCGTGATGGTGAGCTGCTTCCGCTTCATCTTCGGCTCGCCGGTGGCCGGGTCGGTGATCACTTCGCCGGTGGCCTTGTCCGTCTGCGGCTCGTAACCGATGTCGATCACGGCGCGGTACCTGATCTGTCCTCTTCGGTTGGGCGGCAGCTTCTTGATCGGGTCGGGCATGGTCAGTCCTCCAGGTCTTCGATGTGGCCGCAGTCGTTGCAGGTGCGCGGGCCGGGGCCGGTGATCTTGCGACTGTCGTAGCTGTGGCCGTACGCCGCGCACGGGTCGGCCGGTGGGGGGTTGGACGAGAGCAGGGCCGTCGGGTGGATGCCGAAGACGGCTGCGAGGGCTTCCAGGTCGTCCACGGTGATCCGGCGCCCGCCGCTCTCCAGGCGTGCCACCCCGGACTGCGCAAGCGGATAGTCCGCTTCGGTGAGCCGACGGGACAGGTCGTCGGTCGTCCACTGGCGTCGTTCTCGCAGGTCACGCACGGTGCGTGCGACCTGCTTCGTCAGTTCGCCCCAGGGGCGTGTGGTTTTGGGCATAGCAGCAAGGTAGCACTGATGCGAACTTCGCATCAAGGCGATGCGCCTTCCGCATCTAGAGCGTTTACACGCCCAATGTTGCACCGTGAGGTTTTGCCATCTCGTTACGCTCGACTAAAGGCCCTGATCAAGGGAGCTGCCAAGCTGCCAAGCTCCCCGTTACCCGGCTCGTATCTACAGTATGCGCAGTTCAAGCAGGGTGAGAGCACCCCTCCGGGAGTGAGACTCTTGAGACACAGAGAGAAATTCCCGCACTCATTTAGAGGGGGAGAGACAATTGCGGACCTCTAGCGACACGCAGGCCGCGCCGACCCTGGCGGAGATCAAGACCTGGCCCGCCACGCACAGCGCCGTGCAGTGCGCGCAGGCGCTCGGGGTGTCCCGAGCGCAGCTCTACCGGCTCGTGAGCAGCGGCCGGTGCCCCGTCCGCTACCTGACCGTGGGGACGGGCCGGAAGGTCTTCGTGACCGCCTCCCTGGTCCGCCTGCTGGAGACCGGCAACCCGGACCCCACCCCGCCCGCTGCGGCCCTCCAGGCGGCCTGACGTGGCCGCCCTGGAGTCCCGCCTCTACCTGACCGCCGACGGCGGCGGGCGGGTGGAGACGGCGACTCACCCCGAGACCGGTGAACGCCGCTGGGCGTGCTCGTCCTGCGAGGCGACCGGCCAGGGCGAAGACAACGGCCGCACCCACGCGGCCGGATGCACCACCACCACCAGCGGCTACCTGCCGCTCGATCACTGGAGCTGAACATGAACTACGCGACTGACACTGACGGCCGGATCGTGGCGGCCCCCGCGCAGGAAGGCCCCCTGGCCAACATCACCCGCGAGGAGCGGTACGAGCTGATCGACGCCGAGTGGCAGTACGACCTGGCCAACGCCGCCGGTGACCACGAGGTCTCGGGGGCGCCGGAGCGCGGCGACCACATCGGCAAGCAGTACCGCACCGTGGGCGGGAACATCGTCACCACGGCGCGCACCGCCGAAGGGGAGGTTTCGTACTACCACTGCGCCGGGTGCGGGAAGCGCGACGAACTGGGCTACGGCTGGGATGACGTGGCCCGCGAGCGCGCCGAGGCCCACGCGGCGAAGTGCCGGGCGGTGTGACGTGTCCTGGACGCCGGTGGACGGCTCCGTGAGCGGCCCGAAGCAGCCCGAGAGCCCGGACGGCTACAGCACCCGCATGGGTGGCCGTGTGAGCGTCCAGGGCGGCCGGTGGGCCTGCTCCGGCTGCGGCCGGTCGGAGGCCGCCGACGACCCGCACCACGCCGCGCAGCACCACGGCCGGGAGTGCCTGGCCGTCTCCTTCAACGCACCTGGAGGTGCAGCATGACGAAGCAGCAGACCGCCCCGCAGCAGACCGAGTTCCGCGCCGTCCACACGGACGCTCGGGTCACCGTCACCGAGGACGAGAAGGGGCCGCGCTGGGACTGCTCGGGGTGCGGCCACGGGCGGCGCGAGGACGGCGCCCTGGAGGTGGCGCAGGACCACGCGGAGCACTGCGCGGTGCTGCCGCTGCCCTGACCCCGGAAACGCCGGAACGGCGCCGCTTCCACGAGGCGCCGTTCCGACTGACGAAGTAGCCCACCGACTCGCTGAAGTCCGGTATCTACTGCCCCCAGGATACCGGCTCTCCCTCACGGTGGATTTCCCTCTCGCCCGGCATGGCGAGGTCCAACAGACCTCATTCTGGGAGGGATCGAAATGAAGATCGTCAGCAGCGCGGGCATGGGCCGTGAATGGCGTGCGTCGAAGACGGACGAGGAGTACGGCGCGGAGATCATCCGCGATTCCGAGAACGACTTCGAGGCGGTGGCGCGGGAGACCGGCCAGCCCGTCAATGAACTCCGCGCGACCATCGCGGTGCGCGCCACAACGGACGGAGGGTTCCGTGATGAGTAAGCAAGAAGAGGCGGCCGGGGACAAGCCGTATTCACCCGACCGCCTTACCCACCTGGAGGAGGTGCGCCCCTCCACGGTAACGCCTGACGACCCCTGGGCGGCCTTCTGGCAGCACTTCCTGGAGTTGTGGGAGGCGTGGACCCCTGCGGACCTGAAGGGCCGCCAGAAGGGCGCGTAGCACTTCCCCTTGGGCCCCTGCCGACTTCCGTCGGTGGGGGCCTTCGGCATTCTCAGGCTTTGCGTAGCGCTCACTGGGCCCCGTAAAGCTCCATCATCTTCTATGTCAGCGAGTCGCGTTCGCTGCCGACTTTCTTCGGGCACCGCGCTGACCTGCGGAAACCGTGAGCCGGCATCGTGGTCCTGTAGCAGCATTAGAGCAGGAATTCCGGGGGTGTTGATCGTCTCGGGGGATCAAATAGCAGGCGCTCATGAAGAATTGTGAACACCAGCGAACGCCCCACTCGGGAAGCAGGAGCTATGACCACCAACGAAATCCCCGCCACGCAGGAGTGGCTGAACCCGAAGCAGGTTGCCGAACTGCTGGGCGTCTCCTACTCCACGCTCTCGTACTGGCGGATCACCGACTACGGCCCCGTTTACACGCGGATGCGTCCTTCCCGGCGCAGCCCGGTGCGTTACCGCCGCAGTGACGTAGAGGCGTGGATGAAGTCCAACGCCACCGTCCCGGCGTCCGCCTGAGCAAGAGGAAAGGCGGCACCGGGGGCCCAAGCCCGATACCGCCTCAATGATCCCCATCGGCCGAAGCCGCAATCCAGTTCCAACAACCCGCTGATACCAGGATACCCGGCCTGGAGCGCAGCGGAGAATGCGAGCCGAAGGCCATGAAGTACCACAAGGGCGGTGGCGCTCAGGGCCCCGAAAAGGGGCCGGAGGCACCGGAGTCCGCCAACACCGTCAACGGCGCCCAGACGGCCGCTGGTGACTTCCTGGGGTACAGCGCCAAGAAGCCGTACCTGCGGGGCATGGACAAGTACCGCGCGGCCCGGTGGCTGGCGGTAGTTCCCGTCTTCCCCGGCGGCGGCGTCCCGTCGGCGTTCTCCGGCCGGGGCGCGAAGTTGCCCGGCGAATCCACTTACCAGGAGTGGGGCCAGAACAACGGGAGCAGCAACCTCGGGCTGATCCTGCCGGACACCTTGATCGGTATCGACGTGGACGCCTACGGGGACAAGACCGGGGGTGCCACACTCGCAGAGTGGGAGGCCGAACTCGGGCCGCTGCCGGACACGTTCATCAGCACCGCGCGCCGCCCCGAGGACATGGTGAGCGGCATCCGCATCTTCCGTATCCCGGCGGGTCAGCGGTGGATCGCAGACTTCGGCCACGGCTCCGGGATCGAGGTCATCCAGCAGACCCACCGGCGTGTAAACGCGTGGCCTTCGGTCAACTCGAAGATCTCGCGTCAGTACCGCTGGTACGGCCTGGACGGCGCCCTTCTGGACGACGGTGTGGTGCCCGGCCCGGAAGACTTCCCCGCGCTGCCGGAAGCCTGGGTGGCTGCCCTGCTGCACACCGGGGAGAGCCGGACCAGCGGTACGGAGCACACCAGCCACACCGGCGCCGGGATGTCCCTCTCCGAGCTGCGTAAGCTCCCGGTGGACGACCCGTTCCGCAGCTCGAACGACTGGCTGGCGAAGGTGGCGGGCCACCACGCGGCGGACGCATGGGGGCGCACCCCGCGCCACACCTGGACGTGGTACCTGGACCAGCTCCAGGCGGACAACGGCCTATCAGCCAAGCCCCACCCGCAGGACCGGCTGATGCCCACGGCGCGGTCCATCTGGGACACCGAAGCAGCCAAGCACCCCGAGTCCGAGGCCGACGAGCTGGAAGCCCTCACGCAGAAGCGCGTGATGAGCCTGCGCGCCGATCAGGACGCCCGCCGCCTGCTCCGCCGGGAGCAGGAGCAGGAGACCGCCGTGGAGTCCCTGGCGGACGCCTGGCAGGCCATCCTGGACGGAGACGAGGGTGACAAGCCGACGGTGGGCGAACTGGCCGACGATGACGGCGGGTTGTTCTACGAGGGCAAGATCAACGGTGTCTTCGGGGACGGCGGGACTGGCAAGTCCGTGGCTATGGCCGAGATCCAGGCGCGCACCTTGGACACGGGCGGGATCGTCGTCCACTGGGAGTTCGACAACAACTCACAGCGGGACATCCTGCGCCGCCTGCACAACGCCGGGGCCGACGTGGGCCAGGCCGTCAAGGAAGGCCGGTTCGTCGTCCTGCGGGCCGCTCACGAGCTGGAGGACGTGGCGCCGGAGATCGTCAAGGGTGCGGCTCTGGTGACGCTGGACGCGCTCACCCCGGCGGTCTCCGCTCTCGGCCTGGACGTGAACCACCCGCAGGGTACGGACACGGCTCTCGCGGCGTTCTTGAAGCCCTTCACCGTGCATGGCGCGGCCGGGGTCTTCATTGACCACGTGGGGCACGAGAACAAGGAGCGGCAGGCGGGTTCCATCCGCAAGTCGCAGGCCGTCCAGGGCGCCCTGTACGAGATCAAGAGCCGTCAGGTTCCGGCGGCCGGGCAGGACGGCCTGGCGGAACTGATCTTGCGCAAGGACAACGGCCCCGCCTCGCGACAGAAGGACCGCACGGCCGCGTTCGTGAACTACCGGTCCTTGCCCGGGATGCGCATCGCGGTGACGTTCTCGCGGGACCAGGACGCGGAGATCGTTCACCAGTTGGGCGAGACCGAGTGGAACAAGCGCGTCGCCACCGCCGAGGGCCGGAAGGAGTACGTGAAGGAGCTGATCGTCAAGGCTCTGGAGGAGAGCGGCGCGTCCAACGCGAACGAGGTTCACCAGTGGCTCCAGGACGCCGGGTTCAAGGGCAAGATCAGCTTGAACGCGGTCAAGGTCGCCATCGGTGCGCTGATCAAGGACGGCGCGATCGGCAAGGACACCAGCGCCTCGGGTTCGACGGCCACCGGCGGGCGGCCCACGGACCGCTACCGGCTGCTGATGCCCCCCAAGAACCCGTCCGGTCCGGTTCAGCCCGAGCTGGACGGGTGAGGGGGTTCAGAAACCTCCCTCGCAGGTCAGAGGGGTTTTCGGGGGGTAAGAGGCCCGAACCCCTTCAGAAACCCTCCAGAAACCGCCCCCTTCAGAAACCCCATAACAGCAGGTCAGAGGGGTTTTCGGAGGGTTTAGAAACCGGGTTTTCGGAGGGGCTGGGGGCCTTAGAAGAAGGCCCCCCTCCAGAAACCTCCCGATCAAGATCAACAACGACACGGAAGAGGCAAGATCATGAGCAACGAGTCAGGGGCGACGGTGGGGCGGTTCGGCGTCATCGACCAGGACGCCCCCACGGTGACCGAAGAGCAGATGCGGGCTCAGAAGATCCGGGAGGAGGAGGAAGCCGCGCGCGGCGTGAACAACCGCGCCGAGTTCTTCGTCCGCGCCTCCGAGTACGCGAGCGGACTGGACCGGAAGTTCTTCGAGTCCCACCCGAACGCCTCGGAGTATTACCGGAAGGCCGTGGACGGCGAGTTCGGCCGTGGCGACTATGAGCCGAGCGCCCGCGTCCGCGTGCGGCAGCTCAGCCCCGGGGTTCGTGCGCGTCTCCCTCTCGGGGGCGTCAACGTCACCGATCCGGCCCTGATGGAGCCCGCCGCCCGGGGTGAGTTCACGGAGCTGACGCCCGAGCAGGCAACCGCTCTGGGGCTCGACCCCGCCGCCTGACCGGGCGTGTAAACGCCCCCTGACGATCCCCTCCGGCGGCCGAATGTGAGACGGCTGTGAGATATCGGCCCCTTACGCACCCACCGTAAGTGCCTGACCTGCGGCTTTGGCGCCAGGCGCACTTGATTCCGTATCACGGACTCCCTGTTCGAGCCCGAGAGGGGCAAGATCATGAACCTGTTCGAGGCAGACGACCGCCGGACCCCGGCGGAGCGCGCCGCCGCCCACGACCGCGAGTTCTTCGCCCGGCACCCCGGCGCCGACGAGTACCGGCGCCCCACCGTCCGGGGTGAGTTCGGGCCCGGCCTCTACTTCGACGGGGGCCGCACCCATGTGACGCTGCTCGCGCCCGGTGCGACGTACCGCGTGGGCCAGTTCACCGCCTTCGAGGACCCCGACGCCGTGGCGGTCGCCCGCACCCCGCAGTGGCGCCCCTGGGTGGCCCCTGGCGGCGCTGTGCCGCCCGCAGTGGCCGCCGCTGACGCCGAGCACCGGACCCCCGAAGCCCAAGCCGTCCTGGCCGTCCTGGAGGCCGAGGACACCACCCGCAGCGAGCAGGACGGAGAGGCAGCATGAGCAACGACGTACGCATGGGGTCCGGCGACGCGGCCACGTACGCAGGGGGTGACGACGGCTCGGGGCTGTGCACGGCCCGTACCCGGTCCGGGAAGCGCTGCCGGGGCCGGGCGGTCACGGGCACCACGGTGTGCCGGATGCACGGCGGGTCCGCCCCGCAGGTGCTCGCCGCTGTGCAGCGCCGCCGCGCTGACGGGGAGCGCCGGGCCGCCCTCGCGGAGTGGGGCGCCACCTTCGGGGAGATCGGCCCGGCCGAGGACCCCGCCGTGGTGATGGCCCGGCTGATCCGGCAGGCGGCGGGTCACGTCTCGTGGCTGCTGGAGCGGGTGCAGGAGACGGAGGCGGACGCCCTGGTGTGGGGCCTCTCGAACGAAGTGCACCGGGAGGGTGGGGAGTTCCCCGGTGTGGACACCACGTACGCCGCCGAGGTGAACGGCTGGGTGCGGCTGTACGGGGAGGAGCGGGACCGCCTGGTCCGCATGATCGCGGTCGCCGCGAAGATGGGCGTGGACGAGCGCCTGGTGCACCTCGCGGAGATCCAGACCTCCATGATGATGGCGATCCTGGACCGGGCGCTGGACGCCTTCGGTCTGGACGCCACCAAGCCGGAGACGGCCGCCGTGATGGGCCGGGTGGTCCGGGAGGTCATGGCGGAGCGTCAGCAGCTCGCGCAGCCCTCCGCGTAGCCCCGCTGGGGACCTCCGGTCGTTCACCGGCCGGGGGTCTCCGCAGGTCGGGCCGGCTGCCATGCTGCCAACCTACCGCGGTACACGTTTCCGCAGGTCAGAGCGTATCTACAGATGCCGTACACCCTGCGCACTCGGTACACTCGGAGGCATGGAAGACACCCCTCGCATGGGTCTCCGAGACCTCCGCGCCGACCTCGGGCGCCGCGTCGATGCCGCCCACTACCGGGGCGAGCCGACCGTGATCACCAAGAACGACGAGCCGCGCGCCGTGCTCGTGTCGTTCGAGTGGTTCGAGGCCGCCACCCGAGCCGAGTAACGCAAGCGGCCCGCCCAGTGCGCCAACACCGGGACGGGCCCGCCGACCACCAGACATCACCTGGAGTTCGACATGTTCAACGCTACCGTCCGCACCTCCGCCCCCGAGGCCCCGAAGACCGACCGGGCCCACCGGCTCCGCGACCTCCAGACGGTCGCCGCCGCCCTGGAGGACACCCCGGATTCCCGGCGCTACCGGGCCCTGCTGGCGGCCCTGGACGAGCCGGACGGGAGCACCCGGTGAACGCGCTCCAGACCGGCGCCGCAGCGGGCGCCGCCGTCCTGGCCGTGGCGCTCGTCTGGGGACTCGTGCGGGGCTTCCGGGCCCTGCCGTACCCGGCCCCGGCACTGGCCGCCGCGATCTGCACCGCGTACTCCGGTGACACCGCCTGGAGGTTCGCAGGTGACCACCTCGGGATGGCGGACACCACCGAGCGCGCGGCCCTCTTCGCCGCCGGTGAAGTCGCGCTGCTGGCGCTCGCGCTGACGGCCCGGCACACGATGCTCGCCACCGGGTCGGCGGGCGTACCCGGCGTACTCGTCTGGGTCGTCACCGGGGTACAGCTCGTACCCGCCTTCGCGGAGGGCGGCACCATCGGCGGTCTCGTGCGCGGCTTCTTCGGCCCCGTGCTGGCCGCGCTGCTGTGGCACCTGGCCCTCGGGCTGGAGATCCGCCGGGAGCGCCCTGACGCGGCCTCCAGCGGCCTGCTGGCCGTCGTGGGCCGGGAGGTGCGGGAACGCGCCCTGTCGCGCCTCGGGCTGGCCGTACGGGGCCGGGACGCGGCGCAGCTCACCCGCGACCGGGCAACCGCGACCGCCGTGCGCCTGGCCTCCCGGCGCTGGCGCGGCCCGTGGGCGAATCGCCGCCTGGCCGCCGCCGTGGCGCGCTCGGGGGTGGCCACCGACTCCGGGCAGCGGGCCGTGCTGCTGGCCGAACTCACCGCCCGCCGCACCGCCGGGGCCCTGGCGTCCGTGCCCGTCTCGGCACCCTGGGACGTACCCGCCGTACCCGGCACCCCGAGCACACCCGAGTACGGCGCACCCGAGGCCGTACCCGCTGTACCCGGCACGCGCCCCGACCCGCTCACCGCTCGGGTACGGCGCGAGTACGCCGACGGGTACCCCTCGGTGCGGGAGCTGAAGGCCCGGTACTCGATCGGGCAGGCCCGCGCGCAGCGCATCCGGGAGGGCCTGGCGATGGCAGGCTGACCGCCCGGACCACACAGAAGCCGCAGCCCGTGTGAGCTGCGGCTTCTGCCGTGTAAACGCCCAGCCGGCACGCTGCCACCAGACCACGCTGCCGCCCCGTATCTAGACCTCGGGCGCACCTAGAATTGAGCTACGCCCGGCACGGCGAGATCCACCCCACCACAGGACGGATCTCCCACCATGCCGGGCAACACTTTTGACGCCGGGTCCATCGAATCCCGTCTCGTCCTTGACCGCTCCGACTTCACGCAGGGCCTCCGCGAAGCCCGCACCGAGGGCGAGAGGTTCGAGAGCCGGACCTTCAAGGCGAAGGTCGCCCTGGACCGTACCGAGTTCACGCGCGACCTCGCGGGCCTCCGCACGCAGCTCGCCACCCTGCGGGACGTACGGCTGAACGTCGGTGTCTCCGGGTCCTCGGGCCAGATCCAGCAGATCCGCCAGCAGATGAGCAGCCTCCGGGGCGCAGACCTCGGAGTGCGTGTAAACGGCGTCACCGAGGCGTCCGCCCAACTGCGCACCCTGCGTCAGCAGGTGAACGCCCTGGACGGCCGCACGATCAACATCAACGCGAACTTCGACGGGGCCGCCGCCCTCGCGCAGATCGCTGCCCTGCGCGCCGCCCTGGCGGGCCTGGACGGGCAGACCACCCGCACCCGCACCAACCTGAACGCGCTCCAGGGCTCGGGCGACCTCGCGGGCAAGGCGATGGGCGCCCTGATGGCTTCGGCCGTCCTCGCGGCCCCGGCGCTGATCCCGCTGTCCGCCGCCGCGCTGAACGTGGCCGGGTCGTTCGCCGCCATGACCACCACCGTGGGCGTGGGGCTCGGTCTCTTCACGGCCGCCACCGTCGGGGCGGTCAAGCAAGTGACCAACCTGGACAAGGAAGTTGAGAAGGCCAAGACGAACCTTGCCCAGCAGCGCGAGGTGCTGGGGCGCCTCACGCCCGGTACGGACGCCTACGCCCAGCAGCTCAAGAAGTGTGAGGACGCCCAGCAGGCCCTGAACAAGGCGCAGGCCGCCTACACCCCGCAGCAGCGGGCCTTCTCCACGGCGATGGACGGCATGAAGAAGGCGTGGCAGGGCTTCGTGGACTCCACGTCGTCCACCACGCTGCCGATCGCCTCCACGTTCGTCCGCACCGTCTCCAGCGCGCTGCCCAAGGCCGTGCCCGCCGTCAAGGCGATGGCGCCCGAGGTGAAGGCCATCGCGGACGACGTGCAGCGCTGGGTGAAGGGCGGCGGCCTGGACCGCTTCTTCCAGAACGTGATCAAGTTCGGCGTCCCGGCCTTCCGGGATCTGCGGCTGGCCGCGAAGGACGTGTTCTCGGTCCTGGGGAGCGGCTTCCGGGCGTTCCTGCCGCAGTCGGTGAGCCTCGCGGCCTCGCTGCGCCAGGGGGCGGCCTCGCTGCGCGCGTGGGCCGACGGCGGGGGCTTCCAGCGCTTCCTGGCCTACGTACGGCAGAACGCCCCCCAGGTCCGCGAGTTCTTCCACACGCTCGGGGCCGCGCTGAAGAACGTCTTCGACGCGATGAAGGGGCTCGGCCCGCTCGGGCTGGGCTTCGTCACACTGCTGCTGAAGATCGTGGCGGCCCTGCCGGTGCCGGTGCTCCAGGGGATGATCCTCGCCTGGACGGCCTGGAAGTTCGCCATCCTCGGGGTGGCGCTCGCGGCCCGCGCGATGCTGATCTTCAACGCGGTGCGGACCGCGATCCTCGGTGTCCGGTCGGCCATGTTCCTGCTGTCGATCGCCTTCGGCATGTCCCCGATCGGCTGGCTCGTGATCGGCATCGGCCTGCTCGTGGCCGCTGTGGTCCTGATCGGCCTGAAGATGGGGTGGCTCCAGAAGGCTTGGAAGGCCGCGTGGGAGGGGATCAAGTTCGCCGCCGTGTGGGTCTGGGAGAACGCCCTGAAGCCCGCGTGGAACGGCATCAAGACGGGGCTCGATGCCATCGGCAAGGCGGCCATGTGGCTGTGGACGAACGGCATCCGGCCCGCCTTCAACTTCATCTCCGTGGCGGCCCGGCTGCTCGTGGTCATCCTCGGGACGGTCCTCTTCACGCCGCTCTACCTCGCGTTCAAGCTGCTCCGCACCGTGGCGATGGCGCTGTGGAACAACGGCCTGAAGCAGGTCTTCGGCTGGATCGTCCAGGGCGCGAAGCTCTGGTGGGCCGGGGTCAAGATCTACTTCAACTTCCTGATCTCAATCATCAAGACCCTGGCCGGGTGGGGGAAGTGGCTCTGGACGAACGCCTTCAAGCCGGTCTTCGGCTGGATCGTCGCCGGGGCGAAGCTCTGGTGGAACGGCGTCAAGATCTACTTCCGCTTCATCTGGGAAGGGCTCCAGACCGTCGGCAAGTGGGGCAAGTGGCTCTGGAACAACGCCCTGAAGCCCGCCTGGGACAAGATCAAGGACGGCACGAGCTGGCTCTACACGAAGGGGATCAAGCCGCCCATCAACCTGATCGTCGGGATCTTCAAGACCCTGGGCGGCTGGGCGAAGTGGCTGTGGCAGAAGGCGATCAGCCCGTTCTGGGACAAGATCAAGGACGGCACGTCCAAGCTGAAGGACGGCATGATCAAGGTCTTCGACAAGATGAAGGACGGGATCGGCAAGGTCTGGACCGCCATCAAGAAGATCGCCGCCGTCCCGATCAACTTCGTTATTGACACCGTGTACAACGGCGGGATCGTCAAGGTCTGGAACAAGATCGCGGGCGCGGTCGGCCTGGACAAGATGAAGCTCGGGACCGTCAACAAGATCAAGTATGACCGTGGTGGTCGTGTAAACGGCGGCGGCGGTCTCTCCGGCCTGGACTCCGTCGCGATCCAGGCGAACCCCAACGAGCACATCTGGACCGCCGACGAGGTCAAGAACTTCGGCGGCCACGGCGCGATGGCGGCCTTCCGCGCGGGCTTCTCCGGCAACGGGAAGGCGCGCGTGGCCCCCGGCGCCGGGACGATGGACTTCGCCCGTGGGAGCGGCCAGAAGTACATCTGGGGCGGCGGCGTCATCGACTGGACCAAGGACAAGCTCGGGGACGCGGCGGGCGGCCTGAAGGACGCCTGGGACGCCACCGGCGGCAAGGTCGTCAGCAAGGCGTGGGACGCCATCAAGGACGTGACCCGAGGCGCGATCGGCACCGTGGCGAACCCCATCCTGAAGGGCATCCGCTCCGGGGTGGCGAAGGGCGTCGGCGGGGTCATCCCCGGCAAGCCCGCGTGGGAAGACCTCGCGATCGGCACGGCCACGAAGCCGATCAACATGATCCTGGACTGGATCGCGAAGGACGACGCCACGCACTCCGTCGGCGGCGCGAACGTCGGCAAGGCGCTCGACTGGGCGAAGAGCCAGGAAGGCAAGCCGTACATCTGGGGCGGCGTCGGCCCGAAGGGCTACGACTGCTCGGGCTTCATGTCCGCGATTCAGAACGTGATCGACGGCAAGAGCCCGTACACCCGCCGGTGGGCGACCGGCGCCTTCCCGCCCGGCGCGAAGGGCTGGAAGCGCAACGAGAAGGACCCGTTCATGGTCGGCATCACCAACGCGGGCGTCGGCCACACGGCCGGAACCCTCGGGGGTGTAAACGTCGAATCGCGCGGCGGCAAGGGCGTCATCGTCGGCTCGGGGGCGCGCGGCGCCGGGTCCTCCCTCTTCACCTCCCAGTGGGGCTACACGCCGTCGAAGGGCGGCAGCGGCTCCGGCCGGTGGGCCGAGACCGTTACGGCCGTCCTGCGCGAGCTGGGGATGTACTCCACCGGCAACCTGAGCAACGTCCTGAAGGCGATCCAGAAGGAGAGCGGCGGCAACCCGAACGCCGTCAACAACTGGGACTCCAACGCGAAGGCGGGCAACCCATCGAAGGGCCTGCTCCAGGTCATCCGGACGACCTTCAACGCCTACGCGGGCAAGTACAAGAGCAAGGGCCAGCTTGACCCGTACGCCAACATCTACGCGGCCGTGCGGTACGCCAAGGCGGCGTACGGCGCCGGGTGGTCCGCGCGCATGGCCCGGCCGGGCGGCTACAAGCTCGGTGGCGTGACGATGCCGGGCCTGCACATGGTCGGCGAGGCCGGGCCCGAGCTGATCGCGACCTCCGGCAACGACCGGGTGTTCACCGCCTCGGAGACGCAGCAGATGCTTCGCCGGGCGGGCGGCGCCGGTGGCGGCGTGCTGACGGGCTCCCTGGAGCTGAGCGGGCCGGTCACCCTCACCGTGGACGGCGAGCAGTTTGACGCCCACCTGGAGGGCCAGGCGCGCGCCACGGTGGCCACGATGGTCCGGGAGGCAGAAGGGAGCCGCTGACGGTCCGACGAGAACGCGCGGGGCCCGCTCCAGGGGTGGAAGCGGGCCCCGCGCTCATGCTCATGCGGCTACGACAGCGGCAGGTCCACGATCATCACGGCGTACACCGGGGAGTCGGGGAACGGCTGGTCCTCCCCGACCTTCCGGTACCCCCACGACTCGTACAGGGCCTCCACCTTCGGGTGCGTCACGTCCACCAGCAGCGCCGCCAGGTCATCGTCCCGAGCGTCCATCAGGGCCCGGTGCAGCCGCTCCGCCGTTCCGGTCTTCCGCCACTGCTCGCGCACCATCAGCTCCGAGAAGTGGAACGTGCGGGCCTTCTCCGGCGCCGGGTCCAGGTGCTCCCGCCACCACTCCCGGCCCTCCGCGCCGGGGGCACCGTAGGCGAAGCCCACCACCTCGTCCCCCTCGCGGGCGATCACGCACGAGAAGCCGGGGTTCCCGCCCCAGTGATCCACGAACCAGGGGAACTTCTGCCGGAACTCGTCGTCGGCCATGCGGTCGGCGTGCACGTCCGCGTGTACGTCGATCAACGTCTGCCGGATCTCCGACAGGTCGTCGTGGCCGTAGTGGCGCAGCTCCAGGGCTGGGGTCATCGGGCCTGGCTCCATTCTGATCGGTAACGGTCTTCCCACTCTCGCGCAGTCGTGGAGTCCGGCGCCAGAGTGATCAAGTCGCGGAGGAAGTCCCCGAGGTAGGACCGCATCCGGCCCGGCAGCGGGTCACCGGCCATGAGCGCGAACACCCGGTCCGCCGTGCCGCACGCCTGGTCCACGTCGCGCTGGTGGAGCTGAGCTGTGGCGAGCTGGAGGGTGGCCAGGGCACGGTTCCGGCGGAACTGCTGCGGGATGGCGGCCAGGGCGCGGTGGGAGGCCGCCTCCGCGCCCGCTGCGTCCCCGATCTCGTCCCGCACGATGGCGGTGATGGCCAGCAGTTCCGCAGACCCGTAGAAGGCCACCCAGGACGGCCGGGGCTCGTCCGCGCCCGCCTTCGCCAGAGCGTCTTCCGCGTGCCCCAGCGACCGCAGGGCGCCCCGGCGGTCCCCGACGCTGGAGTGCCCCACCGCCGTGCGCGCGTGCGCCAGGGAGGCGAACAGCGGATCTCGGCGCGTGATGGCGGTCGCCTGCGCGGCCTGGCCCGCGTCCACGGCTTGCGAGAACTCCCCGCGATGGAGCGCGAGCATGGCGTGCGAGTTCCACACGCGCAGCTCCGCCACCGGGTCCTTCGCCATGCCCGCCAGGTACAGCGCGCGGTTCAGGTGGGTCAGCGCGCGGTCGCTCTGGCGGGCGTCCACGGCCGACCAGGCGGCCGACGCGGTGTAGTTCGCGGCGACGCTGAAAAGGCGCTGCCGGATGCGCTGGGAGGCCGCACGCTTCTGGAGGTCCAGGGCTTCGGTGGCGCCCGCCAGGGCGGCCCGCTCCAGGGCCTCATGGCCACCCCTGGAGGCGTCCAGGGCCGTCAGGGCGTCCAGGCCACTGCGCAGCCGGATCACGTCCGTGGTGCCCACTGCGTGCGGCCGGGCAGTGACCAGCGGCACGGCGGCGGCGGTCGCGCCGGTGGCAGCGGTGAGGAAGTTCCTGCGGTCCACAGGGTCCTCCTTCCTGGTTGTGCTTCTTCGGCCTGCTGGGGGTCGGAACCCGAGTTCCCCGGCACTACGGCCGAATACTGCCTCCAGGGCCTCGCGCTGCCGGGGGTGGGGCCAGCGGGTCTTTCCGGTCAGCCAGTGCCGCACCGTCCGGTCACTGACCGTGCCGTCCCTGCCGACGGACCGGAGGTAGTCGTTCACCGCCTCCGCCAACTCGGTCTGGGTCAGCCCTGCTTCCGTGAGCGCATCCGCCAGGTGCCTGTTCGCCTCCACGGTTTCAAGGTAGCGAGGTAGCAGGATCGGGGCGCCGGAGTGAGCGCGAAATTTCCGGTTGCCCGCGTTGCACGGCGGCCGGACTTTTCCTCACGGGGCGTCACAGCCCGTCGTTCACTGAATGACAGGCCGCCACCGGACGGACAGCGGCGGCCGGTTGGAGTGGTCCGCCCCCGCGTCCCCCGTCGGGGACGGGCCGCACCACCCGCTCACCGACGAGGGGTCCTGATGACCGTGACCACCACTCCCAGACCGACCGGGCATCCCGGCTACAGCGAGACCCTGCCCCGTGAGCCCGAGAGCGCCGCGACCGCCCGCCGTCTGGTGCGCGCCGCCTGCACGGCGTGGGGGCTGGAGAGCGCGGCAGAGAACGGCGCGCTGATCGTCTCCGAGCTGGTGGCCAACGCGGTGCAGCACGCCCGGCGGGAGTCCATCCGCGTGGTGGTGGAGCGCACCACCGTGCGGAAGGTCAGGGTGGCGGTCGCGGACTTCTCGCGGACGCGGCCCGTAGAGCGTGAGGCGGGCGACGAGGACGAGGACGGTCGGGGCCTGGCGCTGGTGGCGGTGCTGGCGGCCGACTGGGGCACCGACGAACGGCGCTGGGGGAAGATCGTGTGGGCTGAGCTGGAGGAGCAGAAGTGATCGAGAAGCGGAGCCCGTGGGTGGGCGATCTGATCCACGACGAGGACGCCGACCGGCGCGGGATCGTCACCGACGTGCGCGGCGGCACGCTGTGGGTGCTGCGGCCAGAGCACGGTGTAGATCAGTGGACCTCGGAGAGCCCCGAGCGGCTGACCCTGCTGGAGGCGCGGCAGAGCTGAGACGCAGCGAAGCCCCGGCCGGTGAACTCCACCGAGCCGGGGCTTCGTCGTCTCACGGTCGTCTCACACAGATCTCACAGACTGGGTGTCTCCCCCTGGAAATTACGGCCCTGACCTGGACGGTTCCGCGTCCCCTGGACTCCATGAGACCCCCTGGACAGTGTTTCGTTCACTGGGGGTCAAGGGGTCGCAGGTTCAAATCCTGTCGTCCCGACTCGTGAGAGTCGTAGGCCGGGGCCGGTTTCGGAGACATCCGGGACCGGTCCTTTCGGCAGTCCGGGACAGACGGGGGATATTCCTCCTCCCCTCTACCGCCCGTGGCGGCGCCCGGGGCGCCTAAGGTTGATCCGTGACAGGGGAGACACACGGCACGCACAACACGTTCCGGGTCGAGGGCGGTGCGCCCGCGGGTGGGCTCGTGCAGGGCGGGCACATCGAGAACGTCCACCTCACGGCGTCGGCGGGCCCCGCGCTGCCCACGCCGCACCAGTTACCGCCCGGCCCCGCCCGCTTCGTGGACCGCGAGCGCGAACTCGCCGACTTCCTCCGGGCGATCGAGCACGACACGCCGGACGACGGCCCGTTCTGCGTGCGGATCACCGGGCTCTGGGGCGCGGGCAGGACGGCGCTCGCGCAGCGCTTCGCCCGCCGCTGGGCGGCCGGGCGACAGCCGGGCGAGAGCCCGCCGGTGCTCTTCCTCGACCTCGACGACCTGCGGCGCGACGGCGCCTGCGATTTCTCCGAGGCGCTGTCGCAGTTGCTTGCCGCGCTCGGCGTGCCGCGGGAGTGGCACGGCGCGAGCCACGCCGAACGGGCCCGCCAGTACTGGGACGCGACGGCCCGCCGCCCCGGCCTCGCGCTGCTCCTCGACAACGTACGCTTCGGCTCCGAGGCCGCCGCCCTGCTGCCCGCCTCGCCCGGCGGCCTTGTCGTCCTCGTCAGCCGCACCCGGCTGTACGACCTGCCGGACCTCCCGGGTGTCGACATCCATGTCGAGCCCCTGCCCACCCGGCACGCCATGGACTTCCTCACGGGCCTCCTCCACGACGGCGACACCCGGCTCGCCGGTGAACCCGAGGCCGCCGAGGGCCTGGTGGAGCTGTGCGGCGGGCTGCCCGTGCTGCTGCGCGTCGTCGCCCACAGCCTCCGGCGCCACCAGCGCCGTTCCGTCGCCCGGCTGCTGGAGAAGCTCCGTGCGGACCGTCTCGAGGGGGTGCCGGAGATGGAGGCGGTCTGGGACCAGGGCTATGAGGCGCTGAGCGCGCCCGGCCGCCGCCTGTACCGGGCGCTGGCCGCCGCCCCCGCCTGCGAACTGCCGCAGGAGGCCGTGGTCGCCGCGCTCGGCGAGGGCGCCGACACCGGCCTCGACGCCCTGGAGGAGCTTGAGGACGCGGGCCTGCTCGAACCGGGCCACGAGCGCTGCGTCCGCATGCACACGCTGGTACGGGAGCACGCGCTGCGCCGTGCGGAGCCGGGGGAGGCGGAGGCGGTCAGGGCGCGCGTGGTGCGCTGGTACCGCCGCCAGGCCGCGCTCGCCGACCGCGCGGCCGCGGGGCCCCGCCTCGTCGTCGCCCCCGAGGCGGCGCGGCTCCCCGGCGCGCCCGACCTCGCCTTCGAGGACGCGGAGGCCGCCCGCGCCTGGCTCGCGGCCCAGCGCCCCGCGCTGCACGCGTGCGTACGGCTCGCCGCCGGCCACGGGGCCGCCGGGGGAGCAGGGAGCGCCGACGGAGACGACGCGTGGGCGCTGTGCGAGCCGCTGTTCACCGACTACCTCGACCATCCGCAGGTCGCCGACACGCCGGAGGTCTTCGCCCTGGGTCTCGACGCGGCGCGCCGCGCGGGGCACACGCCCGCGATCGTCCGCATGAACTGCCAACTGGCCAGGGTCCACTGGGACCGCGGGGACTTCGCGGCGGCCGAGCGGGAGACCGCGGCTGCCGTGGCCGCGGCCGAACTGCTGCCCGGCGTCGTACGTGGCGGCGGCTCGGCCGCGCCCCCCGACGCGTCGACCGTCGATTTCAACCGCAAACTGCGCGCCTCCGCGCTGGAGTTCCGCGGCAGGGCGCAGGCCGAGCAGGGCGAGTGGGAGCGCGCGATACCCGACTACGAGGCGTCCCTGCGCGTCCACGAGGCCATCGGCAACACCTACGGCGCGGTACTGCTGACGTATCTGCTGGGCGTGTCGGCCGCCGGGCTCGGCCGCCTCGACCGGGCCGGGGAGCTGCTGACCCGCGCCCGCGAGAAGGCGGCCGAACTGGGGAAGGGCCGTATGACCGCCCGTACCGGCTTCGCGCTGGCCGACGTCGAGCGCAGGCTCGGCCGCCACGCCGAGGCCGAGGCGCTGTACCGGGCCTCGCTGACGGACGCGAGGAAGCGCGGGTCCACGTTCGACGAGGCGCGTGTCCTCGACGCGCTGGCCGGCCTCGCCGACACGCGCGGCGAGACCGCACGGGCCGCGGAGTACCGCGAGCGGGCCCGCGAGATCGGGGAGCGTGCCCTCGGCTGACGGCCGCGCCCCGCGCCCTCGTCAGGGGGCGGCCGGGCGCGCCGCGGCGGCCTCGTGGCGCGGCGCAAGCTCCGCCGCGGCCTCGTACGCCGTCGCCGGTTCCACCCGTACGGCGTGCGTGTGGTGGCCGATCAGACAGCGGAAGTCCGCGGTGCCCGGCGCGTCGGCGAGCCGGGCGTGGACGGCGGAGAGCGCGGCGGCGGGGTCGGGGCGCACGACCCGCCCCCCGGCCGTGGCGGGGGCCACCCGCACGGTCAGCAGCCCCTCGCGGCCCCGTCGGCGCACCACGCACACCTCGGGGGTGAGGACCACCGCCGCCGTGCGACACGCCGGGTAGGCGCCGAGGGCGTGCGCGGTCCAGCCCGCCGCCGTCCACGCCACGCCCGGCTCGCGCGGCCCCGCCCCGGCGCGCCGGTACAGCAGGCCCGCGGTTCCGGCGTGCCGGGCGTGCGCCGCGTCCTCCTCCGCCGCCAGATGGTGCGAGGGCACCCCGGTCGCGGCCGGGCGGCGCTCCACCCGCACCATGTTCCCGTCCACCACCGTGACCCGTACGGCGTGCGCGGCGGGCGGCGGCGCGGGCGCGGTGGGGACCGGCAGCAGCCGTGGCTGCGGGGCCGGTCCAGGGGGCGGCAGGCCGAGGAGCCGGTACGCCTGCTCGCGCAGCAGGTCAAGGGCGTGTCCGCGGGCCGTGAACGCGTCGTCGGCCGCCGCCCGTGCCTCGGCCGGAAGCCCGCCCGCCTCCGCCAGTTGCCCGGGCCCCGTGTAGCGCGGCACGCCGTCGAGGAGCCGGGCCATCGGGGTGCCGGGCAGCAGCTCGCCCGCGCCGTCGGCGCCCGAGAGCACCGGGCGGTCGAGGGCCGCCGCGTACAGTGCGGCACTGCCGTGGTCGCAGAGCACGACGTCGGCCGCCACCAGCAGCGCCGCCCACTCCTGGCGGGGCCCCGCGAGCAGTACCTCGGGCGGCAGCCGCTCCGCGAGGTCGAGGGTGCCCGGGTCGCTGTGCGCGTTGGGGTGTGCGATGACGGCGAACTGGTAGGTGTCCACGGGCAGTTCACGGGCGAGGTCGGCGGGGAGCGCGGGCCTGGTCTCCAGCAGCGACCGTGGTCCCCAGGTGGAGGCGAGCACCACGAGGGTGCGTTCGCCGGTGCCGAGCGCGGCGCGGTAGCGCTCCCTGAGCCCGGTGGACTCCAGCATCCGGTCGAGGGTGGGGTCGCCCACCACGGCCGTGCGCGCGGCGAGTTGCGGGCAGTCCTGGGCGAGGCGGGCGGCCTGTCCGGGGTGGGCCAGCGCGTAGAGGGCGGCGAGCGGCGCGCCGTCGTGCAGCAGGTACGCGGGGTCGAGCCCCGAGGCGCGTCCGGGGGTGCCCTCGCCAGGCAGGCTCTTGTTGAAGCCCGCGCCGTGCGGCAGCAGCAGGAGGGGGCCGCGCAGCCGGTGCAGTTCGCCCTTGGGCCCGGCCGCCAGGATGAGCGCGTGGGTGGTCTTGAGCGCTTCCGCCCACGGCGTCGCGGACACCCGGGCGGCGTCGAGCGCCGCCAGCGCGTCCGCGTCGAAGTCGGAGCCCGGCACCAGGGTGAAGCGGCGTACCAGGCGCTCGTCGCCCTCGAAGACGGGCAGCACGTCGAGGAGCCGGTGCAGCGCGGTCGCCGACCGCGCCGCGAAGAGCACCACACGCTCCGGCTCCTTCGGCCCGCTCATGCCGCCGCGCCGCCGCTCGATGTGCCGATGCCCGGCAGGCCCCGGCCCCGCGCTCCCGCGCGGCGGGCCCGGAACGGTGACCCCCGGCCGGTCATGCTCAACTCGCGGTGTCCACAGGCTCGTTGGCGTGTCCGACGCTGTCCGGGGCGATGCGGTGGCTGCCCCAGGCCGACTCGCGGACGGTCCCGAGCCGGACGGGCGGGGCCGGCGAGCGCACCAGTGCACCGGCCGCCTGAAGGTCCGCGAACTCTTCCTCCGGCGGTGGGATCGTCATATGCGCATGTTACGGCAGGCGTGCCCGCGGGGCCGTGGCCGCGGCTTCCGCGACGGGGTGTTCCTGAGGGGGCGATGTCCCTCACACTCCCATCTATTGAACATGATTATCAGTTTATATAGCGTGGTCATGACAGCCCTTCCACCAAGGAGGCAGCATGAACCGCACGTTCAGACGCATGGCCCTCGTCACCGGCACCACCACCGCCACCCTCACCCTGGCGGTCGCCACGGCGCAGGCCGCGCCGGTCACCCTCTCCGAGGGGCATGTGGACGTCGTCGACCTCGCCTACGAGGACGGCGCGCTCGAACTCGGCCTGCACGACGAGACCACCGGCACCCCCGTCGAGCGCGACCCCGCCGAGGTCACCCTGCACGTCAAGGCCGAGGCCGAGACGACGGTCCCGGACAACGCCGCCTACTCCTTCCTCGGCACCCCGGGCGCCCCGGTGTGGGTGCTGCCGCAGACCAACGACCCCAACCTGCTCTACGCGGGCTGGGCGGGCCACGAACTTCCGGCGGGCGCCTTCCAGGGCGACACCGTGAGCCTGAACCTCACCGCCGTCGACGGCCCCGCCGACGTCAGCGTGTACGACGTCGAGGCGGGCTCGCCCGTGAAGCACTTCGACAGCGGCGACGGCCTCCCGGACACCGTCGGTGTCAACGCCGGGGACCACCACCACACCAACTGGGCCTTCGAGGCCGAGGGCGACTACACGCTCACCTTCCGGGCCACCGGCACCCTGACCGACGGCACCACCGTCACCTCACAGCCCGTGGCCTACCACTTCACCGTGGGCTGACCCGGCACACCGCGGGCCCCGGCGCACCCACACCGCCGGGGCCCGCACCCCTTCCCCGGCCCACGCGCTCCTACGAGGGCCGTGCGGTGGCCCGCTCCCGAGGCGCACCGGCCGCCGCCACCCGCCGTCCGGCCGTCGGGAGCAGCCCGTGCCGCGGGGCCAGCAGCCAGCACAGCACGAACATCCCGGTCGCCACGAGGACGATGAGACCCCCGGCGGCCAGGTTGAGTGCGTACGACAGATAGAGCCCCACCACGGCGGACACCGCGCCCACCGCGGGCGCCAGCGCCATCATGACGCCGATCCTGTCGGTGAGCAGCCGGGCGCAGGCGGCCGGGGTGATCAGCAGCGCAAGCACGAGGATGTTGCCCACCGCCTGGAGGGAGATCACCACCGTGACGGTGACCAGCGCGTACAGCACGATGTCGAGCGCGAACACCGGGAGCCCCGCGGCCCGCGCGGTCTCCCGGTCCAGGCTGACGGTGACGAACTCCTTGTGCAGTGCGCCCGCGACCAGCAGCAGCACCAGGCCCGCGACGGCGACGGTGAGCACGTCGGTGTCGCTGATCCCGAGGATCTGCCCGAAGAGGAACGACTCCAGCGAACCGCTGTAGCCGGGCGCGGTGCTGAGGACCACGATGCCGAGCCCGAACGCGGCGGCGAAGAACACCCCGATCACGGAGTCCTCCTTGAGACGCCGGTTCTGCGCGAACACCGCCACCGTGAGCGCCGTCAGCAGCCCCGCGACGGCGCCGCCGACGACCAGGTTGACGTGGAGGACGAAGGCGATCGCGACGCCGGGGAACACGGAGTGCGACACCGCGTCCCCGATGAACGCCATGCCCCGCAGCACCACATGGCTGCCCACCACGCCCGAGACGATCCCGCACATCACGGCCACGGCGAGCGCCCGCCGCATGAACAGGTGCTCCCAGGGGCCGGTGACGAAGTCGAGGACGGCGTTCACCCGGTCACCCCCAGCGCGACGAGCAGTTGCTCGGAACCGGTCACCCCGAACGCCCGCAGCCACACCGCCGGATCGCGCAGCGCGTCGGGGGGCGCGTCCGCGACCACGGTCCTGTTCAGCAGGCACAGCCGGGTCGCCATGCCGGCGGCCGCGGGCAGGTCGTGCGTGGTCATCAGCAACGCCTTGTCCTCCATGCGGAGTTGGGTGAAGAGGGCGGTCAACAGCTCCTGGGTGGGCACGTCGAGCCCGGTGAACGGCTCGTCGAGCAGCAGCAGCCGGGGCCGCAGCGCGAGGGCGCGGGCGACCAGCACCCGCTGCCGCTGCCCGCCGGACAGCTCCCCGATGGGCCGGCCGCGCAACTCGGACATGGCGACCCGCTCCAGCGCCTCCGCCACCGCCTCCCGGTCCGCGCGCCCCGGGCGGCGCAGCCAGCCGACGCGGTGGGTGCGCCCGGTCAGCACCGCCTTCTCCACCGACAGCGGGAAGTCCCAGGCGAACTCGTGGCGTTGGGGCACGTAGCCGATGCCGCCGCGGCGCCCGGCCGCGGGGGCGCCGTCGAAGGCGACGCTGCCGGAGCGCGGGGTGAGCAGCCCGAGGACGGTGCGCAGCAGGGTGGTCTTGCCTGCGCCGTTGGGCCCGATGAGGCCGACGAGTTCACCGGTGCGCACGGTCAGGTCGACGCCGGTGAGCGCGGGGCGGCCACCGAGGTCGACCGCGAGGGAGCGGATGTCGAGCGCGGGCGGCAGGGGCTCGGGCGCGGCCGTCACGGGCGCTCGCCTCCCCGCCCGGCGGCCGCACGGCCGCGCCGACCCACCAGCACGGCGGCGACGGAGGCCAGCGCCGCGGCGCCGCCCACACCCCACCACAGCGGTGCCGAGGACCCGCGGGCCCGCGCGTCCGCCGCCCGGGGACTCGCCGCCGGGGTCGTCGTCGGGGTGTGCGGCTCTGCCGCGAAGGCGCGCCGCGGGTCCTGGGGGCCGACGGAGAAGCGCAGGGTGCGCTCGTCGCCCTCGTGCCCGCCGTCCTTGGTGCGCGCGGTCATCCGCACCCGCAGCAGGTAGCTGCCCGGGGCGGTGAAGGCCCAGTTGCCGTGGACATGGCTGTCGACGTCGATCCCGGTCTCCTGGGGCAGCTTCTTCGCGCCGTCGAAGAGGACCTTCGGGGTGCCGAAGCTGCCGTTGAGGAACAGCACGAAGCGGCCGGGGCCCTCGACGCCGGTGAGCTGCCAGGTCACCTCGCGGTCGACGGCGGCGGCCACCCGGGGCTCCTGGCTGTTCCAGCCGGGCCAGAGCACCCCCTCCCGCTGGGTCTGCGGCAGCAGCCACACCGTGTCGCCCGGATCGCCGAGGAAGCCGAACTCCTCGGACTCCGGGACCTCGATACGGGCACGGTCACGCACCCGCATGACGACGTCCGAGGTGTTGCGCCAGACGGCCGGGTGCGCGGTGTCGTCGCGGATCTGGACGGTCCAGGTGCCGTGGTCGAAGCGGGGCCCGATGTCGAGGTGCCCGTCGGAGAGGACCACCCGTCCTGTGCCGGTCGTGGGGGCGGCGTCGGACTCGGCGCCGGGGGAGGGGGCGTCGGCCGCGGCCTGCGAGGGGCCGAGCGCCAGGGCGAGTACGGCCGCCGCGGCGGCGGCGCTGACGGTGGGTCTGCTGGTCACGAGGGCGGGCCTCCGAGGCAGGAGCGGAGTTCGTCGGCGTTGTGCCGCATCATGTCGGTGTAGTGCCTGGTCCTGTCGTCGAAGGCGTCGCCGTAGAGGCTGCACACCCTGACGTGCTGGTCCGCGGCCACCTGGGTGAGCACGGTCGCGCGCTGCTTCAGGTTGGGCTCCATGAAGACGGCGGGGACCTTCAGGTTCCTGATGGTGGTGGTCAGCTTCTCGACGTCGTCGGCGCTCGGCTCCTGCGCGGGGTTGGGGACGACGAACCCGGCGACGGTCATGTCGTAGGCGTCGGCCAGATAGCCGAACGCGTCATGGGTGGTGATCAACTGCCGCCGTTCCGCGGGGATCTGGGCGATGCGGTCGCGGACGTAGGTGTCGAGGGAGTCCAGGCGGCGTTCGTAGGCGCGGGTGCGGGCGGTGTAGGCGGCGGCCCCGGCCGGGTCGCTCTTCTTGAGGGTGTCGCGGATGAGCTGTACGTACGCCTTGGCGTTCTCTACGTCCTGCCACAGGTGCGGGTCGATCTCGCCGTGCACGTGTTTGCCGAGGACGGCCTGCGGGAGCTGGTGGATCTCGTCGCCCGGCGTGCCGAGGAAGGCGAACCGGTCGTCCTCGGGGACCTTCTCCAGGGCGCGGTTGGGCACGTCGACGACGATGTCGTCCGGCGGTATCTCCTCCTGGACCTTGCCGTGGGTGCGCAGGTCGGTGAAGGCGGACAGCCTTCCGCTGTCGAGGTTGACGGTCAGGTCGGTGTGGCCGTCGTCGAGGACGGTGTCGCCCGCCTCCGCGACGGTGTGCGGGTCGACGCCCACGGCGAAGGTGAACGTGCCCTCGCCGAGCGGCCGTTCGGGCCCTTCGGGGTTCTTGAGGCGGGCGGCGAGGGTGAGCCGGTAGACGCCGGGCGCCGTGAAGGCCCAGTTGAGGTGGGTGTGGGCGGCGGGCGGCAGTGTGGTGGTGTCCTTGCCGGTGAGGCCGTCGCCCGAGTCGAAGTACACGTCGGGCTCGCCGAGCGACTCGGTGAGGTACGCGACGAGCCTGCCGGGGCCCTCGACGGCGGTGGCGGACAGCCGGATGTCGGAGGAGCGGGTGGCGCCCCTCGCGGCGCCCTCGCCGCGCACCCGCAGCCCGAGCCAGAGCACGTCGAGGCCGATGTCCTCGACGAGCGGGATGACATGGGCGCCGTAGGTCTCCGACGCCTCGGCCAGCGACACATTGGGCGCGTCGTCACGGGCGTTGGCGTCGATGGTCTTGATGAGGGCGTGTTCTTCGAGGAGGAGGTGGTTGGTGAAGGTGACATCGGCCCGTGCGACCTCGTCGGCGTCGCGCGGGGTGGGTTCGTAGGAGTGCGGGTCGCCGCCCGGCGGCACGATCGAGTCGACCTGGACGCGGTCGCCGCCGACCTGCCGTACGAGGTCGGCCAGGATCTCGGTGGTGGTCTCGACGCGCAGCGCCGCACCGGGGTTGTCGTCCCCTTCGGGGCGGGCGTGGCCGGTGCAGGCGGCCAGGGCGAGGGCGAGCACGGCAGCGGCGGCCGCGGCTGCGCGGGGTCGGCCGGGTCGGGGCATGGGGGCTCCAGGGTGGGAGGGGCCGGGGCGCCGGGCGCGGCCCGCGGCGGGGATCGGGCCGCGGGCCGCGGGTCGGCGGGGGACGGTGGTCAGGACGCGGACGGTGTGCCGCGGTGTGCCCGGCGGCGCGCCGCGGCGACGGCCGCGCCGCCGCCCAGCACCAGGGCGAGGGAGCCCCAGGCCAGGGAGCCGGTGGCGGAGGCACCGGTGTGGGCCAGCGAGCCGCCGTCCCCCGAGCCGCCGGAGCCACGGGAGCCGCCGGTGCCGGGGGAACCGTCCGAACTGCCGCTGCCCCCGGCCCCGTTGGAGCCGCCGTCGCCCGCACCGCCGCCCGGGTCGACCTCGGAGGTGTCGACGTCGCCGACCGCGAAGGTGTACGTGCGCGTGTCGGAGGCGGTCTTCCCCGCGGCGGTGGTGCCGCTGAACTGGAAGGTCACCCGGTACACACCCTCCTTGCCGAAGCCCCAGTTGGCGTGCGCGTGGACGCCGAGTTCGACCTTGTGGGAGTCGGGCAGGCCGTCGGAGCTGTCGTAGAGGACGTCGGCGTCGCCGAGGCCCGCGGTCTCCCAGACGGCCACGGTCCCGGGGCCGCTGACCTCGGTGAGCTTGAGGTCGAGCGGCCCCTTGAAGTCGGCGCCCGTCACCTCCTCGGTGTTCCAGCCCGCCCACACCACGCCCTGCTTCTGCACCTGGGGGATCAGCCAGAAGGCGCTGCCCGGCTTGCCGAGGAAGGAGTACGCGGCGCCGGCCGGCACCTTCTCCCTCGCGGCGGGGTTGACGTGCAGCACGACGGAGGACGGCTCGCGCCAGACGATGTGCGCCGGGTCGCGGCTGTCCTTGAGCAGGGTGCGCAGCCTTCCGCCGACCATCTTCGCGGCGACGGCGTCGACATGCCCGTCGTCGATGACCACCCGCCGGTTCTCGACGGCGGTGTCCGCCGCGGTGCGCGCGGTGGAGGTCCGCGTCGACGGGGACGGCGCGGGAGCGGTGGCTCCGGGGCGGCGCGCGGTGTCGGCGGGCGGGCGCGGGGCGGTGGTCCCGGGGGTCTCGGCGGGAGGCGTGTCCGGGGTGCTCGGGGCGGACTGCCCTTCGTCGGCGACCCGTACGGTCCAGGTGGCGGTGGTGTGCACGGTGCGCCCCGAGGCAAGCCGCGCGCTCGCCCGGGAGGTGAGGCGGTACTCGCCGGGGGCCGTGAACATCCAGGCCAGCGTGCCGTTTTCGGCCGCCGGAAGCGTCCGGCCGTCCGGGACCCCGTCGCTGCTGTCGAAGAACACCCGCGGCTCGTCGGCGCCCCCGGACGCGTCGGACGGTGCCACCACGGCCACCTCGCCGGGCCCCTCGACACCGGTGAGCGACCACCGCACCCCGCCCGTGAGCCCGCCGTCCGGTATGGCGCCGGTGTCCCACTCCGCCAAACCGCCACCGTCGCCCCGCTCTCGCGGTGTGCCGCCGCCGAGCATCCAGACGTGCCCGTCGGTGCCGTCACGGAAGGGGTACGGAGCGTCGTCGGGGACGGCGGTACGGGCGCCGGGGCCGAGTGCGAGGTCGGCGGTGCCGCCCGCGGGGCGCTCCGTGTCGAGCCGCAGCGCCAGGCCGGTGCCGTCCAGCGCGAACACCACGCGCGCGGTGGGGGCTGACGGCTCCCGGGCGTTCTGGCCCGCGGGGTCGGCGTGGGCGACGGGCACGAGGCCCGCCGCGAGGGCGAGGGAACCTATCGCCCCGGCCAACGCGCGCCGGTGCGGTCTCGTCGTTTCTGGCATGGGCCTTGACTCACTCCTGTCATGCGGCACCGGCACCTTCCGGGCGGCGCGGGGATGTGTCGTGGGCGGTGCGGCTCTGGCGGGCCGCTCAGGACGCCCCGGTCTCCTCGATGCGGCGGCTTCGACGACGCGTCGTCACGACGACACCCGCACCGGCCGCAACCAGGACGGCCGCACCGGCCCCCAGCGGCACGGCCGAGCCGGTACCGGTGGCGGCGAGGGTGCCGCCCTGTGCGCTCGTGCCGTCGCCGACGGCGCCTGAGGCGGCGCTGCCCGAGGTGGTGCCCCCCGCGCCGCTTCCGGCCGTACCGCCACCGGAGGCGGTGGCGCCGCCCTGCGTCGACTCGTCGCCCACGGCGCTGTCCCCGGCCGAACTCCCGCCCCCGCCCGAGGAATTGCCCCCGGTAGCGGCGCCGCCCGCGCTGCCACTACCGGAACCTCCGCCGTTGTCAGCGCCTCCGGCGCCGTCTCCTTCGGACGCGCCGCCGCCATCGGAGCCGCCCGCGGTGTCCCCTCCGGTGTCTCCGCCCGTCTGACCGCCGAAGTCCCCGTCACCCGGGTCGCCGGGGAGGGACACGTCGCCCGGGTCGACGTCGCCCACGGCCATGGTGAACACCTGGGAGTCCGAGACCTCGTCGCCGGAGGCGAGCGTCGTGTCGAAGGTGAACGTCATCCGGTAGACGCCCGGTTCCGTGAAGACCCAGTTGGCGTGCTCATGTGTGCCGGCGGGTACCGCGTAGGTGTCGGGCAGTCCGTCGCGGGTGTCGAAGCGCATCAGGGGCTCGCCGAACGGCGACCAGCCGAAGACGAGCAGGCTGCCGGGCCCGTCCACCGCGTCGAGCGACAGCCGCAGCCCGTCCCGTACGTCGGCGGCCCCGAACTCCTCGGTGTTCCAACCGGCCCACAGCACCTCGGGGTCCTGCGTCTGGGGGACGGAGTAGTAGGTGTCACCCGGCTCCCCGAGGAAGGAGAGTCCCCCGGCGGGGTCGGGCACCGTCTTCCTGCCCGCCTCCGTCAGATGCAGGACCACCGAGCCGGGCTCGCGCCACACCGCGGCCGCCGTCCTGCTGTCCTTCAGCAGGGTGCGGAACACCCCGTCCACCAGACGGGGCGCGATGGCGTCGACATGGCCCTTGTCGATCACGGTGCGCTCGTCGTGCACCTCGTCGGCGGCCCCGGGGCCTGCCGCGGGGCTCGCGGTGTACGCCGTGTGCGCCGCGGCCTCAGGGGCCTGGGCGCCCCGCGCCGTGCCCACCGGTACCAGCACCGCGACCAGGGCCAGCGCCCCGAGTGACCGCAGCGGTCCTCTGTCTGCTCTCATCGCCCCTCGTCCCGCACGCACACCGACTGAGCAGGGGTCTCCAGTGACCCCCGACCGAGCGCCCTCATCATAAACAAATGGTAATCATTTTCAAATAGCGCTGACGGGCGATGCCGAGAGTCGAGGTGCCGAGATGCCTTGGTGTGGGGCGCGGGGGTGTGAGGGTGCTTGTGGCGCCGAGACTCTGCTTTGTGGGCCTGTGAACCCAGAGCCTCTTTCGAGGTATGGGCCAGGAGACCCATTATTTGGTATTGTCATGACATGGCTGACGCGACGACCGCTTCGAGGAAGCTGACGGCGAAGGGGCGCGCCACCCGGGCTCGTATCCTCGGCGTGGCGGCCGACCTGATCCTGGAGAACGGGATCGCGGGGACGCAGATCGACGACGTACGGCGGGCTGCGGGTGTGAGCGGCTCACAGATGACCCACTACTTCCGCGACAAGCAGAACCTGGTCGAGGAGGTCATCTCCTGGCAGGCACAGGCGACGCTCGATGATCACACCCAGCCCCGGTTGGGGAACCTGGACAGCTTCGAGTCCCTGCGCCTGTGGGCCCATTTGGTCGTGGAGCGCCAGAAGGCCGTCGAGTGCCGCGGTGGCTGCCGCTTCGGCTCGCTGGCGGGGCAACTCGTGGAGTCGGGGCCCGATATCCGCTCCGAACTGGCGGAGGGGTTCGAGCAGTTGCTCGCCGTCTTCCGCAAGGGGATGCTGGCGATGCGGGACCGTGGCGACCTGCGCCCGGACGCCGACCCCGAGGCCCTGTCGCACGTACTCCTGGGCGCCATGCAGGGTGGAATGCTCCTGACGCAGACCCTACGGCGCGTCGAGCCGCTGCGGGACGCGCTACGGAACGCCGTCGCCCGTGTGGAGTCGTTCGCCGCCACGGCGCCCGGGGAAGCGCTGAGCGCCTGAAGAGTGGGCGTGGCGAGGGGACGCGTCATACCGACGCCGGCGTGCTCGGGAGCTGGTACGAGTGCATGATGGCGAGGTGTCAGAGTCCGGGGGCGACCCCTATCGCATCCTCGCGCAGTGTGATCCGGTGCTGAAGGGGCTGGTCGGTGCTTGCGGGCGGCCCGACCCGTACGCGTGGCACGACGGCGGGCGCACCGGCACGAGCCTGTTCGCCGCGCTCCTGCTGCACATCGTGGGGCAGCGCATCTCCGCCGCTGCGGCGTTCACCGTCTACGACCGCGTCGCGGACGCCGCGGGCGGGGGCGTGCCCACGCCCCGGGCCGTCCTGTCCCTGGGCGCGGACGGACTCGGCGCCCAGGGGCTGACGCGGGGGAAGGCCGACTGCGCCATGGCGGTCGCCCGAGGGCAGGTGGACGGCACGCTCGTCCTCGACGATCTCGCGAAAGCCGACGACGCCGAGGTCCTGCGCGCACTCACCTCCGTCAAGGGCCTCGGTCTCTGGTCCGCGCAGGCGTTCCTGATGCGCCAGCTCCGCCGCCCCGATGTGCTGCCCGCCCAGGACGCGGGCATCCGCCGAGCGATCCAGACCCGCTGGGAGCTGCCCGCCCCACCTGCGCCCGGACAGGTGCGACAGCGCGCGACGGCCTGGGCGCCGTACCGCAGCTACGCCGCGGCCCTGCTGTGGAAGTCGCTGTACCCCCCGGGCGAACCGTCCGACCCCAAGGAGCGTGCGCTGGCCCGGCAGGGGCACGAAGACCGCGGACGTACCACCCGCCGCTCGTAGGAGCCGCGGCCCAGCCGGGCGCGGCCCGGCGCGCACCACCACACCCCGAGCCTGTGCACACTATCTCGGCGGGGCTGCGCTACCGCATCGGCGGCCAAACCCCTCGCGGGGCTGCGCCGCACCTCCGACGCGCGGTTGGAGGAGGCGGGCTGGCTCGGCCTGCGGTTCTGGGAGCACCAGTCGGCCGAGGACTGCTGCCGCGCCGTCTGCGACGCGGTGCACACCAGGCGCCCCGCGAAAGGCCAGAGGCGGACACCCCCGGCGCCTCCCGCGGACGGGAAGGTCGAGTCCCCGGCGGCATAGCCGCCACGGCCGCGCCGCCGCAAACAGCTAGTCCAGCCTCCCGTCGCCGTCCGTGCCTCCTGGCCCAACGCGCCCGGAGGGAAGGCCCGTTCACACGGTGCAGGCGCCTACTGGGGGTGTCAGTTCGCGTACGCGACGAGGCGCTGCTGCATCTGCGGGTACGGGGTGGCGGTGGGCGGTGTGCCGCCGTCGCGGAGGGTGGCGGCGACCCGCGCCGCGGCGTCGATGGCCGCCCGGTAGGGGAGGGAGCCGGTGCTCACCCGCCGGATGCCGAGCCGCCCCAACTCGTCGATGGGGAGCGTGGGATGGGCCAGGATGTTGAGCGGGGCGTCAACGGCGTCGGCCAGGCTCCGCAGGCCGGCCGGGTCCGTCGCGCCCGGGGTGAAGACCCCGTCGGCCCCGGCCGCGAGATAGGCGCGGGCTCGCGCCAACGTCGCCTCCACGGTGGCCTGTTGTCCGAGCCAGTAGGTGTCGACGCGCGCGTTGACGAAGAGGTGGGGGGCGCGGCGCTTGACGGCGGCGACCTTCGCCGCGTGGTGCGCGGGGTCGATGAGGTGCTCGTCGGAGCTGTCCTCGATGTTGACGCCGTCGACACCCAGGCTCTCGGCGTACGCGGCGACCTCCTCGGGGTCGTCGCTGTAGCCGTCCTCGATGTCCGCGGAGACGTACACCGGCAGCGAAGTCAGCCGGTGGGCGAGGGCGCGGGTGGCCTCCTTGGAGGCGCGGCCGCCGTCCGGGCTGCCGGCCGCGGCGGCGACGCCGAAGCTGGTGGTCCCGATCGCGGGGAACCCCTCCTCCACGAAGGCGAGCCCCGAGGCGACGTCCCAGGCGTTCGGCAGGAGCAGCGGAAGGCCGTCACCGTTGTGGTGGAGGTCGAAGAACGTCATTGCCTGTCCGCCTTTCGGGGTGGTCCGAGGGTGGTCGGGGGGCGGGGGCGGCCTCCGGGGAGGCCGCCGCGTCGGGCGGGGCTACTCGGCGGCCTCGTACTGCTCGACGGTGCGGCTGTCGAGGAGCGGGACGATGCGTTCGAGGACGAGCTGCTTGAAGTGGGGTGTCTCGCGGTGGGCCGCGAAGGCGTCCCGTGAGGCGTACCGCTCCAGGAGCACGACGCCGCGCGGGTTGCCCAGCTCACGGTAGACGGTGAAACCGAGGTTCCCCGGCTCGGCGCGGCTGGCCTCCGCGAGCCTCGGCAGCAGCTCGAACAGCTCCTCCTGCCTGCCCTCGGCGACGGTGTAGCGGGCGATGACCTGAAGCTCGGGCATGGGGCTCTCCTTGCGGTGCGCGGTGGTGTCGCGGTGTGTGGCCGTGCGGGCGGTGTCGCGTCTGGGAGCAGCGTCTCAGGCACGGGCGCG
The DNA here is from genome assembly GCF_044457285.1 of Streptomyces sp. NPDC050560. NCBI lineage: Bacteria > Bacillati > Actinomycetota > Actinomycetes > Kitasatosporales > Streptomycetaceae > Streptomyces > Streptomyces sp. NPDC050560. The sequence continues at coordinate 150,587 of NZ_JBITGT010000012.1, forward strand.
CCGCGCCGCAGCGGCACCTCACGTGCTCCCGGACCTGCGAGGCCCGCGGTCAGGGCTGGAACTGGTTGGGGCCGCCGTCGACGAAGACCTCGCCGCCCCCGGCGTTCGCGAAGAGGATGTCGACGCGGTGGCCGTTCGCGGAGACGGTGTCGAAGAGGCGGTCCAGGTCGGCAGGTCGTGAGACGTCGGCCCTGACGGCGATGGCGCCGTGTCCGACGTCCGCGACGGCGGCCGTGAGCGCGCCGGGCCTGCGGCCCACGGCATGGACGAGGGCTCCCTCCTCCGCCAGGCGCTTCACGGTCGCCAGGCCGATGCCCGTCGATCCGCCGGTGACGACTGCCGTCCTGCCCGAGAGCTGTCCCATGAGAAGGGCTCCTCGGAAGTGTGCAGGGGCGGGGCCGGGCTCCGGTGCAGCACTGTCGGCCGCACCGGGCCGTGTGGTCACGCGGCGTGGAAGAGCGGCCATCCGGCCATCAGGCCGCCATCGAGGGTGAGCGTCTGGCCCGTGGTGTACGCGGACCTGCCGGAGCCGAGGAAGACGACCGCCTCGGCGACCTCCTCCGGGGTGCCCGCGCGGTGCATGGGCAGGACCGAGTCGACCGCGGCGCGTACCTGGTCGTCGCCGGTGACACGCTCGTACATGGCGGTCTGGGTGAAGCCGGGCGCCACGGCGTTGACGCGGATGCCGTACGGGGCGCCCTCCAGGGCGGCGGCTTTGGTGACGCCGATGACGGCGTGCTTGCTGCCCACGTAGAGCGAGGAGTCGGGGAAGCCCATCTGGCCGTAGGTGGAGCTGACGTTGACGATGCTGCCGCCCTGCTCCCGCATGGCCCTGAACTCGTGCTTCATGCTCAGCAGCGTCCCCTTGACGTTGGTGTCGAAGGTGGCCGCGTAGCTGTCGTCGGTGACCTCGGCGACGGGGCCGGGACGGCCCTCGGTGCCCGCGTTGTTGAACGCGACGTCGATACGGCCGAAGCGCCCGAGGGCCCGGTCGACGAGGTCGCGCACCTCGTCGTCGAAGCGGACGTCAGCGCGCACGAACAGGGACTGCGCGCCGAGCCCCGCCAGCTCCTCGGCGAGGTCCTCGCCGACGTCCTGGTGGCGGCCCGACACCACGACGTCGGCGCCCTGACGGGCGTAGGCCACGGCGGTGGCGCGACCGATGCCGGTGAGCGCACCGGTGATGACAACCACGGGAGCAGACATGGAGAGGACCTCTCGGAGAGGGGCGGACGGCGGGACGCCACGGGAACGTTGTTGGGATGCTTGACCCAGAAACTAACGTCGTGATTTTGGGATGTCAAACCCACTCTGGACTTCCCGGCATCATGAGCCGCCCCGGCACCCAATGGCGGGTGGCTCCGGTCCGACATCGCGTGCGTCTGTAGGCGGCGCCCCCGCCGTGGGGCCTCACTCCGACGGCTCCCTTCCGGGGCCCCTTTCGGCGTGGTGCGCGGTATCCAGGGAGAGAGCGCCCTTTTCTGGCCAGAGCCGCCCCCACCCAGGAGACATCCATGCCGGATGCGAGTTCCCCCTCACCCGCGACCACGGCGAGCCCCCAGGCCGGGGACGACGCCGACGGCGCGCAGGACGCGCCCAGCCCGCCCGACTCGCCCATCCATATCCTGTGGATCAACGCCGGTCTGAGCTGTGACGGGGACTCGGTGTCCCTGACGGCCGCCACCCTGCCGAGCATCGAGGAGATCGTGCTCCAGGGGCTGCCGGGACTGCCGAAGATCGAGGTCCACTGGCCGCTGATCGACTTCGAGTGCGGCCCCGTACAGGGCGCCGACACCTTCATCGAGTGGTTCTTCAAGGCGGAACGCGGCGAGATCGACCCGTTCGTCCTGGTGGTCGAGGGTTCGATCCCGAACGAGTCGATCAAGTCCGAGGGCTACTGGTGCGGCTTCGGGGACGACCCCGAGACCGGCCAGCCCATCACCACCAGCGAATGGCTCGACCGGCTCGCCCCGAAGGCCCTCGCCGTCGTCGCCATCGGCACCTGCGCCACGTACGGCGGCATCCACGCGATGGAGGGCAACCCGACCGGTGCCATGGGGGTGCCCGACTACCTCGGCTGGGAGTGGAAGTCGAAGGCCGGGCTGCCGATCGTGTGCGTGCCGGGGTGTCCCATCCAGCCCGACAACTTCGCCGAGACCCTGACGTACCTGCTCTACCAGGCGGCGGGCTCGGCGCCGATGATCCCGCTCGACGACAAGCTCCGCCCCACCTGGCTGTTCGGCGCCACCGTGCACGAGGGCTGCGACCGCGGCGGCTACTACGAGCAGGGCGAGTTCGCCACCGCCTATGACTCCCCCAAGTGCCTCGTAAAACTGGGCTGTTGGGGACCGGTGGTGAAGTGCAACGTGCCCAAGCGGGGCTGGATGGACGGCATCGGCGGCTGCCCCAACGTGGGCGGCATCTGCATCGGCTGCACCATGCCAGGATTCCCCGACAAGTTCATGCCGTTCATGGACGAACCGCCCGGCGGCAAGGTGTCGAGCACCGCCAGCGGCATCTATGGCGGCGCGATCCGCAGGCTGCGCGGCATCACCCTGCGGACCATCGACAAGGAACCCAGGTGGCGCCACCCGGGCCGGGAACTCACCACGGGCTACCACGGCCCCAGGTGACACCCCAGGACATACCGCCCCACCGGCCCCCGCCGCCCCGGCGGGGCCGTCCGCGTGACACGGGCCGCCCCCTGCGGGCCCCCGCGCCACGCCCCCACCTCACACGAAGGGCACGGCAGCGACGATGGCAACGCCCACGGCCGCGGGAAACGGCAGCGGCCTGACGGAGATGTCCTGGGACCCGATCACCCGGATCGTGGGCAGCCTCGGCATCCACACCAAGATCGACTTCAAGCAGAAGCGGGTCGCGGAGTGCTACAGCACCTCATCCGTCTTCCGCGGCTACAGCGTCTTCATGCGCGGCAAGGACCCGCGCGACGCCCACTTCATCACCAGCCGCATCTGCGGCATCTGCGGCGACAACCACGCCACCTGCTCGGTGTACGCGCAGAACATGGCGTACGGGGTGAAGCCGCCGCACCTCGGCGAGTGGCTGATCAACCTGGGCGAGTCCGCCGAGTACATGTTCGATCACAACATCTTCCAGGAGAACCTGGTCGGGGTCGACTACTGCGAGAAGATGGTCCGCGAGACCAACCCGGGCGTCCTCGAACTCGCCGAGCGCACCGAGGCCCCGCACGCGGCCGAGCACGGCTACCGCACCATCGCCGACATCATGCGCTCGCTGAACCCACTCGAAGGCGAGTTCTACCGCGAGGCGCTTCAGGTCAGCCGGTACACACGCGAGATGTTCTGCCTGATGGAGGGGCGCCATGTGCACCCGTCCACGCTGTACCCGGGCGGCGTCGGCACCGTCGCCTCCGTGCAACTGCTCACCGACTACCTCACCCGGCTGATGCGGTACGTCGAGTTCATGAAGCGGGTCGTGCCCCTCCACGACGACCTGTTCGACTTCTTCTACGAGGCGCTGCCCGGCTACGAGGAGGTCGGCCGCCGCCGCATCATGCTGGCCTGTTGGGGCGCCCTCAACGACCCGGAGCACTGCGACTTCACGTACCGCAACATGACGGACTGGGGGCGGCGCATGTTCGTCACCCCCGGCATCGTCGTCGACGGCAAGCTCGTCACCAACGACCTCACCCAGATCAACCTCGGCATCCGCATCCTGCTGGGCAGCTCGTACTACGAGGACTGGGACGGCCGGGAGCGGTTCGTCACCCACGACCCGCTCGGCAACCCCGTCGACCCCCGCCACCCCTGGAACCAGCACACCCTGCCCGCGCCCCAGAAGCGGGACTTCGACGACAAGTACAGTTGGGTGATGTCGCCGCGCTGGTTCGACGGCAAGGAGCACCTGGCGCTCGACACCGGCGGCGGCCCCATCGCCCGGCTGTGGTCCACCGCCCTGTCCGGGCTCGTCGACGTCGGCTACGTCAAGGCCACCGGGCACAGCGTCGTCATCAACCTGCCGAAGTCGATGACCAAGCCGGAGACCACCTTCGAGTGGAAGATCCCGAAGTGGTCGAACGCGCTGGAGCGCAACCGGGCGCGCACCTACTTCCAGGCGTACGCGGCGGCCGTCGCACTGCACTTCGCCGAGCAGGCGCTCGCGGAGGTGCGCGCGGGCCGCACCCAGACCTGGGAGAAGTTCGAGGTGCCCGACGAGAGCATCGGCTGCGGCTTCACCGAGGCCGTGCGCGGGGTGCTCTCGCACCACATGGTCATCAGGGACGGGAAGATCGCCAACTACCACCCGTACCCGCCGACTCCGTGGAACGCCAGCGTGCGCGACAGCTACGGCACCCCCGGCCCCTACGAGGACGCGGTGCAGAACACCCCGATCTTCGAGGAGAACCCGCCCGACACCTTCAAGGGCATCGACATCATGCGCGCCGTGCGCAGCTTCGACCCGTGCCTGCCCTGCGGGGTGCACATGTACGTCGGCGGCGGCAGGTCGGTCCAGGAGATGCACGTGCCGACGGGCCTGAGCGGGCTCGCCGGATGACGGCCGCCCATCCCTCCGCGCCTCCCGCCGGGCACACCCCGCCCGCCGCGTCCGCGCCGCACTCCGCGGAGCACACGGCGCGGCGGGTGGAGGAACTGCTCGACCGCGTCGCCCACCAGGCGGGACCCGAGGCCGCCGGTGCCGCGGAGGAGCTGGTACGGGCGCTGATGGACTTCTACGGCACCGGTCTCGCCCGCATGGTGGCCCTGCTCTCCGGCCGCTCGGGGAGCCCGCTCGCCCCCCTCCTCGACGACGAGGTCACCGCCGGGCTGCTGGTCCTGCACGACCTGCACCCCGACGACACCCTCGGCCGCATCGGGCGCGCCCTGCGGGCGGCCGGGGCGCACCAGTACGAGGTCACCGGCTTCGACCAGGACTCGGGGGTGCTGCGGCTCAGCGCCCCGAGCGGCGGCTGCGGCTGCGGCGGCGGGGCGCCGCAGGACGTACGGGAGCGTGCCGAGGCCGCGCTCTCCTGCTTCGCGCCCGAGGTGACACGGGTGGAGACGGCCGAGCCGGGGCCTCCGCCGCCCGTACTGCTCCAGATCGCCCCCGGGCCGCCCGGCGCCACCGCGGGCGGCCCCCGGTGACCGGGGCACCGGGCGCCGTGCGCGGGCTGCGCCGGTTCGTGGCGCCCCGGCAGGCGGCGGCCGAGCGGTGCGAACTGTGCGGCGTACCGGTCGACGAGCGCCACCGGCACCTGGTGGACGGCGACCGCAGGGCCATCGTCTGCGCATGCGTGCCCTGCGCGCTGCTGTTCGACCGCGAGGGCGCGGGCGCGGGCCGCTTCCGCACCATCCCCGACCGGCGCCTGCGCGCCCCCGGCTGGAGCGTCGACGCCGCCGGGTGGGGAACGCTCGGCATCCCCGTCTCGCTGGCCTTCTTCTTCCGCAACTCCGCCCTCGGCCGCGTCGTCGCGCTCTACCCGAGCCCGGCGGGGGCCACCGAGAGCGAGGTGGACCAGGACGCCTTCGACGCCGTCTTCGGCACCTCGCCGCTCGCCGCCGCGCTCACCCCCGACGTGGAGGCGCTGCTGGTGCGGCGCGGCGACGGGAACCGCGGCGGAGCCGGGCACGGCGACGTGCACCTGGTCCCCGTGGACGCCGCGTACGAACTCGTCGGACGGCTGCGCAGCCACTGGCGCGGTTTCGACGGGGGCTCCGACGCCCACCGCGAACTCGACGCGTTCTTCGCCGACTTGGCGCGCACCGCCCGGCCCGTGCCGCCCCTGCCTGACGGGGGAGCGGCACCATGAGCGACCTCGCCTTCGCCTGCCTCGGCGTACGTGCCGAGGCGCACGCCGCGGGACCCACCCTGGTGTTCCGGCTGCGGGTGAGCGCGTCGGGGCCCGAGCGGGTCCACGCGCTCGCGCTGCGCTGCCAGATCCGCGTCGAGCCCGCGCTGCGCCGCTACGACGACGCGGAGGCGCGGCGGCTCGGCGACCTGTTCGGGGAGCGGTCCCGCTGGGGCCGCAGCATGCGGCCGCTCCAGTTCGCGCACGCCGCGCTGATGGTGCCGGGCTTCACCGGCGAGACCGAGACCGACCTGCCCGTGCCCGTCACCTACGACATGGACGTCGCCTCGGCCCGCTACTTCGACGCCCTCGCCGACGGCGACGCGCCGCTGACCCTGCTGTTCTCCGGCACCGCGTTCCGCGGCCCCGGCGGCTTCCGGGTGCACCCGGTGCCCTGGGACCGCGAGGCACGCTGCCGGATGCCCGCGCGGGTGTGGCGGGAGGCGATCGACCGGCACTTCCCCGACTGCGGCTGGCTGCGGCTGCCGCGCGACACCATGGACGCACTGCTCGCCTACCGCTCCCGGCACGCCCTGCCGACCTGGCAGGACACGGTGGCCGCACTGCTGCGCACGGAACAGGCCGCACCCCCACCCGCGGCGACGGCGGCGGGGCGTTACGACGAGGCGACGACCCGGACGGTGACACCGTGACGACCCGGCACCACACACCCCACGACACCGCCGGCACCACCGCCCCCACCGACACTGCCCCCGACCCGCTGTTCGACACGGCGCGCCACATCGCCGACGCCGTGCTGTTCGAGGGGTACGTGCTCTACCCGTACCGCGCCTCCGCCGCCAAGAACCGGGTGCGCTGGCAGTTCGGCGTGCTGATGCCACCGGCCTGCGCGGGCGTGGGCGGCGAGCACGCCGACCAGCGCACCGAGTGCCTGATGGAACCCCGCTCCGGGGCCCGGCTGCGGGTGCGGCTGCGGTTCCTGCGCGCCCAGCGCAGAGAGGTGCTGCGGGCGCTGCCTGGCGGCGGCCACGAACCGGCCGACGCACTCGACCTGCCCGACCGGGTGCTCGTGCCCTGGGACGAGGGGGTGGAGGAGCACGTCGACGTGGACGTGCCCGTGGACGACCTCACGGGCGACGGTGTGACGGTGCCCTTCACCCGCGACGCGGGCGAGGACACCGAGACCGTGACCAGGACCGACGGGCGCGAGGCCGGCCTGCTGGTGCGCCGCAGGGAGCGCGTCGAGGGCCGTCTGCGGCTGACCGCGACGCAACTGCCGGGCCCCTACGGTGTGTTGCGGCTCGCCGCGGTCGTCGAGAACACCCTCGCCTGGCGCCCCGAGGGGCCCGCGGACGGTTCACGCGCGGCGGCGCTGCCGCACGCACTGCTCTCCGCGCACCTGCTGCTCGGGCTGACCGCGGGCTCGTTCCTGTCGATGACCGACCCGCCCGAGTGGGCGGCGGCCGCCGTGGCCGAGTGCCGCAACGAACGCGTCTGGCCCGTCCTCGCGGGCCGCGAAGGGCGCGCCGACGCCGTGCTGTCCTCCCCGATCATCCTGGAGGACCATCCCCGTATCGCGCCCGAGAGCCCCGGCGCCCTCTACGACGCCACCGAGATCGACGAGATCCTGGCCCTGCGCACCGCCGCCCTCACGGACGACGAGAAGCGCGAGGCACGCGGCACCGACGACCGTGCGGGCGCCGTCGTCGACCTGGCCGACACGATGCCGCCCGAAGTCCTCGAACGGCTGCACGGCGCGGTCCGCTCACTGCGCCCGGCGCAGAACCCTGCCGAAAACCTGCCGGGAATGCCCCCGCACGCACCGGCGCCCGCGGGTGAACTGCCCTGGTGGGACCCGGCGGCCGACGGCTCCGTCGACCCCGGCACCGACAGCGTCCTGGTCGCGGGGCGGCCGGTCGCCGCGGGCAGCAGGGTGGTGCTGCGGCACGGGCACCGCCGTACCGACGCGCAGGACGCCTTCCTGCACGGCCGCACCGCGCTGGTGGAGGCCGTGGTGCACGACGTGGACGGCGCCGTGCACGTCGCGGTCACCGTCGACGACGACCCGGGCGCCGAACTCCGCCGCGTCCAGGGCCGGTTCCTCTACTTCAGGCCGGACGAGCTGGCCCTGCCCGACGGGCAGGCCAGGGCGGGCGACGGATGAGCGGCGTGGGCGCGACGGCGCCCGGGGCGGGCCGGGTCCTCGTCGCGGGGCTCGGCAACATCTTCCTCGGCGACGACGGCTTCGGCGTCGCGGCCGTCGCGGCGCTCGCCCAGCACCCGCTGCCGCCCCGGGTGGAGACCGCCGACATCGGGGTCCGCGGCGTCCACCTCGCCTACCGGCTGCTCGACGGCTACGAGACCGTGCTGCTCCTCGACGCCACCGCGCGGGGCGGGAAGCCGGGCACGGTGTACCTCATCGAGGATGCCGTGGCGTCCGGGGAGGGTGCCGTCGTGGACGGGCACCGGATGACACCCGACGCCGTACTGGCCCTCCTGGGCACCCTGTGCGACAGCACCGGCGGCACCCGGCCGGGCCGGGTCCTCGTGGTGGGGTGCGAACCCGCCTGCCTCGACGAGGGGATCGGGCTGAGCGGGCCCGTGACCGCGGCCGTCGACGAGGCCGCCGCGCTCGTACTGCGCCTGCTGGCCGCCGACACCCGGCGGCCGGCACCCCCGGTGGAACGGACGAAGGAGACACAGCCATGAAGAAGACCATCACGACCATCGCGCTCGCCGGGACGGCGGCGCTGATCGCCGCCAACCTGCCCGACATCAAACGGTACTTGAAGCTGCGCGCCATGTGAGACGGCGGCCCGGGGCGCGAGCGGGAAGCCCGCCGCGCGCCGCTGCCATCCGGGTGGCCGCCCGCCCGCCGGACGGCGTGGCGGTGGCCCTCCGGACGGCCGCCGCCCTGTACTGGGCGGGCCACGGGGCGCCCGGGGCCCGCCGTCGGGAAGAGACCATGCACGAGATGTCGATCGCACTGGCCGTCGTGGACCGGGTCGAGGAGCACGCCCGGGACCACGGCCGGGCCGAGGCGGTCGTCCTGCGGATCGGTGAACTCGCCGGAGTCGTCCCCGAGTCGCTGCACTTCTGCTTCGCCCTCGCCTGCGAGGACACCCCGCTCGCCGGGGCGGAACTGCGCACCGAGACCGTGGCGGGCCGCGCCCGCTGCGCGCCCTGCGACCGCACCTGGGCCACCGGCATGCCGCCCGACCTCACCTGCCCCGGCTGCGCGGGCCCCGCCGCCGCCCTCCTGTCCGGGCGCGAGCTGGAGATCGCCGAGGTGCGCTGGGTCCCACGCCACGCGCCCACCCCACAGGAGAGTTGAACATGTGCCGTGCCACCGACCTGCGCGCCGCGGTCCTCGCCAAGAACGACACCGCCGCCGCCACCCTGCGCGCCGACCTCACCGCCCGCGGCACCACCCTGGTGAACCTGCTGTCCAGCCCCGGCAGCGGCAAGACCGCGCTCCTCGAAGCGGAACTGGCCCTCGCCACCGGCCGGGGGGTGCCCGTCGCGGCGCTCACCGCCGACCTCGCCACCGAGAACGACGCACGCAGGCTCGCCCGCGCGGGCGCCCCCGTCCGCCAGGTCCTCACCGACGGGCTCTGCCACCTCGAAACCGACCAGGTACGCCGCCAACTCGACGGCTGGCTGCCGGACGGCACCAGGCTGCTGTTCGTGGAGAACGTCGGCAACCTCGTCTGCCCCGCCTCCTACGACCTCGGCGAGACACTGCGCGTGGCGCTCGCCGCCGTCACCGAGGGCGAGGACAAACCGCTGAAGTACCCGACCGCGTTCGGCCTCGCCCACCTGGTGCTGGTCACCAAGCACGACATGGCGGCCGCCGCCGCGTTCGACCGCGACGCGTTCCTCGACCACGTCCGGCAGGTCAACCCCGGTGTCGAGGTGCTGTTCACCTCTGCGCGCACCGGCGAGGGAGTGGGACTGCTGCTCGACCGGGCGCTCGCCGCCGCCGACGGGGCCCGCCCGCACCGCCCCGTGATGACCGCCACCGCGCACACCCACTGAAGCGGGCGCCACGCGATGACCGCCGAGACCGCCGCAGGACCCGCAGTACCGCGCGGGACCACACGGGTACGGCGCCGGGTCACCGTGCGGGGCGTGGTGCAGGGTGTCGGCTTCCGGCCGTTCGTGCACCGGCTCGCGGGCGAACTCGGGCTCGCCGGGAACGTCGGCAACACCGGGGCGGGCGTGCGCGCGGAGGTGGAGGGCGCCCCGGACGCGGTGGCCGCCTTCTGCACCAGGATCGCCGCCGACGCGCCCCCGCTCGCCCAGGTGCACTCGGTCGCGCACGAACCCCTCGACCCGTGCGGCGAGCGGGAGTTCACCATCGTGCCGTCCACCGGCGGGGACCGGGTGCGCACCCTGATCGCACCGGACACCGCGACCTGCGCCGACTGCCTGGCCGAGCTGGCCGACCCGGCGGACCGCCGCCACCGGCACCCCTTCATCACCTGCACCCACTGCGGGCCCCGCTACACCATCGTCACCGGGCTGCCGTACGACCGCCCCCAGACGACCATGGCGCGATTCCCGATGTGCGCCCGGTGCGCGTACGAGTACACCGACCCCCGCGACCGCAGATTCCACGCCCAGCCGGTGTGCTGCCAGGACTGCGGACCCACGCTCCGGCTGCTGACCGCCACCGCGACGGGGCCCGCACCCGCGCCCGACGCCGACCCGGTGGCCGGGGCGCGGCGGCTGCTCGCCGGGGGCGCCGTGGTGGCGGTCAAGGGCCTCGGCGGCTACCACCTCGCCTGCGACGCCGCGGACCCGGACGCCGTCACCGCGCTGCGGCGGCGCAAGCGGCGCGGCGACAAGCCGTTCGCGCTGATGGCCGCGGGCCTCCCCGAGATCGAGGCGCTGGTACGGGTCGGGCCGACGGAGCGCGCCCTGCTGACCGGGCCGCGGCGCCCGATCGTGCTGCTGCGCCGCCGCGCCGCCCCGTACCCCGGCGCCGTCCTGCCCGCCGAGGCGGTGGCGCCGCGCCGCGGCGACCTCGGGATCATGCTGCCGTACACACCCCTGCACCATCTGCTGTTCGGGCTGCCGGGCGATCCGCCTGGACCCCGTCTGCTCGTGATGACCAGCGGCAACCTCGGCGGCGAACCCCTCGTGTTCGACGACGCCGAGGCGCTGGAGAGGCTCGCGCCGCTCGCCGACGCCTGGCTCGCCCACGACAGGCCCGTGCACATGCCCTGCGACGACTCCGTGGTGGCGGTGTGCGAGGGCGAGGAGCTGCCGGTGCGGCGCGCCCGCGGCTACGTACCGGCGCCCGTGCCGCTGCCGCTGCCGGTGGCCCCCGCGCTCGCGGTCGGCGGCGACCTCAAGAACACGCTCTGCCTCGGCGAGGACCGCCACGCCTTCCTCTCCGGGCACCTCGGCGACATGGACGACCTCGCCACCCTCGACGCTTTCGACCGCGCCGCACGGCACCTGGCCACGGTCACCGGGGTGACGCCCGACCTGCTCGCCGCCGACCGGCACCCCGGCTACCGCTCCGCGCACTGGGCGGCGCGCCACGCGGGCGGCCGCCCCCTGCGGCACGTGCAGCACCACCACGCGCACATCGCCGCCGCGCTCGCCGAGAACGGCCACGACGGCGCCCGCCCCGTCATCGGGGTCGCCTTCGACGGCACGGGATACGGCGACGACGGCGCGGTGTGGGGCGGCGAGTTCCTGCTCGCCGACTACGGCGGCTACCGCCGCGCCGCCCACCTCGGCTATGTGCCGCTGCCCGGCGGCGACACCGCGGTACGGCGCCCGTACCGGATGGCGCTCGCCCATCTGCGGGCCGCGGGGCTCGGCTGGGACCGGGACCTGCCCTGCGTCACCTCCTGCCCCGGCGACGAACTGCGTTTGCTCGCCGTGCAGTTGGACCGCGGTCTGAACTGCGTGCCCACCTCCAGCGTGGGCCGCCTCTTCGACGCCGTCGCCGCGCTCCTCGGGGTGTGCGCCCACGCCGGCTACGAGGCGCAGCCCGCCCTCGAACTGGAGGCCCTGGCCGCACGCTCCCGCGAACAGCCGGACGACGCCCCCGCCTTCGGGCTCACACCCGCGGCGGACGGCACCGCGCCCCTGCTGCTCGACCCGGCACCGGTGCTCACCGCGCTGGTCGCCGGTCTGCGCGCGGGCACCCCTGTCCCCGTGCTCGCCGCCCGCTTCCACACCGCGCTCGCGCACGCGGTGCGCGCGACCTGCGCCGCGCTGCGCGACGCCCACGGCGGTGTGGACACGGTGGCGCTCAGCGGCGGGGTGTTCGCGAACACGCTGCTGCTCGGCGCCTGTCTGCGAGGGCTGCGCGCGGACGGCTTCACCGTACTGCGCCACCGCCTGGTGCCACCGGGCGACGGCGGCCTCGCGCTCGGCCAGTTGGCCGTCGCGGCCTCTGAGAAGACGAGGAGTTGAGATGTGCCTGGCGATGCCCGGCAAGGTCCTTCAGATCGAGGAACGCGACGGGACCCGGATGGCGTCCGTCGACTTCGGCGGCGTCGTCAAGGACGTCTGCCTGGAGTACCTGCCCGAGCTTGAGGTCGGTGAATACGCCATCGTGCACGTGGGGTTCGCGTTGCAGCGGCTCGACGAGGAGTCGGCGCGGCGCACCCTTGAGCTGTTCGAGAACCTCGGCCTGATCGAGGAGGAGTTCGGGGACCAGTGGGAACTGGCCGCCCGCGCGGGAGGGGAGCCCACCCCGTGAAGTACATCGACGAGTTCCAGGACCCGGCGCTCGCCCGGCGCCTGCTGGACGACATCCACGCCACCGTCACCAGGCCCTGGGCCCTGATGGAGGTGTGCGGCGGCCAGACCCACTCCATCATCCGGCACGGCATCGACCAACTCCTGCCCGAGCAGATCGAGTTGATCCACGGGCCTGGCTGCCCCGTCTGTGTGACCCCGCTCGACGTCATCGACAAGGCCCTGGAGATCGCGTCGAGACCCGAGGTGATCTTCTGCTCGTTCGGCGACATGCTGCGGGTGCCGGGCAGCGGGCGCGACCTGTTCCAGGTGCGCGCGGCGGGCGGCGACGTACGCGTCGTGTACTCGCCCCTCGACGCGCTGCGGCTGGCCCGCGAGAACCCCGGGCGGCAGGTGGTGTTCTTCGGCATCGGCTTCGAGACCACCGCGCCGCCCAACGCGATGGCGGTGTACCAGGCGCGCCGCCACGGCCTCGGCAACTTCAGCATGCTGGTGTCCCATGTGCGGGTGCCACCGGCCATCGAGGCCATCATGCTCGCCCCCGACTGCCGGGTCGACGCCTTCCTCGCGGCGGGCCACGTGTGCAGTGTGATGGGCGTCGAGGAGTACCCGCCGCTCGCCGACAGGTTCCGGGTGCCGATCGTGGTCACCGGGTTCGAGCCGCTGGACATCCTGGAGGGCGTGCGCCGCGCCGTGCGCAGGCTTGAGGGCGCCGAGCCCGGTGTGGAGAACGCCTACCGGCGCGCGGTGCGCGACGAGGGCAATCCGGCGGCCCGCGCCATGCTCGCGGACGTCTTCGACGTCGTCGACCGCGCCTGGCGCGGCATCGGCGTCATCCCCGGCAGCGGCTGGGGCCTGTCCGAGCGCTACCGCGACTTCGACGCGGAACACCGGTTCCAGGTCGGGGACATCCGCACCAGGGAACCGGCGCGGTGCCGCAGCGGCGAGGTGCTGCGGGGCGTGCTGAAGCCCCACGAGTGCGAGGCGTTCGGCGCGGACTGCACACCGCGCACCCCGCTCGGCGCGACCATGGTCTCCAGCGAGGGGGCCTGTTCCGCGTACTACCTCTACCGCCGGCTCGGCGGTGCCACCCCGACCGTGGAGGCGACCCCCGTTGGCTGAGACCACGCTCCCCGACCGCACCGCAGCGGACACCGCCGCCCCCGGAACGGCGCCTGCCGCGCTGGACCCCACCGGCTGGACCTGCCCGGCGCCGCTGCGCGACCACCGGCGCGTGGTGATGGGCCACGGCGGGGGCGGCGCCCTCTCCGCGGAACTGGTGGAACACCTCTTCGCGCCCGCGTTCCACAACCCGGCGCTCGCGGAAATGGGCGACTCGGCGCAGGTGACGCTCGGCGCGGCGAGGCTGGCGTTCTCCACGGACTCGTTCGTGGTGCGGCCGCTGTTCTTCCCCGGCGGCAGCATCGGCGACCTCGCGGTCAACGGCACCGTCAACGACCTGGCGATGAGCGGCGCGGAACCCGCCTTCCTGTCCTGCGGGTTCATCCTGGAGGAGGGGGTGCAGGTCGACGAGGTGGGCCGCATCGCCCAGGCCGCGGGAGCGGCGGCGCGGCACGCCGGGGTGCAGATCGTCACCGGTGACACCAAGGTGGTGGAGTCCGGGCACGGCGACGGTGTCTACCTCAACACCGCCGGTGTCGGCCTCGTCCCCGAAGGCGTCGACATCCGCCCCCGGCGCGCGGTTCCCGGCGACGTCGTCATCGTCAGCGGACCGGTCGGAGTGCACGGGATCGCCGTCATGAGCGTGCGCGAGGGCCTGGAGTTCGGGGTGGAAATCCAGAGCGACTGCGCCGCGCTGAACGGCCTGGTGGCGGCCATGCTGAAGGTGACACCCGATGTGCATGTGCTGCGCGACCCCACGCGTGGCGGGCTCGCCACCGCGGTGTGCGAGATCGCGGCGGCGGCCGGGGTCGGTGTGACGCTCCAGGAGCGGGCGGTGCCGGTGCCGCCCGAGGTGGCCAACGCCTGCGCCATCCTCGGCCTCGACCCGTGGTACGTGGCGAACGAGGGCAAGCTCGTCGCCTTCGTCCCCCGGGCCGAGGCCGACGCGGTGCTCGCGGCGATGCGTGCCCACCCCCTGGGTGCGGGCGCCGCCGTCATCGGCGAGTGCGTGCCGGACCACCCCGGCATGGTGGTGGCCCGCACGGGCCTCGGCGGCAGCAGGGTCGTGGACCTGCCCCTCGGGGAGCAGTTGCCGAGGATCTGCTGAGACGGCGCGCCCCGGTGCGCGGACGCTCCCTCACCGGGGTGTGAGCCCGGCGTGTTCCAGTTTCGCGGTGTTCGACCGCCAGACCAGGTCGTCGTTGAAACCCCCGCCCAGGTCCGGCAGTTCCGCGATGTCGGTCTCGGGCAGCACGGGCGGGACCCGGTGCGCGCCAGCCGCCAGGGTGATCCTCGCCAGCGCCTCCGCGTTCAGCGCCCGTACGACGGCCTGCTGCACGGTGCGGCCGGTCGCCACGATGCCGTGGCCGCGCAGGATGCCCACCGGCCGGTCGCCGACCGCCGCCGCCACCTCCTTGCCGAGCGCCTCCCGGGTGATCAGCACACCCCGCGGGTAGACCGGGATGCCCTCAAGGGCCATACGCATCGCCGGAATGTTGTACGCGCCCACGATGGGGCGGAGCGCGAGCCCCGCCAGATCGGCGGCCACGACGTACGGCGGATGGACGTGCACGACCGCGTTCACCTCCGGCCGTGCCTTCAACACCTCCTGGTGCAGGGGCAGTTCGTTGGGCGCCCGGTAGCCGTCCCGCAGCGGGCCCGGCGGTCCTTCGAGCGGGACCCGGTGGGTGTCGGCGGGCTCCGTGAACAGCAGCCCCCGCTCCCGCGGCCCCCTGCACCGCACACGCAGTGTGTCGTCGGCGTCCCGGACGCTGATGTGCCCGAGGACGTCCTCGGCGAGCCCCTGGTGCGCCAGTATCCGGCAGCCGAGCGCGATGAGCCGCTCGGCCGCGAGGGGTGAGCCGGGGCTCTCGACGTGCGTCATCCGTCTCTCCTGCCAGAGGTTTCGGTGCCCGGCGGCCGTCAGTACCTGGCCCGGTGCAGGGCGAGGCTGGCCCCCGCGCCGACCACGAAGACCGCGATGAGGAAGGCGAAGGCAGAGTCGAAGCCGCCGTGGTCCACGAAGAACCCCATGGCCGTCGACCCGAACGCCCCCACGAAGTTGCCGATGCCGATCATGAGCCCGGCCGCCCTGCCCATCGTCCTCGCGGGCGCGATGCTGTGCAGGACGCCCTGGGCGGCGAGGGTCGTGAACCCCTCGATCCCGATGATGGCGACGATCACCGCGCACAACTGGACCGGCAGCGCCGTCACCCCGGCGGCCACCACCAGGCAGAGCGCCGCGGCGACGAAGCCCCCGCAGGTCCATATGGCCTTGCGCCCGGTCCTGTCCATGCCCAGGCCGACGAAGGGCCCCGCCACGATGCACAGGACGAAGGCGAGCGCGATGTAGGCGCTTGCGCTGCCCTTGCCGAGGTGCTGCTCGTCCTTGAGATAGGTGGGGAACCAGCTCGCGAGCCCGTACACCCCGATGTTGTTGGTGATCCACACCCCGGCGCTGACCCAGAAGGGCCACAGCCGCAGTTCGCTGCGCGCCGCGCGGGAGGCGGGCACCCCGTCGGGAACGTCGGCCACCGCGGCCGCCCCGCCGCCGCCGCGCACGATGAAGGCCCGTTCCTCCTCGCCGAGCCGGGGCTCCTGCGCCGGGTCGTCGCGGAGCAGGAACCACGCCACCGGCACACACACCACCAGGGCGAGGGCGGTGAGCAGGAAGAAGGCGCCGCGCCACGAACTGACGGCGATGGCCCCCGTGATGACGAAGCCGGAGAGGGCGAAGCCGACGTTGATGCCGCCGATCCACACGGACTTGGCCCTGCTGCGCTCGGCGTGCGGGAACCAGCGCGCCGTGAGCGCGTTCGACATCGGCCACAGGAAGCCCTCGGCCACCCCCAGGGCCCCGCGCGCGATCAGCAGGGTGGGCACGTTGGCGGCGACACCCGCGGCCAGGGTCGTGAGCCCCCAGAACGTCATCCCGATCAGGGCGCACCTACGGGGCCCGTACCGGTCGATCAGCATCCCCCACACCGGCATGGAGGCCCCGTAGAAGACCAGGGTCACCGTGGTGAGCAGGCCGATGAGGCCGTGCCTGCCCTCCAGGTGCATGTCGGAGAGGAACTTGTCGTCGGCGACGATGATGCCCACACCGGTCTTGTCGAGCATGCCGACGATCCAGATGACGACCACGGCGGGCGAGAACAGCCACCACCGCCTGGCCGGGACACGCTCTGCGGCACCGTCGAGGCCGGGGCTGCTCAGCGGCTCCTGTACGTCGGTCACACCGTTCCTCCGTGGGTCTCGTCGCCGTCCGGGCTCAGCAGGGCGGAACTCTCCGGGTAGGGCAGGTCCCGGTACGGCGTCCCCGTCACCCGTGTGAAGAAGTCCGCGGTGGCGTGCAGCGCGGCGCTCGGCACACCGGACAGCTCCGCGAGCCCCCTGGCCAGCTCCATGTCCTTGGCGATGGTGGTGCTCGGCGCGTGCGTCCGCATGCCGTCGGTGTCGCCGCGGAAGTAGGTGGCGGCCGTGCTGAGCCCGGACTCGCCGCCGCTGCACTGCTCGATGGCGTCGGCGGCGAGGCCCGGGTCGACCCCGAGTGCCCGGGAGACGGCGAGCGCCTCCACCGACGCGAGGTACCAGGCGTACTTGACGTGCTGGTTCAGCAGCTTCACGGTGTAGCCGGCGCCCGCGCGCCCGCAGTACAGGACGGAGCGGGACACCGAGCGCAGGATGTCCTCCGCGGCACCGAGCACCCCCGGCTCGCCCCCGACCAGCACCGTCATGTCCGGCGCCTTCCTGCTGACCGGGCAGTCCACGAACCGTCTGCCCCGCGCGGCGAACGCCGCCCCCAACTCCTCGGCGGTCGCCGGGCCGCAGGTCGACATGTCGAGCATGAGCCCGCCCTCGGGCAGCCCCGCGAGCACCCCGGCAGCCGGGTCGAGTGCCACCTCGCGCACCTGGGCGGGGCCGGGCAGGAAGGTGAGCACGAGGCCGCTGCGGGCCGCGAGGTCCGCGGGGCTCGACGCGGCGGACGCGCCGGCCGCGACGGCGCCGTCCAGCGCGTCCGGCCGCAGGTCGTAGCAGCCGACGGGGTGTCCCGCCCGTACGAGGTGGGTGACGAGGGCCGTTCCCATGGGGCCCGCGCCCACCACTCCCACCCGCACCGCGGGCCGGGCCTCACGGGGCTCACGGGCCTCAAGGGCCTCAAGGGCCTCACGGGGCTCAAGAGGAGGGGAACCGGGCGGTGACGAGGGCACCGAGGACCGCATGCAGAAGCCCCTTCTTTTCAGAAGCAGGAAAACGCACCCGCAGTGCGGGCGGCGGATACAGACAGCTAGCGAACGTGCATAGCATTCTGCTTTGAAGAAATTTCTTCTTCTGATCGACACCGTGCCACCGCGCCGCGAGACCAGTCAATAACCGTGAACGCGGTTTCGCGGCGGCCGTCGTCGTGGCGCGGACGCCCGGGCGGAGCGGTGCCGCCTCAGTCCGCCACCGCGTCAGCGGTCCGCTGGAGGTGGTCGCCGAGCACCCGGCGCACCCGCCGCACATCGCCGCTCTCGACGGCGTCCACGTACGCGCGGTGCTCCGCGACGCCCTGGGTGCCCTCGTGGTGCGCCTCGCGCATGGACATCAGGACGGCCTCGCGGAACGAGTGCATGAGCATCTCGACGGCCGGGTTGTGCGTCGCCCGCGCGGCCCGCAGGTGGAACGCGAACGACATCTCCACGCTGTAGCTGCCGCTCTCGCGGGCCTCCTCGGCCTCGTCGCACATCCGGCGCAGGTCTCGCAGGTCCTCGGGGGTGGCCCGGGCGCACACCAGGGGGACGACGCCCAGCTCGAACGCGATACGCGCCTCGGTGACGTTCGCGGCCGAGAGGCCCGACGTGCTGAGGAGGTCGGTGATGCCCTCGCCCGCAAGGCCCGCGGTGGGCGCGGTGACGAAGGCGCCGCCGTAGGCGCCCGCGCGCACCTCGATCAGGCCGTTGACCTCCAGCGCCCGCAGGGCCTCACGGAGCGTCAGGCGGCTCACGCTGAGCTGGTCGCACAGCTCGCGCTCGGCGGGCAGCCGGGCGCCGAGCGGCAGCACACCGGAGCGGATCAGCCCCCGGATCTGACTCACGATCATCGCGGAGGTGCGCCCCGCGCCCGCGATGGGACGGAAGACCCCGGCCTGGGCGGTGACGAGGCCGGAGGCCCTGGATTTTCCGGCCACTGGCCCTCCTTCGTTCGCGTACCGCCCGAAGCCTACGACGGACCGGCCGCTCCCCGGCGCGGTGCCACCGGGGGAGGCGTCGCCGCGTCCCGTCCGTGGCCGCGCGGCGGTTGACAGTCACTCCGCACGTTCCTATGGTGCCTAGCGGTTAATCACTAAACCATTAAACCAGCGGCTTCGTAAGGCAAGGAGGTCGTTCCGTTGCAGATTCAGGTGGATGTCGCCAAGTGCCAGGGTTACGGCAACTGCGTCACGGCAGACCCCGACCGTTTCGACCTCGACGACGACGGTCTCGTGGTCCTGCTGCGCGGCGAGGTCGGCGAGGACGAGCGGGCGAAGGCGGCCGAGTCGGTGCGCAGTTGCCCCGCGGAGGCGATCCGGCTGGTGAGCGATGCCGGGTGAGGCGGCCCTCGACCGCGTCGGCCGGGTCGTCGTGGTCGGGGCGTCCGTCGGCGGTGTCAGGACGGCGCAGGCGCTGCGTTCCGGCGGGTTCACCGGCGAGCTGACCGTCATCGGGGCCGAGCCCGTCGAGCCGTACGACAAACCGCCGCTCTCCAAGGAGCTGCTGACGGGCGAACGCTCCCTCGCGGAGGTCTCCCTGCTGCGCCCCGGGGACCGGGAGGCGTTCGACCTGCGCCTCGGCGCCCCCGCGACCGGACTCGACACCCGCCGCCGCGAGGTGCGCGTCGAGGGCGGTGGCCGGGTCCCGTACGACGCGCTGGTGATCGCGACCGGGGTGCGCCCGCGCACGCTCCCCGGGCCCGCCGCCGGGCTCGTCCACACCGTGCGCGAGTCCTCCGATGCCGAGACACTGCGCCGGAGCCTCGCCACGGGCGCGCCTGTCGTCGTGGTGGGCGGCGGCTTCGTGGGCGCCGAGGTGGCCGCGGCGGCCGTCGCCGCGGGCTGCCCCACGACACTCATCGAGGCCGACAGCACCCCGTTCGCACGCGTCCTCGGATCGCGGGTCGGCGCGCTGCTCACCGCACTGCACCGGCGGGGCGGGGTGCGGGTCCGCGCGGGCGTCCCGGTCGCGGGCGTTACGGGAACCCCGGGAGACCTCGTCGTCACCCTGGCCGACGGCGCGCGCCTCGCGGCAGGCACGGTCGTGGTGGGCATCGGATGCCTGCCGAACACGGAGTGGCTGGCCGGTTCCGGAGTCCCGCTCGACGACGGGATCGTCACCGACGAGTACTGCGCCGTCCCGGGACTCGACGGCGTCTACGCCATCGGCGACGTGGCGCGCTGGTACGACGGGCGCACCGCGACACACCGCAGGGTCGAGCACTGGACCAACGCCGCGGAACAGGCCGAGGCGGTGGCCCGGGACCTGCTGCGCCCGCAGCGCGACGCGCAGCGCGCGCCCTGCCGCGCCGCCCCCTACTTCTGGTCCGACCAGCACGGCGTCAAGATCCAGATGGTCGGCGTGGCGAGCGGTGACGACGACGTCGAGATCCTGAGCTGCGCCACTAGGACGGGGGAGCGCCGTATCGCGCTGTACGGGCGCGGCGGCCGCTTCACCGCCGCCGTGACCTTCGGCTGGCCGCGGGCGGCGATCGCCTGCCGCCGGGCATGGAACCAGGCCGGGACGCTCGCCGAGGTCCGCGAGCAGGTGGCGCGGCTCGCCGTCTCGGTGACGCCCCTCGCCCCCGCCGCCCCCGCCGCCCCCGCCTGCGCGCCCGTGGAACGGGTCGCGGCCCGGGCGGGCGTGCCCTCACGAACCACACCAGAGGAAGGCCGGAGTTGAGTACTGTCTTCGAAGAAGGCGTCGGCAGGGCCGGCGACCTCGTCGACGTCACGAGCGGCCAGATCAGCCGCGAGATCTTCGTCAACGAGGAGATCCACAGGCGCGAACTGGAACACCTCTTCCCGCGGGCCTGGCTCTTCGTCGGGCACGCGAGCCAGGTGCCCGCGCCGGGCGACTTCTTCTCGTCCTGGATGGGGTCCGACCCCGTCCTGCTGACCAGGGACGACCGGGGAGCCCTGCACGTGCTGCTCAACTCGTGCCGTCACCGGGGCATGCGGGTGTGCCGCTACGACGAGGGCAACACCATGCAGTTCACCTGCCCCTACCACGCGTGGTCCTACTCCATCGACGGATCGCTGGTCTCCACCCCCGGCGACCTGCACGGGGTGCCGCAGATGAAGGCCGCGTACAGCGGCAAGCTCCGCAAGGAGCAGTGGGGGCTCGTCCACTGCCCCCGCGTGCGCGACTACAAGGGCCTGGTCTTCGCGAGCTGGGACCCCGACGCCATCCCCTTCGACGAGTACGTCGGCGACTTCCACTGGTGGCTGGACAACCTCGCGGACGCCTTCGACGGCACCGAGGGCGGCACCGAGGTCTACCGGGGCGTCCTCAAGTGGCGCATCAAGTCCAACTGGAAGTTCGTGTCGGAGAACTTCCTCGGCGACACCTACCACGGCGCCTCCACCCACGCCTCCGTGGAGGCCGTCGGCATCGGGCCCGGCGGCCGGGGCAAACGCCGCCACGGGGAGCGGCAGAACGAGGGCGGCTTCTCCAGGGGGCGGATGAAGACCTCCTTCCGCATGGGGCACGGCGCCTCCGACAACCTCGGTTACGAGATCGCGTACCCCGAGTTCCAGGAGAGCGCCCTCGACACCTACTTCGTCAACGCGTGGGAGAAGCGCGCGGCCAAGCTGCGGGCCGAGGGCAGGCCCCTCGGCGGGCGCGGGCCGGCGACGCTGTTCCCGAACATGTCCTTCGCGGCCGGGTTCCCCCGGTCCATCCTGGTGGCCCACCCGCTCAGCGCCACCGAGACCGAGGTCTGGCGCTGGTTCCTGGTCGACAAGGACGCGCCCGACTACGTGCGCGACTGGCTGCGCCACTACTACATGCGCTACGCAGGACCCGGGGGCATGACCGAGCAGGACGACATGGAGAACTGGGACTACGCCACCAGCGCCAGCGGCGGTGTGGTGGCACGCCGCTACCCGTACAACTACCAGCAGGGCCTCGGCGAGGAGGTCCCCAGCGACCTCGACCGTGCCGTGCACTCCCACCACGCCATCGCCGGTGAGGTGAACGCCCGTGCGTTCTACCGCCGTTGGGCGGAGTTCGTGGACGACCTGCCGTGGAGCGAACTCGCCGATCTTGCCAGGACCGACGACCGCGCCACCCGTACCGGCGCGGGAGAGGAGCCGGGCGATGCCCGTTGACGAGAGCGCCCTGGCGCGCGTCCTGCTCACCGCCGACGTCACCGACTTCCTCACCCGCGAGGCCGACCTCCTCGACGAGCGCCGCTACGAGGAGTGGCTCGACCTGCTCGCCGACGACTACCAGTACGCGGTGCCGCTGCGGATGAACGTCCGGTACGAGGACGTCGCGGAGCGCGAGAACACCCGCGAGGGGGACGAGGTGTGCTGGTTCGACGAGGGCAAGGAGACCGCGCGGCTGCGGGTCGCCCAGCTCGGCACCGGGCTGCACTGGGCGGAGGAGCCCGTCTCCCGGGTGTCCCACCTGGTCACCAACATCAGGCTGGAGACGGACCGGCCGCCCGAGGTCGACGTGAGCTGCCGCTTCCTCGTGTACCGCAACCGGGTCGCCGACGAGAGCGACTTCCTCGTCGGGCGCCGCCGCGACCGGCTGCGCAGGACGGCGGACGGCGACTGGCGGATCGTGCGCCGCCGACTGCTGCTCGACCAGTCCGTGCTGACCGCGAAGAACCTGTCGATCTTCGTCTGACCGCTCGGGGGGCAGGCGCGGACCGCCCCGGTACGCCGCAGCGCGACCGGGGCGGCCGGGACCGCCTGCGCTATGATCGCCGGGTGGCGACGAGGGCGAAAAGGGGGGAAGGGACCGCGGCGGGTCCGGCCTATCCCATCGCCTCCGTGGACAACGTACTGCGGCTGCTGCTGATGTTCCGCGACCGCAGGCAGCTCCGGCTCTCCGACGCGGCCCAGGCCCTCGGGGTGGCCGACTCCACCGCGCACCGGCTGCTCGCCATGCTCATCCACCACGACTTCGTACGGCGCGACGACGAGACCCGCGGCTATGTGGCGGGCTCCGCCCTCCTGGAGATCGGTCTCGCCACCGTCCGCAACCTCGACATCCGCACCCTCGCCCGCCCCATCCTCGCCGAGCTGGCGCACGAGGTGAACGAGACCGTGCACCTGGCGCAGTTGGAGGGCGGCCGCATCCGCTACCTCGTCGGCGCCGAGGGAGGACACGACCTGCGGATCGCCGACCGCACAGGACAGCTCATGCCCGCCCACCACACGGCCACCGGCAAGGCGCTGCTGGCCGAGCTGACCGCGGGCCAACTGGACGAGCTGTTCCCGACCGTCACCTCGGGCAACAGACCTGACGGCCTCACGGCGGCCGAGCGCACCGCCCTCGACGCCGAGCTGGCACAGGTGCGCGAGCGCGGCTACGCCACCAACACCCGCTCGGACGAGATCGTGTCCATCGCCACGGCCGTGCGGGACGACCGGGGCATCGCCATCGCGTCCCTGAACGCCTCGGCGCCCGCCACCCGCATGGACACCCCCCACCGCGCCAAGGTGATCCGCCATCTGCACGCCGCCTCGGTCCAACTGGAACGCCTGCTGTCCAACCGGGTGAGCTGACCCGACGCCGACCGGGCCGCCTCCGCTTAGGAACGGATCTGTCCTAACCGTCTTCTACCGTGCCCGCATGACCACGCATCCCGTCCCCTTCCGTATCGACATCCCCGACACCGACCTCGACGACCTGAACCGGCGGCTGGCCGCCACCCGGTGGCCCGACGAACTGCCCGGCGTCGGCTGGACCTACGGCATCCCGACCGGCTACGTACGCGAGCTGGCCGAGTACTGGCGTACCGGATTCGACTGGCGGGCGGCCGAGGCCGCCCGCAACCGGTACCCGCAGTTCGTCACCGACATCGACGGGCAGCGCGTGCACTTCCTGCACGTCCGTGCGGCAGTGCCGGACGCGCCCGCGCTCGTGCTGGTGCACGGCTGGCCGTTCGAGGACTTCACCGCCATGATCGACGCGCTCACCGACCCCGTCGCGCACGGCGGCACCCCGCGCGACGCCTTCCACCTGGTGATCCCCACCCTGCCCGGGTTCGGCTTCTCCGGCCCGACCCGCACACCGGGCGCGGCGTCGACCGACCGCGCCGCGGAACTCGTCGCGGCCCTCATGGCACGGCTGGGGTACGGGCGCTACGGCGTACAGGGCGGAGACGCGGGCTCCTTCGTCGCACCGCAACTCGGCCGTATCGCCCCCGAGCACGTCATCGGCGTCCACCTCAACGACCCGATCACCATCCCCTCCGGGAGCGACGACGGAGCGGGCTTCGGCGCGAGTGACCAGGAGAAACTCGCGCGCATGAAGGACTGGAGCAGCAAGGAGACCTCGGGCTACGCGGCCGTCCACGGCACCCGCCCGCACACCCTCGCGCCCGCGGTGGCCGACTCGCCCGCGGGCATGATGGCATGGGTGCTGGACGTGGTGAACACCTTCAAGGACCCCGCCAGGGCCACACCCACCGACGCGATCGACCGCGACATGCTGCTCGCCAACCTGTCGGTCCTGTGGTTCACCAATACCGTCGGCTCGTCGATGCGGCTGTACAAGGAATCCAGGTTCTGGGGTGTGGAACTCCCCAACTCCGGTGTGCCCACCGGGATCGCGGTCTTCCCCGGCAACAACACGATCCGCGGCATCGCCGAGCAGCGGAACACCGTGGTGCGCTGGTCGGAGTTCGACCGCGGCGGCCACTTCGCACCGATGGAGGTCCCCGACCTCATGATCGGGGACCTGCGCGCGTTCTTCCGCGAACTGCGCTGAACCGCCCAACTGCCCGCTCGTGAAGCTGTGTTGACCGCCGCCCGCGCCGGGCGGTCCCCGCCCCGCCTGCCCCGGCGGTGTGCCGGTGGGGCGGTGCGGGCGGTGGCACGGTGCGGCGGGGCGAGCCTGGCTGTCCGTTCGCGCACACCACCAGGGCATCCGTATCGCGGAATCAATCATCCAATCCATTGACGCTCTATGAAGCCCTCGGCTAGCGTCGGCTTCCGACCCAATGAAACGTTTCATTCCTTGAGTCGCCGACCTATGTGCCGAAGGGAAGCCATGACAGGCACGACGCCCCGAATCCGGAGGTCCGCGATCACCATGGTTTCCGCAGGTGCCCTGGTGGCGGCGGGCCTCGCCGGCTGCGGCGGTTCCTCGTCCGCGCGGGACGGCACGACCACCGTCTCGATCGCGGTGCGCGCGCACTTCACCGAGCAGATGCAGCAGATCACGGCGCAGTACCACAAGCTGCATCCGGAGGTCAGGTTCACCACGCAGACCCTGCCCGACGACAACACGCAGTACTTGCAGCGGCTGGTCACCGCCCGGATGGGCGGCAAGGTCCCGGATGTCATCGAGTCGATCGACACCCTGGTGAACCAGCTCTCCAGCAGCAAGGTCACCACGGACCTCACCCCCTACCTGGCGCGGAAGGAGAACGGCGTCTCGGCCGGAAGCTTCCTCCCGCAGTTCCTCGGCGCCTACCGGCCGCTGTCGGACTCCGGCAGGGTCGAGGGCGTCCCGGTGGGGGCGGACACCTACGTGCTGTATTACAACAAGGACCTCTTCGCGCGGTACCACGTCCCCCTCCCCACCGACTCATGGACGTACGACGACATGTACGCGGCGTCCAAGGCGATCACGCGGGCCGCGAAGGGCAAGGCGTTCGGAATGGTCCAGACCGACCTTCAGCAGGGTGAGTACAACCCGGTGATCGACGCGTTCGGCGGCTATGTGTACGACAAGGCGAAGCACAGGACCGGCATCGGTGAACCGGCCGCCGTCAAGGCGTGGAAGTACCTGCTCAAGCCCTACCAGGACGGCACCTTCGCCCCGTACGAGATCGGGTCGAGCCCGTCGGCGCCGACCTTCCAGAGCGGCCGGGTCGCCATGCTGCTCGGCGCGCGCAAGAACGTGCCGACCTTCCGCCAGCAGCTCGACGCGGACTGGGATGTGGCGCCGGTGCCCACCATCCGTGGCAAGCGGCCGATCGGCGGTGGCAGCTACGGGCTCGCGATATCGAGCACGAGCCGGCACAAGGACGCCGCCTGGTCGTTCCTGAGCTGGTTCTACACCGAGAAGGGCGGCGAGACGACGCTCCAGAACAGCTACCAGATCCTCCCGGCGACGAAGGCCGGTATCACGGACGGGTCGTGGAAGTCGCTGCCCGCACCGCCCACCAGGGCCTCCGTCTTCGCCGACGCGGTCACCGGGGCGCTCATGGCGCCGCAACTGCCCAAGTCCGCGCAGGGAACGCTGACCACGGCGCTGATCGCCGCGGACCAGAAGGTGCTGCTCGACGGCGAGTCGGTCGAGGACGCGTTCGGCGCCGCGGCCGACCAGGTGAACGCGGCGATCGAGGCGTCCCGATGACCCTCGCAAGCCCGGCCCGTACGGCCGGACGCCGCGGTCTTGGCGCCAGGGCCCGTGACGAGGCCGCGGCGGCCGTGTTCGTCGGCCCAAACGTCGTGCTGTACACGGTGTTCGTCGCCGTCCCCGCGCTCGCCGGTCTCGCGCTCAGCTTCTTCGAGTGGGATCTGATCGACGCCCCGGCCTTCGTCGGGTTCGACAACTTCTCGAAGATGTTCGTGGACCCGAACGTCGTTCCCAGCCTGCTGGTCACGGTCGAGTTCCTGGTGCTCGGCGTCATCCCCACGATCATCGTCGGATTCCTGCTGGCGGTGCTCGTCAACGCCCGTATGCGCGGGGTCGGTGTCGTGCGGGTCCTCTACTTCATCCCGCTCGTCGTGAGCGCCGCCGTCTCGTCCGTGCTCTGGGGATGGCTGTACCAGCCGCAGTCCGGGATGCTGAACTCGATCATCGGCGTGTTCGGCGCGGACCCGGTCCCCTGGCTCTCCAGGACGGCGTGGGCGCTTCCGGCCCTGACGATCATGATCATCTGGATGAGCCTGCCGCTGGTCATCATCCTCTATCTCGCCGCGCTCCAGCGGATCTCGGACGATCTGCTCGACGCGGCACGGCTCGACGGCGCGGGGCCCTGGACCAGGGCACGGCACATCCTCTGGCCTGCGGTGTCGCACACCACGGTGCTCGTGGTCGCCCTGGAGATCCTGAACTTTATCGCCCTGCCGTTCGAGATCTCACTGATCATGACGCAGGGCGGGCCCCTCAACAGCACCATGACGCTGTCGCTCTACAGCTACCGGGTGGCGTTCGAACAGGGCGAGGTCGGGTATGCGGCGGCGCTGTCGATCCTGCAACTCCTCGTGATCGTGATTGTTGCGCTGCTGGCCCGGTATATACGCCGGGTGATCGACCGCCGAGGAAGGAACAAGGCATGACCGGACTGTCGTTGGAGCAGCCTGGCGTCCGATCGGGTACGGCTCGGCGGCGGGGGCTCACCCCGCAGCGCGCGACGTTCATCCTGCGCTGGGTGGTGATCGTCGCCTTCGGGCTGGCCATGGGCTTCCCCCTGCTCTACCTGTTCTCCTCGTCGCTGATGTCCGCCACGGACGTGTCCGCGTACCCGCCGCACCTGCTGCCGCCCTCGATCGACTGGGGCAACTACGCGGACGCGTACACCTACCTCACGGGCCGGACGATCGCGAACACGTTCATCTACGCCCTCGGCATCCTGGTGCTGCAACTGGTCATCACGCTGCCCGCGGGGTTCGCGCTCGCGAAGATCCGCTTCCGGGGGGCGCCGGTGATCCTCGCCCTGCTGGTGGTGCCGATGTTCCTGCCCACCAACGTCGTGCTCGTCCCGCTGTACGCCGTGACCCAGCAACTGGGGCTGATCGGCGACTACCCCGGAATGATCATTCCGGTGGTCGGGCGGACCGCGTTCGGCACGCTGCTGTTCCGCCAGTTCTTCCTTTCGCTGCCGACGGGGCTCATCGAGGCGGCGCGGCTGGACGGCGCGGGCTGGTTCCGCACGCTGTGGAGCATCGCGGCCCCCCTCGCGCGGCCCGCCATCGCGGCGTACGCCTCCATCACGTTCCTCAACGCCTGGAACGACTACATCTGGCCGCTGATCTCGGCGCCCGACGACGCGCACCGGGTGATGTCGGTGGCGCTCGCACCGCTCGCCAACGGCCAACTGTCGAACATCCCGCCGAACGTGGGCCTGGCGGCCGCGGTGATCAGTACGGTGCCGGTGCTCCTCGCCTTCCTGTTCGCCCAACGCTGGTACGTACAGGGCATCGTCGGCACCGGCGTCGACTACTGACCGACCCTGCCGCAGCCGCCCAAGACCTTCGGAGTACTGCCGTGAAAATCGAACGCATCGAGTCGATCGTCCTGCTTGAGCGGTTCCACATCGTGCGGGTGTTCACCGACGACGGACTCGTCGGGCTCGGCGAGGTCAGCCCCATGGGCCCTTCGGTCACCCACGCCTTCGTCGAGGACGTGCTGACGCCGCTGGTCGTCGGCCGCGACCCCGCGAACATCGAGCACATCTGGCACGACATGTATCACGTACCGCACAAACTCGGTCCGATGGGTGCCCAGCTCAATGCCATGGCCGGCATCGACATCGCGCTGTGGGACATCGCGGCCCAGCGCGCGGGCGTCCCGCTCTACGTGCTCCTCGGCGGCAGCGTCCGGGACCGGGTCGAGGTCTACGCCAGCTCGATGAGCCGCGACATGGAGCCCGTCGACGAGGCGCGCCGCGCGGCCCGGCTGCGGGAACAGGGGTACGGCTGGTACAAGATGCACTCCGCCACCCGGTGGATGTACGACCGGGGCCAGGACCGTACCGTCGAGACGGTGCGCGAGGTCCGCGCCGCCTGCGGCGACGACTTCCAGATCATGGTCGATGTGAACAACGCCTACCTTCCGCACACGGCGGTGCGCATCGCCCGGCAGCTTGAGGACCACGGGGTGTTCCACTTCGAGGAGCCGATCGCCGAACACGACCTGGACGGCTATGCGCGGCTGGTCTCGAAGGTGGACATCGCGGTCGCCGCGGGGGAGCAGCGCTACACACGCTGGCAGTTCCTCGATCTCATCCAGCACGGGCACGTCGACATCGTCCAGCCCGACGTGGTGAAGTGCGGCGGCGTCACCGAGTTCCGCAAGATCGCCGCGGTGGCGGGCGCGTTCAACCGCCCGGTCACGGTGCACAACACCCAGCCGGTGATCGGGACCATGGCGCATCTGCATCTGTGGCTGAGCACCCAGGGCTGCCTCTATCCGCAGGAGTACAACATCGAGCGCCACGCGCTGCGCGACGACTGGCCGCTCGCCGCAGCGGGCCCGGTGGTCGAGAACGGGTTCCTGCTCCCGCCGACCAGGCCGGGTCTCGGCGTCGAACTGGACGAGGACGTGCTCGCCAAGATCCGTACGACGTGACCGTGCCCGCCGACGGCCGCGGCACCGACGGCCCCCGTTCCGACGGCTTCGGTGGCGACGGGCTCGGCGACGAGGTGCGGCGGCTCTACGCGCGGCCGGCGCGCTGGCAGTCCTGGCTCGACATGGAGGCGGTGCTCGCGCGGGCCCAGGGCGAGCTGGGCCTCGTGCCGCAGGACGCGGTGGCCGCGATCGCCGCGGCCGCCGACGTGCGCCGCCTCGACGCGGAGCGGATCGAGCGCGACACGGTCCGCACCGGGCACGCCCTGGTGCCGGTGGTCTGGGAGCTGGCGCGGGTCGCGGGGCCCGACGCCGGGGGCTGGGTGCACTGGGGTGCGACCAGCCAGAACATCATGCAGACCGCCGACCTGGTCGTGCTCCGCCGGGTGCACGGCATCGTGCTGCGGCTGACCGGACGGGCACTCGCGGCAACGGCGGGTCTCGCCGAGCGCGGCGCCGACATGCCGATGGCGGGCAGGACCCACGGCCAGCACGCGGTGCCGCTGACCTTCGGGGTGAAGGCGGCGGCCTGGGCGGACGAGCTGATCCGGCACACCGAGCGGCTGCGGGCCGCGGAGCCGCGGGTCTTCACCGTGCTGTTCGGCGGCGCGGTCGGCACCTACGCGGGTCTCGGGGAGCAGGGGCGGCGGGTGCAGGAGGTGATCGCCCGCCGGTTGCGGATGACCTCGATGCCGGTCGCCTCCCGGAGCATCGCCGACCACCTCGTCGAGTACGTCACCCTGCTCGGCCTGCTGGCCGGAACCGTGGGAAAGGTCGCCGACGAGATCGCGACGCTGATGGGCACGGAGTACGGCGAGGCGGCCGAGCCCTTCGGGTCCGGAAGTATCGGCAGCTCGACCATGCCGCAGAAGCGCAATCCGCACCTGTGCCAGGACGTCTCGGCCGCCGCCGCGGTCGTGCGCTCCTGTGTCGCTCCGGCGCTGGAGTCGATGAACATGCGTCACGAGTCCGACCGGGGCCGCAGCCTCGTCCTGATCGCGACGGTGGAGCGCGCGGCCATCGCGTCCTGCGACATGCTGCGCGGGCTGGTCAGGCTGACCGAGGGCACGGTCTTGTTCCCCGAACGGATGCGCGCCAACCTCGGCCTGACGGGCGGTCTGATCATGGCGGAGGCGGTGATGATGCGCATCGCGACGGCGGTGGGGCGGCAGCGGGCGCACGAGATCGTCCACGAGGCGACGCTCGCCACGGGCGCGGGCCGGGGCCTGTTCGACGTGTTGAGCGCCGATCCACGGGTGGCCGCGCTGGTGTCGCAGGCCGACCTCGCCCGCATGCTCGACCCGGCGACGTACCTCGGGTTCAGCAGCACGCTCGCACACGAGACCGCGGCGCGGGCCAGGGAGGCGGTGCGGGCCTTGCGTGCCGCCGGTGACGGGGCGGGGCCAGGCCCGGAAGGGCCCACACCGGCGGACCCGTTCCTGAGCTGACGCGAACGGGTCGCGTCCCCGGCATCGGTCGTCCGTCTCTATCCGCGGCTGTGCTCCGCGGTGGCGCAAATGTTGCAGAGGATGCGGCGCGCCGCGTGCGGCTGGGTGGCCAGGCCCGTTCCGTTGTTGTGGTGGAGGATCTGGGACACGGCCTCGGCGTGCGTCTGGCAGAGGCCGATGCTGCAAATGTTGCAGCTCGCCACCGCGGGGGTGGACGTGGGGGTGGCGAGGGTCTGGCACTCGTAGCAGTTCATGATCCGCCTTTACCGCGTCGGGGGGTGGGTGCTGTCGGGGGTGCTTCGGTCCTGAGGAGCCATCAGCCCGTGGGCGGGCGGTTCGATCGGGGTGCTCGGGCGGGGTCCGTCGCCGTTCGACGAGGGGGAGTGGCGGTGCGGCCGCCGGGAGTGTCACGGGGCGCGGGGCACCGACGTGGAACGGGGCGTCGGGGCCGGGTCCTGACGACGGTCTCTCACGCCTCCGTGGGCGGTGCCGTCGGGCATGGGCGTCTCCTACTCGCTTGGCACCAGTGCTGGTGCGCCGTCGCAAGTAGGGACCGTTGGCGGCCGGTGAGCCGCGGTTCGGGTACGGCGGGCCCCACCGCCGCTCGGCGCCCGGGGGCACCGATGTGCTCAGGGTACTGCGAGATGCGGTTCGTGTCGCTCCGGTGGGAGCGGGTGGCAGGCGGCGGGCCCGGGCCTTCGGCGGGGGGCCCGGCGCGCCCTTCCCCGCGCGCCAGACGTCCCCCGGCCTCCGGCTTCCGGGCCCGGCGTGCCGCGTTCCGGCAGGTCAGGGGAGGGAGTACAGACCGGCTCCCGGGGAGGGGGCCTGCCCGTTCAGCTCGCGTTCGTGCACATGGCGCAGGTCGTGGAGCCGGCCCTGGATCGGCGGCCGCAGGGGCAGCCCGTCGAGCGACGCCATGGGGACGAACCGGGGCCGGTGCGCGCGCTCCAGCGGCTGGGGGGTGCCCGGCACACCGCCGGTGGGGTAGAGGACGATCTCCACGATGTGGCGCCCGTTCGGACGGTCGTGGATGTCGAGGACGAGCGCGCAGTGCAGCGCCCCGGCCTCAAGACCGGTCTCCTCGCGCAGCTCCCGTCGCGCACATGCGATCAGCCCTTCGTCCGTGCGGACGTGCCCGCCGGGAAGTTTCCACACGGGCCGGCCGTCCTCCTCGCTTTGCAGCAGCAACAGCGAGGAGTCCCGGAAGACCGCCACCGAGCAGCGGGTCTCGGCGGGGTCGCGGTGAGTGATGCGGTCTGACATGGGACACCTCTGCGATTCCGGCCCACGGCCTTATGGACTTCGCAGAGACCGTCAGCGGAGAAATCCGCGGTTGTGGCGGGCCTCATCACCGTCGCCCTCCCATTCTCGCTCTCCCGCGCAGGCACGGGCAACAATGCGCGGAAAGGAACGGGGGTAATCCCTGCCGTGGGGGATCGAGGGGGCGCGGGTCCGTATCCTGTCGTCCCGACTCGTGAGAGTGGCAGGTTGGGGAATCGGGGGTCTCTCGCATGATCGAGCTGAAAATCCCGGAGATTTACTGGGACGACAAGAAGGCCGCGTGCCTGTTGCACGAGTACTTCGCAGAAAAGCGCTCGAAGGGGGACCTCTACTACTCGGGCGCGTGCTTCGAGCGCCTGGGTGGCGGCGGGGACGCCGCGCACGTCGCGAACCGCTTCGACGCCGACGACCTGATCGCCCTCACCCTGCTCAGCGTGGGCCTGGAGCCGCACGGAGCGCTCAACTGCCTGACGGACCCCGGCGGACACTGGACGCGCCTGCTGTCACTCATCCCGCGTGACGCCCGTCTGGAAGATCCCGCGAGCGATGCGCTCGTGGCGAAGGACGGACCCGCCTGGGAGCTGTGGGAGCGGCTGGCCGACGGCAGGCGGTACCCCGGGAAGCCCGACGGCGGAGGCCCGATCGTCGCCGGGAAACTGCTGGCCCGCAAGCGTCCCCACCTCATCCCCGTCTACGACATCCGTATCAAGCGACTCTTCGGACGGCCGAGGGTGGACCACTCGTACTGGGCCGCACTGGCCGCTGCCCTGCGGGCGGACAACGGAGCCCTCCGCGACCAGTTGGTCCGTCTCCGCGACCGGTCGGGCATCGGCGACGACATCGGCGTCCTGCGGGTGTTCGACGTCATCGCCTGGATGTACCAGGGCCGACCGGATCAGGCGACGTCCCGGCCGAAGCGGTAGGTGAGGCACCGTTCCAACAGGCCCAGGGCCGCCCGCAGTTCCGGGTCCCCGATGCTGCGCAGCAGTTGCCGTACCTCGTGGAGGTCGGGCGGGGACATCCGTGGCAGCGGGCGTTCCAACAGGGCGCGGGCGGACGCGAGATGGGGGCCGTGGAGTTCCAGGACCTGGTGGACCGGACCGTGGGGTGTCGCCGCCGCCAGGTCCCCGTGTGCGGACAGCGCCACCGGGTGCCTGAGCGCGTCCGTGGGGGCCGCAAGCAGGGGAGGCGCGTCCTCGTCGGTGCCGCCCCCGCCCGGGCCACCGGCAAGGCTCAGCGCGAAGTCGAGCACGGGCGGGTGCCGCCGCCAGAAGTCCCAGGGCCATCTCTCCAGCGCCTGGCCCTCGTGGCGTTCGACGCACCGGGGGCGCCCGTCGAGGTCCCATATCTCGGTGCGGGGGAAGGCGCGCGGCGCCATGCGGCGGCGGACGGCGACCCGCGTGGGGGAGAGGAGGGCCACCACGGGATACGACTCCCCTTCGGCGGCGCCCCGTTCCAACCGGGCACCGGCCACCGGCCGCCCGTCCTCGTCGGCCACGGCGAGCCTGTCCCCGCCGACGACCGCGACGAGCCCCCGGCCGGGGAGCGTGGCGAAGGCGCCGGCCAGGGTGTCCGTGCCGTCGAACGGGCGGCCGTCACCGTCGACGAGGGGCCGGGGCGCGAGCCGCAGCCGTGCCGCGCCCGGGTCGGCGAAGACCAGCACACCGTCCTGGTCCAGTCCGACCGCGCCGCCGCTCGCCGAGCGCCGCAGCGTCGAGAGGTGCCGCCCATGGACGGCGCGCGCATGCGAGGGGGCCGCCCACACGATCTCGTCGTACGTCCCCCGGCGCGAGTGGTGGCCGATGTGCAGCAGCACATCGTCGGCGAGGTGGATCAGGCCCCGCACATGCACGCCGTCGCGCAGCCGCCTGGTGAGGAGCCTTCGCCGGTCGCCCGACGCCAGGTCGAAGCGGTGCACCTCGACGAGCGAGTCGAGCCGTAGGGGGCGGATCGTCGACGCCACCACGGCGAGCCGTGCCGCGTCGGGCGAGAACGCCGCCCCGCCCAGCCCGACACCGCCCCCGGGAGCCCACAGCCGGGTGACCGGCCGCTGCGGAGCCCGCGCCACCGCGGCGGCGATACGGTCAGGTGCCGCGGCGGCCAGCAGGCCGAGCACCCCGCGGTCACCTCCCGTACGGTGCTCGGGCGGCAGCAGCGCCGCCACCGCCACGGCGTGTCGCAGGGGCAGGCCGAGCGCGAGCCGCCGCAGCTCGTCCCCGCTGCCCCGCCCGGCCAACCGCCGCGCCAGGCACAGTACTTCCGCTGCCGACAGGGCCGCGACGCCCTCGTGCGTGTCGCCGGTGACGAGGGCACGCAGGGCCGCGGGGTCGCCCGCCGCCACCAGCGCCGTACGCAGTCGGCGGCGCGTGTCGTCGTCGGCGCCGCGGTAGGCGAGCGACAGCAGTCGCCCCTCCGGGTCGAGCGCCCGGCGCTGCTCGTGCCGGCCCACCAGCGCCAGGAAGGCCGCACGGGCCGCCGGGTCCTCGGGCGCCACCGCCAGCAGATCCCGCTCGTCCGCGCGCGGCAGCGCCCCCGGCCGCGTCCGTACCGCGTCCTGTGCGTCCGTATCGCCGTCGCCCACGGCACGCACCAGCCGCCGCCAGGCGCGCGCCGCCCGCGCCCCCCTGCTCCCGTCGCCGCGCCGCACGACGGCGCGCGCGAGCAGCCGCCCCGCACCCGCCGCCGTCCCGCGCGCCGTGTCCATCCCCCGAGGATGCCACCGCCGCCTGGCGGTTCCCGCGCGGCGTGACGCGCGTCGTTTAGGGGGCAGGGCCAAGGGCAGGCATGTAGCTGTTCCGTGCCGGGGCGGGCCCTGGGGAGGGCGTCCGCGGGCGAGCGGAGTGGGTCGAGTGGTGGGGGCGCGCGTGGAACTCGTCGGGCGGCAACGGGAGATGGCCGAGCTGGGGGACGTGCTCGCACGGGCACGCCTGAACCACGGCACCGCGGTGTTCGTGATGGGGGAGCCCGGGGTCGGCAAGACCCGGCTCTGTACCGAGGCGGTGGGCATCGCCGCGGACACCGGCATGGCGGTCCTCAAGGGCCGCTGCACCGTCACCGGGCCCGCCGTGCCCTACCGCCCGCTCACCGAGGCACTGCTCTCGCTCGCGCGCGACGGCGCCAGGGCGCCGGTCGCCGCGCTCGGCCCCTACCGGCCCGTGCTCGGCCGCCTGGTGCCCGAGTGGTCCACGGGCGAGAAGTGCGACGAGTCACCCGTGGTGCTTGCCGAGGCCGTACTACGGCTCACCAGCGCGCTCGGCGCGGGCCGCGGCTGCCTCCTCGTCGTGGACGACCTCCACGACGCCGACCCCGAGACCCTGGCCGTCGTCGAGTACCTGTCCGCGAACGTCGCGGCGGCGCCCGTCGCGGTCCTCGCCACCGCACGCTCCGCGCCCTCGCCCGCCGCCGAACTGGCGAGCGCCGTCGCCCAGCGCGGCGAGGGCGCCGTCCTGCCGCTCGACAGGCTCGCCGCGGACGACACCCACCGGCTGGCCGCCGCCTGCCTCGGCTGCCCGCCCGACGACCTGCCGGCCGAGGTGTCCGAGCGGGTGCTGCGCGACAGCGGCGGCATCCCCTTCGTCGCCCAGGAGCTGGTACGCGGCATGCGCGCCGGGGGCGAGCTGCGGCACGCCGACGGCCGCTGGCGGCTCGACCCCGCGGCGCGCTCCCCGATGCCGTTCACGCTGGTACGGGCCGTGGAGCAGCGCGCCGAGCGGCTGGGCCCCGAGGGCCTGCGGATGCTGTCGGCCGCCGCCGTGCTCGGCCGGATCTTCCCGCTGTCCGTCGTGAGGGAGTGCGCGGGGCTCGGCGAGGAGGCCCTGCTCGGCTGTCTGCGCTCCGCGGTGGCCGAGGGCCTGCTGCTGCCCGACGAGCGCGGCCCCGACTGGTACGCCTTCGAACACCCGCTGGCCGAGGAGGCACTGCGCTCCCGCCTCACCCCCGTCGACCGCGCCGCGCTCTGCGCACGCGCCGCCGACGCCGTGGCCGCGCTCCACCCCGGGCTGCCCGGCACCTGGTGCGAGCTTGCCGCCCGGCTCAGACGCCACGCCGGGGACCGCACCGCCGCGGCCGACCTCTACCTGGAGGTCGCGAGACGCGCCCTCGCGGGCAGCGGCCCCGGCACCGCCATCGCCGTGCTCGACGAGGCGCTGCGAATGCTCGGCGCCGAGGGGCAGGGGCCCCAGGGGCACGACCGCCGCGACCTGTTGGAGACCCTGCTGTTCGCGCTGGCCGACGACGGGCAGTTCGACCGGGCCGCCGCCGTCGCCGCCCGGCTGCGCAGAATCGACGTCGCCACCCAGGTCGACCTGACACGCCGGGTCGACCTGCACGTCAGACTCGCCCGCGCCGCCGAGGTCGCAGGCCGCTGGGAGGAGGGCCTGGGCCAGGTAGCCGCGGCCCGCGCGCTGCTGCCGCCGGGCGCGGGCAAGGAGGACACCGCGCCCGTCGACGCCGTCGAGGCGTACCTCACGGTGTCGGGGCCCGAACGCGGCGGCATCGCCCGCAGCGAGGAACTGGCCAGGCGCGCCATCGAGGGCGCCGAGCGGCGCGCCGACCCCGCGCTCGCCTGCCAGGGCTGGTACGCCGTCGGCTTCGCCAGCAGGGCCCGCTCCCTCGGCGAGTCCGACGCCTGCTTCCGCCGCACCCTGCGTATCGCCACCGACCACCACTTGGTCACCTGGCGCAACCACGGCCTCATCGGCATCGGCAACAACGCCTGGCTCGCCGAGGGCGACGCCACAGGACTGGTGGACGCGCACCGCGAGGCGCTGCGCACCGGCTGCGTCAGCCTCGCCCACAACGCCGCCGCGATGCTCGGCTTCGACGCCGTCCTCCGCTCCCGCTTCGAACGGGCCACCGTGCTCCTCGACGGCGTCGTCGAGGAGACCAGCAGGCTCAAGCTGTACTCCGTCGCCCGCCACGCCCTGATGCTGCGCTCCGTCGCCCACGCCCACCGGGCCGACCGCCAGGGGATGCGGGCCGCGCTCGCCGAGTTCCGCGCCCTCGGCGGCGAGCAGTCCCGCGAGGCGCCGCTGGTGCTGGGGCTCGCCGAGCTGTTCTGCGCGCTGCTCGAAGAGGACCACGAGGCCGCCGCGTCCGTCGCCGCCGCCCTCGGCACCGGGCAGCCGCGCGAGGGCTTCTTCCACTTCTCCGGCATCCACGGCCTCGTCCTGCTGCTCGGCGTGCTGCGCGGACGCGCCGGGTGGACCGAGTACGACACCACGCATGCGGCGCAGGCCGGCCGGATGCGCTGGAACCGGCAGTTCGTCGGCCTGGCCGAGGCCGTCCTGCTGGGCCGCGAGGGACGCGCCGCCGACGCGTCGGCTGCCCTCGCCGCCGCCCTGCGCAGCGCCGAGATCTACCCCACGGCCCGCCATCTCGGCCTGCGTCTCGTCGCCGACGTGGCGCTCGCGGACGGCTGGGGCGAGCCGCGCCGCTGGCTGGCCGAGAGCGAGGGCTACTTCCACCGCACCGGGGCCACCGCCGTCGCCGCCGCCTGCCGGGCGCGGCTGCGCAGCCTCGGCGTGCACGTGGGCCAGCGCAGGTCGGGCACCGAGCGCATCCCCGACGAACTGCGCACCCGGGGCGTCACCGCCCGCGAGTTCGACGTGTTCCGGCTGCTCACCGACCGCCTCGGCAACAAGGAGATCGCCGCGCGCCTGCATATCTCCGACCGCACCGTGGAGAAGCACGTCGCGAGCCTGATCGGCAAGACCGGGGTGCGGGGCCGCGGCAAGCTCTGCTCGTACGCGTCCGAGCTGATCGGCGCCCGGACCCCCGGCCGGGACTGACGCCCCGGGACACGCGCGGCCGGGCGCCGGGACCCCTGAGCGGTCCCGCCACCCGGCCACGGCCCGCCGCTCAGCCCGCGACGGTGGTGGGGCCGCCGCCCGTCATCGACAGCACCGTGACGACACCGCCGACACTGAGGCCCGCGAGGGCCGCCGTGCGCAGCAGCGCCCGCCGGGCAGCCGCGCCCGCGGCGCCGCCGCGCCCGGCCTCGGCCGCCTCCCCGCTCAGGGACGCGGCCTGCCGCTCCGCGTCCGCGGCGGGCTCGGGGGTGGTGGGGTTCTCCGTTGCTTCCATGGGTTCTGCTCCTTGGGGGAGGTGGGTACTGGCATGTGCGCGGGACCCGCCGCGTGGGGCGGCAGGGCCGGTGGTGTGCCGGGGCCGCGGGCGAGCCGCAGCAGCCCGTGGCCGACGCCCGCGAGACCGGTCAGCAGCCCCGGCACGGGCACACCGCCCGGGGCGCCGCACCGTACGCCGCCGCGGCGGATCTCATCGAGCAGCCGGGCGCCCGCGACACCCAGCGCCGTCCCGGCCCGCCGGTCCCCGGCGTCCCGCAGGGCGGCGAGCCGTTCGAGGCCGTGCACGGCGCCGTGGCACAGGGAGTGGTCGCGGGCCGCGGAGGGGTGCCGCGGGCGCGGGCAGCCGCACACCGCGTCACCGGCCGCACCGCCGCCCGTACGATTACGGCGGTCGCCGCCCGGGTCGCCCCTGTTGCCGGTGTCTCCTGCGGCACCGGGGTCGCGGGAGCGCAACTCGTCCGCGAGAGCGGCCACTTCGGGCAGTCCGGTGGCGGCGTGCAGGGCGCGTGCCGCGGGCAGCGCTGCCGCGTCGCCCGCGCGGCAGGCGGTGGCGAACGCGGCGAGCGCCGCACACCCCGCCGCCGCGAGGTCCGCGCTGTCGAGCAGCGACGCCAGGCGTACGGCGGCGTACGCGATGCCGCCGAGGCCGCCGCGCAGACCGGGGCCCACCGCGGCGGCCACGTCCGGTGCCGCCGCGAGCGCCCGGGTGAGCGCGGGCAGCGGGGCCACCGCCAGCGCGGCCGCCTCCTGGTAGCGGGCGAGCCCGGTGGCGCGCGCCAACTCCGCGAGGAAGAGGGCGACTCCGGGGTATCCGTCGCCCAGGTCGGCGCCGAGCGGCAGCACCGACCAGTGCGTGCCGTCCGGCCTGCCGAGCCCCGCCCAGTTCACCCGCACGCCGTCCCGCGAGGCGCGGCGCAGCAGTTCGTCCCCGAGCCAGGTTGCCGCGGCCACCGCGCCCCGCACACCGCGCGGCGCGACGAGCGCCGCAAGCCCCGGTGAACGCCCCTGCCGTGCCGGTGACTTGGTGGCAAGCGCGGCCGCGATCAGCCACTCCTGGCGGGCGAGGTCGGCGCCGCCGAGCCGCGGCAGCTTCGCCCGTACCGCCGCGAGGCCCGGCCGCGGCAGCAGCCCCGGCAGCGCGCCGCCGTCCGGGGTGAGCACGCTTCGGCCGCCGACCGCGGCCTCGAAGACCGGTACGTCGCCGGTGGCGAGGCACGCGGCCTCGGCGGGCACGAGGTGCGCCTGCTCCGGGTGGCCCGTGGGGGAGTGCAGGGCGTCGAAGGACGCCAGGAGCGCGGTGTGGTCACGCAGCGCCTGCGGCGCGGTGGCCTCGTCGAGGAGGTCCGCGTAGGTCTGGGTGGGCCGCGGCACGAACCTCAGCCTCTCCGCGGCGAACCGGTCCAACGGGCCGCCGTCCCGCCCGAGTTCGGCGGCGCGGGCGGTGAGCCCCCGGTAGCAGGCCCTGAAGCCGCGGCGCAGGTCGGCCGCGTGGGCCGCGGGGTCGGCCGGTACA
The DNA here is from genome assembly GCF_044457285.1 of Streptomyces sp. NPDC050560. Classification (NCBI taxonomy): domain Bacteria; kingdom Bacillati; phylum Actinomycetota; class Actinomycetes; order Kitasatosporales; family Streptomycetaceae; genus Streptomyces; species Streptomyces sp. NPDC050560. The sequence continues at coordinate 190,048 of NZ_JBITGT010000012.1, forward strand.
CCGCGCGACAGCGGCCGGTTGGTGCCGTCGAAGCGCGCCGCCCTGTCGTACACCAGCCGCATGGTGTCGGTGCCCGGGTCGGCCCAGCGGGGCAGCCCCGCCGCGACCGCCTCACCCGGCAGCGCGCCCACCGCCGACACGTCGAGGAACCCGTACCCGCCGAAGAGGGCGGCGGGCAGGACCGAGGTGCGCAGCACCGAGTCGGCCAGCGCGGCGAGCACCGGGTCGCCGCCGCCGTCGGTGCCGGGCGGCCGGCAGGGGTGGAAAAGGGTCTCCACGTCCACGACGACCGGCTGGTCGCCGTGCGCCAGCACGTTCTGGCCGTGGATGTCGGTGGCGTCCACGGCGTACAGCAGGGCGAGTTGGGCGCCGAGCCTGCGGTAGAAGCGGCGCACCGCCGCCCGGTCGGCCGCGGGCGCCGGGGGCACGTACTCCGCCCAGCCGTATCCGCCGCGCGGCAGCAGCCGCACCGGGCGGGGGGACTCGGCGCCGTACTCGGCAAGCAGCTCGTTCCAGCGGGCGTGCATGCCGAGCGGGCGCGGTTTGTAGACGAGCCGGGGCGTGCCGCCGAAGTCGAGCACCGCCACCGTGCGCCCGCCGCGGTGCGGCTCGCCGAGACCGAGGCGCACCGCGGTCAGCGGCCCCGCGCCGCCGCCGAGGAGCCCCGCCGCCAGCGCGCCCCGGTCGGCGGCCAGCCGCGACGCAAGCTCGGCCGCGGCGTCCACGGCGGCGAGCGCGCGCTCGCCGAGCAGCCGCGCGAGCACCGGGTACCGGCGCAGCAGCGCGGCCGTGGCGCCCGGCGCGCACAGCCCCAGGACGAAGTCGGCGAAGCGCTCCGCGGGATCGCGCCCGCGCAGGGTGCCCGCCGCGCGCGCCTGCGCCAGCTCGTGCGCGAAGGTGCGGGCGGCGAGCCGTACGAGACACCCGGCGAGCCAGTCGCGCGCACCCGCGCCGACCACCGCGGCCTGCGCCGGGTCGGCCTGCGCGGCGCACACCGCGAAGCGCGCCCCCGCCGCCGCGAGGAGCGGCGCGAGCGGCGGCAGCCACACCGCCTCGGGAGAGGGGATGTCGGGGCGCGGCCCCCATGTTCCCTCGCCGCCCGGCACGTTCACGGGGGCCTCGCCGAACGCCTCGTCGACGAAGACGGCCCAGGCCGGCGGCGCGGGGGTGCGGCGCCGCTCGGCGTCGGACAGGGCCCGCGACCACCAGGATCGCCGCCCCGTCTCCCGCGCCGTGGCCTGAGTGCTCGGTATGACGGGCATGCGGCGACCCTTTCAGAACCGCGCCCGGCGGCACATGGGTAGATGTCCCCCATATTTTCCTCCCGGCGCCGCGGGCCGCCTCCCGGGCGCCGCGGGCGGAATCCGGGGGCCCGTCCCCCATGCGGCGCGGCGGCGCACGGTGGGAGATTCACCGCATGAGCGGCTCGATCACGACGTTCGGGGAACTGTCGGTACGCCCGGCCCCGCCCACGGGCGCGTCGCAGCAGGACACGCGGGTCCTGGGCGCGGCGCCCGAGCGGCCCTTCGAACTGGGCGGGCCCAAGCCGCGGTTGCTGCTCGCGCTGCTCGTCGCCCGGGCCAACTCGGCGTTCCGCGTGGGCGATCTCATCGACGCGCTCTGGGGCGAGCGCCCGCCGCGCACCGCGCGCAAGAACCTCCAGGTCTACGTCTCCCGGCTGCGGCGCGCCTTCGGACCCGCGCTGGTGCACACCCAGGGCGGCTATCTGCTGCGCCTCGCCCCCGAGGACTGCGACCTGGTCCGCTTCGAGGAACTGGCCCGCCACGGGCGCAGGCTGGCCAGGGACGGCGACCCGGGCGCCGCCGAGGCGCTGCGGCGCGCCGTCGGCCTCTGGCGCTGTCGCCCGCTGGCCGAGTTCGACACCGCGCCCGAGGTGGCCGCCGCCGTCGACCGGCTCGAACGGCTCTTCCTCGACGTCCTGGAGGACTGGGCGGAACTCGCCCTGGACTGCGGTGAGTCAGCCGTCGTCCTGGAACGCCTCCAGGACGTCGCGCGCCCCCAGGTCCCCCGCGAACGCCTCGCCGCCGTATGGATGCGCGCGCTCGCCTCTGTCGGCCGGGCCAACGAGGCGCTTGCCTACTACGAGGAGGTACGCCGCGCCCTGGCGGGGGAGTTGGGGGTGCCGCCCGGCCCCGTCCTCACCGCGCTGCACGCCCGGCTGCTGCGCCCGCCGGGCCCCGGCCGCCCGCGGCCCGAGCGTCCCGGCAACCAACTGCCGCGCGACCTGCCGGACTTCGTGGGCCGCGCCGAGCAGGTCGAGCGCGTGGTGGCGGAGTTGGCCGAGCCCGCATCGGGCGCCGGGGGCGTCCTGGTGGTGTCGGGCCCGGTGGGCGTCGGCAAGACCGCCTTCGCCGCGCACACCGCGCACCTGCTGGCGTCGGCGTTCCCCGACGGACTCCTGATGGTGGAGCTGGGCGGCAGGCCCCAGGACGCGGTGCTCGGTGAACTGCTCGACGCGGCAGGGGCGCCGCGCGGCGGCAGCCCCGCGCAGGAGCTGGCACGCTGGCGCTCCTGGGTCGCGCGGCGGCGGCTGCTCGTGGTGCTCGACGACGCGGTGTGGGGCCGCTCGGCGCAGGCGCTGCTGCCCGGCGCGGGACCCAGCGCCGCCCTCGTGACCAGCCGCTACCGGCTCGGCGGTATGCCCGCCGCGGTCCATGTGGACCTGCCGCCGCTCTGCCCGGAGGAGGGCGTCGAACTGCTCGGCCGCGTCGTCGGGCACGGCCGGGTGGTGTCCGACCCGGCCGCCGCGCACCGCATCGTGGACCTCTGCGAGGGCCTGCCGCTCGCCCTGCGCGCCACCGGGGCGCGGCTCAACACCCTGCGTCATGTGCCGCTCGCCGACTACGCGCGCCGGCTGCGCGCCGCACCGTGCCTCCTGGACGAGATGGCGGTCGGCGAACTCGTCCTGCGGGAGCGCTACGAGGCGTTCTGGCGCGACCTCCCCGAGCCCCAGCGCGCCGCCTACCGCTCGGTCGCCGCGCATACCCACGCGCCCGCGGCCCCGGCCCGCCCCACCCCGGCGGACGCCCCCGAGTCGCTGCTCGAATGCCATCTGCTGACCCCGCCGAACGCCGAGGTCAGCGCCCATCTGGTGGCGTACCGCATGTCGCGGTTCGCCTACGAGTTCGGCCGCGAGCGCGCGGCGGGCGACGGGGCGCGCCGGACGGACGCGCGGGAGGCCGCCGCCCCCTGACGGGGCGTCACGGCACGCGCCCCGTGCGCTCCCGGCTCGGACCGCGCGCGGGCACCCCCCGGGTCAAGCCGTGCGGGCTCGCAGGAAGTCGCGGAAGGCGTCGACCATGTGCTCGTCCGACTCCCGTACGCGCGGCTCCTCGGCCACACCGAGGGCCAGCGCCGCCTGGTGGGCGAAGAGCGCGAGGAGGTCCAGGTCCCGCAGCCCGGAGCGGGGCTGCGGGACCGGGTCGAGCACTTCGAGCACCCCAAGGACCCGGGGCCCGTCGTCGAACCCGGACACCAGGGGCGCCGCCATCAGCGCCTTGGGCACATAGCGGGTGGACTCCGCGAGGTCCCGCGCGAAGTCCGGCATGGACGCCAGGTCGTCCGCGATCATCGCCTGCCCCGATGCCGCCACCCAGCCCGCGATGCCGCGGTCCGCCGGGAACCGGGTCCCGACGAGGAAGTCCTCGCCCTCGCCCGAGACCGCCCGGAAGACCAGCTCCCCCGCCCCCTCGTCGAGCAGGAACACCGAGCTGGCCGCCGCGCCGAAGATGGCGCGCGCCACGTCGACCACGGACCTGAGCAGCGCGCTGGTGCGGTCGGACGGTGGTGGTGTCGGCACGGGGACCTCACTTCTGCCGGGTCGGGGAGGAATCGGGACCGCCCGCCGTCTGCCGCGGGCCGTGGCCGGCGCCGTCCCTGTGGACGTTGGCGGCGGCGAGGTAGAGCACGTTCTTCAACTGGAACACCGTCAGACCCGGGTGCTTCGACAGGATCAGCGCACACCGCCCCGCGATCCTCGGCGTGGCGAAGCTGTTGCCCGTGGTGCGGGTGACACAGCCGTCCCGCCACGCCACCCGCACGTCCCGGCCCATCGCGAAGAACTCCACCGGCGGCCGCGGGTTGTACAGGTACAGGTCGGGGTCGTCCTCCTGGTGGCTGCCGACCGACAGCACCGAGCAGAACCGCCAGGGGAAGCTCTCCACAGGGGTGTTGTGCGCCGACGCCACGATCGCGCTGCGCCCGAAGTAGGCGGCGTCCGCCAGCTCGTGCAGCTCCCGCACGAAACGGGTGTGGGTGGTGGACAGGCTCATGTTGATCACCTCGAAGCCCTGCTCCACCGCCCACCGCAGCCCGGCGAGCAGGAACGCGCCGCTGCCGGAGAAGCCCTCGCCGAGCACCCGCACACTGTGCACCTCGCACTCAGGGGCCACCTCGCGGATGATCCCGGCGCAGGCGGTGCCGTGCCCGCAGGTGTCGACGTCGTCCGCGGGCTCCACCCGGGGTCCTGTGTCCCCGGCCACCACCACGTGCGAGGAGGCCACCGGGCCCACCATCGGATGGCCGCCCTCCACCCCGCTGTCCACGACACACACCCGCACCCCGCCGCCGGTCGCCCCGCCCCAGGCCCAGTCGGGCGTCACCAGGGCGTTCCCGGCGGCGGGCACCGGGATGTCCTCGGGGCTCCTGTCGCGAAGCCCCCAGCTCAGCGCGGTGTTCATCGCCCTCCCCCGGTGTGCTCCGCCGTCGGCCCTGGCCCGCGGTGCGCCGCGGCGCGGGCCAGGTGCCCCGCGTGCTCCACCCGCCCCGCGCCCCCGGCGGCCATGAGCGACCGCGCCTCGGCGGCGCCCACCACATGCCCCTTGGCGAGGAACAGCCGCGCCGCCTCGCCCGCCGCCTCGCCCGCCGCCTCGCTCGCCGCCGCGGCGGCCCCCGCACCGCCTCCCCGCTCCGGCGGCGCCGCGGCGAGCAGCACCCGCGCCAGATCGAGCCGGGCGGTCGCGCGGGCCAGCGGCGAATCGGTCGAGTCCGCAGCGGCCACCGCGCGCAGCGCCAGCTCCCTGCCCCGGGCGGCGCGCCCCGCCGCGGCCTCGGCCAGCGCCCGTACCCCCAGGTCGTCGGCCGCGTCACCCGGCGGCAGCGCCCCGCCGCGCGCGGCAGGCAGCGGTTCGGGCGGGCGCCCGCGCCGCAGCCGCACCCGCGCCAGATCACGGCTCGCCGCGCCCAGCAGCGCGGGACCCCCGGCGGCACCGCAGCGCTCCACCGCGCTCACCAGCAGCCGCTCCGCCTCCTCGGCGGCCCCCGCAAGCGCCTCCACCCCGGCCGCGAACAGCGGTGCGAGTACGGCCACTTCGGCGTACCCCAGGTCGGCCGCGCACCGGTCGGCGGTGGCGAGGCAGTCCCGCGCCTCGGGGAAGCGCCCGCACAGCGCCAGCAGGTTCGCCAGCGGGTAGTTCAGCGTCACCAGCACCACCGCGTGCCCCGGGCCGTACTCGGCGAGCAGCGCCCGGCAGCGGCGTACCGCGTCGGGCGCCGGGGTCGGCCCGTGCCAGAGCGACACACCGAGCGCGCCGAGCGCCATGGCGAGTTCGGGCGCCGCGCCCGCCGCGACCGCGTGGCCGAGCGCCGCCGCGAGCAGCTCCACCGCCCTGCGGTGCCTGCCGCCCGACTGCTGCTCCTGCGCCAGCCGCACATAGGCCCGCGCCTGCCCGAGCCGGTCGCCCGCCGCCTCGAACACCGCGAGCCCGTCGCGCGCCGCCGCGGCGGCGGCCCCCGCCTCCGCCGCCGCGTCGAGCGAGGTGAGCTGGAGCCTGGCGTGCGCGTGCGCGAGCCGGTCGCCCGACGCCTCCGCCCCGGCCAGCACCGACCTGAGCAGCGCGGCGCCGCCCCCGGTGCGGCCGAGCGCGAGCCAGGTCTCCCCGAGGCCCTGCGCCGCCGTCGGCCACCAGGCGTCCTCGGCCGCCGACAGCGCCACCGCACGCTCGTACAGATCGGCCGACCAGGGCACGTCGGCCCGGGTCAGGGCCCTGCGGCCCGCGTCCGCGAGGGCACGTGCCGCCCGGCCGCGCAGCGCCTCGGTGTGCGCGTCGCGCCGCCCGAGGTCCCTGAGATGGGTGTACGCGCGCTCGGTGTGGTGCGCGGCCGCGGTCGGCGGGATGCCGGGGGTCCGCGCCAGCCGCTCGTGCCACTCGGCCCTGCGCCGCTTGCTCAGCCCGCCGTACGCCACGTCCCGCAGCAGCCCCGAGCCGAACTGGTAGCGGTCCTCGGCCCCGTCGGGCACCTGCTCCACCAGGCCCCTGCCCACCAGCCCGGCGAGCGCGGGGCCGGGGTCGCCGAACTCCTCGCCCAGCAGGCCCCGTACGTCCGCGGTGCGGAAGCGGCGGCCCACCACACACCCGGCGTCGAGCACCGTGCGCTCCGCGGCTGCCAGGGTGTCGATGCGCGCCGCGAGCACGGCGGTCACACTCGTCGGCAGCCCGCCGGGCCCGGCGCCGCCCGTGCCGCCGGTGCCGTCGGCGAGTATCGCAAGGAGCTGTTCGAGGAACAGCGGGTTGCCCTCGGCGCGCACCACCGCGTCGGCGGACGCCCGCGCCGCGTCCGATTCCTGACGCGGCGTCAACTCGGCCGCCAGGGCATGGCAGTCGGCCTCCGCGAGCGGTCCGAGGCGCAGCACCTCCACCGTGCCGGCCCCGGCGGTGGGGGCGGCGGTCTGCGGGGTCGTGTGGGGGGTCGCCGCCCCCGCGGCCGCCTGTCCTTGGGCGCCGAGCGCGGCGGCCCAGCCGCCCTCGCCGCCGGGCTCCGCGCGGCCCGCGCACACCAGCAGCAGCCGGGTGCGCGGCAGCGCGGCGCGCAGCCGCGCCACCGCGTCGAGCAGCAGCGGCCGCGACCACTGGAGGTCGTCGAGGACGAGTACGAGCGGCCGGTCGGCGGCCAGTCGGCCGAGCACCGCCGCCACCGCCGCGAAGGTCCCCTCGGGCGAGGGGCTGGGGGTGCCGTCGCTGAGCAGCCCGGCCCGCAGCACCCCGAGCCCGTGTCCTTCGGGCGGGGGCAGGCCCGCGCGCCCCGCCGCGTCCAGCAGCGCCCGTACGGCGTCGGCGAGCGGCGCGAGGCTGGGCTCGTCCCCGTAGGCGAGGCAGCGGCCTGTGCCGGTCAGCGCGCCCTGCCGCACCGGCGCCGCGAGCCACTCGCGCAGCAGCCGCGACTTGCCGATCCCGGCCTCGCCGCAGACCACGGCGAGCCGCCCCGCGCCGCCGCCGCACACCGGCTCCCAGAGGGCGGCGAGCCGCGCCAGCTCCGCCCCCCTGCCGACCAGCGGCGCGCCGGGGCGCCGCTCGCGGCCCCGGGCGAGGCCGGTCAGCCGGAAGCCCGGCACCGGGTCGCGCTTGCCCTTGAGCGCCAGCGGCCCGACGTCGCCGCCGAGCGCGGCGGCCCCGAGGAGCTGCCTGGTCGTGGGCCCGATGAGGACGGTCCCCTGGCGCGCCGCCTGCTCAAGACGCGCGGCCACGTTCACCACCTCGCCCGAGACCATCGTCTGCCCGCTCGCGCCGCCCGACGTCACCGCCTCCCCGGTGTTGACCCCGATGCGCACCGCGAGCGTGGCGCCCACGTCCCGCTCCAGATCGGCGTTGAGCCCGTCGAGCGCCGCCAGCATCCCGAGCGCGGCGGCGGCCGCGCGGTGCGCGTCGTCCTCGCGCACCACCGGCACCCCGAACACCGCCATCACGGCGTCCCCGATGAATTTCTCCACCGTGCCGCCGTATGTCTCGATGGTGGCGCGCATGGTATCGAAGTAGCGCAGCACCACCGTGCGCAGCGTCTCGGGCTCCAGCACCCCGGACAGTTCCGTCGAGCCCACCAGGTCGCAGAAGAGCGCGGTGATGATCTTGCGTTGGTCCGGCATCCCGGCTCCCTCCCTCGCCGCCCGGCCGCCGCCGCGCTCGTCGACCGCCCCTGCGGGCGGGCCCGTTCGCCTCCCCGCGGGCGGGGTCCTTTCAGAAGAGGGCCGCGCCCGCGACGGCCGCGTGCGCCTGCACCTCGGGCTCCACCGCGTCCAGCCGCGCCTTGATGTCCAGCACCAGGTCGAGTTCGGGCCCCGACAGCCCGGCGAACACCGCCCGCTGCTCGATGGTGAAGGTGTCCACGGCGAAGCCGGCCGAGGCCAGCTCCCGCAGGTTCTCCCGTGACGGCGTCATGCGCGTGTCCTCTCGCTCGTCTCCGCCGGGACCGTCGCCGGTCCGGCCGTACCCGTCGCCTCTGTGCCGGGGCGCCCGGCGAGTTCGCCGAGGACGTCGGTGAGGCCGCGCAGCGTGTGCAGGGCGCTCATCCGGACACCGCGCCGCAACTCGGGCCCCGGGTCGGCCTCGTCGAGCACCGCGAGCACCGCGTCGCTGTGCCCGCCGTCGACCTCCGCGTGCACCCGCACCGTCTCGAACGCCTCCCGGGGCAGCCCGGTACGCGCCGCGAGCAGCCCTGCCAACCGGGGCGAGGGGGCGTGGAGTTCGAGCGCCGCGACATAGCCGAGCAGACAGACGGGGTGGAAGTGCGCCACCCAGTAGTACTGGGCGCCGACCAGCCCGGCGACCGAGGCCGCGGGCGGCGCCGCCAGCTCCCGCGCCGGGTCGAGGCCCGCGCGCCGCATGTCCCGCAGCAGCCAGGCGTCGTGCCCCGTCTCCTCCGCGATGTGCCGCGGCAGATGCCGTACGAGCGCCCGCAGCACCCGCGCCTCCCCGCCGCCACCGCCGTCCGCGGCGAGCGCCGTACGGGAGCGCGCGAGCGCCAGCTCCATCAGCGGTACGGAGGCCCGTATCACCGTGTGCATCGTCACCAGGTAGCGCCCGTAGCGCTCCCGCAGCCCCTCCTCGCGCCACAGCTCGGCCGCGCCGTGCCGCAGCCCCGCCGACACCGCGTCGAGCAGCGTCCGCAGCTCCCGTCCCGCGCCGGGGCCCGCCCCGCTCACCTGGGGCCCGCCCCCGGCTCGGACCCCACCAGGTGGGCGTGGCGCGGGCTGCCGTGCCGGGCGACGAGCGCGGCGGGGCCCGCGTCCGTCAGGCGCCGCACGGCGGTGCTCTGTAGCAGGTCGCCGACGAGGCCGCCCATGGCGCGCCCGGCCCAGGCCGCCGCCTCCGGCCGGGCGCCGAGCTGGTGGCAGGTGCCGCAGGCGTCGGGCCCCGCGGGCGCGCCCGAGTTGGCGGCGGTCTCCACGGGGCCGAGGACGCGCACCGCACGCAGCAGCGGCCGCTGCGCGGTGCGCTCCACGGTCTCCGGCCACCCGGTCTCCCTGATGTTCCCGAGCACCAGGTGCCCGGGGCGGCGCGGCCCGTCGACCGCGCGCTGCTCGCAGCAGGCGGTGAGCGTGCCGTCGGAGGCCACCACCGGCCAGGCGGCCATCGCACAGGGCGCGGCGGAACCGGCGAGCGGCAGCGGCGGGCGGGCCGGATGGCCGGGCAGCGCGGCGCCGCGCCCGACCCGCCGGACCTCGGACACCAGCAGCGGCACCGCGTCCCCGAAGCGCCGCCGCACCTGCTCCGCCACCTCGTCCGGATACGTGTCCCGCGGGCCTGCCGCGAGTACGTGCAGACTGGTGGCGACGCCGAGCGCGAGGAGCCCTTCCAGCGCCCGCAGCACGTCCGACCTGGGGATCTCGCGCTCGTGGAAGGCGTCGAGGCTCAGCGAGAAGTGGTCCACGGCCCGCGCCGCCCGCCGTACCGCGGCGGGCAGCGCGGGGGCGGCGGCGAAGAACGCCCCGGAGAGCACCGCGGTACGGGTGCCCGCCTCCCGCGCGGCACGGGCGGCGTCGGCGACCAGGCTGGGCCGCAACAGCGGCTCGCCGCCGGTGAGCATCAGCACCTCGGGGCGGCGGTCCGCGGTGAAGGTGCGCAGGAAGCGCAGCAGCGCCGCCGCGTCCAGGTGGCGCCCCGCGCGGGTCGCCGACACCGAGCAGTGCGCGCAGCTCAGCGGGCAGCGGTCGGTGAGGGTGACCAGCAGTCCTGCGCCGACGACGGGGCGCAGGGCCATCAGCTTCGCGAGACGCATCCCCGGCTCCTCTCCCGGCGCTCATGGTGCGTGCGCCGGAGGCACGGGCCCCGGCGCACGCTCCCCCGCAAGGCGGGGACCCTTGCGTGGAAACGGGCGCCGCCGACCACGAGTCTCCGCGTCGCGCCTGACGCCCGGTTGCAGAACGGTATGACCGCAGACGGAGGCGGGGCGCGGGCGTGCGCGGCGGTCGGGCGGGGGCCTGCCGGGCGCCGGGGGAGCGGGGCCGACCTGCGCGTTCACCGTACGGCAACCGCCCGTGTGGCGGCCCTTCCTAGCTTTCTCGGCGGCAGCGGGACACCGGGACCGCCGCGAGGCGCCTCACCTGGCGGCGCTTGTGCCGGTCCTGGCACGGACGCCCGTACGGCCGTCGACGTGCGCCCCCTCCGGCCGCGACCCCGAGAATCCCGCGAGCCCCCAGAACCCCCGGGAACACCCCGGGACACCCCGAGAAGAGGAGTGACGTCATGGCCGAGAACCCCACCCCCGAGAACGAGAACGAGACCGAGGCGCAGCCGGAGACGGCGGAGGAGGTCCAGGCGCACCTGGCCGAGGCCGTGCTCGGGATGCAGAAGCTCAAGACCGACAAGGGCCAGCCCCTCGGTGTCGCCATGAGCGGCGGCTCCTGCGGCGCCGGTAGCTGCCTGTGATCCGCGGCTCGTGAAGACGGCCGGGCCCGGGACACCGTCCCGGGCCCGGCCTCGCATCCAGAGGGCGTGGACGGCCGCGGCGGCACCGAAGGGGATGAGCGGGTCATGCAGGTGGAATGGGAAACGATCCAGGCGTACATGTCGCATCACCCGCGGTGGTTCGAGGACTTCGGCCGCAGGGCGCCGAGCCACGAGCACCTGGCCGAGTACCGCGCCGCGGTGCCCGGCTCCTGGAAGGTGGGCCGCAGGGGCTACTGGATACTCGCGCTGCCGCCCGAGGTGCCACCGGTGGCGCAGGGCTGGAAGCTCCATGTCTCCGCGACGTCACGCGACAGCACACGGGTGCTGCGCGCCGCGCTCCCCGTGCTCCGCGACGCGGGGGTGCACTTCAAGTTCCTGATGGACCCGGCGGCGGTCCTCGAATGCAACGGCAAGTCCTTCGGGCGCGGTTCGAGCGGCAAGTTCATCACCGTCTACCCGGCCGACGAGGCGGACTTCCGCGCCGTCGGCGACGCGCTGACCCGGGCCCTCGACGGCTTCGAGGGCCCCTACCTGCTCTCCGACCGCCGCTACCCGGGCTCCCGCGCGGTGTTCTACCGCTACGGCGGCTTCGCCACCGTCTCCCGGCTGCACCCGGACGGCATCCCCGAACTGCTCATCCACGCCCCCGACGGCACCCCCGTCCCCGACACCAGGAACGCCTACTTCCACCTGCCGCCCTGGGTACGCGACCCGTTCACGGGCGAGCGACACCCCGACGAGCCCGCCGCGGCCGACGAGGAGACGGCGGCGACGACCGCGGCCCCGGACACCGCCGCGGACCCACACGCGGCCCCGGACCCCGGGAAGGACCCGGAGGACGCCCCGGAAGCGGGCCAATTCACCTTGGACGGCGGCCGGTTCACCATCACCTCCGCCATGGCCTTCACCAACCGCGGCGGCATCTACCGCGGCATCGACAACGAGTCGGGCGCCGACGTCGTCATCCGCGAGGCGCGGCCCGGCGTCGAGATCGGCGCCGCGGCCGTCGACGCGGTGGAGCTGCTGCGGCACGAGTACGCCATGCTCACCGAACTCGCGGACACCGGCCTGTTCGTACGGCCGGTCGCCCTGTTCACCGAGTGGGAACACGCCTTCCTGGTCGAGGAGTTCGTCGAGGGCACCCATCTGGGGCACCTGAGCATCGGCGACAACCCCGTCTACACCCTCGACCTCACCGCCGAGCGGCTGACGGACTACTACGAGCGCTTCCGCGCGCTGTGGCTCCAGGTCGCGGACGCCATCGCCGCCTGCCACGCCCGCGGCATCGTCCTCGGCGACCTGTCCCCGACGAACATCATGGTCACCCCCGACGACCGCATCCGGGTCATCGACCTGGAGTCCGCCCACCACGAGGACGCACCGCCAGGACCCGCACGCGGCGCGGGCCTCGCCACCCCCGGCATGGCGCCCCGCAGGACCAGGCGCACCGGAGGCGGCGACCGGCGCGCCGACTACTACGCGCTCGGCGGTCTGATGCTGGTCACGGTGATGCTCTGCCACCAGCCCGACGTCATCGACCCGGCCGTCCCACGGCGGCTGTTCGCGGAGGCGGCCGAAGACCTCGCGCTGCCCGCCGAGTTGGTGGCGCTGATCGGCGAACTCTACGACGAGGAAGCGGCGCTGCCCGACCCCGCCGCGCTGCGCGCCCGTATCGCGGCCGTCCCCTTCGCCCGCCACTGGCGGCAGGCGCCACCGCTCGCGGCCCCCGCGCTGCCCGAACAGGCCGCGTCCGCCCGGCTGCACAAGCGGGTCGACGCCGTGCTCGACGGCATCGCCGAGTACCTGCTGAACACCGCGGACACCACCCGCGACGACCGGCTCTACCCCGCCGACCCGATGGTGTTCCTGACCAACCCGCTCTCCCTCGCCCACGGCGCCTACGGCACCCTCTACGCGCTGCGCCTGCTCACCGGCGAGGTGCCGCCCGCACACCTGGGCTGGGCCCTGCGCCGCCCCGTCGACCGTGGCGCGGTGCCGCCCGGCCTCTACCACGGCGCCGCCGGGGTGGCCTGGGCGCAGTCCGCGCTCGGCCTGCCGGAGGCCGCCGCCCGCACCCTGCGCGACCTCGACGGACACCCCGCACTCCACGAGGAGGCCGGGGTGGCGACGGGCGCCGCCGGGTACGGCATGGCCTGTCTGCGGCTGTGGCGGGACACCGGCGACAGCGGCTTCCTCGCACGCGCGGCGGACACCGCGGCACACCTCGCCGACCTGGCCCGCTCGGAAGGGGGCACGGCCTGGTGGGAGCACCCTTCGGGGACCACTCCAGTCGGGTACGCGGAGGGCGCCTCGGGCGTGGCGATGTTCCTGCTCGCGCTGCACACCGCGACCGGCGACACCGCACCGCTCCAACTCGGCCGCGCCGCACTCGACTTCGACCTCGCCCAGGCGGAGTACCAGCCGGGCGGCACCTTCTCCTTCCCCGCCGTGGTCGCCACCGACGGCCGCCCCTCCGCGGTGCTGCGGCACTACTGGGACCACGGCACCGCGGGCGTCCTCACCACCCTGCTGCGCTACCACCAGGTGACGGGCGACGGCGCGCTGCGCGAGCAGATCACCAGACTGCTGCCGGACGTACGGCGCAAGTACACGGTGTTCCCGCAGTTGTTCCACGGCACCAGCGGCCTCGGCAACGCCCTCCTCGACGCCTACGAGTTCCTGGGCGCGCCCGAACTGCTCGGCGACGCCGAGCGGGTGGCGTCCGCGGTGCTCTGCCACGCCATCGAGCGGCCCGAGGGCACCGTCTTCGCCGGTGAGCAGACCGTGCGCGAGACCTGCGACCTCGCCTCGGGCTCCGCCGGGGTCGCCCTCTTCCTGCGCCGCCTGCGCCGCGCCGCGCCCGGCGCCCGTACGAACGCCAACTTCCTGCTGGACGACGTGGTGGGCGACGGGCGCGCGGCGCGCACCGCGGGCACCGGCCCCGACGGGGGCGCCAGGTGACCACGACCGCACCCGCCGGGCACGACACCGCGCCGCCCGGGCCGCCGCTGCGCGCCATCCGGGAGTTCCGGCTGCTGTGGATCGGGCAGGCGCTGTCCGACTTCGGCTCCGCCATGACGTTCCTGGTGCTGCCGCTCGTGCTGCTCCAGGCCGGGTACTCGGCCGCGGCGGCCGGCACCATCGGCACCGCCACCCTGCTGACCGCCATGGTGGTCCGGGTACCGGCGGGCTACGCCACCGACCGCTTCGACGCCAGGCGGCTGATGCTCGCCTGCGACCTGGTCAGGTTCGTACTGATCGGCGCCGTCGCGGCGTGGACCGTCCTCGGGCGGCTGCCCATCGCGCTCGCGGTGCTCGCGGTGATCGTGGCCCAGGTCGCCATGGAGGTCTTCCGGCCGAGCCAGAACGCCACCGTGCGCCGCGTCGTCCCGAAGTCCCGCCTCGCCACCGCGATCTCCGCCAACCAGGCCCGCGCCTACGCCGCCGACATCGCGGCCCCCGCGGCGGCGGGCGCGCTCCTCGCGCTCGCGCCCGCGGTGCCGTTCACCGTGGACGCGGCGACGTTCGCGGTGTCCGCGGTGTGCGTCGCCCTGCTCCCGGCCACCGGCCGCGCGGGGCGGGGGCCGAAGGCCCGGCCCGCCCCACCGGCGGCCCCTGGCACATCACCCGAGGCGGCGCCGGGGGAACCCCCGCAGGCATCGCCCGGGGGAGCGGGGGAGGGGGCCCCATCAGGCCCGCTCGGCCCGACCGGCGCGACGACCGGTGACGGGAAGCCGGATACGACGGGGGGCGGGCGACCAGGCGCAGCCGGTGATGGGCGACCAGGCGCCACCGACAACGGCAGCGGCAAGCAGACCGCGGCCGGAAGCGGGGAGCCGGCTGCGCCCGGTGGCGGGCGGCCCGTCGACCACGGCGGCTTCCTGCTCCGGCTCACCGCCGGGCTCCGCTACCTCGCGCGCGACCGCTTCATGCGGCTCTGCGCCGTCTACTTCGCCCTCGTCAACCTCGTCTTCCAGGCCCTGGTCTACGCGATCGTGCTCGGCGTCGGCTCCGGGCACGGCGGCGGCGCGGTGGGCGCCGCCATGAGTTCCGCCGCCGTCACCGGACTCGCCGGGTCGCTGATCGCACCCTGGATGCAGCGCAGGATGAGCCTCACGGCCATCCTCGTCATCGGCCCGGGGGCGGGCTGCCTGCTGCTCGCGGCGGCCTGGGCCACCGGCAGCACCGTCGCCCTGGTCGCCGCGTTCTGCGCGCTCTGCCTCTTCACCCCGGTGACCGGCGCGGTGTTCGCGACCGTGATGGCCACCACCGTCCCCGAGGAGATCTACGGGCGCGCCCTCACCGCCAGTGGCTTCGCCTCCGAGGTGCTGCAACCCCTCGGCCCGCTCGCGGCCGGGCTGCTGCTCGCGACCCTGTCGCTGCCGACGATCGCCGCCGTCTTCGCGCTCGGCCTCGCCGTGCTCTGTCTCCTTGCCCTCGTCCTGCCAGAACCGTCCCCCGCGCCCTGAGAGGCCCGGGGCCCGCCCGTACCCACGCCGACCCGCGTCGTACGGGGCCCACTTGAGGAGGCCCGCATGATCCCGCTGTCCGTGCTCGACCTGGCCCTGGCGGCACCCGGCCAGAGCCACCAGGAGGCGGTGCACGACGTCGCGCGCACCGCGCGGGCCGCCGACTCCGCCGGCTACCACCGCTTCTGGGTCGCCGAGCACCACAACTCCGCGCGCTCCGCAGGGAGTTCACCGGCCGTCCTGATGGCGCACCTGGCCTCCGCCACCCGCCGTATCAGGATCGGCTCCGGCGGTGTGATGCTCACCAACCACGCCCCGCTCGCCGTCGCCGAGCAGTTCGCGGTGCTCCAGTGCCTCCACGAGGGCCGTATCGACCTCGGTGTCGGCCGCGCCTCAGGCGGCACCGACACCACGACCCTGCTCGACCGGGCGCTGCGCCGCCGCCCCGAGGCCCGCGGCGAGTTCCCCGCGCTCGTCGCCGAACTCATCGGCTTCCTGCGCGGCGCGTGGCCCGCGGGGCACGACTTCGCGGAACTCGGGCTCTCCCCGAGACTGACCACCTACCCCGACGTGTTCGTCCTCGGCACCACGGAGAACGGCGCCCGGGTCGCCGCCGCGCACGGGCTCTCGTTCGCCTACGGCGCCCACCTCGGCCGCTCCAAGTGCCGCAGGGCGGCGCTCGACCGTTACCGCGACACCTTCACCGCCGCGGGCCACGGCAGCAGGCCGTATGTGATCGCCTCGCTGAACGTGCTGTGCGCGCCCGACGACGGCGAGGCGCTGCGGCTCGCCGAGGAGGCGGCGGGCCACGCGGTGCGCACCCTGCACGCCGACACCTCGCCAGGCACCCCTCTCGCGCCCGCCCGCGAACGCCATCTGGTGGCCAGGACCCTGGAGGAGACCGGCCTCGTCCTCGGCGGGCCCGCCACCGTCGCCGACCGGCTCGCGGAGACCGCCGCCGACCTCGGCGCCGACGAGCTGATGCTCGTCGCCTACGACCTCACCGCGGCGGGCCGCGCCCGCACCCTCCGCCTGACCGCCGAGGCCCACCGCGCCCGCGCGGGCGCCGCCCCCGCGCCGTACGCCGCGTAACCCCGCGGCGGCGCGGGCCGGGGGACACTGGGGGTGTGGACGGCACCCCTGGCGAGAGGCGGGTTTTCCCCATGAGCGCACGCGTCGTCGTCACCGGAGGCGCCGGGTTCCTCGGCTCCCTGCTGGTCCGCAGACTGCTCGCGGCGCCGGTGGCGCTGGGCGGCGACCCCGCGGCGCCCGTCGGCGACGTGCTCGTACCCGACCTGGCCGCGCCGCCCGCCGACCTCGCGGCCGACCCGCGGGTACGGCCGTTCGTCGGCGAACTCCAGGACGCACTGGGCGAGATGGAGGCATGTGGTGAGGTGGACGCGGTCTTCCACCTCGCGGGAGCGGTCAGCGGCGCGGCCGAGGCCGACTTCGACCTCGGTATGCGCGCCAACCTGGACGGCACCAGGGCCGTGCTGGAGTACGCGCGCCGCCAGGCGGCAGCACCGCTGCTCGTCTTCACCAGCTCGCTCGCCGTCTTCGGCGCCGACCCCGCGCTCGGGTCCGCCGACACCGGCACCGGAGGCGGCGTCGTCGACGAGGCCACCCTGCCGCGGCCGCAGTCCAGTTACGGCATCCAGAAGTTCATCGGCGAGCAGCTCGTCGCGGACTACACCCGCAGGGGATTCGTACGCGGCCGCTCGCTGCGGCTGATGACCGTGACGGTACGGCCCGGCAGGCCCAACGCCGCCGCGTCGGGGTTCCTCTCCGGCATCGTGCGCGAACCGCTCGCCGGGCGCCGCGCGACCTGCCCGGTGCCACCCGACACCCCCGTGGCGCTGTCGTCGCCCCGCCGCACCCTGGACGGCATCCTGCGCGCCGCGGAGACCGACGACGCCGCCTGGGGCAGCCGCACCGCGATGAACCTCCCCGCGCTGACCACCACCCCACGCGACATGGTCGCCGCCCTGGAGCGGATCGCGGGCGCCGCGACGGCGGGCCTGGTCGACTGGGCCCACGACCCGGCCGTCGCCGCGATCGTACGGAGCTGGCCCGCCCGCTTCCACACCCCCCGCGCGGTGGCACTCGGCCTGGCACCCGAGGAGTCCTTCGACGCCATCGTGCGCGCCTATGTCGAGAGCCGTTCCACGGAGCGTGCCGCACCCTGACCCGGACGCCCCCGCGCGGCCCACGCACCCCGACCCCGCCGGAGCCCGCGGAGCGCCCGCATCGCACCGGCACCGCAAAGGACAAGCCACCGCCGCCCGCCCCGTCGAACCGCCCCGAGAGGGGGGCGTGAAGGCGCACGGAAGGGGCGCTTGAGTGGACATGGGGCGCGTGCGGCAGTAAACGTGCGCGTTTCACGATACCCACTGAGTGGGGAGTTGACCCCCGAGGAGGTTGAACTCCCCTTTTTGTGGAAGCCTGTTGACCGACGCGGGGCTTGAACATGACGTGCGGCTCCGGGACCGGCCCGGTTCCGGTGCGCCGCGGTGCGCCCCGCGCCATCGGCAGCGCATGGGACACGTCGCAGGAGGGGTACATGACCACGGAGCCGCCCAGGATCGACACCACCAAGGCGCACCCGGCGCGGGTCTACGACTATCTACTGGGCGGCAAGGACAACTACGAGCCGGACAAGAAGGTCGGCCGGGAGCTGCCCCCGGTCGCCGTCAGCGCCGCCCGGCTGAACCGCGCCTTCATGCACCGCGCCGCGGCCTGGTGCGCCCGCAGCGGCACCGACCAGTTCCTGGACATCGGCACCGGCATCCCCACCGAGCCCAACCTGCACCAGGTCGTCCAGCGCATCAGGCCCGCCGCCCGGATCGTCTACACCGACAACGACCCGATCGTGCTGCGGCACGCCCAGGCGCTGATGTTCAGCAGCCCCGAGGGCTCGTCCGACTACATCGAGTCCGACGTGCGCGACCCCGAGCGCATCCTCGAACACGCCCGCACCCTGCTCGACTTCTCCCGCCCCATCACGCTCTCGCTGATCGCCCTCATGCACTTCATAGTCGAGGACGACGACCCCTACCGGCTGGTGCGGACCCTGGTCGAGGCGCTGCCGTCCGGCAGCCACCTCATGCTCTCGCACGGCACGTTCGAGCTGATGCCCGAGGTCGAGGAGGAGTTCACCCGGGTCTACACCGGCGGCGGCATGCCCCTCGCGTTCCGCAACCGCACCCAGGTCGAGCGCTTCTTCGACGGCCTCGACCTCGTCGAGCCCGGCGTCGTCGCCATCACCGACTGGTACAAGGACACCCCGAGGCCGGAGCACCAGCGCAACATCCTGTACGCGGGCGTGGCGCGGATACCGTAACCACGGACGGGGCGCCCCGGCCGCGGGGCGCCGCGCCCCGCCATGGCCTCCGCGCGCTACGCGGGCTCCAGGCACTCCTCGGCCACCCGCCGGTCGAGCGCCGCCCGCACCAGGGCCGCGGCGAGCACTTCGGGGTGCCGCCGCCCGCCGAGCCGTACCAGCGCGTCCTTCCTGTCGGGCAGCCCGAGACGGCGGGCGCCGTCGAGCGCCTTCACGTCGAGGTACGGCGCCACCTCGGGCCAGACGCCCTGCACCTCCCGCAGGAAGATGTCGGCGCCCGTGGGACCGATCCCGGGCACGCGTCGCAGCAGCCGCCGCAGCTCCGCCACGTCCCCGTCCGCGGCCTCGCGCACCCGGCGCAGATCGCCGTGCCACTCGTCGAGCACCAGCCGCGCGCCCTCACCGAGCTGGGTCGCGGTCCGCTCGTCGTACCGCCGGTAGCCGCCCTCGCCGAGCGCGTCCACCCGCTGCTGCCACGTGGCCTCCAGCATCCGGCGCGGGCCGCTCATCCCCGCGTCGTGCAGCGCCCTGCTCGCGGCCACCGCCACGGAGGCCCGGATACGGGCGCTGAGCAGCAGGGACAGCACCAGCATGCGGTACAGCGGCTGGGGCTTGTCCGCCATCCGGATGCCCGCGTCCTGCGCGTAGGTGCGCCCCTCCGCGCTGATCAGCCGGTTGATCACACGTTGCCTGTCGGGCATGCCGCCCGCCTCCTCGGCTCGGGCTCTGTCCCCCCGTTCCGCCGCCCCGCCGGGTGCCCGCGGCGACGGCAGGGAAACGTCAGCGCGACGGCAGCCGGTCGAGGAACGCGGTCACCTCCGCCAGCACCTCGTCCCGGTCCGTCTCGTTCAGCACCTCGTGCCGGGCGCCCGGCCGCAGCCGCTCCGTGAAGTCGCTGCCGCGCAGCCGCGCCACCCCGGGCCTGGTCCCGTCGAGCGGCACCAGCCTGTCGTCCTCGCCGTGCACCCACAGCGTCGGCAGCGCCCCGAGCGGGCCCGCGGCGGCGATCCTGCGCAGCGCCCGGTCGAAGGCCCGTACCGTCGCCGGTCTGAACGGCCCGTGCCACACCAGCGGGTCGGCCGCGTACGCCGCGCCCACCGCCGGGTCACGCGAGAGCGTCGCGGTGTCGATCGGCTCGTCCGGGATCTCCGCCAGCGGCAGCAGCCGCTCGATCACCTCCCAGCGGCCCAGCACCGGGCCAGTCAGCACGAGACCCGCGAGGCCCGACCCGTACCGCTGCGCATAGCGCGCCGCGATCATGCCGCCCATCGAGTGCCCGAGCATCACGAGCGGCACCCCGGGGTGCGCCTCGCCCGCGAACCCCGCGGCCGTGCGCACGTCGACGACCACGTCCTCGAAGTCCTCGATCAGCACCCGCTCGCCGTCGCTGCGCCCGTGCCCCATGTGGTCGGGCGCGAACACCGCGCAGCCGTGCTCCAGCAGCGCCCGCGCCACATGCCCGTACCGCCCCGTGTGCTCGCCGTAGCCGTGCACCAGCAGCACCACGCGGCGCGGCGCCCGATGGTGCCACTCGCGCAGGCTGATGCGCCCCCTGGTCCCCGTGAGGGTGTGCTCGCGTGCCGTCTCCATCCGCGCCCGGCCTCCGATCCCGTACGGCCCCCGCGGGGCGTGTGCCATGGACAGCAGAGCGTAGGGGCTCACGGCGGAGTCCCGCGCGCCGCCGGTCCTTCCCAGCGCTCGAAGAACGGGGCTATAGTCGCGCAAAGCGCTTAACTAGCAGTGCTAACTAAAGGGCGGGGGCTCCCGCCCGCCCCCGTGGCCCCCTGGAGTTCCCGTGCGCACAGTCCACTTCGCCGCCGCCCGCCGCACCCCCGTGGGCAGGCTGCGCGGAGCCCTGTCCTCCGTACGCCCCGACGACCTCGCCGCCACTGTCCTCAGGGGCCTGCTCGACGCCGCCCCCGCCCTCGACCCGGCCCGCGTGGACGAGGTCTACTGGGGCGCCGCCAACCAGGCGGGCGAGGACAACCGCAACGTGGCCCGGATGGCCGTCCTGCTCGCGGGACTGCCCGACTCGGTCCCGGGCGCCACCGTCAACCGGCTCTGCGCCTCGGGCATGGAGGCGGTCACCACCGCCGCCCGCACCATCGCCGCGGGGGAGGCCGACATCGTCCTCGCGGGCGGCTCCGAGTCCATGAGCCGCGCCCCGTTCGTCCTCGCCCGCCCCGAGGAGGCGCTGCCGCGCGGCCTCCAGACCGCCGACACCCGGCTCGGCTGGCGGCTGGTGAACCCGCGGATGAAGGACCTGCACGGCCTGCTCGCCATGGGCGAGACCGCAGAAGAGGTCGCCGAGCGCTTCGGCGTCAGCCGCGAGCGCCAGGACGACTTCGCGCTGCGCAGCCACCGCAGCGCCGCCGAGGCCCGCAAGAACGGCCTCTTCGACGACGAGATCCTGCCCGTCACCCGCCCCGACGGCGTCGTGGTCGACGCCGACGAGGGCATCCGCGAGGACACCTCGTACGAGAAGCTCGCCGCGCTGAAGCCGGTCTTCCGCCAGGGCGGCTCGGTCACCGCGGGCAACTCCTCGCCGATGAACGACGGCGCCGCGGGACTGCTGCTGGTCAGCGACGAGGCGCTGCACGACCTCGGCCTCGAATCCCTCGGCCGCTACGTCGCCGGCGCCTCCGCCGGGGTGCACCCCGACGTCATGGGCATCGGACCCGTGCCCGCCACCCGCAAGGTGCTCGGCAGGGCGGGCTGGGCGGTCGGCGACCTCCAGGAGGCCGAGTTCAACGAGGCGTTCGCCGCCCAGGCACTCGCCTGCGTCGACGAACTCGGCGTCGAACCCGGGCTGGTCAACCCCACGGGCGGCGCCATCGCCCTCGGCCACCCGCTGGGCTGCTCGGGTGCCCGCATCCTGACCACCCTGCTGCACCGCATGCGCCGCAACGGCTCCGCGCGCGGCCTCGCCACCATGTGCGTCGGCGTCGGCCAGGGCAGCGCGGTCCTCGTCGCCCGCGACTGACCCGCCCCGCAAGGCCCCGGCCGGGCACCGGCCCCCGCCCCGCGCAGGGGTCGCCACGCCGCGCAGGGGCCGTAGCATGAACGGCTGGCATGGACATAACCCTGTGGGAATTCATCGCGCTGGCCGCGGCCGCCGTCCTCGTTGGCTTCTCGAAGACCGCGGTCAGCGGCGCCAACACCGTCAGCCTCGCCGTCTTCGCCGCCGTCCTGCCCGCCCGCGAGTCCACCGGCGTGCTGCTGCCGATCCTCATCGCGGGCGACGTCCTGGCCGTCGCCAGCTACCGGCGGCACGCCCACTGGCCCACCCTGTGGCGGCTCTTCCCGGCCGTCGCGGCGGGCGTCGTGGCCGGCACCGCGTTCCTGGTGTGGGCGGACGACGGGATTGTACGGGTCTCGATCGGGGCCATTCTGCTCCTGATGGCCGGTGTCACCGTCTGGCGCAGACGCGGCGGCCCCTCCGACGAGCCGCCCGACCAGGCCACCGGGGGAGCACGCCTCATGGCACGCTCCTACGGCGTGCTCGGCGGCTTCACCACCATGGTCGCCAACGCGGGCGGCCCCGTCATGTCCCTCTACCTGGTCTCGGCCGGATTCCGGAAGCTCAGCTTCCTGGGCACCGCGGCCTGGTTCTTCCTCATCGTCAACGTCGCCAAGGTGCCCTTCAGCGCCGGGCTCGGCCTCATCGACGGCCACTCCCTGCTGCTCGACGCCGAACTGGTGCTGTTCGTGGTGCCCGGAGCCGTCCTCGGACGTGCCTGTGTGAGCCGCATCAACCAGCGCCTCTTCGAGCGCCTGGTGATCGGCGCCACCGTCCTCGGCGCGCTCGAACTGCTCCTGCGCTGAACCGCCGCGCACCCCCGCACCGGCAGCATCGGCCGCCCCCGCGCGCCGGGCCCCCGTGCCTCACCCGGACATCGGCCCCCGCAGCCGGGGCGCGCACCCCACCGGGTCCACCGGAGCGCCCCCGTCCGCCACCCGCCGCGCCAACTCCCGCGCCCAGCCCACGAGCCCCGCCACGTCGATCCCGTACGGCCGCTGCCCCGACCACTCCTCGACGGCCCCCGCGCCCCGCCCGAGCAGCCGCGCCCCGCCGCGCGCGTTGCCCCGCGCCGCGTGCGTCAGACCCACCGCGAGCTGCGCCAGCCCCTTCCACAGCGTCCGCTCCGCCTCGGGCCCCGACTTCCAGGCGTCCTCGAACACCTCGTGCGCATGGAAGGGCCGCCCCGCGTCCAGCAGCCGCTGCGCCTCCGCCACCGTCTCCGCCGGCTCCCGCACGACCCCCTCGGGCGCCCGCGGTACCCCCTCTGACCCGTACGGCAGTGGCCGGCCGAGCCCGTCCCTGGGCCGCGCGTTGCGCGCCCGCCCCTCCTCGTCCCGGTCCCGCCCACGCTGCGCCATCCCCCCATTGTGCCGCCGCCCCACCCCGGCACGGGCACCCCCGCGCGTCCTGTATCGTTGCGCCTGCGGTGATCGCGAGGCGGGGGCACCCGCCGCCGACATCACCCATCGGGACGTGGCGCAGCTTGGTAGCGCACTTGACTGGGGGTCAAGGGGTCGCAGGTTCAAATCCTGTCGTCCCGACTCGTGAGAGTCGCAGCTCAGGGCCGGTATCGGAGCAATCCGACACCGGCCTTCCGCGGTTCTGGAGGAAGGCGGCGGCTCCGCGTCGTGCGGGCTATCGAGGCGGCTGCCCGGGGGAGTCGGGCGCGGTGAGCCCGAGTTCGCGGTCGCCGAGCGGGGTGAAGAAGCGGGCGACGGCGGCGTCGCTGACCCCGGCGAGACTGTCGGGGGACCAGCGCGGGGTACGGTCCTTGTCGATCACCTGGGCGCGGATGCCCTCCACGAGGTCGTGCGTGGTGAGGGTCGCGACGGAGATGCGGTACTCCTGGTCGAGGACCCGTTCCAGCGAGCCGAGTGCGCGGGCGCGGCGCAGCGCGGCGAGGGTGACCTTCAGCGCGGTGGGCGACCTGGAGAGCAGGACCTCCGCCGTCTCCTTCGCGGCCTGGGCGCCGTGCGCGAACAGCCGCCCGACGATCTCCTCGACGGTGTCGGCGGCATAGCAGGCGTCGATCCACTCCCGCTGCCCGGCGAGTTCCCCCTCTGGGGCCGGGCGTACGTATGTGCGCAGGGCCTCGTGTACGGGCAGGCGGGCGAGGTCGTCGACGAGAGCCCCGGTCTCGCCGGCGGGGACGTGGTGGTCGGCGAGGCCGCACAGCAGGGCGTCCCCGGCGCCGATCTGCGCCCCGGTCAGGGCGAGATGGGTGCCGAGTTCGCCGGGAGCGCGGGCCAGCAGATGAGTGCCGCCGACGTCGGGCACGAAGCCGATGCCGGTCTCGGGCATGGCGACACGGGAGCGTTCTGTGACGATCCGGACGCTGCCGTGCGCGGAGACCCCGACCCCGCCGCCCATCACGATGCCGTCCATCACGGCGACGTACGGCTTGGGGTAGCGGGCGATACGGGCGTTGAGGCGGTACTCGTCGCGCCAGAACGCGGCCGAGGCGCTGCCGTCGCCGTCCCGGGCGTCGTCGTGGACGGCCCGGATGTCGCCGCCCGCGCACAGGCCCCGCTCTCCCGCGCCGGTGACCACGACGGCCTCGACGGCCGGGTCGTGCTCCCAGGCGGTCAGGGCCTCGTCGACGGCCAGGACCATCGGGTGGGTGAGCGCGTTGAGCGCCTTCGGCCGGTTGAGCGTGAGGTACGCGGCCCGTCCCGCGCGGCGCGCGAGCACGTGCTGCTCGGCGGCGCTCACCAGAACGCCTCCGTCAGGCCGTGGGCCACGATGACGCGCATGATCTCGTTCGTCCCTTCCCCGGACTCCCCGCACCGCAGGCTTCCGGCCACCCTATAGAGGGCACGGCGGACAACTCGCCGCGGAGCCACCCCCGCTCCCCCCGACATGTACGGAGTTCCCTAGGGGGTGCGGTGGGAAGTTAGGGGGCGGCGGGTCGTGGATAGCCCTCTCGGGCCGCCACGGCAGTGCCCTAGCATCCACCTATGAGCGTTATGCCCGATGACGGGCTTGAGCTGGCGGGTGAGTTCCCCGACGTGTCCCACGAGCAGTGGCAGCACCTGGTGGCCGGTGTGCTGCGCAAGTCCGGCAGGGACCTCGGGCCCGCCGCGGCCGAGGACGCCCTGTCCACCGTGCTGGAAGCAGGACTGGTCACCAAGCCGCTGTACACGGCGCGTGACACCGCCCCTGCGCCGGGCCTCCCCGGATTCGCGCCCTTCGTACGCGGCGGCCGCGTCGAGGGGAACACCGTGGGCGGCTGGGACGTACGGCAGCGGTACACGGCCGCCGACAGCGCCGCCGTCCTCACGGACCTGGAGAACGGCGTCACCTCCCTCTGGCTGGACATCGGCGACGACGCCATCCCGGCGTCCGCGCTCGGCGCGGCGCTCGACGGGGTCTACCTCGACCTGGCCCCCGTCGTGCTCGACGCGGGGCCCGCCGTCGAGCAGGCGGCGGAACAGCTGATACGGCTGTACGGCAACCGGGGCGTCTCCCGGGACGCCGCACGCGGCAACCTCGGCGCCGACCCCCTCGGCCACGAGGCGCGCAGCGGCCGCGAGGGCGGCCTCGCGCCCGCGGTCCTGCTGGCGGCGCGGTGCGCCGAGGAGTACCCGCGGCTGCGGGCCCTGACGGTGGACGCGCTGCCGTACCACGAGGCCGGTGGCTCGGCCGCCCAGGAACTCGGCTGCTCGCTCGCCACGGGTGTGGCCTACCTCAGGGCGCTGACCGACGCCGGACTCGGCGTCGAACAAGCCTGTGCGCAACTGGAGTTCCGCTACGCGGCCACCGCCGACCAGTTCCTGACCACCGCCAAGCTGCGGGCCGCGCGCAGGCTCTGGGCGCGGGTGGCCGAGGCGTGCGGGGCGCCGCGCGCCGGGGCCCAGCTTCAGCACGCCGTGACCTCGCCCGTGATGATGACGCGCCGCGACCCGTGGGTGAACATGCTGCGCACCACCATCGCGACGCTGGCCGCGGGGGCGGGCGGCGCCGACTCCGTCACCGTGCTCCCCTTCGACCACTCCCTCGGCGCCCCCGACACCTTCTCGCGGCGCATCGCACGCAACACGTCGACGATCCTCGTCGAGGAGTCGCACCTGGCCCGGGTGATCGACCCGGCGGGCGGCTCCTGGTACGTGGAGCGGCTCACGGACGAACTCGCCCACGCGGGCTGGGAGTTCTTCCAGGGCATCGAACGGGACGGCGGCCAGGCGGCCGTACTGCGCTCGGGGCGCCTGCGGGCCGACCTGGCCACGACCTGGCGGGCGCGCACCGAGAAGCTGGCCAAGCGGCGCGAACCCGTCACCGGCGTCAGCGAGTTCCCCCATCTCGCCGAGAAGCCGGTCGTCCGCGCGCCCGCGCCCGAGCCCCCGTCGGGCGGCCTGCCGCGGGTGCGCCGCGACGAGGCGTACGAGGCGCTGCGCGCCCGCTCCGACGCCCATCTGGCCAGGACCGGGGCCAGGCCCCGCGTCCTCCTCGTCCCGATCGGCCCCGCCGCCGCCCACACCGCCCGCCTCACCTTCGCCTCGAACCTCTTCCAGGCGGGCGGCATCGAGCCCGTCACCGGCGGCACGCCCGCGGACAGCGGCGCCACCCAGGTGTGCCTGTGCTCAAGCGACGCCGTCTACGCGGAGCGGGCCGCCGACGTGGCCGCCGGGCTGCGGGAGGCGGGAGCCACCCACGTCTTCCTCGCCGGGAGGCCGGGGGACCACCCCGGCGTCGACACATACGTCTTCACCGGCTGCGACGCCGTGGCCGTCCTCTCCGCCACCCTCGACCGCGCAGGAGTGTCCTGATGGCCATCCCCGACTTCTCCGGGATCGAACTGGGCTCCCCGACCGTCGCCGCGGGCCCCGAGGAGTGGCGCACGGCCGCCGAGAAGGCGCTCGGGGACGACGGCCGGGCCTGGGAGACCCCCGAGGGCATCCCGGTCAAGGCGCTGTACACCGGCGCCGACCTGGAGGGCCTCGACTTCCTCGACACCTACCCGGGCGTCGCGCCGTACCTGCGCGGCCCGTACCCCACGATGTACGTCAACCAGCCGTGGACCATCCGCCAGTACGCGGGCTTCTCCACCGCCGAGGAGTCCAACGCCTTCTATCGGCGCAACCTCGCTGCCGGGCAGAAGGGGCTCTCCGTCGCCTTCGACCTGCCGACGCACCGCGGCTACGACAGCGACCACCCGAGGGTGACGGGCGATGTCGGCATGGCCGGGGTGGCCATCGACTCGATCTACGACATGCGGCAGCTCTTCGAGGGCATCCCGCTGGACCGTATGACGGTGTCGATGACGATGAACGGCGCGGTGCTGCCCGTGCTGGCGCTGTACATCGTGGCCGCCGAGGAGCAGGGCGTGCCGCCGGAGAAGCTGGCGGGGACCATCCAGAACGACATCCTCAAGGAGTTCATGGTCCGCAACACCTACATCTACCCCCCGAAGCCGTCGATGCGGATCATCTCCGACATCTTCGCCTTCACCTCCCAGCGGATGCCGCGCTACAACTCCATCTCCATCTCCGGCTACCACATCCAGGAGGCCGGGGCGACGGCCGACCTGGAGCTGGCGTACACGCTCGCGGACGGGGTCGAGTACATCAGGGCCGGGCGGGACGCGGGCCTCGACGTGGACGCCTTCGCCCCCAGGCTCTCGTTCTTCTGGGCGATCGGCATGAACTTCTTCATGGAGATCGCCAAGTTGCGGGCGGCGCGGCTGCTGTGGTCCAAGCTGGTACGGCAGTTCGGCCCCGAGAACCCCAAGTCGCTGTCCCTGCGCACGCATTCGCAGACCTCGGGCTGGTCGCTGACCGCCCAGGACGTCTACAACAACGTCACCAGGACATGTGTCGAGGCGATGGCCGCCACCCAGGGCCACACCCAGTCGCTGCACACCAACGCCCTCGACGAGGCGCTGGCGCTGCCCACCGACTTCTCCGCCCGCATCGCCCGCAACACCCAGCTCCTCATCCAGCAGGAGTCGGGCACCACCCGGGTCATCGACCCCTGGGGCGGCAGCGCGTACGTGGAGAAGCTGACGTACGACCTCGCGCGCCGCGCCTGGCAGCACATCCAGGAGGTCGAGGAGGCGGGCGGCATGGCCCAGGCCATCGACGCCGGCATCCCCAAGCTGCGGGTGGAGGAGGCCGCCGCCCGCACCCAGGCCAGGATCGACTCGGGGCGCCAGCCCGTCATCGGCGTCAACAAGTACCGCGTCGACAGCGACGAGCAGATCGACGTCCTCAAGGTCGACAACTCCGCGGTGCGCGAGCAGCAGATCGACAAGTTGCGGCGGCTGCGCGCGGAGCGCGACGAGGGCGCCTGCCGGGACGCGCTCGACGCCCTCACCCGGGCCGCGGGGGGCGACGGCAACCTGTTGGACCTCGCGGTGCGCGCGGCCCGCGCCAAGGCGACCGTCGGCGAGATCTCCGACGCCCTGGAGCGGGTCTACGGACGGCACGCGGGCCAGATCCGTACCATCTCCGGTGTGTACCGCGAAGAGACGGGCGGCTCGCCCTCGGTGGAGCGCACCCGCGCCCTGGTGTCCGCGTTCGCCGAGGCCGAGGGCCGCCGACCGCGCATCCTCGTCGCCAAGATGGGCCAGGACGGCCACGACCGCGGCCAGAAGGTGATCGCGACCGCCTTCGCCGACCTCGGCTTCGACGTGGACGTCGGCCCGCTGTTCCAGACGCCCGCCGAGGTGGCGCGCCAGGCCGTCGAGGCCGACGTGCACATCGTCGGCGTCTCCTCGCTCGCCGCGGGGCACCTCACGCTCGTCCCCGCGCTGCGGGAACAGCTCGCCGAGGAGGGGCGCGACGACATGATGATCGTGGTCGGCGGGGTGATCCCGCCCGCCGACGTGCCCACGCTGCTGGAGATGGGCGCCGCGGCCGTCTTCCCGCCGGGCACGGTGATCCCCGACGCGGCGTACGACCTCCTGGGGCGGCTGTCGGCCGGCCTCGGGCACGACCTCTGACCCGCATGGCGATCGACCTCGACACCTATGTGAAGGGCGTGCTCGACGGGAAGCGCGCGGTCATCGCACGCGCGATCACCCTCGTCGAGTCCACCCGCCCCCAGCACCGGGCGCTGGCACAGGAGTTGCTGACCGCGCTGCTGCCACACAGCGGCCGGGCGCGGCGGATCGGCGTCAGCGGTGTCCCCGGCGTGGGCAAGTCCACGTTCATCGACGTGTTCGGCACCATGCTGACCTCGCTCGGGCACCGGGTGGCCGTCCTCGCCGTCGACCCCTCGTCCAGCCGCACCGGCGGCTCGATCCTCGGCGACAAGACGCGCATGGAGCGCCTCTCCGTGGACCCGTCCGCCTTCGTGCGCCCCTCTCCCACCGCGGGCACGCTGGGCGGGGTGGCCAAGGCGACCCGTGAGTCGATCGTGGTGATGGAGGCGGCGGGCTACGACGTGATCCTGGTGGAGACGGTCGGCGTGGGCCAGTCCGAGACCGCCGTCGCGGGCATGGTCGACTCCTTCCTGCTGCTCACCCTGGCCCGTACCGGCGACCAGTTGCAGGGCATCAAGAAGGGCGTGCTCGAACTGGCCGACGTCATCGCCGTCAACAAGGCCGACGGCCCCCACGAGCGCGACGCGCGCGCCGCGGCCCGCGAACTGGCGGGCGCGCTGCGGCTGATGTACGGCAGGGACGCCTTCTGGACGCCCCCCGTGCTGAGTTGCAGCGCCCGCGAGTCCACGGGCCTCGACACCGTTTGGGAGCGTCTTGAGCAGCACCGCGCCCTGCTGGACTCGGCGGGGCACCTCGCCGCCAAACGCCGCGACCAGCAGGTCGAGTGGACCTGGAGCATGGTCCGCGACGAACTCCTCGGCCGGCTGCACGCCGACCCGGCGGTACGCGCCCTCACCCCCGCGCTCGAACAGCGCGTCAGGGACGGCGAGTTGACCCCGACACTGGCGGCCGGGCGCATCCTGGAGGCACTGGGGGAGGCGGACCGCACGGCTTCGGGCGGGGCGGCACCGGGCGGGGCGGCGGAGGACCGGGCGGAGTAGGGCCCGCCAGGGTTTCGCGGGCAGGGGGCCTGTGCCTTCGGCCCGTCACGGCGTACGGCCCGCGTTCCAACAGGCGTGCGCCGTGCGGGTGTTCACCCTGGCGTGAGCCCCGTTGCGGCCGGGCGCGGAGTCGGCGCATCCGGTTTGTCGGGTGCCGTCGCCTCCCGGGACCGTCTTGACGGCCCTCGCGAACCGTGCTGCAATCCCGCTGATACGCAAAGCAGTTCCAGGGGAAGCCGGTCGAAGTCCGGCGCTGACCCGCAACCGTAGGCCCGGCCGCAGCCGGGCGAGCCGGAATGCCTGGAGCGTGTTCCACAGCAATGAACGCCGTCGCGGACTACGGCGTGGTGCGACAGGCTTCCGTCGCGCGGGACACCTCCCGCGCCCTCCGGGGGCCCCTGCCACGCTCGCTGCCCGCGCCGGGACGCGACGACGGGGGGCCACGGTGGGAGCGGGACGGCGAGGAGACCTGCGGCGAAGAGACCGAGGGCCGAAAGCGGCACCCGGCCGGGTGCCGACACTGCTGTCGGCGGCCCTGCTGCTGCTCGCCGCGTGCGCGGCGCTGCTCACGACGTCCCCTGCCGCCGCCGACCCCGTCGAGGACTGCACCGCCTCCCACGGCGCCGTCGTCGCCGTCGACTTCGGACCCTTCGGGGGACCGGTCGAGCGCGGGTGCGATGCCACCCCCACCACCGGCTACGACCTGCTCCACGAGGGCGGCTTCACCACCACGGGCACCCAGCACGACGGCCCCGCGTTCATCTGCCGTATCGGGTCGGGCGACTTCGACTCCGGCACCCAGTACCCCACTCCCGACCAGGACGACTGCGTCCTCACCCCGCCCGCCACCGCCTACTGGTCCTACTGGACCGCCGCGCCGGGCCAGGACGAGTGGACCTACAGCGCGTACGGCGCCATGGACCGCGAGCTGGAGGACGGCGACGTCGACGCCTGGGTGTACGGCGGCACCGACGTCGGCGGCAGCACCGGCGAGCCGGACTTCAGCCCCGACGACGTACGCGCCACAGCCGCGGCCGACCCGGGTGAACCGAGCGGCGAGCCGACCGGGGCGCCCGGTGACATCGACCTCGACGCCGCGGCGCACTGGCTCGGCGGCACTCTCACTGACGGCGAGCACGTCGATGCCGACGACAGCGGCACTCCCGACTACGCGCTGACCACCGACGCGGCCTACGCGCTTGCCGCGGCCGGAGCCGACAGTGCCACTCTCGACAAGGTCACCGCCTATCTGACCGCCCACACCGCCGACCGCGCCTACCCCGACGGCACCGGGAAGGCCCCCGACGCGGCTGGGGCCGCCGGGCTCGCCCTCCTCGCCGAGATCACCGGGCGCGACCCCGGCGGCGTCGACGGGCACGACCTCGTCGGCGACCTCACGGACCATGTCTGCCCCGCGGGCCCCGACTCCGGCAGACCGGCCCCCGGCTGCACCGCCAAGGGCGACTTCCACGGCGCCACCCACACCGGCACCCAGGCGCTCGCCCTGCTCGCCGTGGTGCGCGCGGGCGCCACCCCGCCCGCCTCCGCCGTCGCCCGCCTCGCCCAACTCCAGTGCGAAGGCGGCGGGTTCACCGGCGACCTCATCCGCCCCGACGAGCACTGCGACGCCGACGCCGCCACCACGGGGCTCGCCGCCCTGGTGCTGCACGCCGTAGGCGGCCACCCCGACGCCGTCTCCGCCGCACACGGCTACCTCACCGCAAACCAGCGCGCCGACGGCGCGTTCCCCGGCCGCCCCGGCTCCACCACCGGCAGTGTCACCGCCACCGCCCAGGCCGCCCAGGCGCTGCGCGCCCTCGGCGATGACGGCCGTGCCGACGCCGCCACCGGCTGGCTCGCACGGCACCAACTCGACGGCGGCGGCTTCGCGTTCGACGAGGGCGGCACCACCCCCGCCGTCCACCCCACGTCCCCCGCCGTCCTCGCGGGCGCCGCAACCGACCTGGCCACCCTCAGGGCACCGGGCGCCGAACCCCGAAACCCGGCAGACGACACCACCACCACGGGGCCCGGCACACAGGCCGCGGGCGGGGGACCCGACCTGGCGAAAGGCGTCGCCTACCTCACCGGCGCGGACCGCCTCAGACAGGGCCGGTACTACGCGTCGGGACCCGCAGACTCCGGCGCCGACTACGGGCTCACCATCGACGGCGCCTACGCGCTCGCCGCCACGGGACTCGACGACACAGGGCTGCGCGGCATCGTCGACTTCCTCGACGGCGGCGGCAAGGACTCCTCGGGGCGCACCATGGACGCCTGGACCGGGGTGGGCACGGAGTACGCCGCGGGCGGCTCCCTCGGCAAGACCGCGCTGCTCGCCGAGGCCGTCGGGCGCGACCCGCGCGACTTCGGCGGCCACGACCTGATCGCCGCCCTGGACAAGGCGGTGTGCGCCGGGCCGAGCACCGCCCCCGACCGCTCCTGCGCCGCCAAGGGCGCCTACACCTACGCCCCGTCCGTGTTCTCCCAAGCCCTCGCGGTCATGGCCCAGTTGCGGGCGGGCGACAAGGACGCCGCCGCCGGACCGCTCGCGTATCTGAAGAGCCTCCAGCAGGACAGCGGGGCCTGGCCCAGCCTGATCCCCGCCACCGGCGACGCCGACGTGGACTCGACCGCCATCGCCGCCATGGCCCTCCACCTCGCAGGGGGCGACGCCGCGGACAAGGCCGTCGACAAGGCCCTGTCCTGGCTCGCGGGCAGACAACTCGACGACGGCGGCTTCCCCGGCGCCGCGGGCGACTCCGTCAACTCGGCCGCCCTCGCCGTACAGGGCCTGTCCCTCGACGCTGTGACGTACCGTCAGCAGATCGCCGACGCACGGACGTTCCTCGCCGCGCAGCAGAACCCCGACGGCGGCTTCAACGTGGCCGCCGAGGGCCAGCGCGGCTCCGACCTCAGGGCCTCCACCCAGGCGGTGGGCGGCGCCACCGGCATCTCCTTCGGCACCCTCGACCGCGACCTGAGCGGCACATCGGCGCCGCCCACCCCCACCCCGAGCGGAAGCGGCGGCGCCCCCGAGATCGTCACACCCGGCGGTGAGGGCACGGGCGAGGGCGGCGGTGGCGGCGGCGCGCTCGCGTCCACGGGCGTCCAGGCGGGCGCCCTCGCGGCGCTCGCCCTGCTGCTGCTGACGGTGGCCGGCTGGCGCGTGGTGGTGGTCGCCCGCCGCCGGGCCGGCGAGGGGAGCCACCGATGAGCCCCCGCACCGCGGCCCGGGCCCGCAATGAGCGGGCCGTCAGGCGCTCCCCCGGCCGCGCGCGGACCGCGTGCGGGCGTGTGTGCCGCGCGGCGGCCGGGGCGGTGTCCGCGCTGGCGCTGACCGGCGCGGCCCTGCTGGCCACCGGCGGGCAGGCGGCGGCCGACCCCGCCGCGATGGGACAGTGCACCACCTCCTCGGGCGCCGTGCTCGCCGTCGACTTCAGCCACTGGGGCGGCCCCGTCCTGCGCTCCTGCGGCACCACCCCCACCACCGGCTACGAACTGCTCAACCAGGGCGGCTGGCACACCACGGGCACCGGCCACGACGGGCCCGCGTTCATCTGCCGCATCGGCTACAGCGGCTACCAGGGCGGCAGGGAGTACCCGACGGCCGCCGACGAGGACTGCGTCCTCACCCCGCCCGCCTCCGCCTACTGGTCCTACTGGCACGCCGACCCGGGCGACGACGACTGGGAGTACAGCCAACTCGGCGCCATGCTCTACAAACCCCGGCCAGGCAGCGTCGACCTGTGGAGCTTCGGCGGCACCGACATCCAGGGCAGCGAGGGCCGCCCGCGGATCACCCCCGACCAGCTCCGCGCCCGCAACACCCGCCCCCAGGGCGGCGGCAACCCCGCCTCCACCGCCAAGGCACCCCCGCTGCCGCCCGGCGTCGACACGGGCCCCGCACCCGAACACCGGCAACACCGCCCCGCACCGGCGAAGTCCACACCACCACGGCACACCCACAGCGCCACCCCGCACGCGACCCACCACAGCGCCGACGCCGCACCCTCCACCACACCCAGCCACTCGCCACCCACCACCCCCACCGCCGGGGCGCACGCCAGCACGGGACCCCGGGTGGTGGACGCCGCCCCCACCGCACGGGCCCACCACGACCCGGGCTCCCTCGTGCCCGCCGCCACCGGCGCCGGACTCGTCCTCTTCATCGGCGGCGCCGCGTTCCACCTCGCCCGCCGACGCCGCCGCACCGGGTGAGCGCCACCGGGACCCCGCACGAGCTGACCGGGGCCGCGCCCCCGCCCTCCAGGCCCGACCGCGGCGGCCGACGGCTGCCCCGCGCCCTGCACCCCGCGGCCTGGTGGGTGTGGGCGCTCGCTCTGGCCACCGCCG
The DNA here is from genome assembly GCF_044457285.1 of Streptomyces sp. NPDC050560. Classification (NCBI taxonomy): domain Bacteria; kingdom Bacillati; phylum Actinomycetota; class Actinomycetes; order Kitasatosporales; family Streptomycetaceae; genus Streptomyces; species Streptomyces sp. NPDC050560. The sequence continues at coordinate 223,900 of NZ_JBITGT010000012.1, forward strand.
TCAGCCGCACCGACAACCCGCTCCTGCTCCTGCTCGTCCTCGCCGTCCTCGGCTACGTCGTCACCGCCCGCCGCACCGAGGCCCCCTGGGCCAGGGGCTTCGTCCACTACCTCGGCCTGGCCCTCACGGTCGTCGTCATCCGCGTCGTCTTCCGGGCCGTCTTCGCCACCGGCATCACCCCGGGCGACCACTTCCTCTTCGCCCTCCCGCACCTCGCCACCCCCGACTGGTACGCGGGCATCCAACTCGGCGGACCCGTCTCCCTCGAAGCGGTGCTCTCCGCGGCGACCGACGGGCTGCGGCTCGCCTGCATGCTCTGCTGCGTCGGCGCCGCCAACACCCTCGCCAACCCCAAACGCGCGCTGCGTGTCCTGCCCGGCGCCCTCCACGAACTCGGCGTCGCCGTCACGGTCGCCGTCAGCGTCGCGCCCCAACTCGTCCAGAGCATTCAACGTGTCTCCCGGGCACGGAAGTTGAGGGCCGGTCGTACCCGCGGCATCCGGGCGCTGCGCGGCGTCGTCATCCCCGTACTCGAAGACGCCCTCGAACGCTCGCTGCGGCTGGCCGCCGCCATGGACTCCCGTGGCTACGGCCGCTCGGGCGGCGCCACCCGCCGCTCCCGGCGCGCCACCGGCGCCCTGATGCTGCTGGGCATGTGCGGCCTGTGCACAGGGGCCTACGGCCTCCTCGACGCGACCACACCCGCCTTCCTCGGCGCCCCCGCGCTCGCCCTCGGCGCGGCGCTGTGCGTGGCGGGGCTGCGGCTCGGCGGGCGCCGTGTCACCCGCACCGCCTACCGGCCCGACCCCTGGCGGGCCCCGGAGTGGGCGGTGGCGGGAAGCGGTGTCCTCTCCGCGGCGCTGCTCTTCGGCGACCTCGGCTACGACCCCGCCCAGCTCAACCCCACCTACTACCCCCTCACCTGGCCTGGACTGCCGCTCGTGCCCACCGCCGCCATCCTGCTCGCCGGCACCGCGGGGCTCCTCTCCCCACCGCCGCCGCCCCACCACGAGGACCGCGCAGACCGGAGGCCCGACCCCACGTGATCACCTTCGACCAGGTCGGCGTCCGCTACGACGACACCGCGCGCCCCACCCTGCGCGACGTCGACCTCACCGTGCAGGAGGGCGAACTCTGCCTCGTCATCGGGCACACAGGCACCGGCAAGTCCACCCTGCTCGGCACCGTCAACGGCCTCGTACCGCACTTCACCGGGGGCACCCTCCACGGCCGGGTCACCGTCGACGGCCGCGACACCGCGCACCACCCGCCACGCGAACTCGCCGACGTCGTCGGCATGGTCGGACAGGACCCGGCAGACGGCTTCGTCACCGACACCGTCGAAGAGGAACTGGCCTACGCCATGGAGCAGTTGGCGATCCCCGCGGCCACCATGCGCAAGCGCGTCGAGGAGACGCTCGACCTGCTGGGCCTGGCCGACCTGCGCCACCGCGCCCTGTACGAACTCTCCGGCGGCCAGCAGCAGCGCGTCGCGATCGGCTCCGTGCTCACCGCACACCCCCGGGTCCTGGTCCTCGACGAGCCCACGTCCGCGCTCGACCCCACCGCGGCGGAAGAGGTACTGGCCGCCGTCACCCGCCTCGTCCACGATCTCGGCGTCACCGTCCTCATGGCCGAGCACCGCCTCGAACGTGTCGTCCAGTACGCCGACCGCGTCATCCACCTCCCCGGCGACGGCCACGCCCGTATCGGCGCACCCCAGGAGGTCCTGGGCGGCGCCGCCGTCGCCCCGCCCATCGTGGAACTCGGCCGCGCCGCCCGCTGGACCCCGCTGCCGCTGTCGATCCGGGACGCCCGCAGGGCCGCCGCACCGCTGCGCGCACGGCTCGCGGGCGTGGCACCGCCCCCGGTGCGGCGGCCGATCGCGGGGGAGGGCCCCGCGGTGCTGACCGCCAGGGGTGTCACCGTCACCCACGGCGGTGTGCCCGCCGTGCGCGCCGTCGACCTCGAACTGCGCGCGGGCCGGGTCACCGCCCTGATGGGCCGCAACGGCTCGGGCAAGTCGTCCCTGCTCTGGGCCCTCCAGGGCTCGGGCCCGCGCCGCGCGGGACGGGTGCACGTGACGGACGGCACGGGCCGCGGGGCCGACCCGCACACGGTGGCCGCCGCGCGGGCCCGCGAACTCGTCGGCCTCGTCCCGCAGACCGCCGCCGACCTCCTCTACCTGGAGAGCGTCGGACAGGAACTCGCCCAGGCCGACACCGCCTCCCGGGCGGGCGAGAGCGCCCGCGCCATCCTCGACCGCCTCGCTCCCGGCATCCCCGACACCACCCACCCCCGCGACCTCTCGGAGGGCCAGCGTCTCGCCCTGGTGCTGGCGGTCCAACTGACCGCGGCGCCAGCGGTCGTACTCCTCGACGAGCCGACCCGGGGCCTCGACTACCGGGCCAAGTCCGCGCTCGTCCACACCGTCGACGGACTCGCCGCCGAGGGGCGCGCCGTGGTGGTGTCCACCCACGACGTGGAGTTCGCCGCCCGCGCCGCCGACCGCGTCGTCGTCATGGCCGAGGGCGACATCGTCGCCGAAGGACCTACCGCCGACGTCATCGTCGCCTCCCCGGTCTTCGCACCGCAGACCGCCAAGATCCTCGCCCCCCTGCCCTTCCTGACGGCCGATCAGCTCACCCGGGTACTGCCCGCACCACCCGAGCCCCCGCGCGTCGGGCACGGCGCCGTGCCCGACGAACGACCGGGCGCCGCCCCCGGGGACGGGACCCGGCCATGAGCCCCAGGCCCGCACCACCCCCGCGCCCCGTCGCGGCCATCCGCCTCACCCCCCGCGTCGGTGTGGTGATGGCCCTCGCCGCGTTCCTCGGCCTCGTCGCCTTCTTCTGGCCGTTTGTGGTCGCCCCCGGAAGCCTCGGCTCCACCTACGCGCCCCTGCTCATCTTCGGTGTGCTGCTGGTGCTCGTCCTGTGCGTGGTGCTCTCCGAGATCTCCGAGGGCGGCATCGACTCCAAGGCGCTGGCGATGCTCGGCGTGCTGTCCGCCGTCAACGCCGCACTGCGCCCGCTCGGCGCCGGCACCGCGGGCATCGAGACGGTGTTCTTCGTCCTCGTCCTCGCGGGCCGCGTCTACGGCCCTGGCTTCGGCTTCACCCTCGGCTGCACCTCCCTGTTCGCCTCCGCGCTCATCACCGGCGGCGTCGGCCCCTGGATGCCGTACCAGATGTTCGGCTGCGCCTTCGTCGGGATGCTCGCCGGGTTCCTGCCGAGGGCGCGCGGCCGGGGCGAGGTGGTGCTCCTCGCCGTCTACGGCTCGCTCTCCGGCTACCTCTTCGGCTTCCTCCTCAACCTCTCCTTCTGGCCCTTCTCCCTCGACCCGCACAGCTCCCTCGCCTACCTGCCCGGTCTGCCCTTCACCGAGCAGTGGCACCGCTACGTCGCCTTCGACCTCGCCACCTCACTCGGCTGGGACACCGGCCGCGCGGTCACCAACTTCACCGCCCTCCTCCTGGTGGGCCCGGCCGTCCTCACCACCTTCCGCCGCGCCGCCCGCCGTGCCCGCTTCCGCGCACCGGCACGCTTCGAGCAGGGCGCGGGGGAACGGGACCGGCTGCCATAGCCGAGACCACCGTGGGCCGAGGGCGCGCCCGCCGGATGGACGCCTTCGACGCCGGTTCGGTACGGGCCGCCCTGCCCGGTGCCGCCCCCGACGTCGTGGTCCACCGGCTCACCGCCCTGGCCGAGTTCGACACCGCCGCCAACCCCCGCGCCAGGGCGACGGGCTGGGCCCCGGCGCATCCGGGCTGGCGCACCGGCTTCCGTTCCACCGACAGGTGAGCGCCACCGCCACGTCCCGGGGCGCGGGGTGCTGCTGAGACCCCGGGGGCAGGGCCGGTTTCGGACACCTCCGAGACCGGACCGACGGCAACAGCCCAACAGAAGCAAACAGATCCAGACGGGTTTGCCGGGACGGCGCGAAAGTGAAGCAACAAATATTGACGGGATCAATCAGGCCGCGTACTTTCCCGACAGGATGCCGAGCGGTCGAACTCGGCCCAGGACTCGGCAGGTTGGGCTCCACCCCCGTCCCCCACATCCCGGGAGCACACACCATGCGCAGAGCAAGACGCACCGGCACAAGAAACGTTCCTCTCCTCGCCCGGGGCGCGACGGCCCGGCGGTCCCCACGGCTCGTGCTGTCCGCCCTCGCGGCCCTCGCCCTCCTCCTCGGCGCCCTCATCGGCCTCCCCGCCGTGTCACAGGCGGCCGACTCCCTCCCCTGCGACATCTACGGCTCCGCCGGCACCCCCTGCGTCGCCGCGCACAGCACGACACGCGCCCTCGTCTCGTCCTACGACGGCCCCCTCTACCAGGTCACTCGCGCCTCGGACGGCGCCACCACCGACATCGCGCCACTGGCGCCCGGCGGCTACGCCGACGCCGCACGGCAGGACGCGTTCTGCCAGGACACCCCGTGCAGCATCAGCAAGGTCTACGACCAGACCTCGCACCACAACGACCTCACACCGGGACCGGCGGGCACCGCGGGCATGGGCGCCGACCGCGGTGCCGACGCGGCCGAGATCTCCGTGACCGCCGGCGGCCACAAGGTGTACGGCATCTGGATCTCACCGGGCGTCGGCTACCGCTACACCGGCGTGGCCTCGGGCGTCGCGGTCAACGGCCGGCCCGAGGGCGCCTACATGGTGGCCAGCGGCACCCACGTCGGCTCCGACTGCTGTTTCGACTACGGCAACGCCGAGAGCACACCCGCCGACACGGGCAACGGCCATATGGACGCCGTCAGCATCGCCACCACGTGCTACTTCGCCCCGTGCACCGGCTCGGGACCCTGGGTCGAGGCGGACCTGGAGAACGGCATGTTCCAGGGCGACAACGGCTCCAACACCGCCAACCGAGGCAACAACACCCCCTTCGTCACGGCCGTGTTGAAGAACGACGGGCAGACCACGTACGCGCTCAAGGGCGGCGACTCCCAGTCCGGCGCGCTGACCACCTGGTGGGACGGCGGCCTGCCCACGCGCGACGGCTACCGGCCGATGCGGCAGGAGGGCGGCATCATCCTGGGCACCGGCGGCGACAACAGCAACTGGAACCGTGGCACCTTCTTCGAGGGTGTGATGGTCGCCGGCTACCCGACCGACGCCGCCGAGGACGCCGTCCAGGCCAACGTCGTCTCCGTCGGCTACACGGGCGGGACGGACGTGCCCAACGGGCCGCAGGGCAGGATCACCGGCCCTGGCGGCAAGTGCGTCGACGTCGCCGCGGACGACACCGGCAGCAACGGCACCGCCGTACAACTGTGGGACTGCCAGACCTGGGCCGAGGACCAGTACTGGCACCACAACGCCAACGGCTCCCTCAGCACGATCGGCAGGTGCCTGGACATCGAGGGCAACGGCACCGCCAACGGCGCCGAGGTCGAGCTGTGGGACTGCAACGGCGTCGGCGGCCAGGAGTGGGTCCAGCGGGACGACGGCTCGCTGTTCAACCCGCAGTCCGGCCGCTGCCTCGACTCCCCGGACGGCGCCACCGACAACGGCACCCGGCTGCGGATCTGGGACTGCAACGGAGCCGACGCCCAGAAGTTCACCCTGACCCAGCCCTCGTAAAGGTCGGCCCTCGTAAGGGTCGGCGCCGCGCGGGGGAGCGCGGCGCCCTGGTTCACGGGCCGGGTCTCCCGCGGTCCCTGAGCCGGCGGCGTCGCGTACTCCACGCTCGCCCCGGAGACCCGGCGAGCAGCCAGCGGCCCGAAACCCCGGCCCGTACGACTGCCCGCCCTCGACCCGGTGCCGGGGCCCGCCGCCGGGCGTCACGGCTTGCGGGCCACCGCCGCGTACTGGGCCACCGCAGGGGGGTTCTCCTCCGCGACCGGACGCCAGCGGCTGCACGAGACGATGCCGGGCGGCAGGATGTCGAGGCCCGTGAGGAAGTCGGCGAGGTCGGCCCGGGGGCGCGCGGTGATGGGGGGCTGTGCGTGCTCGTTCCAGAACGCCATGGCCTCGCGGTTGACGTCGCCGCCGAGTTCCAGGGTGGGGTGCGTCAGCGCGACGTAGCTGCCCGAGGGCACGGCGTCCGCGAACTGCCGGACGATCGCCGCCGCCCGCCCGGTGTCCAGCACGAAGTTCAGCACACCGAGGAACATCACGGCGACCGGCTTGCCGAAGTCCAGCGTCTCGCCCGCGGCCTCGATGATCGTCGCCGGGTCGTGCGCGTCGGCGTCGATGTACTGCGTCGCACCCTCGGCGGAACTGGTCAACAGGGCGCGCGCGTGCGCCAGCACGATGGGGTCGTTGTCGACGTAGACGATGCGCGACTCCGGCGCCACCTCCTGGGCGACCTCGTGGGTGTTGCGCGCGGTGGGCAGGCCCGTGCCGATGTCGAGGAACTGCCGGACACCGGCCTCGCCCGCGAGGAACGCCACCGCACGACCGAGGAACGCCCGGTCCGCGCGGGCCACTTCGACGATCTCGGGGTACAGGGTCGCGATGTGGTTGCCGACCTCGGCGTCCACCTCGTAGTGGCTCTTGCCCTGTAGCCAGTAGTCCCAGACGCGGGCGTTGTGGCCGGTGTCCGTCGAGATGGCGGGGCCCGCGTCCTGCCCGCTGTCGTCTCCCACGTCTCCTCCGTGCGTCGCCTACCGTGTCACGCTGGAACCATGCCCGAAAACCGCCCCTGGCCTGCGGGAACGATGGCCTCCGAGGCCATGTCGCGCCTGCCGTGTCTGCGACGAGGGTAGTCGAGGGCCCGCCCACGGGCGACCGTGACAGCGGCACCACCGGACGCTCCCGCCCACCGGGCCACCTCCGCCGAAGACGCGGCCGCCCACCACGCCGCTGCCGGGGAGACACCGCCGCCCCGCCACACCCCTCACGCAGAAGCCGCGACCTCAGGAAGAGGCGCGACGGCAGGAGCCGCGACCGGCCTGCCCCCACCTGTCCCGGACGTCCCTCATGTCACACCTCTTGACGGTCGGAAGCCCGCGGATGAAGAATTACAGCGCTGTTGACAACGTTGTCGAAGTGTTTCGGCGCTGTCGAAGCCGCTTCGGACGGCGTTGTCCCCGTCCCGCGTCAGATCAGGCCCCCTCGCGTCAAGAGAGGCATTCGACCGTGCCGCACCTCCCTCCCCTCCCGCTCGACCGGCGCCGATTCGTCCAGCTCATGGGCGCCTCCGCTGCGCTCGCCACCCTCCCCACGGCCCTCGAAGGCACCACGGCCCGCGCGCAGGGGCGCCCGAAGGGCGGCGGCGCCCCCGACGAGGTGGCGGCGACGTACCACCGCGTGCTGCTGAGCCACACCCGCTGGTCGGAGACCCAGTGGGACGACACCCGCGGCTACTACACCGACAAGGACTTCGGCTTCGCCGTGGTGCTCGGCAACGCCCTCCTGCTCACCCGGGGCACCTACGACGCCGGCCTGGCCGGGACCGACGAAAGGACGCTGCGCGAGCGCACCCTCGCGACCATCCGGCACTTCGCCGCGTCCAACCGGCTCACCGGCGGCACCCAGTGGGGCCGCACCCTGTTCTTCGACACCACCTTCCAGCTCTACTTCGTCCTCGCCGCCCGGCTGCTCTGGGACGAACTCGACGACACCACCCGGAAGAACGTCGACACCATCGTGCGCGAACAGGCGGCCTACACCACCGGGTTGGGCACGGGCGACGACCCCGGCTCCGGCGACTGGACGCCCCACGGCCTCGACGGCGGCTACGTCGGGGACACCAAGCTGGAGGAGATGGGCGTCTACGCCCAGTCCCTCGCCCCCGCGCTCGCCTGGGCGGCCGACGACCCGCGGCACGCCGCCTGGGAGAAGGACTTCGGCACCTGGGCCCGCAACGAGGCGGGCCTGCCCCCGGCCGACCTCGCCAACCCGGCCCGTGTCGACGGGGTCCCGGTCTCCGACAACACCTCCCGCAACCTGTACGACACCTTCATCGTCGAGAACCACGGCTCCTTCGGACCGCACTACCAGGAGGAGTTGTGGCGCACCTCGGGCCGCAACGCCGCCCACCTCATCACCGCGGGCCGTCCGCTGCCGCAGGTGCTCACCGAGCAGCCCAACGCCGACCCGCTGTGGCGCGCCCTCCTCGGTGTGATGAGCGACGCGGGCGAGCCGCTGATGCCGATGGTCAACGACCGCGAGCACCTCTACGGGCGCGACGTCATCCCGCTCGCCTTCCTCGCCCAGGTGGGCGGCGACCGTGCGGCCGCGCGCGCGGAGGCGGCCCTTGCGGAACGGCTCGATTCGTACCAGAAGTACCCGCCCGAGTACCGGCTCGCGAAGTTCTCGGGAGAGCCCAAGTACGAGCCGGAGGCCCGCGCCGAGGTGGCCATCAGCTACCTGCTGCACGAGTGGGCGGCCGGACGGGGCCGCACGGTGCGCCCGCTGAGCGCGCAGGAGCTGTTCAGGCGGGCCTCGGGCGTCACCGACTTCGGCGAGGGCCCGGGGCTCGTGTCGCACCAGTCCCCGGGCGCCTGGGCGGGCGCGGTCAGCAAGCCCGGGTTCGTGAAGTTCGCCTGGCAGCCCGCGCACGACGACTGGCTGTTCAGACTCAGCGGCGCCACGCCCATGTTCCTGCCCGGCACCGGGGCCGAGGTCGAGGGGCGCGGGGTGCGCACGTACGGCAGGCTCAGGGACGGGTTCGACGGCAGTGCGACCGTGCTGCGCCTCGGCACCGGCACCGCGGGCCTCACCACGCTGCCGTCCGGGGCCGTCGTCTACGCCACCACGGGCACCGCGGCGGGGGAGGGGCACCTGGAGGTGCACAACCTCACCATGCCGGGGGTCGCGGGGCTGACCGGCTCGCGCACCTACCGCTTCGCCGAGGGCAGCGCCACCGTCAAGGCGGCGGACGCGTCGGGTGCCGCGGCGCCGCGCGTCGACGACGTCGCCTTCCCGCGCACCCGGGTGCGCCATCTGCGCATGCTCGGCGTCCTGCCCGACCCGGCGTACGGGTACTCGCTGTACGCGTTCGAGGCGCGCGACGGGGCGGACGGCACGGACCTCGCGCGCGGCGCCGCGGCCACCGCGTCCTCCCACGACACCGGCAAGGACCCCGGGTTCGCCGTGGACGGCGACGCGTCGACGCGCTGGGCGGTGTCGGTGGCCGACCGGCGGCGCGCGGACAGTTGGCTCGCCGTGGACCTCGGCGAGGAGCGCTCGGTGGACCGGGTGACCCTGCGCTGGGAGGCCGCGGCGGGGCGCGCGTACACCGTGCAGGGCTCGGCCGACGGCGAGCGGTGGGACGACCTGGCGTCGTGGCCGGAGCCGGACGCCGTGAGCGAGGGCGGCTGGCTCGATGTGGACGGCAGGGCGGGACTGCTCGTACGGGGCGGAAAGCGGCGGCTCGCCGTGTACGGGGACTCCGTCGTGCTGGCGGACGGGCCCGCGGCGCCGCTCCTGGTGGAGGGCCTGCCCGGCGCCTCCGCCGCCACCCTGCGCGACCTGGCGGCGCGCCCCGCGCCCGAGGCGGCCGACGACGCGGTGCGCGCCGCGCTCACGGACGACCATCTGAGCCTGTTCAACCTCGGCGCCCGCGCGGTCACCACCACGGTGCGGCTTCCGCAGGCCCGCTCGCGTGTCGCCCTGTACGAGGGGCGGCAGACCGTGACCGATGACGGCACGGTCTACGAGGCCGGGCTCGCCGCCGCGTCAGCGGCCGTGCTCGCGCCCCGGCTGACGGTGCGCCCGCTCTCCGGGGGGCGGCTGCCCGTGGGGCTGTGGGCGGAGGTCGTGGACGCCGCGACCGTGCGGCTCGGCGGTGCCTCCTGCCGGGTGCGGGTGACGGGGCAGGGCGTGAGCGCGTCCGCCACGGTCCGCGCCGGGCGCACCACGACCGTCAGGCTGCGCGGCGCCACCGCTTACCCGCTGGCCGACCTGGCCCTCGGCCGTACGACGTTCCCGACCAACCCCCTCCCGCCCGGGATGTCGGACCCGGCGGCGGCCGTCGACGGCGACCCCGGGACGGCGTGGACGCCGGGCCCGGGCGGCCGCATGGTCGTCGACCTCGGCGCCCGGCTGCGGGTCCGCGACCTGCGCGCCGAGTGGACCGGGGGCCGGGTGCCCGGGCTGCGCGCGGAGTTCAGCGACGACGGTGTCTCCTACCGCGGCGCCGGGCGTCTCACCGGGCACGGCAGGACACGGCGTCTCGGCACGGACACCACCGCACGGTACGTGGCCCTGGCCACCGACGCCTCCGGCGGACACGGCGCCGCCCGCCTGGTGGGCTTCTCCGTGAGCTGACCCACGGGACCGGTTGCCGGGCGTGCCACCGCCCGCACGGCAACCGGCCCGGCACCGGGGCGCCTCAGGGCGCCGGGGTGATCCGGGTGCGGTAGCGGAGTTCGGGGACGGCGGTGCCGTCCACCAGCCAGTCGGAGGCGGCGCCGTCCGGTGCGAAGCCGTGCCGCTCGTAGAAGCGGCGGGCCCCGGTGTTGGCGGCGATCACCCACAGCACCAGTGCGTCGTACGAGCGCTCGCGGGCGGCGGCCAGCGCGTGCCGCAGCAGCGCGGTGCCCGTTCCCGCGCGGAGGCGGTCGGGTGCGGCGTAGAGGGCGAGCAGTTCGCCGTCGTCCGGCCCGCTGTCCGCCTCGCGGGAGGTTCCGAGCGCCGCCCAGCCGACGACGGCGCCGCGGTCCTCGGCGACCAGGTTCAGCACGTCGCCGCTGCCGTGCGCGAACATCTCGCGCCGCCCGCGGGCGTCCTCGTCGACCGTGAGCGCGTCCAGGTACGTCTGCGGCACCATGCCGCGGTAGGCGGCGCGCCAGCCCCCGACCCGTACCGCCGAGACGGCGTCGATGTCCTCTTCCCGCATGGGGCGTACCTGTGGCATCCGGCGATCCTATGAGGGACGCGGTGTGGTGACGTTCACGGGGTTTCGGGTGTCCATGATCCGTCGACGGCGACGCCCGCGGCCGCGGCGATCCGCTCCCGGGACTCCAGCAGCCGTGCGCGCAGGGCGGGCAGGTCCGCACCGAGGAGCTTTCCGTCGCGCTTGACCGCCTTCCCGCGTACGAAGACGCTGTCCACCAGGCCGGGATGGCCCGCTGTGACGACCGTGCCGACCGGGTTGCCCACCGGGAAGACCGCGGGGGCCTCGGCGTCGAGCAGGATCAGGTCGGCGTCCTTGCCGACGGTGATACTGCCCGTGCGGGAGCCGAGGCCGAGCGTGCGCGCCCCCTCCACCGTGGCGAACCCGAGGACGTCGCGCGTGGTGAGGCCGCCGTCGAGGCCGCGCTGCACGGCGAGCAGGGTGCGCATCGCGGAGAACATGTCGCCGCCCGCGGACGGGCAGTCGTCGATGGAGAGCGACGGGCGTATCCCGGCGGCGAGCACACCGGCGACGGCGGGCGGGCCGAACCCCATCTTCAGCTCGACGTCGGGGCTGACGGACACCGAGCATCCGGCGTCGGCCAGCATCGCCACCTCGTCGTCGGGGATGCCGTTGCCGTGCACGACGGTGGTGCGGTCGTCGAGCAGCCCGCGGTCGCGCATGGCGGCGACGGGGCGCGGGGAAGGGGGCGCGCCGCCGGTGAGGTGCACGCTCACCCGCAGCCCGAGCCCCCGCGCGAGCGCGACATCGTCGGCGGTCGTGTCCAGGGTGGACATGAGCGGACCGCGCAGGCCCAACGCCATCGCGTCGCCGGGGAGTTGGTCGCGTACCCGGGTGATCTCGGCGGCGATGTCGGGCTGTTCCGGGGTACCCGCGCCGTAGCAGAACACCGAGCGGCCGGGTGCCGTGCGCAGGGCGTCGATCGCGGCGTCGGCGTTCTCGGGGCGGTCGGAGCAGTGGAACCAGTCCAGCAGGGTGGTGATCCCCGAGTCGACCGCCTCGATCCGGCCGAGCAGGTTGCCCAGGTGAACGTCCTGCGGCCGGTAGTGCGGCCGTAGCGTGCCGTGCATGCCGACGCGGTACTGGGCGAACGTCCAGTCGGCGCCGACGCCGCGGAACGCGGTCTGCCAGGTGTGCCGGTGGGTGTCGACGAAGCCGGGCATCACGATCCTGCCCGAGGCGTCCACCACCTCGGCGTCCGCGGCGTCCACGGTGGGCGCGACCGCCGCGATCCGCTCGCCCTCGACGAGCACGTCGCCCCGGGGGAGGTCGCCGACCTCCGGGTCCATGCTGACCACCATGCCGCCGCGCAGCAGTGTCCTCATCGGGCACCCGCCGCGCTCGTAGTGGCCCCGGGGCCGCGGTGTACGCCCCGGAGGGCGGGAGGTGTGCCGTCGGGACCCGTGGCCCCGGGTTCCGGTCCTGCGGCGGTGCGGAGTGTCACGGTGTCCTCCCGAAGCGTGAGTTGACGTATCAACTTTAGAAGGGGCGTAGTTGATACGTCAACTGGCTAGGAGGGGTGCACTGGGCGTGCCCGGTACGATTCGGGCATGTCGCAGACCGAGGGGCTGGAACCGGGGGAGTGGGAGTTCTGGGACGACTGGACCACCGCCCAGCGCCTGCTCGCCCGTGAACTCGAACGGGGCCTCCAGCGCGACCACGGCATCTCGAAGGCCGAGTTCAGCGTGCTGGTCAGGCTCTGGCGCGCCCCCGCCCACACCATGCGCGTCTGCGACCTCGTCAGCGCGCTCGACTGGGAGAAGAGCAGGGTCTCGCACCTGCTGACCCGCATGGAGAAGCGCGGCTTCGTGGCGCGGCCCGAGGGCGCGGCGGGCCGCCGTACCCGTACCGGCCTGACCGCGAGCGGACGGCGGGTCGCGGACGCCGCCCTGCGCGGCCACGGCGACACCGTCCGCCGCCACTTCTTCGACCCGCTCACCCCCGAGGAGGCCGCGACCATCCGGGAGTGGAGCGCCCGTACCATCGACCGCCTCACCCCCTGCGAGGGCCGCGCCGACGACGACGGGGCCGCCTGAGGCTCACACCTGGGCGGGTCCCTCCAGTGGCAGTCGCAGGACGAAGAGGGCGCCGCCGCCGGGGCGTTCACGGGCGGTGAGGGTGCCGCCGTGGTGGGCGGCGGCGTCGCGGGCGATGGCGAGGCCGAGGCCCGCGCCGCCGCCGTCACGGGCGCGGGCGTCGTCGAGGCGCACGAACCGCTCGAAGATCCGCTCCCGCTCGGCGGCGGGGACACCGGGGCCGTCGTCGGCGACCGTCACCACCGCGTGGCCGCCGTCGCGCCGCAGCCCGACCCACACCTCGGAGCGTGCGTGGCGGCGCGCGTTGTCGAGCAGATTGCCCAGGGCGCGGGCGAGTTGGGTGGCGGAGCCCCGCACGGCACATGCCCCCGCGCCCGGCTCGACCCGCGCGACCAGCCCGCGCGCCGCGCTCTCGCGCTCCACGAGCCCGGCGAGCCGCACCGTACGGTCCGCGGGTCGCTCGCCCGCGTCGAACCTGGCCAGGAGCAGCAGGTCCGTGGCGAGCCGCTGGAGTCTGACGGTGTCCGCCACGGCCCCCGGCACGTCGAGCAGCGCGGGGTGCTCGGCGCCGACTTCGAGCTGGGTGCGCAGCGAGGCGATGGGGCTGCGCAGCTCGTGCGAGGCGTCCGCGACGAAGCGGCGCTGCCGCTCCACGGCGCTCTCCAGCGCGGCGAGCGTCTCGTTGGTGGTACGGGCGAGCGTGCCGATCTCGTCCCGCCCGGCGGGCTGCGGGACGCGGCGGCCGAGGTCGCGGGAGGCCGTGATGGCGGCGAGTTCGGCGCGGATGCCCTCGACGGGGCGCAGCGCACGGCGGAGCACGGCCCGGATGACCGCGGCGACGACGGCGAGCAGCACCGGAAGCCCGATCAGCATCGCCGTCACGGCGGTACGCACCGCACTGCGCGCGGCGTCGAGCGGGGCCCCGGCGTACACCGTGAACTCCCGTGCACCGTCACCGCCGTTGGAGTCCTCCTCCGCGCCCCTCCCTCCACGGTCGTCGTCCCCTTCGTCCTCGTCGCGGTCCTCTCCGCCGTCGTCGTCCGAGGTGTCCGCCGTCGCGGGCTTCACCTCGACCGCCGCCCAGCGGTAGGTCGCGCGGTCGCCGTCGATGACGGCATCGCCGGTGCCGAAGTCCGTGTCGTCGTCGATGGTGCCGCGCCCGGGGGCGGGCCCGGGAGCCGGGCGGACACCGTCCGTGCCGGTGCCGGTCACCGACTCCAGATCCTCGCTGACCGCGCGTACGTCACCCGCGCCGTCCACGACCTGCACGGGCGCGTCGTCGTCGTCCGGCAGGTCCAGCGCGTCCCAGGGGGTGCCCGCGGCGATCCTGGCGGCGACCCTGCGGGCCGCCGACTCGGCGTCGGCACCGGCACGGTCGTCGAGGTTGGCACGCAGCGAGAGCACGACGGCCGCCCCCGCGGCGACCAGCACCACCGCGACGACGAGGGTGGCGGCGACCGTCGCCCGCGCCCGCACCGTGCCCGGGAACCCGGGCCCGCGTACGCGCGTCACGGCCGCTCCAGTACGTACCCCGCGCCCCGGACCGTGCGGATCACGTCCGCCCCCAGCTTGCGGCGCAGGGCGCTGACGTAGACCTCCACGATATTGGGGTCGCCCGAGTAGGCGAAGTCCCAGACGTGGTCGAGGATTTCGGCCTTCGTCACGACCTGCCCGGCCCGCAGCACGAGGTGTTCGAGCACCGCGTACTCCTTCGCGGTGAGCGCGGTCTCCTCGCCCGCGACGCGCACCCGGCGGGCCCCCGTGTCCACGGTGAGCCGGCCGATCTCGTGCACCGGCGGCACGCTCCGCCCCCGTCTGCGCAGCAGCGCCCGCACCCGTGCCCGCAGCACCACGTACGAGAACGGCTTGGTCAGATAGTCGTCGGCGCCGGTGTCGAGCCCCTCGGCCTCGTCGTACTCGCCGTCCTTCGCGGTGAGCATGAGGATGGGCGTCCGGTACCCGGCGGCCCTGAGCGCGGCGCAGACGCGGTAGCCGTTGAGGCCGGGCAGCATGATGTCGAGGATGACCAGGTCGTGGTCGCCCTCGGTGGCGCGGCGCAGGCCCTCGGCGCCGTCGTGGACGACGTCCACGACATACCCCTCGGCGCCCAGGCCCAGGGCGAGGGACCTGGCGAGCCGGCGTTCGTCCTCCACGATCAGCAGGCGCATGGCGTCAAGACTGCCAAATCGTTCCTGAACGAGCCTTCAGGAAGCTTCAGGAGACCTTCAGCGCGCGGGGGACAGCCTGGGGCGGGTGGACGACGGGGCGGCACCGATAGGGCACGCTCCGCGGCCGGTCACCCGTACTCCCAGGAGGTCTCCATGAAGCGCAAGCCCGTACTCGCCGCCCTCGCCGCCGCCGCGGTCCTCGCCGCAGGGGGCGCCGCCGTGGCGCTCGGCGAGGACGGCGGCCCGCCCCGCGCGGACGGCCACCGTGTCGACGACGCCAGTCTCGACGACCACGACGACCACGACGACCACGACGACCACGACAACCACGGCGACCACGACAACCACGGCGACGGTGGCGACGACGCGGCGCATGACGCCGCCGAGCACCGCGCCGAGACCGCCGCCGCGCGCCGCCTCCCGGCGCCGGAGGCGCTGGCACGGGCGCTCTCGCACACCCCGGGCCGCGCCGTCTCCGCGGAGATCGACGACGACCCGGACGGCCGGCTGGTGTGGGAGGTCGAGATCCTGGACCGCGCCGGGACGCTCAGGCACCTCGACATCGCCCCGTCGGACGGTACGGTGCTGCGCACCCGTCCCGAGCGCGGCGAGGACGACGACGCGCGAGCCGCCCGCCGCCTGCTCGGCGGCGGCGCCACGTCCGCCGCGCGGGCCGCGCGGGTGGCCGCCGCGAAGGGCACGGTCGTGTCGGTGGACCTGGAGGAGGAGAACCACGGCCACTGGAGCGTGGAGACCGGCCCCGGGGGCGACGACTGGGCGGTGTCCCTCGACGGTGCGCGCCTCACCCACGAGCCGGACGACTGACCGGCCACCGGCTCACCCGGTCACCGGCTCGCCCGTTCACCCGCTCACTTGGCGACCGTGCAGGCGACGGTGGCCTTCTTCGACGGGTGGTCGACCGAGGTGGCCGTCAGGGTGACACGCGCGTCGCGGCTCGTCGCGTGGGAGGCGTCGACGGCCACCCCGACCGTGGTGCCGGAGCCGAAGCGGGCGGTGGCCAGCTCGTTGGGGAGGGCGGCGCGCCAGCCCGTGCCGCTGACCTTCGCCGCCAGGCGGTAGACGTCGGAGTGCGGAGAGGCGCCGACGCCCTCGGGGCCCTTCTCCCCGGCGCCCCGGTACTTCCCGGTGTGGGCGACGGGGAAGCGGCACATGCCCTGTTCGGTGCGGCCGCCGAGACGGTGTACAGCAACTCGCCGTCGGCGTCGGTGTGTTTGCCGACGACGTAGAAGCGCAGCCCGTTGGCCCTGTCGGTGTACTCGTACGCGCTGCCCGAGCGGGTGCCCGCGTGGAACAGGCCGTCGTTCAACTGGCGGTAGTCGCCGATCGAGCGCATCACCGGGCTGCCGTCGGGCTCGTAGTAGTCGACCTTGTGGATGTCCTGCGGGTTGGCGTCGACCATCCGGCTGAAGCAGAGCTAGCCGCAACTGTCGCCCTCGGGGGTGAACGAGTCGGCGCCGATGCGCCGCACCGTCTCGACGGTGTAGTCGGTGAACCCCGGCCCGGCGCACAGCGGGTCCTCGTCGACGTCGCAGGCGGGTGTGCGGTCCTCGCCGAAGTCGACCCGTACGCCCTGGATGTCGCCGCGCGCGGTCTTCGCGGAGCGCGCCTCGACGTCGAACACCGCGAGGCCGCTGGTGGCGAGGGCGTCCTTGGAGAGGTGGAGTATCTGTGCGTCGTCGACGAAGCCGAGCTTGGTCTTGGTGCGCACGGTCTGCCCCGCGGGCATCGCGGCCCCCTCGGTGGCGGGCACCACCCACCGCATGCGCGGGCCGCCGGGGCCGTTGAACGAGCCCTGGTCCATCAGGTCGAAGGGTCCTGTGCCCGCGCGGTGGTAGTGCTCCGCGTAGGGATTGGTGTTGTTGTCGCCGATGTCGAAGGTGTGCGAGATCTCGTGGGTGATGGTGCCGGAGCTCTCGCCCTGCCCGATGCCGGAGTTGCCCCAGAGCTGGGAGCGGCCTTCCAGGAGGTGAAGCCGGTGTAGCGGCTGCGCACGGCGTTCGGCAGTGCCGGGTCGATCTGGGGGTTGCCGAAGTCGTCGCTGTGCTGGGGCCGGGTCATGACGAACGGCTGGTCGGGGAAGTCGACGGCGACCACGGCGATCCTCAGCTTCTGCCCGGTGGGCTGCTTCGCCGGGTCGGCCCAGTCGGCGCCGGTCGGGTGTTCCGCGCAGCGAACAGCGAACACCGACCGTTCGGTATGGAGAACGATGGAAGACTAGGATCTGCCCACAACCCTGTCAATGGGCGTACGGGTGCGCAGGGTTGCGAGAAGAATGCGCAGACGGAGGTGAGTTGACCGACTCCCCGCGTTCGATCTAGCGAACGTTCCTGTTTGGTGTGCAGAACAAGAAAGCGTCGGCGAACTCACCGGGGAGTTCGCCGACGCGGCGGATCGGGCCCCTTACCGGGGCGTGGCGTCACACGGCGCGTGCCAACTGCTCGAACTCCTCGTCGCCGAGCTGGATCGCCGCGGCGGCGCAGTTGTCCTCCAGATGCGCGACCGACGAGGTGCCGGGGATGGGCAGCATCACGGGAGAGCGGCGCAGCAGCCAGGCGAGCGCCAGTTGGGAGGCGCTCGCGCCGTAGTCCGCGCTCAGCCGCGTCAGCGGACCGCCGTCCGCCGCGAGCGCGCCCGTGGCCAGCGGAAACCAGGGAATGAAGCCGATGCCGTGCTGCTGCGCGTAGTCGAGCACGGACTCGGACGAGCGGTCGGAGAGGTTGTACAGGTTCTGCACGGAGACGATACGGGCGGTCCTCGACGCCGCCTCGATATCCTCGACACTCGCCTCGCTCAGCCCGATGTGCCGGATCTTGCCCTCGTCCTGGAGCCGCTTCAGCTCGCCCACCTGCTCGTCCAGGGGCACCTGCGGGTCGATCCGGTGCAACTGGAAGAGGTCGATCCGCTCCACCCCGAGATGGCGCAGGCTCATCTCGCACTGCTGGCGGAGGTACGCGGGGCGGCCCACCGGCAACCAGCGGTCCGGGCCCTGCCTGGTCAGACCCGCCTTGGTGGCGATCACCAGGCCCTCGGGATAGGGATGCAGCGCCTTCTTGATCAGCGGCTCCGCCACCACCGGCCCGTAGGAGTCCGCGGTGTCGATGAAGTCCACGCCGAGGTCCACGGCCCTGCGCAGCACCCGCACCGCCTCGTCGGGGTCACGGGGCTCGCCCCACACGCCGGGCCCCGGAAGCTGCATGGAGCCGAAGCCGAGGCGGTGCACCGGCAGGTCGCCCCCGAGCCGGAACGTCCCCCCACCGTGCACCGCCGAGGGCGTCGGGTTACCGGAGTTCGTCGAGGTCACGGTGTGTCCTTCCGTTGGCCGATGCGGGCCCGGCTCACCTTAGCGAGCCGCCCGCCGTACGCAACCGGGCCCTCGGTACGCCCGGCGCCCCCCGGGTGCCCACCCGCACCGCTCCCTACCGGCCGCGGGGCGGACTTTCCCGGGGCCCGGGCGGGAACGGCTTTACGGTGGGCCGTGCCACGATACGGAACGCGGCCCGTGTCAGGGAATCCAGCCCGCCTCCTCCGCGATGCGTACGGACTCGACGTCGGTCCGTGCGCCGAGCTTCGCCGCGATCCTGGCGAGGCGGATACGCACCCCCCTGCGGGACTGGCGCAGCCGGCCCGCGATCGCGGCCGTGTCGCCGCCGCGCGCCGCGCACCGCAGCAGCGTCAGCTCCTGCGCGGACAGCGGGCTGCCGGGAGACTCCCAGGCGGTGCGGGCGAGTTCGGGGTCGATGAGGCGCTGGCCGCGGGCCACCGCGCGCACCGCGAGTGCCAGCCGCTCCGGTGGCGCGTCCTTCAGCAGGAAGCCCCCCACCCGGGCGGCCATCGCCCGCCGCAGTGCCCCGGGCGCGCCCAGGCTCGTCAGGATCAGGGTGCGGCAGCGCGGCACCCGCTCATGGAGGCGGCCCGCGGCGACGAGCCCGTCGTGCCCCCGGAGGCCGGCGCCGATGACGGCCACGTCGGGGCGGGAGGCGAGGGCCGTCGGCACGACCGCGTCGCCGTGGTCCACGGCCGCGACGACCTGGAAGTCGGGTTCGAGTTCGAGCAGGGCGACCAGCGTGCCCCGGATCAGGTGCACATCCTCGGCGAGCAGAATCCGTATCGACCTCATCTCTCCCCCTCCCGCTTCGTCGGGTCCCGAAGGTGCCGCGGGCGCGGCGGTGCACGGTGCCTCGCCTGCCGTGCGGCGTGCCGGTGGTGCGGGGAGCGCCCGGTGCGCGGGCGCCGTCGCGGGGGTGCCCGCTGGTCAGGCGGCGCGCCCCGCGGCGCCCTCGTGCGCGGTGCGCTCCTCGTCCCGCGGGGCCCCGGACGGGCCGGGGGCGCCGAAGACCGGGGAGTCGGTGTCCCGGTGCTGGGGCCTGGCGGGCGCCCACACCTCGAGCCGGAAGCGCCCCTCGCCGTCGACCCCCGCGTCCAGGCCGCCGCCGATGGCGGCGAACCTGGTGCGGAGGTTGTCGAGACCGCTGCCGCCGCCGGTCCGCACGGCGGCCCCCTCGGGGTCGTGCTGCTCGTCAGGACGGTCGTTGACCAGGCTGAGGCGGACCGTCTCGCCTTCGAGCACGGCCCGTATCCCGCACTCCTGGACCCTGCTGTGCCGCAGGACGTTGGTGACGCCCTCGCGCAGCGCGGTGGCGAGCGCCGTGTCCACCAGCGGGTGCAGCCGGCCGAGCGGCACGTCCACCACCGCCCGGATGTCCGCGGCGGCGAGCACCGCACCGGCGGCCTGCGCCTCGTCGGCCAGGGACATGTCGCGGTAGCCGCTGGAGACGAGGCGCACGTCGGCGAGGGCCTGCCTGGCCACCTTCAGCAGCCCGTCCGTCTCCTGCGCGGCCGCGTCGGGCCGCGCCGTGATCAGCCGCTGGATCAGCTCCCCCTTGAGCGTGATCGCGGACAGGCTGTAGCCCAGCAGGTCGTGCAGGTCCCTGGCGAACCGCAGGCGCTCCTGGGT
Source organism: Streptomyces sp. NPDC050560 (assembly GCF_044457285.1). NCBI lineage: Bacteria > Bacillati > Actinomycetota > Actinomycetes > Kitasatosporales > Streptomycetaceae > Streptomyces > Streptomyces sp. NPDC050560. The sequence goes on from NZ_JBITGT010000012.1 coordinate 243,902, forward strand.
CACCGCCATCCGGGCCAACTCCTCCCGGGTGGCGTGCACCTGGTGCACCAGGTCGGTCAGCCGGGTCAGTCCGTAGATGACGAGCCCGGTCAGCAGCCCCGAGATCGTGAAGTACAGCACCAGGTCGTACGTGGCCCCCGCCAGTACGTTGTAGACGGGGATGAACGCGACCAGCAGCCCGTAGCAGGGCCAGCCGAAACGGGCGGGCAGCGTCAGCAGCAGCGAGGCGGCGAGCGGGCCCTCCATGCTGCCCCAGTTGGTGCCGAACCAGACCAGCGGCGCGTAGGTGAGCGCCACCTGGACCAGCAGCACCGCCCCCTTGCGGCGCCCGGGCCAGCGCCGCGCGGACGGGGACGACACCGCGTACTGGACGGTGAAGACCAGCACCACGAGCGCGATACAGCAGGCGAGCCGGAACGTCGGCGGATGCGTCCTGATCACGTTGAGCACGGTCATGGTGCCGTAGCACGCCAGCGCCACCACGATGATGGCGCGCGCCATCCTGGGGGCCGGCGTCTGCGACCTCGGGGAGAGCGGCAGCGCGTCGCCCCCGGGCTCCTCGCCGCGGCGCGCGAGGGCGCCGAGCAGATGCCGCGTCCTGACGCCCGCGCCGGGCGGAACGGTGCTTTCCGGTCGCCGCGCGGCCGTCCGTCTTCCCCGTCTCCCCTCTTTCCCGACATGGTCGTGCGTCGCCATGACCGCCTCCTCGCCCGGGACTTGTGGTGGCGGACCGCATGGTATGGCCTCAAGCTGTCCACCGGATCGAGTGTGCATGTCGGACGGCCGCCTCACACGAAGAGCGGTACGGGGTTCAGATCCTCGTACGGCGTCGGTCTGTCGCGCAGGCCGAGGCGTACGGGGACGTCGAAAAGGCGCCCGGGGGCGAAGCGCGCCCAGAAGTGACGCATACCGGGGACGATCACCTTCACCACGGGAAGTCCCACGTCGGGCCGGGTCTGGTCGAGTACGAGCAGTTCCATCCCGTGCTCCCTGACCAGACGCTCCGCCGCGAGTATGTCGTCCCTGAGGTCGGTCCGCGGCCGATATGCGTAGTCGGGCACGGTGCGGGGGACTTCCGCCGGATCAGGCGTGAGATATGGCTGATTCTGGATGGTGGATTCTTGCCACCAACGGCCCAGTTCGTCATCGGCGTGCTCCAGACCGGCCGTCGGGCGGCCGTCGTCGGGGGGCAGTAGCTGCGCCGTCTCGGTGACCGCGCGGCGCAGTGCGAGCCGGGGGTCGAAGTGGGCGCCGAAGCCGAAGGAGAGCGCCTCGGGGCCGCCGGTGACGCGCCGGGAGACCGCGCCCATCACGGGCACCCCGAAGTCGGCGGTGAGGTCGAGCACCCACAGCTCGCGCCCGATGGCGCGGTAGGAGTCCCTGGCCCGCGCGAGCCAGGGCTCGTCGAAGGCGTCCAGGTCCACGGCGGGCCGGCGCAGCCGGTTGTACCACCACAGCGCCACCGCGTCCCGCTCCACCAGTTCGAGGAAGCCCTGCACCACGGCGTCCTCCGGGGTGCTGCCCGCGGCGTTGCCGTTGGAGTCGGCCCAGGGCGCGCAGGGCACACCGCCCGGCGGCGGCCCGAAGTACAGCATCGACGTCGGCAGCAGCCGGTGGGTCCCCGCCGTCAGCGACCACACGGGCGTCCACTCGCGGGGCGCGCCCGGGTCGAACGGCGGCGGGACGCGCTGGAAGGCGGAGTGCGCGGCGTTCCACCGCGCGCGGTCCGTGAACTGCCGGTCGGCGAAGAGCTGGCAGGCGTTGGGGTGCAGCGCCTGCCCGCCGAGCCCGTTGAGCGAGTCGCGCACCACGGGCTCATCGCCGTGGCGGCTTCCGCTGTAGCGCTCCAGTGCCTCGCAGAGCGCTCCCACCTCCGCCTCTTGCGCCGTGGTGCCCTTGCCGCCGCTCTGGCCGCGCAGCCCGCCGCGCAGCCCGGCGAGGGAACCGCCGCCGCGCAGCGCGAGGTTGCGGCCCGAGACATAGCGTTCGAGGCCGTCCACCGGGCTCGCCGCCCTGCGCAGCTCCGCCACCACCCCGGTGACCGGGTCGGCCAGGTGCCGGTAGGCGGCGAGTACCGTCGCGGGCGTGTGCGCCCTGTGGTTGCCGCCGGAGGCGGCCGGGGCCCCCGACAGCGCCGTCTTGGTACGGGAGCGCGGGGTGAAGGGGCGCCGCACCCGGGCCGTGACAAGGCCCGGGTCGCCGCAGTCGGGGCACTGCGGTCTTCGTCGCACCTGGTGCTGGGTGATGGCCAGGCTTCTGGTGTCCAGCGCGTGGATGGCCCGCTGGCCCTCGTAGCGCAGCCCCGCCACCCACTTCGACGCCTCCAGTACCGCGGAGTGCAGTCCCAGCGCCCGGCCGGGGGCCAGCGAGACCTCGGGCACCGGCACCGTGCTGGCGAGGCCGAGGGCGCGCAGCACCGGGGTGCGCGAGACGCGGTGCTCGCGCAGCCGGTGCGCCAGACACGTCCAGCAGGGACCGTCGGGCGCGTGGAAGACGGGGCCCACCCAGATCTCGGCGCCGCACGGCTTGGCGAGGAGCCAGGGCCTGCCGAGGGCGCGGTTGCGCCGGTCGACGGTGGCGAGGCAGGGGTCGAGGTAGTCGTCGCAGAGGACCAGGGTCAGCGCGGTCCCGCGGTCCGCGTCGCCCTCGGCGGCCATCCGCAGCCCGGCCGACGCGCACTCCGCGCGTGCCGCCCCTGCGTCCACCCGGCCCAGGGTCACCAGCTCGACCGGGGTGCTGAGCAGGGACGCGACGGCGCTCGCGCCGTCCAGGCCCGCGCACTCCCAGAACGCCTCCGTGGGCGCGTCCACCGCCGGGTCGTAGTAGCCGATCAGATCGGCCCTCGCCAGCTCGGCTATCACCCCGGCGGCCGCGGCGGGCGGCACCGAGGCCGCCGCCTCCCGCAGCACGTCGGGCAGTGTACGGGTGCCGTCGAGCAGGGTCGCGAGTTGCTGCACCTCGTGCCCCTGGAGCGCGGTGGTGCCGTCCTCGGAGAGCAGATACACGGCGTCCCCCCGGACGACCTCCACCCGCAGGTGTCTCTTGAATCCCACCGGCAGCTCGGTGCCGGTCATCCCCCCGGCGAGAGTCATGCAAGCGCCGCCTCTTCGGGCACCGGCAGCGGTGCGACACCGGTGGCGCAGCCGTAGGCGAAGTCGTCGTGGGGGAGGGGGGCGACTCCGGTGGCGCAGCCGTAGGCCAGGTCGTCGTGGGGGAGCGGGGCCACGCCGGTCGCGCAGCCGTAGGCGGTGTCGGCGGAGCCGGGGATGCCGGTGGGGGCGGCGGCCACCCCGGTGGCGCACCCGTACCCGGGGCCCGCGGGCCTGACGGGCCGGTCCAGGTTCTCGATCATCAGCCGGAACCCGGTGCCACGCCGCGCCAGGTCGGCGTGGCCCGCGGCCGGGGGCAGTCCGAACTCGGCGAGCACGGCGAGCGGGTCGGTGCCGTAGCGGGCGGCCAGCTCGGGCTCAAGACCCGCACGGGCCATGAGCAGCGCGAACTGGTGCTCAGAGGACGTCGGACCTGCGGTACGGGCAGTGCTCTCAGCTTTCGCGTTCTTCCTGACAGTCTCCACTGGAGATCCCCCTCCTGAGTCTGTGCGAGAGTGCTGTTTCAACGTCCCGTGGCTCAGGATTCTGCTGCCCGAGGGGGCGGCCGGACAGTGCCGGACTCATTCGCGCGGCATGAGGGTTTCATATGCGCGATGCCCGAACGTGTGGTTCCGGGGTCCTGGGGAGCCGTCGGCGCCGGAGGCGGCGGAGCGCCGCGGGGCCCGTCCGGCCCCTAGGGAATGTCTTCAAAAGAGCGTCGTCCGCCTGGAGGGCGGGGTCGGGGTGGTCCGGTGCGTGCGGTCGCAAGGCGGAGGAGGGAGTCGACGCGGCGCGTC
>NZ_JBITGT010000013.1:0-234149 GCF_044457285.1 Streptomyces sp. NPDC050560
GGCTCCCAGGAGACGACTGGGTTGATAGGCCAGGTATGGAAGCCGGGTGACCGGTGGAGTTGACTGGTACTAATAGGCCGAGGGCTTGTCCTCAGATACTCGCGTCCACTGTGTTGGTTCTCAGACAACGAACAGTTGTGCTGGCTGAACAGCGTCACTAATTGAAGAGTGTGCTTGTTCGCTGCCCTGTTCTGGCCCCCGCAAGGGGGAAACTGATGGGGTTTCGGTGGTCATAGCATAAGGGAAACGCCCGGTCACATTCCGAACCCGGAAGCTAAGCCTTATTGCGCCGATGGTACTGCGAGGGGGACCTCGTGGGAGAGTAGGACGCTGCCGAACAATTTGTGGAGGACCCTCGGTCCCGGCGTGCATGCTGGGACCGAGGGTCCTTTTGTATTTTCAGGGCTTGTTTTCCAGGGCGCGGCACGCGGGCGCCCGCGTCAGAATGATCGCTGTACCCAAGAAGGAGCCAGAGCGATGCCCACCAACTCTCCCGACGAGCGACCGGAGCGCGGAGAGCGCCGCCGGGACAGTGGTGAACGCGGCGGCTACCGCGGCGGTCCCCGCAGGGACGGCGACCGCCCACGCAACGACCGCTCCGGCGACCGCGGTTACGGCAGGGGAAGCCGGCAGGGCGACCAGGGTGACCGCGGCGGTTTCCGCCGTGACGACGACCGTGGCGGCTTCCGCGGGCGGGACAGCCGGGACGGCCGGGGCGGGCGCGGTGAGCGTGATGAGCGTGGGCGTGGTGGGCGTCCGCCGTTCCGGCGTGACGACAGGCCCGGTGGTGGGCGTGACAGCGGTGGTTACCGCGGTGGCGGCGACCGGCCCCCGTACCGCCGCGACGACCGCCAGGACCGCGACGACCGCCGCCGCGACGACCGGGGTGACCGCTACGAGCGGGGCGGCAGCTATGACCGTGGAGGCCGCGGAGACCGGGGTGAGCACCGGGGGAGTGACCGCGGTGGCTACCGAGGCGGCTTCGACCGCGGCGACGACCGCGGGGACCGGGGGCGCCACGGCGACCGGCCGCGCTCCGGCGGCTACGGGGACAGGCCCAGGTCCGACCGCTACGACGACCGCCCCCGTTCTGACCGCTACGGCGACCGGGGCGACCGGGGCGACCGCGGCCGGAGCCACGACCGCCGCGACGACCGCGGTGGCTACCGCCGTGACGACGACCGCGGTGGTTTCCGTCGCGATGACGACCGTGGTGGCTTCCGTGGGCGTGACGGCCGTGATGGCCGTGATGATCGGGGCGGGCGCGGTGAGCGTGATGAGCGTGGGCGTGGTGGGCGTCCGCCGTTCCGGCGTGACGACAGGCCCGGTGGGGGACGTGACAGCGGTGGTTACCGCGGTGGCGGCGACCGGCCCCCGTATCGCCGCGACGACCGTGGTGACAGGGCCGGTGGTGGTTTCCGCAGGGACGGTGACAGGGCGCCGTACCGCCGTGACGACCGTGGTGGGCCGCGCCGCGAGGGTGAGAGGGGCGGCGGTGAGCGGCCCGCGTTCCGGCGCGACGAGCACCGTGGCGACACCCGGCCCGGCGGCGGCTACCGCGGCCGCGACGACCGCGACCGGCCCGGCAGGGGCCCGCGCCGCGACGACCGGTGGGACGGCGGACGCGGGCGGACCGGTGGTTTCCGGGGCCGCGACGACCGGCGCGGTGACGACCGCCGGGGCGGCGGGCGCTTCCGCGACGAGCGCGACCGGGACCGGGAGCCCATCAGGCGGCTGCCCATCCCCGAGGACGTCACGGGCGACGAGATCGACAAGGACGTGCGGCAGGAGCTGCACAGCCTGCCCAAGACGCTCGCCGACGACGTGGCGAAGAACCTGGTGATGGTCGCCCGCCTGCTCGACGAGGAGCCCCAGCGCGCCCACGAGTACGCCAAGGTGGCGCTGCGGCTCGCATCGAGGGTGGCCGCGGTGCGCGAGTCCGCCGGGTTCGCCGCGTACGCCAACCAGCTCTACGGCGAGGCGCTCGCCGAGTTCAGGGCGGCCCGCAGGATGACCGGGCACGCCGAGCTGTGGCCCGTGATGGCCGACTGCGAGCGCGGGCTCGGACGCCCAGAGAAGGCGCTCGACATGGCAGGGGCCCCCGAGGTGAACAAGCTCGACAAGGCCGGCCAGGTCGAGATGCGGCTCGTCGCCGCAGGAGCCAGGCGCGACCTGGGGCAGTTCGACGCCGCCATCGTCACGCTCCAGAGCCCCGAGCTGGCCTCGGGCTCGATCCACCCGTGGACCGCGCGGCTGCGGTACGCCTACGCGGACGCGCTGCTCGCGGCCGAGCGCACCGACGAGGCACGCGACTGGTTCGCCAAGGCCGTGGAAGCCGACAAGGACGGCGCCACCGACGCCTCCGACCGGCTCGCGGAGCTGGACGGCGTCGAGTTCACCGACGCCCTCGACGCCGAACAGGAACTGGCCGTCGCCACCTTCGACGCCATCCAGGATCTCGACCCCGTCGCCCCCCTCACCGACGACACCGACCCCACCGACGACATCGACGACATCAACAGCGCCGACGAGGTGACGGACGAGCCGGGCGCCGACGACGCTCCCGACACCGACGAGCCCTCGGGCGCCGCCACCGACACCGACCCCGACACCGGCCGCGACCCCGGTCAGAGCCCCGCCTAGCCCCACCACCGCCGAGCCCGGCTCGGCCCCCCGGAACCGGCCCCGCCGCACGCCCCGCCCGCCTCACACCCTGAGGCTCCGCAGGACGAGCCCCGTGGCCGGTTTCGGGCCGAACGACGTGGACTTGCGCGGCATCATCACGCCCCGCCGCGCCAGTTCGCGTACCGCGTCCTCGTGGACCGGGTGCAGCAGCACCGCCGTGCCGTTCTCCCGCTCCGCCTTCGCCACCGCTGCCGGGGCGTCATGGATGTAGGCGACGTCCTCCGGGGCGTCCCGTACCCGCCAGACGCCGTCGAGCAGCGTCTCGTGGAGCACCGTCGCGTCCAGGGAGCGCCAGCGCTCCGGGCGGTCGGCGGGCACCGTCCGCGCCAGCAGGGCGGGCTCCGGGCGGTCCAGCAGATGGAACGACCCGTCGCCCGCGAGCAGGAACGCGTTGCCCTCCGCCGCCGCCCCGGCCAGCTCCGCGAGGGCGTCCTCCAGCGGCCCCGCCACCCGGCGCACCCGGAAGAGACCGGCCGCCGCCGCCAGCGCGTCCCGTACCGGAAGGCGGTGCAGCACCCGGTGGATCGCGCGGACCCGCAGCGGATGGCGGGCCGTGTCCACCAGCAGCACGAGACCGAAGTCCCAGGGGCCGGGAGCTAGTTGCTCCGCGCGTAGATTCAGATACGTGGCCCAGCGGTGGTGGCCGTCGGCGATGAGGGCCTGGTGGCGTGCCAGGTCCGCGCGGACCTCCGCGATCCGCGCCGGGTCCGTGACCGCCCACAGCCGGTGCAGGAAGCCGTCCTCGGTGACCGTCGACAGCAGCGGCTCGGTGGCCGCCGCCCGCTCCACCACCGCGGCCGTTCCCGTCACCGAGCCGTCGCCGCGGTAGGTCAGCAGCAGCGGCTCCGGATTGGCGGCGGTGGCACGCATCAGCTCGGCGCGCTCGGCCACCACCCCCGGCATGACGTCCTCGTGCGGCAGCACCACGCCCTCCCGCGGCGGGGTCAGCCGCAGCGCCCCGATCACACCGCGCTGCACAAGGCCGTCGCCGCGCTGCTCGTACACATACAGGCCGGGCTCGGGGTCGACGGCGAGCACGCCCTGCGCGAGCCAGCCGTCGAGGGTCGCCGCGGCCTGCTTCGGGCCGGTCGACGGCGACGGCGCCCTGGGCAGGATCAGCCGGACCACGTTGTGCGGGTCGGCCGACTCCAGATGGTCCTGGCCGTCGGGGCGCACCACGACGTCGTACGGCGGCGACATGACCGCCGAGAGGCTGCCGACGCGCGCGGGCACATAGCGCACGCCTTTGAAGGGAACGAGATCCAGGCCGCCGCGCGGTGGAATCGCAGGCGTACCCTCGCTGGAACCGGCGCTGTTCATTGCGGCATCGTATGTGCACGGTCGGTATCGGTGCAGTGGTGCCGATGCGGGATGATCGGGGCACTGCTTCCCGACCAAGTCCCCGACCAAGGAGCGATCTGCGATGAGCCAGACCGTCAGGACGCGGCCCGGCGCCAGCCCCCGGGAGCTGCACCGGGCCTACGACACGGCGCTGCTCGACCTGGACGGGGTGGTCTACGCGGGCGGCGCGGCGATCGCGCACGCGGTGGAGTCCCTCGACCGCGCGCGCGGCGCGGGCATGCGGCTCGCGTACGTCACGAACAACGCGCTGCGCACACCGGACGCCGTCGCCGCGCACCTGACGGAGCTGGGGATTCCCGCGGCCGGCGACGACGTCGTCACCTCGGCGCAGGCGGTGGCGCGACTGATCTCCGACGCGTTCCCCGACGGGGCGCGGGTCCTCGTCGTCGGCGGCGAGGGGCTGCGCGCGGCGCTGCGCGAGCGCGGACTGCGCCCCGTCGAGTCCGCCGACGACGAACCGGACGCCGTCGTCCAGGGATACGGCGGCCCCGACCTGGCCTGGGGCCGGTTCGCCGAGGCGTGCTACGCGGTGGCCAGGGGAGTGCCCTGGTTCGCGTCGAACACGGATCTGACCATCCCGAGCGGGCGCGGCATCGCCCCGGGCAACGGGGCGGCGGTCGAGGTCGTACGGATCGCGACCGGCGCGGAGCCCCGGGTCGCGGGCAAGCCGCTGCCGCCGATGCACCGGGAGACCATCCTGCGGACCGGGGCGAAGCGGCCCCTGGTCGTCGGCGACCGCCTCGACACCGACATCGAGGGCGCCTTCAACGGCGGGGTCGACTCCCTGCTCGTGCTGACCGGCGTCACGGACGCCGCCGGGCTGCTGGCCGCGCCGCCCGAGCACCGGCCCACGTACGTCGACGAGGACCTGCGCGGGCTGCTCACCGGGCAGCCCGAAGTGGAGTCGGGCGACGGCGAGTTCCGCTGCGGCGGCTGGCGGGCCGCGGCCGGGCGCGAGGAGTTGGCGCTCGACGGCGACGGCGCGGCCGTCGACGGGCTGCGCGCGCTGTGCGCGGCGGCCTGGACCGCCGCGGGGGACGGCGGGTGCGCCCTCGACCCCGGCAAGGCGCTGGCCCGCCTGGGTCGCTGACCGCACGCGGGGCGGCCCCCGGGGGGTGAGGCAAGGCCAGGGGAGTGGCGGCGCGGAGGGACGGTTAGGTTAACCTAACCTCTGTGTTGGTCGACAGTCCCCCAGAAAAGCGCGCCGCCGCGGCGCCCGCCCCGCCCCGGCGGCGTGCGGTGCGCGGTCTCGGGCTCCTCGTCACCGTGGTGATCCTGGCGCTCGTCGCGGCGGCGAGCATCGCGATCGGCGCCAAGCAGCTCTCCCTGGGGCAGGTGTGGCACGGCCTGTTCCACGACACCGGCACCTACGCCGACGTCGTCGTCGGGCAGCGCCTGTCCAGGACCCTGCTGGGGCTGCTCGCCGGGGCCGCGCTCGGCCTCGCGGGCGCGGTGCTCCAGGCGCTGACCCGCAACCCGCTGGCCGACCCCGGGCTGCTCGGCATCAACGCGGGTGCGTCGGCCGCCGTGGTCACCGCCATCACCTTCCTCGGGGTCACCTCGCTGGCGGGCTACGTATGGTTCGCCTTCGTCGGCGCCGCCGTGGTCGGGGTGCTGGTGTACGCGCTCGGCGGCAGCAGGGGCGCCACCCCGGTGCGGCTCGCGCTCGCCGGGACGGCGCTCTCCGCGGCGCTGTCCGGCTACCTCCAGGCCGTGATGCTCTCCGACAGCCAGGCCCTGGGCACGATGCGCTTCTGGACCGTGGGATCGCTCGCCTCCGCCAACAACCACACCATCCTCCAGGTGCTGCCGTTCCTCGGTGTCGGCGCCGTCATCGCGCTCGGCCTCGCCAGGCCGCTGAACGCGGTGGCCATGGGCGACGACACCGCCAGGGCGCTCGGCGCCGGGCTCGGCCGCACCCGGTTCCTCTCGATGCTGTCCGCGACGCTGCTGTGCGGGGCCGCGACCGCCGCGTGCGGGCCCATCGTCTTTGTCGGGCTGATGGTGCCCCATGTCGTACGGTCCTTCACCGGGCCCGACCTGCGGTGGATTCTCCCGTACGCGACGCTGGCGTCGCCGGTGCTGCTGCTGGGCGCCGACGTCATCGGGCGGCTGATCGCCCGGCCCGCCGAGATCCAGGTGGGCATCGTCACCGCGGTCCTCGGAGGCCCCGTCTTCATCTACCTGGTCCGCAGGCGGAGGGTGGCACAACTGTGAGGGCGGTAAGGACGCGGGGCGGGCTCTCGCTGCGCTTCGACACCCGGGCCCTCGTGGTCGTGGTGCTGCTGGTGCTGATCGCGCTGGCCGCGGGCGTCGTACTGATCGGCACGGGGGACTTCCCCATCCCGGTCTCCGGGGTGCTGCGCTCGCTCGTCGGCGACGGCGACCCGGGCCAGGAGTTCATCATCAACGAACTGCGGCTGCCCAGGGTCCTCGTGGGCCTCCTCGTGGGGTCCGCGCTCGGGCTCTCGGGGGCGCTGTTCCAGGCCGTCGCGCGCAACCCGCTGGGCAGCCCCGACATCCTGGGCATCGGACAGGGCTCCACCGCCGGGGCGCTGGTGGTGATCGTGCTCGTCTCCGGCAGCGCGGTGGAGGTCGCCCTCGGGGCGCTCGTGGGCGGTCTCGCCACCGGCGCCGCCATGTACCTGCTCGCGTGGAAGCGTGGGGTGCACGGCTACCGCCTCGTGCTCGTCGGCATCGGCGTCTCCGCCATCATGACGGCGGTCAACGGCTACCTCCTCACCAAGGCCGACCTGGTCGACGCGGCGCGCGCCGTGGTGTGGATGACCGGGTCGCTCGACGGGCGGGACTGGGCCCAGGTCTGGCCGCTGCTCGTGGTGTGCGGGGTGCTGGTGCCCGTGGCGCTGTTCCACGCCCGGGCGCTGCGGATGCTGGAGATGGGCGACGACACCGCGTACGCGCTCGGGGTGCGGGTGGAGCGGACCAGGATGACGCTGCTGCTGACCGGCGTGCTGCTGGCCGCAGCGGCCACCGCGGCGGCGGGCCCCGTGGCGTTCGTGGCGCTGACCGCGCCGCAGCTCGCCAGGCGGCTCACCCGCTCGCCGGGGCCCAACCTGCTGCCCGCGCTCTGCATGGGCGCGGCCCTGTTGATCGGCGCCGACTGGGCCTCCCAGCGCGTCTTCGGCGCCGACCAGCTCCCCGTCGGCGTGCTCACCGGTGTCCTCGGCGGGGTCTACCTGCTGTGGCTGCTGGTCACCGAGCGCAGGGCGGGGCGGATATGACCCCGGGGGCAGCCGCCGGAGCCCGCCAGGGACCCGGTGCGCACACGAACGAGACGACCACAGGCGCGAGCGGAGCGAAGGAGGGCCCGGCATGACGGTCGGCGCGGGAACCGGAGAAGGGATGAGCGTGGTCGAGGACCGCAGCCCACGGGACGGCGCGGCGGCGCCCGCGCCCGGGGCCCGGGAGGGCAACCGGCTCGTCGCGGACGGCGTCACCCTCGGATACGACCAGCGCGTCATCGCGGAGAACCTCTCCGTGGAGATACCCGACCGCTCCTTCACCGTCATCGTGGGACCCAACGCCTGCGGCAAGTCCACCCTGCTGCGCGCCCTGTCCCGGATGCTCAGGCCGCACCGGGGCACGGTCCTCCTCGACGGGCAGGCCATCCACTCGCTGCCCGCGAAGAAGGTCGCCAGGACCCTCGGGCTGCTGCCGCAGACGTCCATCGCGCCCGACGGCATCACCGTCGGCGACCTCGTGGCCCGCGGCAGGTACCCGCACCAGGGGCTGCTGCGGCAGTGGTCGTCCGAGGACGAGCGCGTCGTACGGGAGTCCATGGAGTCCACCGGCATCGCGGAACTCGCCGACCGCTACGTCGACGAGCTGTCCGGAGGGCAGCGGCAGCGGGTGTGGATCGCCATGGCGCTTGCGCAGCAGACCCCGCTGCTCCTCCTCGACGAGCCCACCACCTACCTGGACATCCAGCACCAGATCGACGTGCTCGACCTGTGTGCGGAACTCCACGAGGAGCAGGGCAGGACGCTGGTCGCGGTGCTGCACGACCTCAACCACGCCGCCCGCTACGCCACCCACCTCGTGGCGCTGCGCGACGGGCGCGTGGTGGCCGAGGGCGCCCCCTCCGACATCGTCACCGCGAAGCTGGTCGACGACGTGTTCGGGCTCGCCTGCCAGGTCATCGAGGACCCCGAGACCGGTACGCCGCTGGTGGTACCCGCGGCCCGCAGGCCGAAGGCGCGCGGCGGGAAGTGACACGGGGTCCGGGCGGCCGGGGTCCGGGCGATCGTGGTCCGGGCCGATCGTGGTCCGGGCGATTGCGCCGGAGACCCTGTCCGCCGGTGGCCCATACCCCGCCGGCCCGCCCCGGCCGGGGCCGTGCGGGGGGTGTGCTCCGCGCCGGGGTCAGAGCAGTTTGCGCAGCCGCAGCAGGTCCCGTACGCCCGCCTCCAGGCGGACCCGGCCCGAGCCCCAGGCGCGGGCGAAGTTCAGTTCGCCGTCGACCATCGCCACCAGGTCGTCCCCGGTCGCGGCGATCCGGATCTGCGCCCGCCGGGACGGGGCGCCCCCGACCGTGTCCTCGACCTCGATACTGCCGTCCCGCAGCCGGCCCGTGAACGTCGTGTCGAGGTCCGTGACGTGGCAGCTCAGGGAGCGGTCGAGGCCCGCGGTGCCCGGCACCCCGCCCGCCGGGGCCGCCATCCGCCGCGAGAGCCTGTCGAGTGCCGCACGGCACTCCTGAATCGTCGCCATCGGCAGCGACGGTACCCCACCCCTTCGGGGTAGCGTCGGGGCCATGAACGACCTCCCCGCCGGCCGGCCCGCACCCTGGCCGCCGCGCCCCGCGCCGCAGCGGCCCGTACCCCCGCCGCCCCCAGGGCCGGAGAACGCCGCGGACGGCCGGGACACCGACCCGGGCCCGCCCGCGCCGGAAGGCCACGCACCCGACGCCCCCGGGCGGACCGGCGCCCACCAGGACGCCCCCGAGGAAGCCGACGAGCGGGACGGCCCCGACGCCGCCGGGCCGCACCCCGGTCCCGCCGGGCCCGAGGCGCTGGGTGTGCCGCGCTCGCCCACCGGGAATGCCGAGGTGGACGCGCGGCTCGCCCGGCTCGCCGACACCGACCTGCTCGCCACCGACGGGCACCTGGAGGTGTACGAGGACGTCCACCGCGCCCTGCGGGACACCCTCACCGCGCTGGACGCCCCGCCGGGCCCGAGACCCCCCGCGCCCGCACCCCACGACCACACCAGGAGCTGAAGAGAACGTGGCAGGAGTGGCACGCAGCCGCCTCGACGCCGAACTGGTGCGCAGGGGCCTGGCACGCTCCCGCGACCACGCGGGCACACTGATCGCGGAGGGGCGCGTCCGGGTCGGCGGGCTCACCGCGACCAAGTCGGCCACCATGGTGGAGACCGGCGCCGCCGTCGTCGTCGCGGCCGACGAGAACGACCCCGGGTACGTCTCCCGCGGCGGCCACAAGCTGGCCGGGGCGCTCGCCGCCTTCACCCCGCGCGGGCTCGTCACCGAGGGCCGCCGCGCCCTCGACGCAGGCGCCTCCACCGGCGGCTTCACCGACGTCCTGCTGCGCGCGGGCGCCGCGCACGTCGTCGCCGTGGACGTCGGGTACGGACAGCTCGCCTGGTCGCTCAGGAGCGATCCCAGGGTCACCGTCAGGGACCGCACCAACGTCCGCGAGCTGACCCTCGAACAGGTCGGCGAGCCGGTGGACCTCGTCGTCGGCGACCTGTCGTTCATCCCGCTCGCCCTGGTACTGCCCGCGCTCGTACGGTGCGCGAGCCCCGGGGCCGACCTGGTGCTGATGGTCAAGCCGCAGTTCGAGGTCGGCAGGGAGCGCCTCGGCAGCGGCGGCGTGGTGCGCAGCCCCCGGCTGCGCGCGGACGCGGTGCGGGGCGTCGCCGAGCACGCCTGGGGCATGGGGCTCGGGGCGCTCGGCGTCACCGCGAGCCCGCTGCCTGGCCCCGCGGGCAACGTTGAGTATTTTCTGTGGCTGCGTGCCGGTGCGGCCGAGCCGGAACCGGCCGACATCGAACGCGCAGTGGCGGAGGGGCCGCGGTGACACAGACGCACGATCCGAAATCCCGGACAGTCTTCCTTCTCGCGCACACCGGACGCCCCGCGGCGATCCGCAGCGCGGAACTGGTGGTGCAGGGGCTCCTCAGGTGCGGCATCGGGGTACGGGTGCTCGCGGCCGAGGCCAGCGACCTGCCGCTGCCGCCCGAGGTCGACCTGGTGGACGAGGCGGCCCCGGGGTCCCTGGACTCCTGTGAACTGCTCATCGTGCTCGGCGGCGACGGCACCCTGCTGCGCGGCGCCGAGTTCGCCCGCGCCTCGGGCGTGCCGATGCTGGGCGTCAACCTCGGCAGGGTCGGCTTCCTCGCCGAGGCCGAGCGCGACGACCTGGACAAGGTCGTGGACCGGGTGGTGACGCGCTCCTACGAGGTCGAGGAGCGTATGACCGTCGACGTGTCCGTGCACACCAACGGCGACGTGGTGCACCGCGACTGGGCGCTCAACGAGGCCGCCGTGCAGAAGGACTCCGCCGAGCGGATGCTCGAAGTGGTGCTGGAGGTCGACGGGCGCCCGGTCACCGGCTTCGGCTGCGACGGCATCGTCTGCGCCACCCCCACCGGCTCCACCGCCTACGCGTTCTCCGCCGGGGGCCCCGTGGTCTGGCCCGAGGTGGAGGCGCTGCTGATGGTGCCGATCAGCGCCCACGCCCTCTTCGCCAAGCCGCTGGTGACGTCGCCCGACTCGGTGCTCGCCGTGGAGGTGCAGCCCGGCACCCCGGTGGGCGTCCTGTGGTGCGACGGGCGGCGCACCATGGAACTGCCGCCCGGCGCCCGGGTCGAGGTGCGCCGCGGCGCGGTCCCGGTACGGCTCGCCCGGCTCCACCACGCCAACTTCACCGACCGCCTCGTCGCCAAGTTCGCGCTGCCGGTGGCCGGATGGCGGGGCGCGCCCGTCTGATCCGGGCGCGGCGGGGGCCGCGGTCCCACTCCAGCGGGTGACACCTTGGCTACCGGCGCCCCCGCCACCTGCGCTTTCGCGGCGGCGGGGCAGGGGCCGTCGCACAGGCGGCCCCCGACCTCGTATGGTCGGAAGCGTGTTGGAGGAGATGCGGATACGGTCGCTCGGAGTCATCGACGACGCGGTGGTCGAGCTGTCCCCCGGGTTCACCGCCGTCACCGGCGAGACCGGCGCGGGCAAGACCATGGTCGTCACCAGCCTCGGACTGCTGCTCGGCGGCCGCGCCGACGCCGCCCTGGTACGGATCGGCGCCAAGGCGGCCGTCGTCGAGGGGCGCCTCAGCGTGCCCCCCGACGCCCCCGTCGCGGGCCGCGCCGAGGAGGCCGGCGCCGAACTCGACGACGGGGCGCTGCTGATCAGCCGCACCGTCTCGGCAGAGGGCCGCTCCCGCGCCCACCTCGGCGGCAGATCCGTGCCCGTGGGGCTGCTCGCCGAGCTGTCCGAGGACCTGGTCGCGGTGCACGGCCAGACCGACCAGCAGGGTCTGCTGAAGCTCACCCGGCAGCGCCAGGCGCTCGACCGCTACGCGGGCGACGCGGTCACCGTGCCGCTCGCCAAGTACACGACCACGTACCGCAGGCTGCGGGCCGTCGCCGCGGATCTCGACGAGATCACCACCCGCGCCAGGGAGCGCGCCCAGGAGGCCGACCTGCTGCGCTTCGGGCTCGACGAGATCGCGGGCGTGGAGCCACGCGCGGGGGAGGACACGGATCTGGCGGCGGAGGCCGAGCGGCTCGGCCACGCGGAGGCGCTGGCCTCGGCCGCCGCCGCGGCGCACGCCGCCCTCGCGGGCAACCCCGAGGACCCGGAGGGCGTGGACGCCACCACCCTCGTCGCGGGCGCCCACCGCACCCTGGAGACCGTGCGCGGACACGACCCGGCGCTCGGCGCCCTCGCGGGCCGGCTCGGGGAGATCTCCATCCTGCTCGCCGACGTCTCGGGAGAACTGGCCGGATACGCCGACGACCTCGACGCCGACCCGCTGCGGCTCGCCGCCGTCGAGGAGCGCCGCTCTCAGCTCACCCAGCTCGTCCGCAAGTACGGCAGTCCCGACGAGGGCCTGGCCGCCGTCCTCGACTGGGCCGAGCGCGGCGCCGCCCGCCTCGCCGAACTCGACGGCGACGACGACCGCGTCGGCGAGCTGAGCGCCGAGCGCGACGCGCTGCGCGCCGAACTCGGCGGCTTCGCCCAGGCGCTCACCGAGGCACGCACCGAGGCGGCCGAGCGCTTCGGCGCCGCCGTCACCGAGGAGCTGGCCTCCCTCGCCATGCCGCACGCGCGCGTGACGATCGAGCTGCGGCACACCGAGGCGGAGGCTCCCGACGGCATCGAGGTCGACGGCCGCACCCTCGCCTACGGGCCCAGCGGTGTCGACGAGGTCGAACTCCTCCTCGCCCCGCACCCGGGCGCCCCCGCGCGGCCCATCGCCAAGGGCGCGTCGGGCGGCGAGCTGTCCCGGGTGATGCTCGCCGTCGAGGTCGTCTTCGCGGGCACCGACCCGGTGCCCACCTACCTCTTCGACGAGGTCGACGCGGGCGTCGGCGGACGCGCCGCCGTCGAGATCGGCAGACGGCTCGCCAGGCTCGCGAAGACCGCGCAGGTCGTCGTGGTCACCCACCTGCCCCAGGTGGCCGCCTTCGCCGACCGCCAACTGCTCGTCGAGAAGACCGATGACGGCTCGGTCACCAGCTCGGGCGTGAAGACCCTGGAGGGCGAGGACCGCGTCAGGGAGCTGTCGCGCATGCTCGCGGGCCAGGACGACTCGCAGACCGCGCGCGCCCACGCCGAGGAACTTCTCGCCGCCGCCCGTGCGGACATCTGACGCACACCCACCCGCCCACCTGACCCCTCGGGCATGCCCCAAGGGGACGGGTCCGGGCGCCCGATCGGACTAGTTCCCTCCGCTGATATCGCTCGTGTGGGTGATATCCGGCCGATCTTCTGACGACTGTGTGACGGTGAACACCCGTATCGCCAGGGGCGAGCGCCAGAGCGAGGACACAACAACCGTGCGCAGTGGCATCCTTGGCCCTGTACCAAAATAGGGGTGCCGTGTTCGAGAGCGGCCGGGAGCGAAAGGGGACGCGCCGTGCCGCACGCCGCCCCGCCCCCGCCGTCCGCCCCCGCCTCCGGTGGTCGAGAACCGTCCGGCGCCCCCGCGCCGCGTCCCCGTAAGACCGTCCCCCCGCCGAACCAGGAGCCCGGCCCCGTGAGCAGCCACGCACCGCACGGCCACGCGTCGCTGCGCGCCGTGCAGGTGGTCGGCGGGCGCGGCGCGGGCCTGGTGCGCCCGCTGGCCGCGGGGCTTGTCGCCAGGGGCGTGCGGGTGCTGGTGTGCGCCCCGCCCGAGGCCGAACGCCTCCACCGTTACACCGAGGCCGGGGCCAGGCATCTGCCGCTGCCCTGGCACCGCGGCCCGGTGAGCGTCGCCGCCCTGCGGGCCGCCTGCCGCGACGCCGACGTGGTGCACGCGCACGGGTTGCAGGCCGCGCTGCGCAGCGCCCTCGCCCTCACCGGGCGCGCCACCCCCCTCGTGGTGACCTGGCCGCCGCCTCTCGTCACGGGCACCGCCGAGCCCGAGGGCTCGCGGGGGCGGCTGCGGCGGATGCTGGAGCGGCGCGCCGCACGCGCCGCGTCCGTGGTGTTGGGCGCGGACCCCGACGCCGTGGCCACCGCGCGGCGGCGCGGCGCGAGGGACGCCAGGCTCGCCGCGGTCGCCCTCGTCGTCGCCAGGTCACCGCACCCGCGCCGGGACACCGACCCGGACGACCCCGGCGGCAAGGCACGCGCCGAACTCGGCGCCATGGGCCGCCCGCTGCTGCTCGCGGTCGGCGCGCTGCGGCCGCGCCAGGGCATGGACGTGCTGCTCGACGCGGCCCGTAGCTGGCGCGGCTTCGACCCCGAGCCGCTGCTGGTCGTCGTCGGCGAGGGACCGCTGCACGGCAGCCTCCAGCGCCGCATCCACCGGGAGCGGCTGCCGGTGCGGCTGCTCGGCGAGCGCGACGACCTGCCCGACCTGCTGGCCGCCGCCGACATCGCCATCGCCCAGGGCGGCGCCGCCGCCCGCCCCGTCCTCGCCCACCAGGCGCTGCACGCGCGCGTGCCGCTCGTCGCCGCCGACTCGGGCTGCACCGCGGCGCTCGTCGGCCAGGCCGCCCAGTTCTTCCCCGACGGCGACGCGCGCGCCCTCGGCCGCGCCGTCGTACGGCTGCTCGCCGATCCGGCGCGGCGCGAGGCGCTCAAGGACCTCGGCGCCGAGCGCGCCGCGACCTGGCCGACCGAGGACGAGACCGTCGCCCAGACCCTCAGCGTCTACGACGAACTCACAGGACCCGCGCCCGCGCTCGCCTGAACCCTGCCCCCGGACCGCCCCTGACCCCCGAGCCCGGCCCCGGAAGCACCCCCCGGAGAGGGAACGTTTTTCGGCCTGGGACGAAACGGAGAAGCTGGCCGGAAAACGGCGAAAACCAGCGGAAAACCTACGGAAACACCAAAGACACAAAGCGGAAAAGAGCTGGCAAAGCGCCCATGAAAAAGGGGACCTCGACACCGCGAGATCCCTCGAAAGGGAACCCGCCCGAACACCCGGGCGGGCCCTTGCCTCAGCCCCCGTACGCCCCGCACGCCGTCAGGCGCAGCGCGGTGTCGATGAGGGGCACATGGCTGAACGCCTGCGGGAAGTTCCCGATCTGGCGCTTGTTCACCGGGTCCCACTCCTCCGCGAGCAGCCCCAGGTCGTTGCGGAGCGCCAGCAGCTTCTCGAAGAGCTTGCGGGCCTCCTCCACCCTGCCGATCATCGCCAGGTCGTCCGCGAGCCAGAACGAGCAGGCGAGGAAGGCGCCCTCGGCGCCGGCGAGCCCGTCCACCCCCTCGTCACCCGCGTCGTCCCCGGTCGTCGGGTAGCGCAGGATGAAGCCGTCCGGCGTCGACAGCTCCCGCTGGATGGCCTCGATGGTGCCGATCACCCGCTTGTCGTCCGGCGGCAGGAAGCCCATCTGCGGGATGAGCAGCAGCGAGGCGTCCAGCTCCTTCGACCCGTAGGACTGGGTGAAGGTGTTGCGCTCCTTGTCGTAGCCGCGCTCGCACACATCGTGGTGGATGTCGTCGCGCAGCGCCCGCCACTTCTCCAGCGGGCCGTCCGCCTCACCCGACTCGATCAGCTTGATCGTGCGGTCCACCGCCACCCAGGCCATCACCTTCGAGTGCACGAAGTGCCGCCGGGGCCCGCGCACCTCCCAGATGCCCTCGTCGGGCTCGTCCCAGTGGTCCTCCAGATAACGGATCAGCTTCAACTGCAACAGCGCCGCATAGTCACTGCGTGCCAACCCGGTCATGTGCGCCAGGTGCAGCGCCTCGGTGACCTCGCCGTACACGTCGAGCTGGAGCTGCTGCGCCGCGTTGTTGCCGACCCGCACCGGCTGCGACTCCTCGTAGCCGGGCAGCCAGTCCAGCTCCGCCTCGCCCAACTCGCGCTCGCCCGCGATGCCGTACATGATCTGGAGGTTCTCCGGGTCGCCCGCGACCGCCCGCAGCAGCCACTCGCGCCAGGCCCTCGCCTCCTCGCGGTACCCGGTGCGCAGCAGCGACGACAGCGTGATCGCCGCGTCCCGCAGCCAGGTGTAGCGGTAGTCCCAGTTGCGCACGCCGCCGATGTGCTCAGGCAGCGAGGTGGTGGGGGCCGCGACGATGCCGCCGGTCGGCGCGTACGTCAGCGCCTTCAGCGTGATCAGCGAGCGGACCACCGCCTCCCGGTAGGGACCGTGGTACGTGCACTGCGCCACCCACTCGCGCCAGAAGTCCTCGGTGGCCTCCAGGGCGGCGTACGGCTCCGGCAGCGCGGGCGGCGCCTTGTGCGACGGCTCCCAGGACAGGGTGAACGCCACCTTGTCACCGGGTGCCACGGTGAAGTCCGCGTAGGTCGTCAGGTTCTTGCCGTACGTGCCCACCGGCGTGTCGAGCCAGACCGAGTCGGGCCCCGCCACGGCGACCGTACGGCCGTCGATCCGGCGCACCCACGGCACCACGCGCCCGTACGAGAAGCGCATCCGCAGCGCGGAGCGCATCGGCACCCGGCCGCTGACCCCCTCCACGACGCGCACCAACTGCGGTGCCCCGTCCCGCGGGGGCATGAAATCGGTCACCCGCACCGTGCCCCGCGGGGTGTCCCACTCGGACTCAAGTACCAGGGACTCCCCGCGATAGCGCCGCCGCGCCGCCGACGGGGGCTCGGTATCGGCGGGGTGGGCGGGCCCCAGCCGCCAGAACCCGTGCTCCTCGGTGCCCAGAAGGCCCGCGAAGATGGCATGCGAGTCGAAGCGGGGCAGGCACAGCCAGTCCACGGTGCCGTCCCGGCAGACCAGGGCGGCGGTCTGCATGTCTCCGATGAGTGCGTAGTCCTCGATGCGCCCGGCCACGTGTATCTCCAGTCAAACGGCCACGTCGCCCCCCCCCAGGGGAAGGCGTCCGCTTTGCGGTCAAGGGATTGTCAATGCGATATCACTGCTGAGAACGCCTGCCGAGGGGCTCTTCAGACCGGTGTCCACGGGCGGGATGGTGCCCTCTTCCGGCCTGCTCGGCTGCGAGCGTCCGAGCAGCATACGACGCACCTGGGCGATCCGTGCGCCGCATCTGGGAACCGGGAGCGGCCACGGGAGTGACGTCGTCTACGCGTGTCCGGGCGGCTGCGGAGCGTGGCCGAGTACAGCCCCTTTTCGGCACTGTTAGTCTGGTGGTCCGTGGACCGGTGGGTGTTCTTTCCGGTGATCTGACCCGACTGCACCAGATGCTGAGCCAGGCCCGACCGCTGACGGACCGGGCTTCGCGGCAGGCGGGACTGACCCGGAGGGACCCGGGGTCGTGTCGTTCACATGGCCCACCCCCTCCGAGCCGCAGCGAAGGCGCCTGGCGGACACCTCTCCGACAGCGGCCGCCGCTCCGCATCTCCGACCGCGACCACGGGAGCCCCGTCTTGGCCATGCCGAACCGCCTGCCGACATCCCCCATGACAAAACACATCTTCGTCACCGGAGGTGTCGCGTCCTCCCTCGGCAAGGGCCTCACCGCCTCCAGCCTCGGCGCGCTGCTCAAGGCGCGCGGGCTCCGGGTCACCATGCAGAAGCTCGACCCGTACCTGAACGTCGACCCCGGCACGATGAACCCCTTCCAGCACGGCGAGGTGTTCGTCACCAACGACGGCGCCGAAACCGACCTCGACATCGGACACTACGAGCGATTCCTCGATGTCGACCTTGACGGTTCCGCCAACGTCACGACCGGCCAGGTGTACTCGCAGGTCATTGCCAAGGAGCGGCGCGGCGAATTCCTCGGCGACACCGTGCAGGTCATCCCGCACATCACCAACGAGATCAAGCACCGCATCCGCCGTCTCGCCAGCGACGACGTGGACGTCGTCATCACCGAGGTCGGCGGCACCGTGGGCGACATCGAGTCGCTGCCGTTCCTCGAAACCGTCCGCCAGGTGCGGCACGAGGTGGGCAGGGACAACGTCTTCGTCGTCCACATCTCCCTCCTCCCCTATATCGGTCCTTCGGGCGAACTGAAGACCAAGCCCACCCAGCACTCCGTCGCCGCGCTGCGCAACATCGGCATCCAGCCCGACGCCATCGTGCTGCGCGCCGACCGCGAGGTCCCCACCGCCATCAAGCGCAAGATCTCCCTGATGTGCGACGTGGACGAGGCGGCCGTGGTCGCCGCCATCGACGCCAAGTCCATCTACGACATCCCCAAGGTGCTGCACACCGAGGGCCTGGACGCGTACGTCGTGCGCAAGCTCGACCTGCCGTTCCGCGACGTCGACTGGACCGTCTGGGACGACCTCCTCGACCGCGTGCACAACCCCGACCACGAGGTCACCGTCGGCCTCGTCGGCAAGTACATCGACCTGCCCGACGCCTACCTCTCCGTCACCGAGGCGCTGCGCGCGGGCGGGTTCGCCAACCGAGCCCGGGTCAAGATCAAGTGGATCACCTCGGACGACTGCCGCACCCCCCAGGGCGCCGAGGAGCAGCTCTTCGACGTCGACGCCGTCTGTGTGCCCGGCGGCTTCGGCGACCGCGGCGTCAGCGGCAAGGTCAGCGCCATCCGCTACGCCCGCGAGAACGGCATCCCGCTCCTCGGGCTCTGCCTCGGCCTCCAGTGCATCGTCATCGAGGCCGCCCGCGACCTCGCCGGCATCGCCGACGCCAACTCCACCGAGTTCGACTCCGGCACCGCCCACCCCGTCATCTCCACCATGGCCGAGCAGCTCGACATCGTCGCGGGCGACGGCGACATGGGCGGCACCATGCGGCTCGGCATGTACCCGGCGAAGCTGGCCGAGGGCTCCCTCGTCCGGGAGGTGTACGAGGGCAGGGAGTACGTGGAGGAGCGCCACCGGCACCGCTACGAGGTCAACAACGCCTACCGCGGCGAGCTGGAGAAGAAGGCGGGCCTCCAGTTCAGCGGCCTCTCGCCGGACGGCAAGCTGGTGGAGTACGTCGAGTACCCCCGCGACGTCCACCCCTACCTCGTCGCCACCCAGGCCCACCCCGAGCTGCGCTCCCGCCCCACCCGCCCGCACCCCCTTTTCGCCGGCCTGGTCGCGGCCGCGGTGCGGCGCAAGACCGGCAAGGCCGCCTGACCCGCCGCCACCCCCGGGAGATACGGTGACCGGGGCACGCCCTTTGCGGAGCGTGCCCCGGTTTCGCCTGCTCCGTACCGGCGTCCGAGGGCGTGCCCGGCGCGCCCGGGCGGGGTCGGCGCCTGTACCCCCGTGTGCGGAAGGACGGCAGCAATGACGATCAGGGACACCGCCGACGAGTGGCGCGTCCGCGCCACCAGGACCCCCTTCACCGGTCACAAGACCTCCGTCCGCACCGACGAGGTGGTCATGCCCGACGGCTCCCTGGCCGGGCGCGACTACCAGGTGCACCCCGGCTCCGTGGCCATCCTCGCCCTCGACGACCAGGACCGTGTGCTGCTCATCCGCCAGTACCGCCACCCGGTGCGCCACCGGCTCTGGGAGATCCCCGCGGGGCTCCTCGACGTGCCGGGCGAGAACCCCCTCCACGCCGCGCAGCGCGAGCTGTACGAGGAGGCCCACGTCAAGGCCGAGGACTGGCGCGTCCTCATCGACGTCTACACCAGCCCCGGCGGCTCCGACGAGGCCGTGCGCATCTTCCTCGCCCGCGACCTCGCCGAGGCCGAGGGCGCACGCTTCGCGTCCGAGGACGAGGAGCAGGACATGGAGCACGCCCGCCTCCCCCTCGACGAAGTGGTGCGCGGCCTGCTCGCGGGCGACCTCCACAACACCTGCCTCGCCGCGGGCGTCCTCGCCCTGACCGCAGCCAGGGGCGCCAACGCCGTGGAGTCGCTGCGCCCCGCCGACGCGCCCTGGCCCGCCCGCCCCTTCTAGGCCGTGTCGTTCGGATCTTCGCGGGGGCGCGACGCCAGCTACGGCACCTCGCCGCGTTGTCGGACCGTCCACGTACGCCCAGTACGAGGACGATCCTCCGCCTTGCGATGCACCGCATCTGACGCCGCACCCTGGTCCACGAAGATCCAAACGACACGACCTAGGTCCTGTCCTGCCGGCAGGCCCGGTCCTGCCGGTCCTCGCGGGGCCGCCCCACCCGTGCGAACGAGTACGAAACCCGCACCCCGCCGGGGCCTTCCCGGCTCCGCGCGGGGGTGTCAATTAGGCTCGGGAAACCCGGTGAGACCCCCGCCGGGACGGTGTGCGACGGGAGCGTGACCCGTGACGGATCAGGCGGCGGATTCGGACGGCGCGAGAGCGGCCCGGCCCGAGGAACCGGACCGGGACCGAGAGCCGACAGAGCGTCAGCTCATCGGCCGGGAACGGGAGTTGAAGGAACTCAAGGCCGACATCGCGCGCACGGGGCTCGACACCCTCGCCGGCCGCAAGGCACCGCGCGCCCGCGTCCTGCTGATCGCGGGAAGGCCGGGCTCCGGACGCTCCGCGCTCGCCGCGGAACTCGTGCGCCAGGTCGCCCCCCGCTACCCGGACGGCGTCCTCAGGGCCCGGCTGAGCGAACCGGACGGCACACCCGTGCCCCTCTCCCGCACCGCCCGCGACCTGCTCACCGCCCTCGACCTCGGCGCCGTGCCGGGAGCGGCCGAGGACGACCTCACCGGGGCCCTGCGCGACGCACTCGCCGGCCGCAGGGTCCTGCTCCTCCTCGACGCCGCCGCCGACGCGGAACAGGTCGACGCGCTGCTGCCCGACGCCCCCGACTGCCTCGTCGTCACCGTCTCGCGCGGCCCGCTCACCGGCATCCAGGACGTGCGCCCCTGCACCCTCGGCGGACTCGACACCAAGTCCGCGGTGGAACTCCTCACCCGCTACACCGGCAGCGTCCGCGTCACCTGCGACCCCAGGGCCGCCGAGACCCTCGCCGAGCTGTGCGGCGCGCAGCCCGCGGCCCTGCTGCTCGCGGGCGGCTGGCTTGCCGCCAGGCCCAAGGCGTCCGTGGCCGACCTCGTCAGACGGCTGCGCGCGGAACCCGCCGTCGGCTCGCCGCTGCGCCGGGCGTTCCGCCAGGTGTACGCGGACATGCCGGCCCCCGCCGCCCGGATACTGCGACTGCTCGCGCTCGTCCCCGCCGGGCTCGCCGACCCGCACACCGTCTCCGCGCTGGCCGGCTGCTCGGTCACCACCGCGCACACCACCCTCGACGACTTCACCGCCTTCGGGCTGCTGCGCGCCGTGGCCTCCCCGCTGCCGCAGTACGAGGTCCCCGACTGCCTGCTGCCGCTGCTGGACGAACTCGCCGGGGCCGAGGACCGCCCCGCCGAGCTGCAACTCGCCCGCGCCCGCATGCTGGAGCGCACCGTACGGCTGCTGAACTCCTGCCGCGCCGTCACCGAGCCCGAGGGCTCAGAGGCGCGCCGCCAGCTCGCCGCACTGCCCCGCACCCTGCGCTTCCCCAACAGGGCGACCGCCGCCTGCTGGCTGCGGCTGCGCCTGCCCGCGCTCCTTGCCACCGCGCGCGCCGCTGTCGCCGACGGCGGCCTCGACACGCTGGCGCGCCGGCTGATGGCGGCACTCGTACGGGCGCTGCTCGCGCATTACGGCACCCAGGCGGCCGCGGCCGAGCTGTACGGCGTCCACGAGATGGTCCTCGACGTCGCCGAGCGCCGCGGACTGCACAGGGAACGTGCCGCCGCGCTGCTCAACCTGGCCGACCTCGACGCCCGCACCGGGCGCACCGGGGACGCGCTCGCCCGCTACCGGGCCGCGCTTGAGGCGGGACGCCTCGCTCAGGACACCTATGCCACCGGGCGCGCCATGGAGTCCATCGGCGGCGCCCACCAGATGCTGGGGGACTGGCAGCGCGCGGGGGACTGGTTCGGCAGGGCGCTCTCCCAGCGCCTCGGCCGCGAGGAGCGCGCGGACGCCGCCAGGCTCTACGGGCGGCTCGCGGGCGTGCTCACTCAGCAGGGGCGCCACGAGGACGCGATGCGCCACTGGCGGGCCTGCGCCACGGGCCACCGCAGGGAAGGCGACGCGGAGGGGCACGCCAGGGCCCTCGCGGAACTGGCCAGGGTCCAGGAGTACGCGGGCCGCCCCACCGACGCGCTGCGCACCTGCGAGGAGGCGGTGGAGTGGGCCAGGCACGCGGGCGACACCCGCCTTGAGGCGGCGCTCGGGCTGCGGCTCGCCGACACCTTCGAACGGCTCGGCGACCCCGCCGCCGCCCGGCTGCACCGGTCGGCGGCACACCGGCTGCTGGGGGAGGAGCGCTCCCCGGAGCCTGCCGTGACGGCGGGTGCTGCTGCGGCGGCGGACGGTGCGGGGGCGGAGGGTGCGGGGGCGGAGGGCGCCGCGGAGGGGCCCGATGTCTCCGAGGCCGTCGAAGGCGCCGAAGGCTCCCGGGGCGCCGAGGGCGCGGACGAGGCGGAGGCGCAGGTGGCGGAGGAGCCGGAGGAGTCGGAGGAGCCCGATCCTTCCCCGGAGCCCGCCTCACTGCCAGCGGCCTCTACCTCTGAAACCAGTGGCTCCACGGAAGGAAAATGAAACATTGGAAGGATAGACTCCGGGAAATCCTTCATTAGAATGGTCCAGCGGCCGGCCTGCGCGATTTTGCTGTGACCGCCGCGAATGCGGCGTCTGTGCGGGTACGGAGCGCTATGCCTGGAGCCCCGAAGGACCCCGAATCCCTGAGCCAAGGACCGTGATCGACGATGAAGGTCGGCATCCCCCGCGAGGTCAAGAACAACGAGTTCCGCGTGGCCATCACCCCCGCGGGGGTGCATGAACTGGCGCGCCATGGACACGAGGTCGCCGTCGAACGGGACGCGGGCGCCGGGTCCTCCATCACGGACGGCGAGTACACGGCGGCGGGCGCCCGTATCGCCCGTACCGCCGACGAGGTCTGGGCCGCCAGCGACCTGGTGCTGAAGGTCAAGGAGCCGATCGCCGAGGAGTACGACAGGCTCCGCAAGGACCAGACCCTCTTCACTTATCTGCACCTGGCCGCGTCGAAGGAGTGCACCGACGCCCTCGTCCAGTCGGGCACCACCGCCATCGCTTACGAGACCGTGGAACTGCCCAACAGGACGCTGCCGCTCCTCGCCCCGATGTCCGAGGTCGCGGGCCGGCTCGCGCCGCAGGTGGGCGCGTACCACCTGATGCGGGCCGCGGGCGGGCGCGGTGTGCTGCCCGGCGGGGTGCCCGGGGTGCCCGCGGGCCGCGCCGTCGTCATCGGCGCCGGGGTCTCCGGCTGGAACGCGGCCCAGATCGCCGTCGGGATGGGCTTCCATGTCACCCTCCTCGACAAGGACATCACCAAGCTCAGGGAGGCGGACCGGATCTTCGGCACCCGCATCCAGACCGTCGTCTCCAACGCCTTCGAGTTGGAGCGCGCCTGCCTCGCCGCCGACCTCGTCGTCGGCGCCGTGCTGGTGCCGGGCGCCAAGGCGCCCAAGCTGGTCTCCAACGAGTTGGTGGCGCGGATGAAGCCCGGCAGTGTCCTTGTCGACATCGCCATCGACCAGGGCGGCTGCTTCGAGGACTCGCGCCCCACCACCCACGCGGAACCGACCTTCCCCGTCCACGACTCGGTGTTCTACTGCGTCGCCAACATGCCCGGCGTCGTCCCCAACACCTCCACCCACGCCCTCACCAACGCCACCCTCCCCTACATCGTGGAACTGGCCGACCGGGGCTGGGTCGAGGCGCTGCGCCGCGACCCGGCCCTCGCCAAGGGGCTCAACGTGCACCACGGCCGGGTCGCGTACGCCGAGGTCGCCGAGGCCCACGGCATGGAGCACGTCGAACTCGCCGCGCTCCTCGGCTGACCCGCACGCCCGGCCCCCCGGTGAGGCGGCGCGCCACGCCCGGCGCGCCGCCGCCGCGTCAACTCCGTGTGCACGGGCCGCGGTCCCCGGCGGGTCCGATCGCGCCGAACCCGCTTCGGCGTGTCGCGTGAGTGTGTGTCGCGCCACTGTGCCAATGCCATCGGGATGTTCGCCCCGCGCGGGGTTCAACTCGCCTCGAACGTAACCCTTTAACCGATTCGCACACCCGCCGCGATCGCTGAACGCCCCCCGTGCACCCTTGACAGCGGGGTGTTCCATTGCCGACACATCGCCTCGGGTACGGCGGATTGTGTTGCTGCGAACCCGTGACACGCCATAGAGTCGCCAACCGTCGGCATGGTGCCACGCTGACCTATCTAGAAGTCCCCAGGTCCCCAAGGAGGTAAGACGACTTGTGAATGAGTCGACATTTTCTCCCGGGGGTGGTCAACCAGGGATGTCCGCGCAGGCCGAGGTCCCCGCGGGCTTCGAGGCTGTCGGCTCCGTCGCTGTCCGCACCTTGACCGCACAACAGAGCCCGCTGGCGACACCGTCGCGTACGGCGCGTACCAAGCAGACTCTGCCAGCACACCAGAGCATGGATGGCCATCACGTGAACGCCATGGCCGGCGACCGAAGTGGCGACAACCGCGGCCGCTTCGCCGACTACGACGACCTGCCCGAGGGGCACTTCTACGACCCCGACGCCGAGTACGAGCCGGACCCCGAGTACGCGGCCACGCTCGCCCCCGACGCCGCACGCCAGCGCCGCGAGCGCGTCGGCCCCACCGGCCGCCCGCTGCCGTACTTTCCCATCCCGGGCCCGCTGACCGACCACGGCCCCGCGAAGATCATCGCGATGTGCAACCAGAAGGGCGGCGTGGGCAAGACCACGTCGACCATCAACCTGGGTGCCGCGCTCGCCGAGTACGGACGGCGTGTGCTGCTGGTGGACTTCGACCCGCAGGGCGCCCTCTCGGTGGGGCTCGGCGTCAATCCGATGGAGCTCGACCTGACGGTCTACAACCTGCTCATGGAGCGGGGCATGGCCGCCGACGAGGTCCTGCTGAAGACCGCCGTGCCCAACATGGACCTGCTGCCGAGCAATATCGACCTGTCCGCGGCCGAGGTCCAGCTCGTCTCCGAGGTCGCCAGGGAGTCCACGCTCCAGCGCGCCCTGAAGCCGCTGATGGCCGACTACGACTACATCGTGATCGACTGCCAGCCCTCGCTCGGCCTGCTGACGGTCAACGCGCTCACCGCCGCCCACAAGGTCATCGTGCCGCTGGAGTGCGAGTTCTTTGCGCTGCGCGGTGTCGCCCTGCTCACCGAGACCATCGAGAAGGTCCAGGAGCGGCTGAACCCGGAGCTGGAACTCGACGGCATCCTCGCCACCATGTACGACTCCCGTACGGTGCACAGCCGCGAGGTGCTCGCCCGCGTGGTCGAGGCGTTCGACGACCACGTCTACCACACGGTCATCGGCCGTACCGTCCGCTTCCCCGAGACCACCGTCGCGGGCGAGCCCATCACCACCTACGCCTCCAACTCCGTCGGCGCCGCCGCCTACCGCCAGCTCGCCAGGGAGGTGCTCGCCCGGTGTCACGCCGAGTGAGTCTGCCGGGGGCCGACGAACTGTTCCGCACCACCGGGGGGACCGCGCTCCAGGCGTCCACCCCCAGGCGCCCGGCCAACGGCGAGCCGAGAGTGCCGCCGCCCGCGGGCGAGAGCGACCCGGTGGGGACGGGCACCGCCAACCCGAAGGACACCGCACCGGCCAAGGAGGCGCCGGGCGGCCACGGCGCAGACGACGACGGCGAACGCACCGAGCACTCCACCGCGGAGGCCGCGGCCGCTGAGCCCGCCACCCGCACCGAGGAGCGCCCGACGGACGGCGAGCAGCCCGCGGGCCGCGCCGGGCGCCGCCAGGACCCCATGGCCCCTCCGGGCGCCCAGCGCACCGCGGGCCCCCCGGGAGCGGCGGCGGCCGCCGCCGGGCCCGCGCCGCAGCAGCGGCGCCGCGGCCGGTCGGGCGGGCGCAGGCCCAGCGGGCGCGAGCGGCACGACGAGAAGATCACGGTGTACGTCTCCGCCGAGGAGCTGATGGACCTGGAGCACGCCCGCCTCGTCCTGCGCGGGGAGCACGGCCTCGCCGTCGACAGGGGACGCATCGTCAGGGAGGCGGTGGCCGTCGTGCTCGCCGACCTTGAGTCGCGGGGGGACGCGAGCATTCTGGTACGACGGCTGCGCGGCCGGTAGCCGCCGGGCACCGCCGCCGACGCACCACCGTCATACGACGCGATGACCGCGAACGACGCACAGAACTCCGCCGGGGGGCGCCCACGCAGGGGGCGGCGGGCCCTGGGACGAGGGCCCGGAGGCATCTTCCCCGGATCCCACGCCACCCCATTCGGCTCGGACGCGCCGCCCGAGGACCCGCCGGACACCCAGGAGCCACCGGCCGTTCAGGACCCGCAGGACCCGCCGTCCGGTCAGGACTTGCCGACCGGTGTCGACACAGCGACAAGCGGCGATGTCGCCCCCGATGCCGATGCCGATGCCGATGCCGATGCCGATGCCGATGCCGACGCCGACGCCGCGCCTGCCACCGGCGGGGCGGACACCGCGCCCGTCACGGCCGAGCCGTCCCCGGATGCGCGCGGGGAGGCCGCGGAGGGCGCGCCCGAGGCCGACGAGGGCGTGTTCACCGTGCGGCTCTCGAACTTCGAGGGCCCCTTCGACCTCCTGCTCCAACTGATCTCCCGGCACAAGCTGAACGTCACCGAGGTCGCGCTCTCCAAGGTCACCGACGAGTTCATGGCGCACATCAGGGCCATGGGGCCCGACTGGGACCTCGACCAGACCACCGAGTTCCTGGTCGTCGCCGCCACCCTGCTCGACCTGAAGGCGGCCAGGCTGCTGCCCGCGGCCGAGGTCGAGGACGAGGCGGACCTCGCGCTCCTCGAAGCCAGGGACCTGCTCTTCGCCCGGCTGCTCCAGTACCGCGCGTACAAGCAGATCGCGGACATCTTCACCGCGCGCCTCGACGACGAGGCCCGCCGCTACCCCCGCACCGTCGGCCTCGAACCGCACCACGCCGAGCTGCTGCCCGAGGTGGTCATCAGCATCGGCGCCGAGGGCTTCGCCCGGCTCGCCGTCAAGGCGATGCAGCCCAAGCCGGTGCCCACGGTCTACGTCGACCACATCCACGCCCCGCTGGTGAGCGTCGTGGAACAGGCGCAGGTGGTGGTGGCGCGGCTGCGCGAGGCGGGCCGGGCGAGCTTCGCGGAGCTGGTGGCGGACGCCGCGGACACCCTGACCGTGGTGGCGCGCTTCCTCGCGCTCCTTGAGCTGTACCGCGAGAAGGCCGTCGGGCTCGACCAGGAGGACGCGCTGGGCGAGCTGACCGTGACCTGGACGGGCGGCGAGGGCGACACGCGGCCCACGGTGACCGACGAGTTCGACCGCGGCCCGGTCGACCCGGAGGCGGACGGCGGGCGGCGCGCCCCCGAGGCGGCGGGCGCGGCGCCGGGCGAGCCGTGAGCGCGCGGCGCGGCCCTTGGCGCGTGCCCCCGCGGCACGGCGGCGGGACGAGCAGGGCGAGCGGGGCGAGGACCACGGCAGGGGGCCCGGCGTACGGGCGCCGCCCGCCGGTACACGACCAGGGGCGGAGGACGGCATGACGGAGCGCGGAGCCGGGCGGGACAGCGCCGGGCAGGACGCCGCGGGGCAGGACGCCGCCGGGGCGCCGCTCACGGTGGCGGACCTTGAGCTGAAGCCCGCCCTTGAGGCGGTCCTGATGGTGGTCGACGAGCCGGCGACCGCCGACCACCTCGCCAAGGTGGTGGACCGGCCGCGACGCCAGGTCGAACAGGCGCTGCGGGAACTCGCCGACGACTACACCACCGAGGGCCGCGGTTTCGAACTGCGCCTCGTGGCGGGCGGCTGGCGCTACTACACGCGGGCCGAGTACGCGGCGGCCGTCGAGCGCTTCGTGCTGGACGGACAGCAGGCCAGGCTGACCCAGGCCGCCCTGGAGACCCTGGCCGTGGTCGCCTACCGCCAGCCCGTCAGCCGCTCCCGGGTCTCCGCGGTACGCGGTGTGAACTGCGACGGCGTGATGCGTACCCTGTTGCAACGGGGCCTGATCGACGAGGCGGGCACGGAACCCGAAACAGGTGCGATCCTTTACAGGACGACGAACTACTTCCTGGAGCGCATGGGCCTGCGCGGCCTTGACGAGCTTCCGGAGCTGGCCCCCTTCCTCCCGGAGGCGGAGGCGATCGAGGCCGAGACCCAGGAGGGCGTGCCGTCGTTCGATCCGGACGCACCGGACAATGACGCGGACCACCAGACGGCGACGGAATTTTGATGCGAAGCAGCGGCAGGAACAGCGGGCGCGGGAACCACCGGGGAGCCGGTAACTCCCGCGACGACAGGCAGCAGCGCCGGGGCACGCCCCGGCCCGAGGAGCGCCGTTACGACGTGGGGGGTTCCGGCCCGGGAGCGGGGGACCAGGGCGGCGGTGCGCGCGGTGGCCGCGGCTCGGCAGCCCGCGGCGGCGCCAAGGGCGGCCCGAAGCAGGGCAGGCCCCAGGGCTCACGCAGCGCCCCCGCGCGCTCACGGGAGTACGAGGCCCATGCCGAGGAGCGCAACCGCGAGCGGTACGCGGGCGGGAAGAAGGCCGCGCCGCCCAGGACGTTCCCCGGCGCCGAGCAGGAGGGCGAGCGGCTCCAGAAGGTGCTGGCCAGGGCCGGGTACGGCTCACGGCGCTCCTGCGAGGAGCTGATCGAGCGGCGCAGGGTCGAGGTCAACGGCAGGATCGTGGTCGAGCAGGGCCTGCGGGTCGACCCCCAGCACGACGAGATCAAGGTCGACGGGCTGACCGTGGCGACCCAGTCGTACCAGTTCTTCTCGCTGAACAAGCCCGCGGGCGTGGTCTCCACGATGGAGGACCCGGAGGGCCGCCAGTGCCTCGGCGACTACGTCACCAACCGCGAGACCAGGCTCTTCCACGTCGGCAGGCTCGACACCGAGACCGAGGGCGTCATCCTGCTCACCAACCACGGCGAGCTGGCCCACCGGCTCACCCACCCCAGGTACGGGGTGAAGAAGACGTATCTCGCCGCCCTCCAGGGCCCCATCCCGCGCGACCTGGGCAAGCGGCTGCGCGAGGGCATCCAGCTCGACGACGGGTACGCCCGCGCCGACCACTTCAGGGTCGTCGAGCAGACCGGCAAGAACTACCTGGTCGAGGTGGTGCTGCACGAGGGCCGCAAGCACATCGTGCGCCGGATGCTCGCCGAGAGCGGCTTCCCCGTGGACAGGCTGGTGCGCACCGCCTTCGGACCCATCACCCTCGGCGACCAGAAGTCCGGCTGGCTGCGGCGGCTCTCGAACACCGAGGTCGGGATGCTGCTGCGGGAGGTCGATCTCTAGGACGGCAGGCGCCAAACGGGCGCGTCGGCGGCACACGGCCGGTTCCGGGTCTCCCGGGACCGGCCTTCCGCGTTTTCCCGTTCCCGGCAAAAGGGGGTTGTGGTGTCGCCGCTTCGTCTTTATAGTCGTGGTGACTATTAAAGCGGGTCGGGTCGGCGACCGGCGGGCTCGTCATAGGACGCGATGCGGAAGGGGCGTGAGGGGCGGATGAAGGAACTGAAGGAAGATCAGGCGGCCGGGGCGGTCCGGCCGCCACCGGACACCGGACCCGCCACGACCGCGGAGACCAGCCTCGCGCGGACCGTCGCCCGCGCCGCGGACGGCACCGCGCCCCGCCGCGCACCCGGCGCCGCACCGCCCGAGGGATACGACAAGCACGCCTTCGAGCCCTTCGCGGTCACCGTCGATCTGGCCGTGTTCACCCTCCGCCACGGCGGACTGCACGTCCTGCTCGTCGAGCGCGGCGAGGAGCCCTTCACGGGCCGCTGGGCGCTGCCGGGAGGCTTCGTGCTGCCGCACGAGTCCGCCGGCACCGCGGCCCGCAGGGAGCTGGCGGAGGAGACGGGCCTCGACACCGGCACCGTCGCCGGGCTCCATCTGGAACAGCTCGCCACCTACAGCGAGCCCGACCGCGACCCCAGGATGCGGGTGGTCTCCGTCGCCTACGCCGCCCTCGTTCCCGACCCGCCCGAGCCCCGGGGCGGCGGCGACGCGGCCCGCGCCGCCTGGCTCCCCTTCAGGGAGCACGGCGGCCTCGCCTTCGACCACGACGGGATACTCGCCGACGCCCACGAACGGGTCGGCGCCAAGCTGGAGTACACCTGCCTCGCCACCTCCTTCTGCCCGCACCAGTTCACCCTCGGCGAGCTGCAACAGGTGTACGAGTCGGTATGGGACACCACCCTCGACCGCCCCAACTTCCGCAGGAAGGTGCTGGCCACCCCCGGCTTCGTCGAACTCGTCCCGGGCGCGGCCCGGCTCACCGGCGGCCGCGGCAAACCCGCCGCCCTCTACCGCAGGGGCCCGGCCGGCACCCTCCACCCGCCCCTGCTGCGACCGGGAGGACGCGCATGACCGACACCGCAGCCCCCACCCCCGCCGCGCCCGAAGGCGCGGCGAGAACGGGCAAGCGGGCCGCCACCGGCGCCCTGCTCGGCCTCGCCCTCGGCGACGCCCTGGGCTTTCCCACCGAGTTCAACGACGTGCCCGCCATCCTCGCCAAGTGCGGCCCCTGGCGCGAGATGGAGCTGCCCAGGCCCGCCTTCGTCACCGACGACACCCAGATGACCCTCGCCCTCGGCAGGGCCCTGGACACCGCCCTCGCCCAAGGCGCCCTCGGCCCGGAACGCCTGGAAGCACCGGCACGCCGCGAGTTCGTCGCCTGGTACCACTCGCCCGACAACAACCGCGCCCCCGGCGCCACCTGCCTCACCGCCTGCTCCCTCCTGGAGGACCCGGACACCCCCTGGCAGCGGGCGAGCCGCACCGGCTCCAAGGGCTGCGGCGCCAATATGCGGGTCGCGCCCGTCGGCCTCGCCCCCGGCCTCGACGACGAACAGCGCTCGGGCGCGGCCCAGTTGCAGGCCGCCCTCACCCACGGCCACCCCACCGCGCTTGCCGCAAGCGACCTCACCGCCCACGCCGTACGGCTCCTCGCAGACGGGGCCGAGCCCACGGGACTCGTCGGACTCCTGCGCTCGTACGCCTACGACAACCGCACCCGCTACCACCACCGTTGGCTGGGCGACCTGTGGCGGACGGCGGGCGACCCAGGGCCCGAGGAGTTCGCCGCCCGCGGCTGGGACGAGTGCCTGGCGGTGCTCGACCGGCTGCGGGAAGCGCTCGCCGCACCCTCGCCCGAGACCGACCCCTGCCTCGCCACCGGCGCGGGATGGATCGCCGAGGAGGCGCTCGCCACGGCGCTGCTGTGCTTCCTCCAGTTCGTCGGGCAGCCCCTCACCGCGCTGCGCAGGGCCGCCTGCACCTCAGGCGACTCGGACTCCATAGCCTGCCTCGCCGGGGCGTTCGCGGGCGCCCACCACGGCGCCGGGGTCTGGCCGCGCTCCTGGGCGGGCGGCATCGAGTACCGGGGGGAACTCCTCGCGCTGGGAGCGTCCTGGGACGGCTGAGGCGGCGGCCCACCGCCCCACCGCACCAGCCCGCCCGCCACCCGCCGTCCGTCGACCGGTGGACACGGGAGTCGACTCCCGGTCGACGGCGGACGGCCGCGCCGCCGCCTACGGTCGTGCGCATGAGACACCTCAAGGACGACGAACTGGTCCCCGCGCTGTCGGCCCAGCTCGGACAGGAACTGCTCGCCGCCGTGTACGCCAGGATCGACACCGCGCTCGGACCGGCCCGCATGCTGACCCCGCTCGGCAACTACCTGGTGGCCAGGCCCGCCGCGCGGGCCGCAGCGCACCGGATCACCGCACGCACCGACGTACCGCTGGACGCGGCGATGGTCCTCGGCCTCACCGCCGACGCGCTGCACGTCTGGAGCGCGGACCCGATGCTCAACCGGGTCGGTGACCACGTCGGCGAGATCTCCCTCGACCGCGTCACGGACATCACCGTGATACCCGGCCGGAGCTGGCAGCAGGTCACCGTCAGGCTGGCCGAGGGGGAGAAGGTCGAGGTCCAGGGCCGAGGGGCCACCCACGCGCTGGCCGCCGCCTTCCGGGAGCGCTCCGCGCGCTGATCTCGTGCTGCATACTGGTCCGCGTGTCTCAGACCCTGCCTCACGCGCTGGACGAGCATGCCTGGACACAGGGAGCGATCATTCGCGACGCGTACTACGGGGTGGTGCTCGCGGGGTCGATCGCCGCGGTGTGGGTGACGGGCGTCGGCACCGGCCGCGTCGTGGCGATCGCGGCGCTGTGCGCGTTCGTCCCCTGGCACTGCCTCGTCGGCCGCCGGGCACACCGGGGCACTCCGGTACCGGCCCGCACCGTCTGCTACCAACTCGGGGCGCTCGGGCTGCTGGTCACCGCCCAGGTGGCCACCCTGACCAGCTCCACCGTGCTCTTCGCGCTGATCCCGCAGTCGTTCATGCTGCTGCCGGTCGGCTGGGCCCTGCTCGGGCTCGTCGTGTTCAACGCGGTGCCGGTGGTCGAGGCGGTGAGCGCCCCGAGCCGCCACGGCGCCGCCGTGGTCGGAGTGCTGGTGCTGTGCGTGGCGTTCGGGGCGCAGTTCGGCTGGTGGGTGCAGCGGATCATCAAGCAGAGCCGGGGCCGCGCCGACCTCATCGAGCAGCTTGCCGCCGCGCGGGCCGAGTTGGCCGAGTCGGAGCGGCAGGCCGGGATGCTCGCCGAGCGGCAGCGGCTCGCCATGGAGATCCACGACACGCTGGCGCAGGGCTTCACCAGCATCGTCATGCTGCTGGAGGCGGCCGACTCGGCACCGCCTGACCAGGCCAGGGCGCACCGGGAGCGGGCGGCACGCGCCGCCCGGGAGAACCTGGCGGAGGCACGCGCCCTGGTCTCCGCGCAGCCGCCCACGGAGCTGACCGGCTCGTCGCTGCCCGACGCCCTGCGCCGGCTGGTCGAGCGGCTCGGCGAGGAGACCGGTGTGATGACGTCATGGGAGCTGACGGGCGAGCCCCAGCGGCTGCCAGCCGCCACGGAGGTCGTCGTACTGCGCTGCGCCCAGGAGGCGTTGGCGAACGTACGGCGGCACGCGGACGCGGCACGGGCGCGGTTGAGCCTGCGGTACCTGCCCGGCGGGATCAGGCTTGAGGTCGCGGACGACGGCGCGGGCTTCGACCCCGGCGCCGCGGCCGGCTTCGGCCTCGCCGGCATGCGCGAGCGGGTCACCAGGGCAGGCGGCCACCTCGACATCCGCAGCACCCGCGGCTCAGGCACCGTGCTCACCGTGGAGGCACCGGCGTGATCCGGGTGCTCCTTGTCGACGACCACCCGGTGGTGCGGGAGGGCCTGCGCGGGATTCTCGGCGCGGAGGACGGCATCGATGTGGTGGGCGAGGCCGGGTCGGCCGCGGCCGCGGTCACCGAGGCCAGGGTGCACCGGCCCGACGTGGTGCTGATGGACCTGCGGATGCCGGAAGGCGACGGGGTCCAGGCCACCAGGGACCTGCTGGCGCTCGACCCCGACTGCCGGGTGGTGGTCCTCACCACGTACGAGAACGACGCGGACATCCTGCGGGCGGTCGAGGCCGGTGCCACCGGCTACCTCCTCAAGGACGCCGGGCGCGGCGAGCTGGCGGGGGCGATCCGCGCGGCGGCGCGCGGCGAGACGGTGCTCGCCCCGTCCGTCGCGGCACGGCTGGTCTCCCGGATGCGCGGCGCCCCGGCCGGGCTGACCCCGCGCGAGATCGAGGTGCTGCGGCTGGTCGGCGCGGGCCGTACGAACGCGGACATCGGCAGGGAGCTGTTCATCAGCGAGGCCACGGTGAAGACGCACCTGCTGCGCACCTTCGAGAAGCTGGGCGTCTCGGACCGCACGGCGGCGGTCACCGCGGCGCTGCGGCGCGGCATCCTCCCGCCGTACTGACCCCGGCGGTCAGGCGTCCGCCGAGGCCCTTCTGACCCTGATCAGGAAATCCTCCACCCGGGCGCGGTCGGGACGCCCGGGCAGGGGGCTGCCGTCGAGCGCCGCCCGCGCCTCGTCCGCGAGCCGCCCCATCACCGGTTCGAGCCGGTCCCAGGGCACCTCGCCGCGCTTGACCGCGAGCAGCCACTCGCGGTCGGCCCCGACGTCGAGGACGAGGGCGCCGGTGCGCAGCAGGTCGCGGCAGCTCCGCAGCAGCCGCAGCAGATGGACGACGTGGCGCCAGCGCGGCGCCCCGTGGTTGCGCAGGTCCGCCTCCAGCTTCTTGCGCTGCCCCACGGCGTAGCGGGCGAAGCTGTCGTACGTCTCCCGGGAGAGGAAGGCACCGCGCAGGGACAGCAGTTCGCGCCCCGTCTCGTCCGCGTACTCGACCAAGGGGGAGTGCAGGCACTCCAATACATTGGGGTTGGAGCGCAGGCCGAGCCCGCAGAAGCGCTCCACCTCCCAGGAGAACTGCTCGTCCGCGGGGCCCGCCACATGCGTCGGCGGCTTCTCCAGGCGCCAGAACAGCGCGGTCGGCGCCACGAAGACACCCCTGCGGTCGGTGTCGCTGCGCTCCGTCTGGAGCCCGAAGGCGCGCGAGCCCATCACACACGAGTAGACGGTGTGGTGCCGGACCAGATCGACGTCGGCGACAGGGCGCAAGGGGACTCCCCGGCCTCCGGGGAGGCGTGGCGGTGCGGAAACGGGCGGGGCGCGGGACGCGCGTACGCGAGGAGCGTAGGCGAGCGGCGGCGGACACGTACGGGAATTCCGCCCCCCGGTCACCCCGGGCACGGCCGCCCGCGGCGAACTAGGCTGCCCACCGGTGTCCCGGCCCGCCCGTGGCGTGCGGGGACACCGGCGGGGGGCACACCAGCCCAGGGCACAGCCGAGGAGCGATCACCGTGGCCGTACGAGCGGTTCGTGGCGCCGTCCAGCTCGACCGGGACGACGCCGCCCACATGGACGAGCGGGTCGGGGAGCTGCTGAGGGCCGTGCTGGAGCGCAACGGGCT
Organism: Streptomyces sp. NPDC050560; assembly: GCF_044457285.1. NCBI lineage: Bacteria > Bacillati > Actinomycetota > Actinomycetes > Kitasatosporales > Streptomycetaceae > Streptomyces > Streptomyces sp. NPDC050560. The sequence goes on from NZ_JBITGT010000013.1 coordinate 34,400, forward strand.
GACCGCCGACGACCTGATCAGCATCTGGTTCACGGCCACCCCCGACCTGCACAGCGCCTTCCCCGCCGCGGCGGCACGCGGCATCGGGCTGAGCGACGTGCCGCTGATCTGCGCCAGGGAACTCGACGTCGAGGGCGCCATGCCCCGGGTCGTCCGCCTCCTCGCCCACATCGAGACCGACACCCCACGCGCCGCCGTCACCCATGTCTACCTGGGCGCCGCCGCCGCACTGCGCAAGGACATCGCCCAGTGAGAACCGCACTCGTCATCGGCACAGGACTGATCGGCACCTCCGCCGCCCTCGCCCTCAGCGCGCACGGCGCCGAGGTCCACCTCGCCGACCACGACCCCCAGCAGGCACGCACCGCCGCCCAGCTCGGCGCCGGCACCCTGACCGCGCCCGCGGGCCCCGTCGACCTCGCGGTGGTCGCCGTGCCGCCCGCGCACGTCGCCGCCACCCTCGCCGAGGCGATGCGCGGGGGAGCGGCCCGGGCCTACCTCGACGTCGCCAGCGTCAAGGGCGGGCCGCTGCGGGAGCTGGAAGGCATGGGCGTGGACCGCGCACGGCTCGCCTCGTACATCGGCTCGCACCCCATGTCGGGCCGGGAGAAGTCCGGGCCGCTCGCCGCCACCGCCGACCTCTTCGAGGGCAGGCCCTGGGTGCTCACGCCGAGCCGGGAGACCGACACCGAGGTGCTGAACCTCGCGCTCGAACTCGTCGCCCTCTGCCGCGCGGTGCCCGTCGTCATGGACCCCGACGCCCACGACCGCGCCGTCGCCCTCGTCTCCCACATGCCGCACCTGGTCTCCAGCATGGTCGCCGCCCGGCTCGAACACGCCGACGAGGCCGCCGTACGCCTCTGCGGCCAGGGCATCCGCGACGTCACCAGGATCGCCGCCTCCGACCCCCGGATGTGGATCGACATCCTCTCCGCGAACCCGGCGCCCGTCGCCGACCTGCTCTCCGAGGTCGCCTCCGACCTCCAGGAGACCGTGCGCGCGCTGCGCGCCCTCGACTCCGCCGACCAGGACAAGCGCCTGGCGGGCACGGCGGGCATCCAGTCCATGCTCAGCCGCGGCAACGCCGGGCAGGTGCGGGTCCCCGGCAAGCACGGCACGGCGCCCGCCGCGTACGAGACCGTGGCCGTCCTCATCGACGACCAGCCGGGGCAACTGGCCCGTATCTTCGCCGACGCCGGGCTCGCCGGGGTCAACGTGGAGGACGTCCGCATCGAGCACGCCACCGGGCAGCAGGCAGGTCTCGTCGAGCTGATGGTCGTACCGCAGGCCGCCGCGGTCCTCAGCACCGCCCTGCGCGACCGCGGCTGGTCCATCCGCGCCTGACACCGGGGGCCGCGCGGGGCCCGGCCGCGGGGCCCCGGGCGGCCGTGCCCGCGGCGCGCAGGAGCCAGTAACCTGGTGCGGGGCGCGGCCTGTGCCCCGCACCAGGCAGCGCGGCCCCGTCACGCGCCCGCACCAGGAAGGTGTCCGTCCCCCGTGGAAACCCCGGCAACGGCAGTACCCGCCGCACCCGCCCCCCGGTCAGCACCGGCCGTGACCGTCGCCGTCGACGGCCCCTCGGGCACCGGCAAGTCGAGCACCTCGAAGGCCGTCGCGGCCCGGCTCGGCTTCCGCTACCTCGACACCGGGGCCCAGTACCGGGCGATCACCTGGTGGATGGTCAAGCACGGGGTCGACATCGCCGACCCGGCCGGGATCGCCGCCGCCGCGGGCAAGCCCGACATCGTCTCGGGCACCGACCCCGCCGCGCCCACGATCACCGTGGACGGCGTCGACGTCTCGGTGCCCATCCGCACTCCCGAGGTCACCGCCAAGGTCAGCGCCGTCAGCGCGGTGCCCGAGGTCAGGGCCCGTATCACCGGGATCCAGCGGTCCATCGCGGCCGCCGCGGACCTCGGCATCGTGGTCGAGGGCCGCGACATCGGCACGACCGTCCTGCCGGGCGCCGACGTGAAGATCTTCCTGACCGCGTCCCCCGAGGCCCGCGCCGCCCGCCGCAGCGGCGAGCTGGGCGGCGCCGACCTCGCCGGCACCCGCGAGGCCCTGGTCAAGCGGGACGCCGCCGACTCGGGACGCAAGACCTCGCCACTCGCCAAGGCCGCCGACGCCACCGAGGTCGACACCACGGAACTCACCCTCGACGAGGTCGTGGAGCGGGTCGTCGCGCTCGTCGGGGAGAAGCGGGCCGCGAAGTGAGCGACGCTCCCTCCGAGCGGGGCGCCGACATCGGCCGCAGGATCGGCGTCGGGCTGATGTACGGGCTGTGGCGGCCGCGGGTGCTCGGCGCCTGGCAGCTCCCGGCGGCGGGCCCGCTGATCATCGCCGTCAACCACTCCCACAACATCGACGGCCCCATGGTGATGGGCACCGCGCCGCGCCCCGTGCACTTCCTGATCAAGAAGGAGGCGTTCGTCGGACCGCTCGGCCCCTTCCTCGACGGCATCGGACAGCTCTCCGTCGACCGCGAGGGGACCGACCGCGGCGCCGTCACCCGCGCCCTCGGCGTCCTCGCCGACGGCGGTGTGCTCGGGATATTCCCCGAGGGCACCAGGGGCGAGGGCGACTTCGCCTCGCTGCGCGCCGGGCTCACCTACTTCGCGGTGCGCAGCGGCGCGCCCATCGTGCCCGTCGCCGTGCTCGGCAGCAGGGAGCGGCAGGGCCGCCTCGTCTCCGCGCTGCCGCCGCTGCGCTCCCGGGTGGACGTGGTCTTCGGCGCGCCGTTCCTCGCGGCCGAGCCCGGCGGGCGCCGTACAAGGACGGCCCTCGACGAGGCCACCGAGCGCATCAGGGAGCGGCTGACCTCGCACCTGGAGCGGGCCAGGCGCACCACCCGGCGGCCCGGGCGCGACAGGCAGGCGGCGCCCGGCGCCTGAGGGCTGCCACACTTCCCGTGGTGGCGGCGGCGCAGCCGCCCCACCGATCCCCTCCACCGAACGAGGTACGCACGTCATGAACGACCAGACCCCGCCCGAAGGCGGCCCCGCGCCCGAGCACGGCGCCCTGGGCGGAGCCGAGTTCGACGAGTTCGTGGAACTCGCGGCGGACGAGGGGTTCGACGCCGAGGAGGTCGAGGGCGCCATCGAGGCGGCGAGCCTCGGCCCGCTGCCCGTGCTCGCCATCGTCGGACGCCCCAATGTCGGCAAGTCGACCCTGGTGAACCGGGTGATCGGCCGCCGTGAGGCGGTCGTCGAGGACCGCCCGGGCGTCACCAGGGACCGGGTCACCTACGAGGCGGAGTGGTCGGGGCGCAGCTTCAAGGTGGTCGACACCGGCGGCTGGGAGCAGGACGTCCTCGGCATCGACGCCTCCGTCGCCGCCCAGGCCGAGTACGCGATCGAGGCGGCGGACGCGGTCGTCTTCGTCGTCGACGCGACGGTCGGCGCCACCGACACCGACGAGGCCGTGGTACGGCTGCTGCGCAAGGCGGGCAAGCCGGTGGTGCTCTGCGCCAACAAGGTCGACGGCCCGAGCGGCGAGTCCGACGCGGCCGCCCTGTGGGCCCTCGGCCTCGGCGAGCCGCACCCGGTCTCCGCGCTGCACGGCCGCGGCACAGGCGACATGCTCGACGCCGTCCTGGAGGTCCTGCCGACCGCGCCCAGGGAGACCTTCGGCGCGGCGCCCGGCGGCCCCCGCAGGGTCGCCCTGATCGGCCGGCCGAACGTCGGCAAGTCCTCGCTGCTGAACAAGGTGGCGAAGGAGGACCGGGTGGTCGTGGACCCGCTCGCGGGCACCACCCGCGACCCGGTCGACGAGCTGATCGAACTCGGCGGCAGGACCTGGAAGTTCATCGACACCGCCGGTATCCGCAAGCGGGTCCACCTCCAGCAGGGCGCCGACTACTACGCCTCCCTGCGCACCGCGGCCGCCGTGGAGAAGGCCGAGGTCGCGGTGGTGCTGATCGACGCGAGCGAGAGCATCAGCATCCAGGACCAGCGCATCGTCACCATGGCCGTCGAGGCGGGCCGGGCGCTGGTGCTGGCGTACAACAAGTGGGACACGCTGGACGAGGAGCGCCGCCACTACCTGGAGCGGGAGATCGAGACCGAGCTTGGCCAGGTCGCCTGGGCGCCCCGGGTGAATGTCTCGGCGCACACTGGGCGCCATATGGAGAAGCTGGTCCCGGCGATCGAGACCGCCCTGGAGGGCTGGGAGACCCGGGTGCCGACGGGGCGGCTCAACGCGTTCCTCGGGGAGCTGGTGGCGAGCCATCCGCACCCGGTGCGCGGCGGCAAGCAGCCCCGCATCCTCTTCGGCACCCAGGCGGGCACCAGGCCGCCCCGGTTCGTGCTGTTCGCCTCCGGCTTCCTTGAGGCGGGCTACCGCCGCTTCGTGGAGCGCAGGCTGCGCGAGGAGTTCGGCTTCGAGGGCACTCCCGTGCACCTGTCGGTGCGGGTGCGGGAGAAGCGGGGCCGCAGGAAGTAGCCGCGCGGGGCCGGCCGCTCAGGAGTCGCGCCGTCCCGGCGGCAGGACCGCGGGGACCAGATCGCCAGGGCCGTGCGGCGGGCCCGCCGGGTGCCAGCCGCCGGTGCCGTAGGCGTTCTCGCCGTGCCGGGGGGCTCCGGCGTGCCGGGCGCCGCCTGCGCGCCGCTGCTCGCCGTGGCCGAAGCCGCCCGCGCCGCCGTCCGAGCGGCCGGGCAGGCTGGAGAACGACGTGAACCCGAGGTCCTCCTCGCCGCTGCGGTCCCCAGGCAGCGCCTTGAACGCCCTGCGGTACTCCGCGTAGAGCGCGTCGTAGATGGGGGTCGTCGAGGGGTCGCCGGGGTGGCGCATGGCGGGGATCGGCGACTGGTGGGCGAAGCGGGGGGCCGGGTCGTATGTCTGCACGTACGTGCCCAACGACGGCATTCGTCCCAGGATGCGGGCCCGTGCCCGGATTCCCCGGGACGGGGCCGTGGGCGCGTGGGCGCGCGTGTGCGGCCCCGACGGCCGTCCGCCGGGGCCGGGTGGTGCCCGCGGTGGGATCAGGTGCCCGCCAGCGGCATCGTGGCCGCGACCAGGCGCCCCGAGGCGCAGGCGCGGTCGAGGGCGTCGCGCAGCAGGTCCTCGCGCGGCTGGTGGCCGATGGAGCCGACCGGCGCGGCCAGCACCAGCACCTGCTGGCGCTTGGTGGCGGCGGTCCGCCAGGCGTCGGTGACCTGGAGCGCCTGGTGCGCCTGCCACCAGGCGACGGGGGAGCCGCCGCCGGTCCCGGGCTGGAGCACCGCGTGCAACTGGCCCATGGCGAGCAGCACCGACCAGCCGTGCAGCACGGGGGGCACGGTGTTCACATCGCTGAGCGGCACGAAGCCCTGTTCGATCAGCAGGGGCAGGAAGTCGTCGCCAGGTCCCTCGGTGCCCGGTCGCGCGATCGGCCCTGTCGGCTCGACGACCAGGGCGGGGTGCAGCTCCCGCTCCACGAGGACGAGGCCGCTCGTCACCCCGAGCACGGCCTGCCGCGGCGCGGGCCGCGGCACCTGCTGCTGCTCGGGGGCGGGAGCAGGGGCCTGCACGGGGGCCGGGGCCGCGTGCGCGGGCGCGGCGGCCGGGGGCGGGGCGCCCGCGCCGCCGGTGATGGAGCGCACGGCCCCCTGAAGCTGCTCCTCGGTGACCTGGACGACCTGGGAGGGCAGGCAGGTCGCGTGGGCGAAGGCGAGCACGGCGGTCTCGTCGCCGACGAACAGGACCGTACTGGTGCGTTCCTGCTCCGAGTCGCCCGGGGTGCGGCAGGAGGTGCAGTCGTAACTGCCCGGGGCGTTGTCTCCGGCGAGCAGCCGGTCGGCTTCATCGTCGCCGATCTCGGCGCGTACGTCGTCGCTGACGTCGAGCATGCGCGGCACGGGGTGGCTCCTCGGGGATCGGTGGTGCGGGCGGGCGGCGGTCGCCCGGCCATGGGCCGGGCGGCTCCCGGCTCATGAACTGGACAACGGAGAGCCGCCGCGTCGGTCACGCCCGGGGGCGAACGGAATCGAACCATCCGTCCTGCCGTGCGAGGAGTGTCGGCATACCCCGCGTGCCGGGCGGTCCGGGCCGGTCCCGCGCACGTCACGGCGGGGAAACCCGAGGTGGGCCGCCATACGAGGGGTCCGCGAACCCCGATTCACAAATCGACAAATTTCCACATTCCCGCATAAAATAGATGACCGAAAATCGTTGCCCCGCCGCACGGGCCCCGAGTGCCTTCGCGGGCTCCAGGTTCCCTCCCGTCCCTATCGATGGCGCAACCGTTCGAGAACGACCCGGTCATGCGCCCAACCCCACGCCCGCCGCCGAGGTCTTGCCTGGGGAAGGCGGCCGGGTACCGGACGATCGCGCGCCAGTGCGAGAAGCGGAGCGGTATGCACATCTCGTTCCTCATCCACAACGCGTACGGCATCGGGGGCACCATCCGGGCGACGGGCACCCTCGCCGCCACCCTCGCGCAGCAGCACGACGTGGAGATCGTCTCCGTCTTCCGGCACCGCGACGCCCCCGCCCTGCCGCCCGGCCAGGGGGTGCGGCTCTCGCACCTCGTCGACGTGCGCGCGACGGGCGGCGACGCGGGGCACCCCGACCACCGCCGCCCGTCGCGGGCGTTCCCGCGCGGGGACGGGCGTTACCCGCAGTACAGCGCCCTCACCGACCGCCGCGTCGCCGCGTATCTGCGCGCCCTTGAGGCGGACGTGGTGGTGGGGACGCGGCCGGGGCTCAATGTCCAGATCGCCCGCGGCGCCGGGCGCGGCCCGGTGCTGGTGGGCCAGGAGCACCTGACCCTCGACGGGCACTCCCGCGCGCTGCGCGCCCAACTGCGCGCCGCCTACCCTGGGCTCGACGCGCTCACTACGACCACCCGCGCCGACGCCGCCGCCTACCGCGCCAGGCTCGGGCTGCCGGGCGTCCGGATCGAGCCGCTGCCGGGCTCGGTGCCCGCGCCCTGTGTGGCGCCCGCGGACGGCACCGGCCGGTGGGTGGTGGCGGCGGGCAGGCTCACCCCGGTCAAGCGTTACCCGCTGCTGGTCAGGGCCTTCGACACGGTACGCGCGCGGCGGCCCGACTGGCGGCTGCGCATCTACGGCACCGGTGAGCAGCACGACGAGCTGCGCCGCCTCGTGGACCGCCTCGGGCTCTACAACCACGTCTTCCTGATGGGGCCCGCGGCCCCGATGGAGTCCGAGTGGATCAAGGGCTCCATCGCGGCCGTCACCTCGCGCGCGGAGTCGTTCGGGATGACCATCGTCGAGGCCATGCGCTGCGGCCTCCCGGTGGTCGCCACCGACTGTCCTCTCGGACCCGCCGAGATCATCGAGCACGGCGTCGACGGCCTGCTGGTCGAGGTCGACAGCGCCGACGCCGTCGCGCACGGGCTGCTCACCCTCATCGACGACGACGCGCTGCGGCAGCGGATGGCCGCCGCGGCCCGCGCACACGCCGCGCGCTTCGACCCCGGCACCGTCGCCGAGCGCTGCGCCGCGCTCTTCACCGACCTGCGGTCCCACGGCGGCGCCCGGCAGCGCCCCGGGCCCCGCGCGTCCCTGCACCGCACCACCGCCACCTTTTACGGCGGCCTGCTCGCGGCGCGGGCCACGGCCCGTACCGCCCTCGGAAAGGGGCGCACCGCATGACGTCCGTGGCGAACCCGCCCGGCGGGCGCAGACCCGGCGCCGCGCGGCGCGGCCCGCACGCCGACTGCGTGGCCGACAGCGCCGGGGGCATCACCTTCGACATCACCGACGGCGCCGCCCTCGGCGAGGGCTCGCACGTCCTGCTGCGGCTGCGCGGCGCCCCCGACCCCGGGCAGGAGGTACGGCTGCCGCTGACCCCCGCGGGGGACGGCAGGCTCAGGGCGGCGCTGCCGGGCAGCGTGGCGCTCGCCGAGGGCCGCTGGGACGCCTATGTGACGGCGCCCGGCGCGGGCCCCGTGCGCCTCGCACCGGGCGTGGGCGACCTGCGCTCGCTCGTCGACCGGATACCGGCCGGCGACCGGGGCCCCATCGCCGTCCGCATCCCGTACCCCACCGCGCAGGGTCACCTGTCCGTGCGCTGCTGGCACAGGAGCCTGCACGCGGAGGCGGGGGAGCTGCTGGTCGGGGACGGCACCCTGACCGTGCACGGCCGGGTGTACGGCACCGTGCTCACCGACGCCGCCCACCTGGAGCTGCGCGCCCGCCGCCCCAGCAGGTCGGTGCTGCGCCCGGGGGGCTGCGCGGTCGTGGGGGAACGATTCTCCTGCACCATCGGATACGGGCCGCTGGCCGCGGAGCCGGGCGTCTGGGACCTGTGGCTGCGGCCGGACGGCGAGGCGGGCCCCCGGGTGCGGGTGGCGCGCCTCCTCGACGACGTCGCCGACAAGAAGACCGTCTTCACCTACCCCACCGTGACCCTCCCGGGCCCGCGCGGCCCGGTGGACGCGGGCCCGTACTACACGCTCGACAACGACCTGGCGATACGGGTCGCGGAGCGCGGCTGAGCCCGCGCCGGAGCGCCGCGGGGCCCGAGCCCGGCGCCGCCCGCCTCACACGGCGGCCCCGGCGCCCGTCCGTTCACCGCGCCGTAACGTTCCGCCGCAGGGGGCCGCCGGGGCCCGTCCGACGCCGTGGTTACTCTTCCGTAGATGTGGAATTCTTGTGCTCCCGGCGCTTTTCGGACAGTCCGGCATCGCCCGATGTAAGCGGGGGATCAGTGCCGCGGCTACCCGCGTCACTTTCTCGGGAGGGCCGTTCCGCTTTCCCCGGCGGGCCTTCGGGACCACGGTCCGATTATCCGATGCGGTGGCTCCGGCAAAACGCGGGAACAAAGCGCGGTGCGAGGCCGAAAGGGCGCGCGAATTCCGGTGCCGCGAGGGTTGTGTGCCGTGACAGAAGCGTGACAGGACGGGGACCGGTCACACAAGGTGGCGGCGGCCGGACGGGTGCGGGGCGCCACGGGCGCCGTCGCGGCTTCCATGATCCCGCCGGGGCGCTTACCGTGACGCCATGGCACCCATTCCGAAGCCCGTCCCGGAGCCCGAGGACAACACCGACGCCTATGTGGGGCTCGACGCCGCGGACGCCGAGCGCCGCGCGCGCGAGCGCGGCTGGACGACCGTGCGCTCGCTGCCGCCCGGCACGGTGATCACCATGGAATACCGCCAGGGCCGCCTCAACTTCGAGGTCGAGGAGGGCGCCGTACGGCGCTGCTGGCGGGGCTAGCCCCGCCAGCGGGGCGCGCGCCCGTGGCGGCAGCCGCGCTGTCAGCGCGCCGGTGAGGTGGTCGGGCGTGAGGGGCGGTCGCCGTGCGGCGGGCGGCGCGTTCCGGCTCCCGCGCGCGGGGTGACCGGGGTCCGCTCCGTGCGGGACGGCGCGTGCGCTCCCGGCGGGGGCGCCTGGTGGTGGCCCCCCGCCGTCCTGCCGGACGCCGCGGGCCGCAGGGGTACGACCGGTTCGAGCCGGGGCCCCCCGTCGTCCTCCACGGCGGTCGCGGGTGCGGCCGGGGCGGGTCCCGCGGGCGCCGCCGCCCCCGGGGCCTTGGTGCCGCGGTCGCGCCACATGTCCCGCAGCCGGAACAGCCAGGTCTCGGTGCGCGCGATCAGCGGTTCGAGCCAGGGCAGCGCCAGCAGGACGAGCAGGCCCGCGGCCCAGCCGAGCACCACGTCGCTCAGCCAGTGCGTACCGAGGTAGACGGTGGTGAGGCCGACGCCGAGCGCCAGCGCGGCCGAGCCGGCCGACAGATAGCGCCTGGCGCGCGGGGTGGAGGCCAGATAGGCGAGTATCCCCCAGGTCACGACCGCGTTGGCGGTGTGCCCCGAGGGGAATATGTCGCCGCCGCTCCACATCTCGTTGGACCCGATCACGGTCGCGTAGTGCGGGCCGAGGCGGCCCATGCCGATCTTCGCGGCGCCCACGGTGGCGTTGAGCAGCAGCAGCGCGGCGCCCAGGGTCAGCAGCGGGCGCAGCGTGTGCTGGCGCCAGGAGCGCCAGCCGAGCCAGGCGGCGACCATCACGGCGGTCGGGCCGCGCTGGCCGAGAACCACGTAGTAGTCGAGGAAGGCGTGCACCGACGGCCACTGCTGGTAGGGCCGGAAGAACATGACCTCCCAGTCGAAGCTCACCACCCAGGTCGTGGTCACCACGGCCCACACCATGACGAGGTAGAAGGCCAGGGTCGCGCAGAGCAGCACGACCCGGTGCCGGCTCATCGTGGGCACATCCAGATGGGCCGGTCGCTCCGGCTCACGGTCCAGCCGGGCGAAGACCCGGTCAAGACGGGTGAGGGTTCGTTCGGTACGCACTCAATCGACGCTACAGGGAGTGAGGTGGAAAGCCGATCGAAACCACGGGTTTGTGATGACGATGTGATGTGGGATTGCTCTCAACTGGCGGCTAATTCAAGGGGCATTCGCAATCGGCCGATGTGCTTCTCGTTCAATTCTATGGGTGGTCCTTATGGGTGTTTTATGGGCAGGTTGAATTCTGTTCACCGGGCGTGTGTTCGTTATTTTCCTGGCGCTCATACGTGATCTTGGCCGGGTCCGCGCGGGTCCGCCCGGGGTCAGGGCGGCCCCGAACCCAGAAGCCAGAACGCGCCGTATACGGCGGAGAGCGCCGTCAGCGTCCCCAGCACCGCCGCCGACCTGCCGGGACGCGCCCGTGCCAGCGCGACGGCGGCCGGCAGCAGCAGCGGGAAGGCCGGCAGCAGCAACCGCGGTTTCGAGCCGAAGTAGCCCCGTGCGCACAGCGCGAGTACCACGACGAGGCCGCAGTACACCCACAGCGCGGGCGGCTGCCCCCCGCGCAGACACCTCGCGTACACCCAGACCACCAGCGCCACGCCCGCGACGAGGGCGAGCCCCGCGAACACCGAAGGGAACCCGGCGAGACGAGCCCCGGCGAACCGGGCGAAGGCCGCGCCGCCGTCGAAGCCGTTGCCCCACTGCGCCTGGACGTCGAGGTAGCCGAGGAGGCCGCCCCCGGTGCGGTGCCCCACCCAGAGCACGAAGCCCGCCGCGCCCAGCGGCGCCAGCACCGCGCCCGCCGCCATCCGCCACCGCTCGCCCCGGTCCGCGGGGCGCTCCCGCACCCACACCAGGGCCACCGTCGCCCACACCGCGGCCGCGGCCGCGAGCCCCACGGGCCTGGTCAGGCCCGCGAGGCAGGCCAGCAGGCCCGCGGCAGGCCAGCGCCGGGCCAGCGCCGCGTACAGCGTCCACGCGGCGAGCGCGGTGAACAGCGACTCGCTGTACGCCATGGACTGCACCACGCCCACCGGCACCGCCGCCCACAGCACCGCCGCGCAGACCCCGGCCCGCCGCCCGTACAGCAGGTCGGCCACCGCGAAGACGCCCCACCCCGCGGCGAGCGAGCCGAGCGCGGCGACCAGAAGCCCGGTGTCGGCGGCGGACAGCGGGGTCAGGGCGGCGCCCAGCCGTTCCAGCCAGGGCAGCAGCGGGAAGAACGCGTAGTTCGTGTGCACGGTGCCGTCCGGCAGCACCACCCGCCAGCCGTAGCCGTGCTCGGCGACCCGGGTGTACCAGAGGGAGTCCCAGCGCGCCGCGAGGAGCTGGTGCGGGCTGCGCCCCGCCGCCGCGCACCACACCGCGAGGACCGCGGCGCCGAGCGCCCGCACCGCGGCCACCCCCAGCAGCGCGGGCGCCGCGTGCCGCAGCGCGTCCAGCGGGCCCCCGGCGGGCCGCCGGGCGGCGGCGGGCGCCCCGTCCCGGCGTTGATCAAGATCGGTCACGCGCTCGATTATCTGTGTTCACACCCGCCCCCGGCGCCGTTCACGGAAACGACGCGGCGCCCGGCCGCCCGCCGGCCCCCGAGAACTGTGGCGCATACCACACCCTCCGGGCTCAACCGTCACAAGTGCACCACAAGTCACCCCGCGACCGTCGCGTACGCTGGCCGCTCATCCGCCCGTCGCCGCCGGTCATGCGCCCGTTCACCGCACCGCGGCGCCGGAACACGCACCGGGGCCCCGGAGTCCCGAGGGCCGACCGGGAGGTGACCTGATGTCCGGGACGATGACGGCCGCCACGCGCGCCGCCACCGCGCACGGGTCCCGCGGGCGGCGGCCGGAGGAGCGCCGCTGGCTCGTCCTCCTCGTGCTCTGCTCCAGCCTGCTGCTGGTCGCGCTCGACGCCACCGTGCTGCATGTGGCGGTCCCCGCCGTCACCCGCGACCTGCGCCCGAGCGGCACCCAACTGCTGTGGATCGTCGACGTCTACCCGCTGGTCTGCGCCTCGCTGCTGATCCTCTTCGGCACCCTCGGCGACCGCGTCGGCCGCCGCCGGGTGCTGCTGCTCGGCTACGCGCTCTTCGGCGCCGCGTCCGCCGTCGCCGCCTTCGCGGACGGCCCCGCGCTGCTCATCGGGGCGCGCGCCCTGCTCGGCGCGGGCGGCGCGATGATCATGCCCGCGACGCTCTCCATCCTGCGGCAGGTCTTCCCCGACCGGCGCGAGCGCGCCGTCGCCATCGGGGTGTGGAGCGCGGTGGCCGCGGTGGGCGCCGCGGTCGGGCCGCTGCTCGGCGGATTCCTGCTCGAACACTTCTGGTGGGGCTCGGTCTTCCTGGTCAACGTCCCCCTGATGCTGCTCAGCATCCCCGCGGGCCGCCGTCTGCTGCCCGAGTCACGCGGCGGGACCGAGGGCGCCTGGGACGTGCTGGGCGCGCTGCTGGCCGCCGGAGGGCTGTTCTGCCTGGTGCTGTGCGTCCAGCGGCTCGGCGGGCGTGCCGCGCCCCTGGGGCCCTCGGTACTGCTGCCGCTGCTGTGCGGCGCCGCGCTGCTCACCGCCTTCGTACGCCGCCAGCGCGGCCGGGCGCGGCCCCTGGTGGACCTGGCGCTGTTCGCAAGGCCCGCGTTCGGCGCCTCCGTGGGCTGCATCGTGGTGGCGATGCTGGCGCTGGTCGGCCTCGAACTCGTCGCCGCCCAGTACCTCCAGCTCGTCCTCGGGCTCTCCCCGCTCGACACGGGGCTGCGGCTGCTGCCGCTGACCGTGGCCGCCATGGCAGCGGGGCTCGTCGGCGCCGTCCTGCTGCGGGGGCTGGGGCCCCGCGCCATGGTCGCGCTCGGCTTCTTCCTCACCGCCTCCGCCGTCGCCGGGCTCACGGCGATGGGCGACCACGACAACCCCCCGCTGCTGCTCGGCGGCTTCGTCGTGCTCGGCTTCGGCCTGGAGACCACCCTCTTCGGCGCCTACGAGTCCATGCTGAACGAGGCGCCGCCCGAGACGTCCTGCGCGGCCGCCGCCATCGGCGAGACCTCGTACCAGCTCGGCGCGGGGCTCGGCATCGCGCTCCTCGGCAGCGTGATGAACGCCGCGTACGCCCCCGGGGTCGGCGCGGCGCCCGGGGTCCCCGAGGCCGCGCGGAGCGGCGCGGCGCGCTCGCTGGGGGAGGCGTACGAGATCGCCGGGCGGCTCGGGCCCGGTCCCGGCGCGGCGCTGCGGGCCGCGGCACGCGCGTCGTTCGTCCACGGGCTCCATGTGACGCTGCTGGTCAGCGCCGCTCTGCTGCTCGTGGGCGCACTGGTGGCGCTGCGGCTGCCGCGCCGCTGAGCACCGCCGCCCACCCCGCGGGGGAGGCCCGTGCGCCGGGCCGCGCGGGGGCCGGTGATAGTTTCCGTGACCATGACCGAGCGCACCGTCTTCGACCCGGCCGACCCCCTCGGCCTCGACGACCTGCTCACCGACGACGACCGCGCCATCCGCGCCACCGTCCGCGAGTGGGCGGCCGACCGGGTGCTGCCGCACGTCGCCGGGTGGTACGAGCGCGGCGAACTGCCCGGCGCCAGGGAACTGGCGAGGGAGCTGGGCGCGCTGGGCGCGCTCGGGATGTCGCTGACCGGTTACGGCTGCGCGGGCGCGAGCGCCGTGCAGTACGGCCTCGCCTGCCTGGAGCTTGAGGCCGCGGACTCCGGCATCCGCTCGCTGGTGTCGGTGCAGGGCTCCCTCGCCATGTACGCGATCCACCGCTTCGGCTCCGAGGAGCAGAAGCGGCGCTGGCTGCCGCCGATGGCCGCGGGCGAGACGATCGGCTGCTTCGGCCTCACCGAGCCCGACCACGGCTCCGACCCGGCGAACATGCGCACCGCGGCGCGCCGCGACGGCACCGACTGGGTCCTCGACGGGCGCAAGATGTGGATCACCAACGGCTCGATCGCCGGGGTCGCGGTGGTGTGGGCGGGCACCGAGGACGGCATCAGGGGCTTCCTCGTCCCGACGGACACCCCGGGGTTCTCGGCCCCCGAGATCCACCACAAGCTGTCCCTGCGGGCCTCGGTGACCAGCGAACTCGTCCTCGACGGGGTACGGCTGCCGGCCGACGCGGCGCTGCCCGAGGCCCGTGGCCTCCGCGGGCCGCTGAGCTGTCTGAGCCACGCACGCTACGGGATCGTGTGGGGCGCCATGGGCGCCGCCCGCGCCTGCTTCGAGACCGCCCTCGACTACGCACGCACCCGGGAGCAGTTCGGCCGCCCCATCGGCGGCTTCCAACTGACCCAGGCGAAGCTGGCGGACATGGCGCTCGAACTGCACAAGGGCATCCTGCTCGCCCACCACCTCGGCAGGCGCATGGACGCGGGCCGGATCAGGCCGGAGCAGATCAGCTTCGGCAAGCTGAACAACGTGCGCGAGGCCATCGACATCTGCCGCACCGCCCGTACGGTGCTGGGCGCCAACGGGATCTCCCTGGAGTACCCCGTGATGCGGCACGCGACCAACCTGGAGTCGGTGCTCACGTACGAGGGCACGGTGGAGATGCACCAACTGGTGCTGGGCAAGGCGCTCACCGGCATCGACGCCTTCCGGTAGCCGCGCTTCCCAGGGGTGGGACCCGGCGCGGCGGCCGGTGAGCGGCCTTGCCTAGCTCTGGTTGAAGAAGCCGTCGCCGCCGTGGGAGGTCTGCCTGGTGTTGACGATCTGGGTGTCGGCGGGCGTGAGCAGGAACACACGGTTGGCGACGCGGTCGATGGAGCCGCGCAGCCCGAAGATGAGGCCGGCCGCGAAGTCCACCACGCGCTTGGCGTCGGCGGCGTCCATCGCGGTGAGGTTCATGATGACGGGCACGCCGTCGCGGAACATCTCCCCGATGGCGCGCGCGTCCCGGAAACTGTCCGGGGTGATGGTGCCGATCCGGCGGCCGCGCTCGGCCGCGGACTCGTCCGCCACTCTGACCCGGGGGTCGGTGACCCACGCACCGCTGGTGCTCTCGGGCCCGTCCTCCTCGTAGCCGTCGTAGTAACGGTCGTCATCGTTGTCGTCGACGAGGCCAAGCCAGGCACTCGCCTTGCGCACCGATCCCATGGACGCCTCCTCTCCCAGCGGTCTTGCTGCGATCCGCAATCCCTATGGTTGTCCATGATGCGGATGACGCGCCAAGGGGATAGTCGCCGCGCGGGCTTTTCGTGACGGTACTGAAGCACACGTTCCCGCTGCGGGCCTTGATACTCAAGGGTCTTTCCGTGCGCGACTGCTGACTGTGAGTGAAATATTATTCTTCGCGGCGTCCGAGTGACGGTCGGAGCGTCCGGGTGAACGCCCCGGTGAGTACGATGCCGCAGGTGGCACGGCTGGTGCCGGTGAAGCGGGGCCCGGGCGCCGAAGCGGCCGCGGGTACGGGGGTTCATATGTTCGGGATAGTCAGGCCGTGTACGCATGTGCTCGGTGACGAGTTGAAGACGCAGTGGATGGCGCACCTGTGCGGGCTCTGCCTCGCACTGCGCGGCGATCACGGACAGCTCGCGCGGGTGGTGACGAACTACGACGGACTGCTCGTCTCGGTGTTGACGGAGGCTCAGCGCGGCCCGGCCGACGGCGCGCGCCGCAAGGCGGGCCCCTGTCCGCTGCGCGGTATGCGCACCGCGTCGGTCGCCAAGGGGGAGGGGGCCAGGCTGGCCGCCGCGGTCTCGCTCGTCCTCGCCGCCGCCAAGGTGCGCGACCACGTCGCCGACGGCGACGGGGTGCTGGCGCGCCGCCCGGCCGCCGCGGCGGCCCGCAGGCTCGCCGAGAGCTGGGGGAGGGCGGGGGAGCGCTCGGGCGCCGCGGTCGGCTTCGACACCTCCGTGCTCGTCGAGGCCGTGGACCGGCAGCTCGGCATCGAGGAGTTGGCGGGCCCCGGCACCCCGCTGCTCACCGTCACCGAGCCCACCGAGACCGCCACCGCGGCCGCCTTCGCGCACACCGCCACGCTCGCGGGGCGCCCGGCCAACGCCGCCCCGCTCGCCGAGGTCGGCAGGCTCTTCGGGCGGCTGGCCCATCTCCTCGACGCCGTCGAGGACCTGGAGGCCGACGCGGAGTCGGGGGCCTGGAACCCGCTCGCCGCCACCGGCACCTCCCTCGACGAGGCCCGCAGGCTCGCCGACGACGCGCTGTACGGCATCCGGCTCGCGCTGAAGGACGTCGAGTTCCACCGCGGCCGCGGCAGGAGGGGCGACGGCGCCCGGCTCGCCCATGTGCTGCTCGTCCACGAGCTGCGCCGCTCGGTCGACCGCGCCTTCGGCACCTCGACCTGCTCCCACCAGGGCCACGGCGCCCACCAGCCCGGCCCCTACGCGCCCCCGCCCCAGCAGCCCGGCGGCCCCTATCCGCCCCAGCAGCCGGGCCCGTACGGGCAGCCGAACCCGTACGCCCAGCCGGGCCCGCCCCCGCAGCCCGTGGGTCCCGCGCCCGGCGGGCCGCGCCGCCACGACGGCGGTGACGGCGGCGGCGACGGCGGGGGCGGTGGCGGTGGTGGCGGCGACCGGGGCAACTGGGGCAACGGCGGCCGCCATCCGCAGCGCCGGGGCCTGATACCGGGCTGCTTCGTGGCCGTCGGGCTCTGCTGCTCCTGCAAGCTCTGCTGTGCCTCGGAGTACGAGGGCGCGTGGTCCCGGCAGCGGCACGAGGGGTTCTGCCGGGACTGCGACTGCGACTGCTGCGACTGCTGCAACGGGTGCGACTGCCCGTGCGACGGCTGTGACTGCTGCGACTGCGGCTGCGACTGCTGAGCCCCGTCCGCACGCGGCTCGCGGGGGTGAACGTGCCCGGGCGGCGGGACCGTTGGGCGCGGTCCTGGAGGGGCCGTGGCCCCTACGGGGCAGGGGGCGCCCTGCGCAAGACCGCGCCCGGGGACGTGGCGTGATCGGGTCCGGGGCGGGACGGCGCGCGGTGGATACCCCATTGGACGCACCCGCACCACACGCACGGATGATCACATAAACACCGGACGTGGACGCAAAGGCGCAGGCCGGGCTCGGGAGACGGGGCGTCAGATCTGCGCAGACGGCCGAAAGGCGCCCTTGTGCGGGCTCGCGGGCAAACAAATACTCCCCAACAGCGCTTGTCAGGAGCACGGCGTGTTCGGAGTACGGACACGCCCCCTTCCTGGCTGCGCCTCACGGACCCCACCCCACACGGGCCCCCGACTTCCCCCAGGAGGGAACGAGCAGTGAGGATCAAGCGCAACACCCCCCGCAGTGGTATTGCTAGACGCACCCGGCTGACCGCCGCGGCCACCGGCATCGTGGCGGCCGCCGCGATCGTCGTCCCGGCCGCCGCGAACGCGGACGACGGTGCGACCACCTACTCCGCGTCCCAGCTCGCCGCGGCGAGCACCGCCGTGCTCAAGGCCGACGTCCCCGGCACGGCCTGGGCCACGGACCAGAAGACGGGCGAACTCGTCGTCACCGCCGACAGCACCGTCTCCAACGCCGAGATCGCCAAGCTGAAGGACGCCGCGGGCACCAACGCGGGCGCCCTGCGCATCGAGCACACCCCCGGCAAGTTCAGCAAGCTGATCTCCGGCGGCGACGCCATCAACACGAGCGGCTGGCGCTGCTCCCTCGGCTTCAACGTGCGCAGCGGCAACACTTACTACTTCCTGACCGCCGGGCACTGCACCGACGGCGCGGGTAGCTGGTCCTCCGCGTCCGGCCAGCTCCTCGGCCAGACCGCCGGCTCCAGCTTCCCCGGCAACGACTTCGGCATCGTCCAGTACACCGGCTCCGCCAGCCACGAAGGCACGGTGGGCAGCCAGGACATCACCAGCGCCGCCACCCCGTCGGTCGGCAGCACGGTGTACCGCCGCGGCTCCACCACCGGTACCCACAACGGCCGGGTGACCGCCCTCAACGCCACCGTGAACTACGGCAACGGCGAGATCGTGAGCGGCCTCATCCAGACCACGGTCTGCGCCGAGCCCGGCGACTCCGGCGGCCCGCTCTACAACGGCACCACCGCCTACGGCCTGACGTCCGGTGGCAGTGGCAACTGCACCTCGGGCGGCCAGACCTTCTTCCAGCCGGTCACCGAGGCCCTGAGCGCGTACGGCG
The DNA here is from genome assembly GCF_044457285.1 of Streptomyces sp. NPDC050560. Classification (NCBI taxonomy): domain Bacteria; kingdom Bacillati; phylum Actinomycetota; class Actinomycetes; order Kitasatosporales; family Streptomycetaceae; genus Streptomyces; species Streptomyces sp. NPDC050560. Next base: position 52,658 of record NZ_JBITGT010000013.1, read on the forward strand.
TCAGCGTCTACTGACGCCCGCCCGTCCCTGCGCGCCACCGGCCAGCGGCCGCCCCCGCCGTGCGCACGGCGGACCCCTGGCGCCCCTGAGCCGTCGAGCCCCCGTACGCCGCGGACGTACGGGGGCTCACCCATGTCCGCGCACGCCCCCGCGGGCAGATTCACCCCCCTTTTTTTTCTGCCTTTCGGGGGCCGACACGCCCGCCGGCATCACATTCCGGCCGCGTATCGGCCGCCGATTTCGTCAGAGATGCGTCAAGAGAGTCCCCTGTGCCGTATGGGAGGTGTCAACAAAGGCCATAAAGGGTTCGGAACGGGGTTTCCTCGACTTCGCAGATGTTCATCCCATCCGAACACTTCATTCAGGAGCCCCCGATGGCCGACGTGGCCTTCGTCGTCACCGTGATCGCGGTCTTCGCGCTGGTGGCATGTGTCGCGAAGGGGGTGACGAAACTGTGAGCGCCGCACTCGTGAGGGACATCGAGAACGTGGCCGGCCTCGTGGTGGCCGTCGCCCTGCTGGTTTATCTCGTCCTCGCCCTCGTGCGTCCGGAGAAATTCTGAGCCCCGATGAGTCCCGAACTCGCTGGTGTGCTCCAGCTCCTCGCACTGACCGCCGCCCTCGCCCTCGCCTACCGCCCGCTCGGCGACCACATGGCCGGGGTCTACTCCTCAGAAAGACACCTGCGGGTGGAGAAGTGGATCTACCGGGCCGTCGGGGCCGATCCGGACAGGCAGATGCGGTGGCCCGCCTACCTCCGCGGCGTCCTCGCCTTCTCCGCCGTCGGCGTGCTCTTCCTCTACCTGCTCCAGCGCCTCCAGGGGGCGCTGCCCGGATCGCTCGGCTTCGCCGCCATCGACCCCGACCAGGCGTTCAACACCGCGGCGTCCTTCGTCTCCAACACCAACTGGCAGTCGTACTACGGCGAACAGGCCATGGGCCACGTCGTGCAGACCGGCGGCCTCGCCGTGCAGAACTTCGTCTCCGCGGCCGTCGGCATGGCGGTGGCCGTGGCGCTGGTGCGCGGCTTCGCCCGGTCCCGCACGGGTGAACTGGGCAACTTCTGGTCCGACCTGGTGCGCGGCACCGTACGGGTGCTGCTGCCGATCGCCGCCGTCGGCGCCGTCGTACTGGTCGCCTGCGGCGCCATCCAGAACTTCGCGGGCATCCACGAGGTCGGCCAGTTCACGGGCGGCGCCCAGCAGTGGAACGGCGGCGCGGTCGCCTCCCAGGAGGCCATCAAGGAACTCGGCACCAACGGCGGCGGCTACTTCAACGCCAACAGCGCCCACCCCTTCGAGAACCCGAACGGTTTCAGCAACCTCTTCGAGGTCTTCCTGATCCTGCTGATCCCGACCGCCCTCACCCGCACCTTCGGCAGGATGGTCGGCTCGCCGCGCCAGGGATACGCCGTGCTCGCCACGATGGCCGTCATCTGGGTCGTTTTCACCGCCCTGATGATGTGGACCGAATTCGCCCACAAGGCACCGGCCCTCGATATCGCGGGCGGCGCCCTCGAAGGAAAGGAGACCCGTTTCGGGGTCGGCGGCACGTCCCTCTTCGCGGTGGCCACCACGCTCACCTCGACCGGTGCCGTCGACGGATTCCACTCCTCGCTCACCGGATTCGGCGGCGGTATCACCCTGCTGGGAATGCAGCTCGGCGAGGTCGCCCCCGGCGGTGTCGGCTCCGGCCTCTACGGAATTCTGGTCATGGCCGTCATCGCGGTGTTCGTCGCGGGCCTCATGGTCGGCAGGACGCCCGAGTACCTGGGAAAGAAGATCGGCGGCCGGGAGATCAAGTTCGCGGCCCTCTACCTTCTCGTCACCCCGGCGCTCGTGCTCTGTTTCACCGCCGCGTCCACGGCCCTGCCCACACCGAAGAACTCCGTCCTGAACCCCGGCGCCCACGGCTTCTCGGAGATCCTCTACGCGTTCACCTCGGGCGCCAACAACAACGGCTCGGCCTTCGCGGGTCTCGGCGCGGACACCCAGTGGTACAACACCGCGACCGGGCTCGCCATGCTGCTCGGCCGCTTCCTGCCCATGGTGTTCGTCCTCGCCCTGGCCGGCTCCCTCGCGCAGCAGCGGCCGGTCCTCGCCACCGCGGGCACCCTGCGCACCGAGAAACCCCTGTTCGCCGGCGTACTGACGGGCACCCTGCTGATCGTCACCGGGCTCACCTACGTCCCGGCGCTCGCGCTCGGACCCCTCGCGGAGGGGCTGGCGGCGACATGACACGGGAGAACGGCGGAAAACCCGCCGCAGGCGCCGCAGGACACCCGGCGCGCGACGGACACACGGCACGCGTTCGACGGCGCGTTCGACAACGAGAGCAAGCACGAGAGCAAGCACAAGAGCGGCACCAGGAACGACGGCGGGAACCAGAACGAGAGGGCGAGGGCGCCATGTCCACTGCCACCCAGGGCCGGGCGCCGCACGGCGGCGCGCCCACCGGGCGCGGACCCGGCAACGGCCGTGACGGCCGGGTGGGCGCGGGCCTCTTCGAGCCCCGGCAACTGCTGAGGTCGCTGCCTGACGCTTTCCGCAAGCTCGACCCCGGGACCATGGCCAGGTCGCCCGTGATGTTCGTGGTGCTGGTCGGCTCCGTGCTCACCACGGCGCTCGCCCTCACGGACCCCGGCGACTGGTTCGGCTGGGTGATCGCCGCCTGGCTCTGGTTGACCGTCGTCTTCGCCAACCTGGCGGAGGCGGTCGCCGAGGGCCGCGGCAAGGCCCAGGCCGACACCCTGCGCAGGGCCAGGCAGGACACCGTCGCGAGGCGGCTGCGGGGCACCGCCGAGGAGCGGGTGCCCGGCACCGCGCTCATCGGCGGCGACCTGGTGGTCTGCGAAGCGGGGGACGTCATCCCGGGGGACGGCGACGTCGTCGAGGGCGTCGCGAGCGTCGACGAGTCCGCCGTCACCGGCGAGTCGGCGCCCGTGATCCGGGAGTCGGGCGGCGACAGGTCCGCCGTCACCGGCGGCACCCGGGTCCTCTCGGACCGCATCGTCGTACGCGTCACCGCGAGGCCGGGGGAGACCTTCCTCGACCGGATGATCCGCCTCGTGGAGGGCGCGTCCCGGCAGAAGACGCCCAACGAGATCGCGCTGAACATCCTCCTCGCCTCGCTCACCGTGGTCTTTCTGCTCGCCGTCGTCACCCTGAAGCCGTTCGCGGTCTATGCCGGAGCCGACGGGCAGACCTCGCTGGTCGTGCTGACCGCCCTGCTGGTCTGCCTCATCCCCACCACCATCGGCGCCCTGCTCTCCGCGATCGGCATCGCGGGCATGGACCGGCTGGTGCAGCGGGGCGTGCTCGCCATGTCGGGGCGCGCGGTGGAGGCCGCGGGGGACGTCAGCACCCTGCTGCTCGACAAGACCGGCACCATCACCCTCGGCAACCGGCGGGCCGCGGAGTTCGTGCCCGTACGGGGCGCCGACGAGGCGCAGCTCGCCGACGCCGCCCAGCTCTCCTCGCTCGCCGACGAGACGCCAGAGGGCCGCTCCGTCGTCGTCCTCGCCAAGGAGCGGTACGGGCTGCGCGAGCGCGGCCGGGGCGAACTCGACCGCGCCACATGGGTGCCGTTCACCGCGCAGACCAGGATGTCCGGCGTCGACCTCGCGGGGGACGGCGCCGCCCGCAGGGTGCGCAAGGGCGCCGCGGCGGCCGTCGCGGCCTGGGTCGCCGAGCGCGGCGGGCGGGTCGCCGCCGACGCGGAGGACATCGCGGACCGCATCGCGCGCGGCGGCGGCACCCCGCTCCTGGTGGCCGTCGAGGACGCCGCTGGCGCCCGGGTCCTCGGGGTGATCCACCTCAAGGACGTCGTCAAGGACGGCATGCGGGAGCGCTTCGCCGAGCTGCGCGGCATGGGCATCCGTACCGTCATGATCACCGGTGACAACCCGCTGACCGCCAGGGCCATCGCCGAGGAGGCGGGCGTGGACGACTTCCTCGCCGAGGCCACCCCCGAGGACAAGATGGCGCTCATCCGCGCCGAGCAGGCGGGCGGCAGGCTCGTCGCGATGACGGGCGACGGCACCAACGACGCGCCCGCGCTCGCCCAGGCCGACGTCGGGGTGGCGATGAACACCGGGACCTCGGCCGCCAAGGAGGCCGGGAACATGGTGGACCTCGACTCCGACCCCACGAAACTGATCGAGATCGTGGGCATCGGCAAGCAACTGCTGATCACCCGCGGCGCGCTCACCACCTTCTCCATCGCCAACGACGTCGCGAAGTACTTCGCGATCATCCCGGCGATGTTCACGGTCGCCCACCCGTCGCTCGACAAGCTCAACATCATGGGCCTGTCGAGCCCGGAGTCCGCGATCCTCGCCGCGGTGGTCTTCAACGCGCTGATCATCGTGGCGCTCGTCCCGCTCGCCCTGCGCGGAGTGCGTTACCGGCCGCTGAGCGCGGACCGGATGCTCCGGCGCAACCTCGCCGTCTACGGCCTCGGCGGGCTCGTCGCGCCCTTCGTCGGCATCAAGATCATCGACTTGATCGTCTCACTCGTCCCCGGAGTCGGCTGATGGCCATGAACAACGCGGTGGGCGCCACCGCCCGGCTGCTCGGCGCGGGACTGCGCGCCCTGCTCGTCCTGACCGTGGTGACCGGCGTCCTTTATCCGCTGGTCGTGACCGGAATCGCCCAGGCCGCCTTCCCCGGCCGCGCCGACGGGTCCGAGATCAGGGACCACGGCAAGGTCGTCGGCTCCTCCCTGATCGGGCAGCGCTACGACCTCCCGCCGAAGAAGGGGCAGGAGACGCCGGACCCCGATCTGCGGTGGTTCCAGCCACGGCCCGCGAACGGCCTCGGCGCGAACAGCGTCAACACCCGGTACAAGCTGCTGCTGTCCGGCGCCACCAACCTGGCCGGGGACAACCCTGGCCTCGTCGCGTCGGTCAGGGCCGCCAGGGCGGCCGTCGTCAGGGACAACTCCACCGCCACCTACAAGGTCGACCCCGACCGGGTCCCCGCCGACGCCGTCACCTCCTCGGGCTCCGGGCTCGACCCGGCGATCTCGCCCGAGTACGCCGACCTCCAGACACACCGGGTCGCGGCCCGCAACCACCTCGCCGTGGCCCAGGTGCGCAGGCTCGTCGACCAGCACACCGACGGCCGGATTCTCGGCTTCGTCGGGGAGCCCACCGTCAACGTCCTCGAACTCAACATCGCCCTCAGGAACCTGGTCGCGGCCCGCTGAGCGCCCGCCGGGCGAGCGCTTCCGGTACGGGGCCGGTTCGGAGGGTCGCCGGGCCGTCGGCGGGGAGTTACGGTGAAAATACGCCGAACAATGCCCTACGGGTCCTTTGGGGGAGCCAATGGAGGCTCTGATAGCGGCGATCATCGCCGTGGCAGCCGTACTGGTGGTGCTTGGCCTCTCCGCGAGCCGGGTGGTGAAGCAGTACGAGCGCGGCATCGTTCTCCGGCTCGGCCGGCTGCGGCCGACGGTCCGCGGCCCCGGCTACACGCTCGTCATCCCCGGGGTCGACCGGCTGCGCAAGGTCAACATGCAGATCGTGACGCTGCCGGTGCCCACCCAGGAGGGCATCACCCGGGACAACGTCACCGTGCGGGTCGACGCCGTCGTCTACTTCAAGGTGGTCGACCCCGCGGCCGCCGTCATCGAGGTCGAGGACTACCGCTTCGCCGTCTCCCAGATGGCGCAGACCTCGCTGCGCTCCATCATCGGCAAGAGCGACCTGGACGATCTGCTCTCCAACAGGGAGAAGCTCAACCAGGGCCTTGAGCTGATGATCGACAGCCCGGCCGTGGGCTGGGGCGTCCAGGTCGACCGGGTGGAGATCAAGGACGTCTCGCTGCCGGAGACCATGAAGCGCTCCATGGCCCGCCAGGCGGAGGCGGACCGGGAGCGCCGCGCCCGGGTCATCAACGCGGACGCCGAGGTCCAGGCGTCGAGGAAGCTCGCCGAGGCCGCCCGGCAGATGGCCGCGACCCCCGCCGCGCTGCAACTGCGGCTGCTGGAGACGGTGGTGGCGGTCGCCGCGGAGAAGAACTCCACGCTGGTGCTGCCGTTCCCGGTCGAACTGCTGCGTTTCCTCGAACACGCCCAGCAGAGCATGGGCGGCCAGGCCGCGCAGCCGCCCGCGGCGACCGCGGGCACGGGCGCCACGACGGGGGCCGACAGCACGGGCGGCGGCGACACCGCGGGCGGCTCGGACGGCGCGGGCGGTACGGCAGGCGGCGCGGGGGGTACGGCGGACGCGGGCGGCTCGGGCAGTACGGACGCGGACGCCACGGGGACCGCTTCCGGTCCTGAGGAGATCACTTCGGGACCCAGGGAGATCACTTCAGGACGGCAGGAGAACGGTTCCGGTGGGGAGGGGGCCGAGGGCGACGCGGCGTCCGCGGCGCGCGGGCGCCCGCACTCGCTGCCCGCCGAGGGGCCGCGCTCCGGCTGAGCACGGGATTGCACGGGCCGATACCGGTACATAGGACATGAGGGCGGCCACCCCGCGGGGTGGCCGCCCTCATGCTGTCCGCCGCCGTCCCCGCCGTCCGGCCGTGCCACGTGCCCGAGTTGTGACGCCCAGGTGACCCTCGGGTGAGGCCCGGGTGGGGGCTCGGTGAGAGATCCGCCGGAGTGGCAGAACGATTCTCCGGGCCCCCAGGAGCGGTGGGCGATTTTCGGCCAGACGAAGTACGGCCCAAGGTCGGTAACTTACGCCCGAGTTCACGTTTGCGGCGGGAACCGAGGGGGCTGACCATGGCTCACGCGTGCTCTGTCTACGCGGATAGCGCTTCGTGCACACGACCTGAACTCGTCCTTGTGTGCGCTTGGGACCCCTCGGAATAGTGGAGTTACCCACGGGTCATGGACGGCGGTTTTTCAACGTCGTTTGTCGGTTCCATGCCCATACGCCTTCCGGCTCCGGGGCCCCCACGCCCCGGTCGCCGACCCCCCACAGGAGGTCGTGAGTTGTCCCACCGACGCATAACCAAGCGCCGTACGGCCATGGCAGGCGCGGGAGTTGCCGCGCTCGTGATCGCCGGTTTCAGCTTCCAGACTGCGAACGCGAGCACGGACGACGCCAGTTCGGCTCCCCGCACCCTCTCCACCGCCCAGGCCGGAAAGCTCGCCTCGTCGCTGACCAAGGACCTCGGCAAGGACGCGGCCGGTTCGTACTACGACGCCAAGAGCAAGCAACTCGTGGTGAACGTGCTCGACTCCTCCGCGGCCAAGACCGCCGAGGCGGCGGGCGCGCAGGCCAGAGTCGTCCAGCACTCCCTCGCGCAGCTCAAGTCCGCGCAGAGCACGCTCAAGCAGAAGGCCACCATCCCGGGCACCTCGTGGGGCGTCGACCCGGTGTCCAACAAGGTGGTCGCCACTGCTGACAGCACCGTCAAGGGCGCCAAGCTCGACCAGTTCAAGAAGGTCGCCAAGAGCCTCGGCAGCACCGTCGAGGTCAAGCAGTCCAAGGGCCAGTTCAAGCCGTACATCGCGGGCGGCGACGAGATCGCCGGCGGCGGCGTGGGCTGCTCGCTCGGGTTCAACGTCACCGTGGACGGCCAGCCGGCCTTCCTCACCGCGGGCCACTGCACCGAGGCCGCCTCCGAGTGGACCGACGCGGACGGCCAGGAGCTGGGCACCAACGTGGCGTCCGAGTTCCCGGGCACCGACTACGGCCTGGTGCAGTACACCTCCGACGCCCCGCACCCGAGCGAGGTCGACCTGTACGACGGCTCCACCCAGGCCATCTCCGGCGCGGGCGAGGCCACGGTCGGCCAGGACGTGACCCGCAGCGGCTTCACCAGCCATGTGCACAGTGGCACGGTCAACGCGCTCGACGCGACGGTCAACTACGACACGGGTGAGACCGTGGAGGGTCTGATCGACACGGACGTCTGCGCGGAGCCCGGCGACAGCGGCGGCTCGCTGTTCTCCGGTGACACCGCGATCGGTCTGACGTCCGGCGGCAGCGGCGACTGCTCCGCCGGTGGGGAGACCTTCTTCCAGCCGGTGACCGACGCGCTGGACGCGCTGGGTGCCGAGATCGGCTGATCGTTCAGGGCCGCGCCCCGGTTCGGGGCGCGCCCGCTCCCGGCATGCCGGGTTCTGAGGATGGGGTCGACTCCCGTTGGGGGGTCGGCCCTGTCCTCTTTTTTGCGGAGGGGGCCGGTTTTTGCGGAGAGAGCCGGTGGGGGCTCCCCGTCCGGCCCAGTGGAATCGCATAGACGTTCGAACGGTGGTTTATGGTGGTGGAGAGGGGGGTGGTGAAGCGCGCGGAGGAGAAGTCGGGAGGTGGGGGTGGCAGGGTTCGTGCATCTGCATACGGCTTCCGGGTTCTCACCGCGCTACGGCGGCTCCCACCCGGAGGCCCTCGCCGAGCGCGCCGCCGAGCGCGGCATGGACGCGCTCGCCCTCACCGACCGCAACACCGTCGCCGGGGCGATCCGCTTCGCCAAGGCGTGTGAGCGCGCCGGGATACGCCCCCTGTTCGGAGTCGAGCTGGCAATCGCCGACGGCCCGGTCGGCCCGGTCGGCCCGGCGGGACGGGCAGGACGGGCGGGGCGGGGCGAGCCCGTGTCGTCGTATCGGGAAAGCGGTGTGTCCACCCGCAGGGCCCCGGTGCGCGGGGGTGCCTTCATCGACGAGTCGACACCCCGGGTGACCTTCCTCGCCCGGGACGGCGCCCGCGGCTGGGCGGGTCTCTGCCGGCTGATCACCGCGGCCCACGAGGGCGTCACGGCGGGCGGCAGCACCGGGGACCTGCCCGTACTGCCGCGCGCGGCGCTGCCCGCCGACGGCCTCACCGTGCTGCTCGGACCCGCGTCCGACGTGGGCCGCGCGCTCGCCGCCGGGCGCCCCGACCGCGCCGCGGGGCTGCTGGCCCGCTGGCGCGAGCTGTACGGGGACGCGCTGCGCCTCGAAGCGGTCTGGCACGGCAGGGACGGCACGGGCCCGGGCTCGCTGCGCCTCGCCGCCCGCACGGTGGGCTTCGCCGCCGAGCAGCGGGTGCGCCCCGTGCTCAGCAACGCCGTACGGTACGCCGACCCGGGGATGGGCCCGGTGGCGGACGTACTGGACGCGGCCCGCAGGCTGGTCCCCGTGGACCCGCGCGGACGGCTGGACGGCGGGGAGCGCTGGCTGAAGGGCCCCGCGGCCATGCGGGAGGCGGCCGACCGGGTGGTGACGGCCGCGGGCTTCCGGCGCGGCGCGGGGGAGCTGCTGGTGGAGCGGACCCTCCAGACGGCCGCGGAGTGCGCGGTGGACCCGCAGGACGACCTCGGGATCGGCTCCGTGCACTTCCCCGAGCCGCACCTCGTCGGCGCGGGCCGCCGCACCGCGCAGCGCGCGCTGGCGTCCAGGGCCGCCGCGGGGATGGTGCTGCTCGGCTACGACCGCCGCCCCTCGGCGCGCGCGTACTGGGAGCGGATGCACCACGAGCTGGACATCATCGCCCACCACCACTTCGCCTCCTACTTCCTGACCGTCGCCGGGGTCGTCGACGACATCAGGGCGATGGGCGTCAGGGTGGCCGCGCGCGGCTCGGGCGCGGGCTCGCTCGTCAACCACCTGCTGGGCATCGCCCACGCCGATCCGGTACGGCACGGGCTGCTGATGGAGCGCTTCCTGTCCAAGCGCCGCTTCGCGCTGCCCGACATCGACATCGACGTGGAGTCGGCGCGCAGGCTCGACGTCTACCGCGCGATCACCGGCAGGTTCGGCGCCGAGCGGGTCGCGACCGTCGCCATGCCGGAGACGTACCGGGTGCGGCACGCGATCCGCGACGTGGGCGCCGCGCTCGGCCTCGACCCCGCGGACATCGACCGGCTCGCCAAGGCGTTCCCGCACATCAGGGCGAGGGACGCGCGCGCCGCGCTGGACGAACTGCCCGAGCTGCGGGACGTCGCCGCCGGGCGCGAGCGCCACGGCAGGCTGTGGGAGCTGGTCGAGGCGCTGGACGCGCTGCCCCGCGGGGTCGCCATGCACCCGTGCGGGGTGCTGCTCTCCGATGCCTCCCTGACCGCTCGCACCCCGACCGTGCCGACCAGCGGCGAGGGCTTCCCGATGTCCCAGTTCGACAAGGAGGACGTGGAGGACCTGGGGCTGCTCAAGCTCGACGTCCTCGGGGTGCGGATGCAGTCCGCGATGGCGCACGCGGTCGCCGAGGTCGACCGGGCCGCGGGCGAGCGCGTCGACCTCGACACGGTGCCCGAGGGCGACACGGAGACATATCGCCTCATCCGGTCGGCCGAGACCCTCGGCTGCTTCCAGATCGAGTCGCCCGGCCAGCGCGACCTCGTCGGACGGCTCCAGCCCGAGACCTTCCACGACCTGGTGGTCGACATATCGCTCTTCAGGCCGGGCCCTGTGGCCGCCGACATGGTGCGGCCCTTCATCGAGGCCAGGCACGGCCGCGCCCCGGCCAGGGTGCCGCACCCCGACCTGGCGGGGGTGCTCGCGGAGACCCACGGGGTGGTGGTCTTCCATGAGCAGATCATCGAGATCGTCGCCCTCATGACCGGCTGCGGCCGCGGCGAGGCCGACCGGGTCAGGCGCGGTCTCTCGGACCCGGAGTCGACGGGCCGGATCGAGGCGTGGTTCCGGCAGCGCGCGCTCGCCCGTGGCTATGACGACAAGTCGGTCGCGGAGACCTGGGAGATCGTGGCGGCCTTCGGCTCGTACGGCTTCTGCAAGGCGCACGCCGTCGCGTTCGCGGTGCCCACCTACCAGTCCGCCTGGCTGAAGGCCCACCACCCGGCCGCCTTCTACGCCGGGCTGCTCACCCATGACCCCGGGATGTACCCCAAGCGGCTGCTGCTCGCGGACGCCAGGCGGCGCGGGGTGCCCGTGCTGCCGCTCGACGTGAACAGGTCCGCGGTCGATCACCGTATCGAACTGGTGTCTGATTGTGATGGCTATGATGGTTCCGAGGGGACGGCGGGTACGGCGGAGGAGCCCGGAGCGCCCCGGGAGGGCGGGAGGCGCTGGGGGCTGCGGCTCGCGCTCGGTGCTGTGTACGGCATCGGGGAGGCGGAGGCCGCCAGGATCGCGGCGGGGCAGCCCTATGTCTCGCTGCGCGACTTCTGGGACCGTGCCCGCCCGGGAAAGCCGGTCGCACAGCGGCTCGCCCAGGTCGGCGCGCTGGACGCGTTCGGCGCCAACCGGCGGGACCTCCAACTGCACCTGGCCGAGCTGCACCGCGGCTCCCGTGGCACGCCCGGCACCCAACTGCCGCTCGCCGGCGGCCGGGACACCGCGCCCGCAGGGCTGCCCGACCTCGACGACACCGAGCGGCTGAGCGCGGAACTCGGGGTGCTCGGCATGGACGCCTCCCGCCATCTGATGGGGGACCACCGGGAGTTCCTGGCGGAACTCGGGGTGGTCACGGCGCGGCGGCTGCGCTCGGCGAAGCACGGCGAGACCGTGCTCGTCGCGGGCGCCAAGGCGGCCACCCAGACCCCGCCGATCCGCTCGGGCAAGCGGGTCGTCTTCACCACCCTCGACGACGGTACGGGCCTGGTGGACCTGGCCTTCTTCGACGACGCGCACGCGGCCTGCGCGCACACCGTCTTCCACTCCTGGCTGCTGCTGGTACGTGGCGTGGTGCAGCGGCGCGGGGCGCGCAGCCTCAGCGTGGTGGGCGCGGCGGCCTGGAACCTGGCGGAGCTGGTGGAACTGCGCGCCGACGGCGGCCTCGACGCGGTCGCCGCCCGCCTCGCCCTGCCCCTTGAGGACACCCCGCGCGACGAGGCCCCCGGGGAGGGCGGAACCGGGGAGGGCGAGGCGGGGGAGGGGCGCACGATCAGGATGTCCACCGGTTACGAGATGCACCCCTGGGCCGATCTGCGCCCGGCGGGAGAGGGGGTCGAGGGGCCCCCGAGAAAGCTGTGGCACTCCAGTCCGGGGAGCGCGGGATGAGCGGCGGGGGGCCACATCTTGCTGCTGGGGCTGCTGGGGCTGCGCACGCCTCGGCGGGGTCGAGGCCCCCGTCACCCCTGTCACCCCTGTCACCCCTGTCGACCCTGGCGGCCGAGGCGGCCCGTGGCGACGCCGGAGGGCGGCCCGGTGTTCCTCGCGGTGGCGAGGGATTTGGCGGTTTCCGCGAGGGCGCCGAGGGACCCGGCCGTCCCCCGGGCGACGGGGGACCCGGAAGCTTCCGCGGTGGCGCCGAGGAGTCCGACGGTGCCGTCATCTGCGTCCGGATCGTGCGCTCGGTGCGCGCCCCCGCACTCCCCGACCCCGACCGGCCGACCCCCCGTACCCAGGACACCGCGCCCCCCGACACTGACCGCCCCGACACGGACTCTCCCGCCGCCGACCGCCCTGATGCCGACTGCCCCGGCCTCGACCCTGCCGACCCCGGCAGTTCCGCCGCCGACCCTGCCCACCCCGACCATCCCCACCTTGACCATCCCCACCTTGACCATCTCCACCCCGGCCACCGCGACCCCGATCATCCCGACCCCGGCCACCCCGACCCCGGCCACCCCGACCCCGGCCGTCGCGACGCCTTGCGTCGCCCCGGCTTCCGGGGGTCGCGTGTCCGGGAGCGCGGCGGGCGGGGGCGGGACCCGGACGCCTGGCGTCCGCTGCTCTCGCTGCTGCACGAGTTCACCCCGGTGGTGGAGGTGCTGCCGCCGGACGCGGCGCTGGCGGACGTGAGCGGCAGCGTGCGCTACTTCGGCCGGGACCCCCTCGGCATCGCCCGGCTGATCAGGGTCCGCGCGCTGGCCTGGCAGGGGCTCGACTGCGCGGTGGGGGTCGCGCCCAATCCCATGCTGGCCAGGATGGCCGCGCGCGACGCAGGTCCGGGCGCGGTGCGCCGGGTGGGGGCGGCGCCCGGCGAGATCGCGGGGTTCCTCGATCCCAAGCCGGTGGCCGCCCTGCACGGGGTGGGCCCCCGCACCGCCCACGCGCTGGGCGCGTACGGCCTGGACACGGTGGGCAAGGTGGCCGGGGCCCCCGAGGGGGTCCTACAGCGGATTCTCGGTGCCAGGGCCGGGCGGCTCGTCCACGAGCGGGCCCGGGGGATCGACCGGGCGGCCGTGGTGCCCCGCGCCCCCGCGCCCTCGGTGGGCGCGCGCCACCGCTTCGTCCGCTACGAGCTGGACGCGGCGATGCGCAGACGGGTGCTCCTCGGGCTCGCCACCGGGATCGGGCGGCGGCTGCGCGACGACGGGCGCGCGGCCCGCGCCCTGACCCTCACCGTGCACTACGCGGACCGCACCACGAGCACCCGTACCCGCGCCCTGCGGGAGCCCACCGCCCACACCCACGCGCTCGCCGATGCCGCCTACGCGCTCCATGACGCGCTGGGGCTCCAGCGGGCCAGGGTGGCGGCGCTCGGGCTGCGGGCCGAGGAGCTGGTGGCGGCGGAGCGCGCCAGTTGCCAGCTCACCTTCGGGCGCGGACAGGAGGGCGCGCTCCGCATCGAACCGGTGGTCGACCGCATCGCGGCGCGCTGGCCCGGAGTGGTGGGCCCCGCGGCGGTCATGGGGCCCGCGGGGGAGCGCCCGGCGCCGGAGGAGGAGGGCGGCGCGTGACGCACGGGCCTCCCCCCGGCGCCCGTACCGCCGCGGCCGCGACCGCTGCTCAGGCCCGGGCGCCCGAGCCGTGCCCGTCGAAGAGGGACCGCAGCCGCCTGCCGTTGACCAGGACGGCCACCATCAGCAGCAGGGCGCCGCAGAAGCCCTGGTCGATCTTCATCCACAGCGGGAAGGTGCCGGGGAGCGCGATGATGACCACGATGGCCGCGACCATGGCGGCCGAGATGACCCGCAGCCTGCGGAACGCGCCCCGGGAGCCCTTGGCCGCCCGTACCGCGCAGGTGTACGTCACGGCGGCGCTGGCCACGACGATCACGCCACGGGTCCAGACGGCGTCGTTGACCAGGGAGTGGTGGTGGCGCAGCAGGATCACGGCGACCAGTGTGAGCACGCTCACGGTGAGGTAGCCGGCGGTCAGCAGCCTGGTGCCGCGGAACGCCGCCTCGCTCTGTGCGGCGGCGGGGTGGGGGCCGCGGGGGTTCATGGGTTCTCCGTTCTCGCCGCCGCCGTGAGCGGGCCAGGGGGCCCGGCGGCGGGCGGGCCCGAAGGCGGCCGTGCCCTCTCGGGCAGGACCGCTTCCATGCTCTGCGCCCGCGCGGCCCGTCCCATCGCCCACCCGGATGAGCCCGTCCCCCACCCCCTCCCGGGGCCGCCACCCCCGTGACCCGTACGGGAACCCCCGAAACGACCCCGTACCCCCTTCCGCGCGAAGGGCCGTCCCGTCCGCGTGGAAGGTGCCGTCCCGCGCGGCTACCGGGGTCCCTCGTCCGCGGCGGCCCGGGTCCACGGGGGCGTGATCCGGCTGCCGTCAGGCAGCTCCGCCTCCAGGCCGACGGAGGTGGTGACCCAGGTGACGGCGGTCTCCGCGGCCGGGTTCGCCGCGCCGAACGCGCACCCGGCGTTGACGATCACCGTGTCGCCCGCGGTGACCGTGGCGGGCTCGCCGTCCAGGGTGACCTCCAGCGTCCCGGCGAGCACGTGCAGCACCTCCTCCCTGCTGACGCGGTGGACCGGCGCCCGTGTTCCCGGCGGGATCTCGCCGCGCCAGGCGCACAGCTCCCCGCTGCCCTGCCCGGGCGTCGCATGGCTGACGAAGCGGGCGCCGTGCATCTCGTGGGTCACGGTGTCCGACGGGCGGATGACGGGCATGGCTGCCTCCCCGATAGATGGTCAAGCTGCTTGACCGTGTGGGGATATGTTCAAGCAGCTTGACCATCTGTGTCAACCTTGGCCCATGGAGAACCGCGAAGCCCTCGGGCTGTCCGCCGCGCTCATCGCCGCCGCAGGGGACCTCACCCGGCGCATTCACTCCGGAGTGGAGGCGCGCGGCTTTTCGGGACTGCGCCCGGCGCACGGCTTTGCCTTCGCGCGCCTCGCCCCGGACGGCGCCACCTCGGGCGAGCTGGCCGTCCATCTCGGGGTCACCAAGCAGGCCGCCAGCCAGCTCGTCGACGACCTCGTGGGCAAGGGGTACGCGGAGCGCCGCCCGCACCCGCGGGACGCACGGGCCAGGCTGGTCGTCCTCACCGAGCGCGGCTGGGCCTGCACCCGCGCCGCGGAGGAGGCCGCCGCCGACGCCGTGCGCCCGTGGGCGGCGGCGCTTGGTGAGGATGCGCTGCGGGAGTTCGGGGCGCGGCTGGCCGGCCTGTCGGCGGGCGCCCCGCTGCGCCCGATCTGGTAGCGGGCCCCGGGCCGCGCCGCCCCGGGGCCCGCGGCGCTACGGTGCCCGTATGGCGGAAGCGGGCGCCGGGATACGGCGGGCAGCGGCGGGGGACGTGGCGGCGGTGGCCGAGGTGACCGCGGCCGCCTACCGGCCGTACGTGCCGGTGATCGGTGTGGAGCCCGCGCCGATGCGCGCCGAGCACGCGGCGGACGTGGCGGCGGGCCTGGTGTGGGTCACGGGGGAGCCGGTCCACGGGGTGCTGGTGCTGGTGGCGCACCGGGACCATCTGCTGCTCGCCAGTGTCGCGGTGCGCCCCGAGGCACACGGCCGGGGCGTCGGCGGGCGGCTGATCGCGTTCGCGCAGGAGCGCGCCCGCGCCCTCGGGCTCCCGGAAGTCAGGCTCTACACCCACGAGCTGATGGGGGAGAACAGGAGCCGCTACCGCCGCCTCGGCTTCGAGGAGACGGGCCGCTCCCGGTCGGGCCCCTACCGGCGCGTGCACTTCCGCAAGCGCGTCGTGGACACCCCGGGCGCCGGTGGCGTCACGGGTGCGGGCGGCGCGCCGCCCGGCGCCGACGGTGCGGCGCCGGACGTGCGCTGAGCGGGCCCGCGCCCCTCACGGGGGCGGCGGGCCGCCCTGGTCAGTGCCTTCTGGCGCGGCCGACGGGGCCCTGGTCGCTCTCCGGCCACCACAGCCGGCGGATGTCGGCGCGGATCTCGACGCGCTCGCGCGGAGCTTCCTCCACTTCCTCGCGCACCCGGCGGGCGGTGCTCCTGACAGGCGTCTTCTGCATGGTGTGGCGCATGACGACCTCCTCGTGTCCACCGGGTTCCGCGCCAGGGCGGAGGTAGACATGTGCGACGAGCGTTTCTCATGGCTTACCCAGATGTCAGTGGGGGAGATCACGATCCGGGCCACGACATGGGGCGAGCTTCTTTTCGAACGTCAAGTGGCGGCCCGCATACACCACAAAAGGTATAAATAGCCCTCAAGGGGTGGGGTGCGGGAGCCCCAGCGCCCCGCCGAACCCGGCGCCGGCGTCCCGCGCCAGCCGTTCGAGCGCGTCCAGCGCCCCCACCGCCGCGCGGGCCGCCGCCGGGTCGCGCTCCGCGAGGCCGCTCGCGGCGAACTCGTCCTCGTCCAGGCGCAGTACGGCGCCGCCGTCCGCCGCGACCCACAGGTCGAGGTCCAGGTCCTCGACCCGCAGCACCCCGCCGTCGAGCACCGCGGGGCGGGTGATGTCGCAGTACCAGCCCTTCGCCGAGCCGTCCGCCGCGTGCACGGCCTTCACCGCGTACCAGCGGTCGCGCCAGTAGTGCTCCGTGAACACGTCACCGGGCTCGAACCGCACGAACCCGAAGTCCCGCACGCCCGGGCCCGCCCACGGCGCCCTTACCGTCACGCGTGTGCCGTCGTCGGCGCCGAGCACCGCCGGGTAGCGGATCTTGGTGCGGCCCGCCTTGACCAGGTGGACCTGGAGGCCGTCACCCGGCCTCGGGGCCGCTGTCCGCGGTGAGTTCCCTGACATGGCGCACCTCCGTCGCCGTCACCCGGTAGCCGAGTCGCGCGTTGACGGCGAGCATCGGGGCGTTCTGCGCGTCGTTGCCGGTGTACGCCTCCGTACAGCCGGCGTCCCGCGCCCTGCGCAGCGAGTCCGCCTTGGCCAGCGCGGCAAGGCCCCGGCCCCTGAACTCCCGCAGGGTGCCCGTCATCGCGCTCAGGTACCGGCCCGCGCCGTCGGTGTACGCGACGCTGAACGCCACCGGCCTGCCCCCCGCCACGGCCACCGAGGTCAGCCCGCGGTCGAGCAGCGGATGGCGCCAGGTGCCGGTGAGCCAGTGCGCGTAGTCGTCGAACTCGGACGCCACGTCGCCCGGTTCGTCGCGCACGGTGGCGGCGTCGAGGTCGAAGAGCGGGCGCGGGTCGGCGGCGAAGTCGGCCGCGGTGCACAGCGACACGCCCGGCGGCAGAGGCCGCTCGGGCAGCGCCGCCGCCGTCAGGTCGAGCCGCAGGAAGTGCGCGGAGCGGGACGGCCGGTAGCCGCGGCGCGCGGCGAACGCCCGGTGCCGGGGCTCGTCGGGCACCCACGCGTACACCCGGGTGACCCCGAGCCCGGCGAGCAGCCGCTCCGCCGCACGGAGCAGGCCGAGGCCCGCGCCGCGCCCCTCGCGCCCGGGGTGCGTGTACACGTTGGCGGTGCCGATGCCCGGCCGCGGGCTCTCGTGCGCCACCGCGACCTGCGCGGTGCCGATGATCTCGCCCGCCTCCTCGGCGACCAGCAGCGTCGCGTGCGCGTCCGGGTGCGCGTGCTCCTGGTCGAACAGCACCGACTCGGGCGTCGCCAGCATGAAGGGCACCGCCGCGCGCCTGACCCGCGCGAAGCCCGCCGCGTCCCCCGGGGTGAATCTCCTTACCCATGTGTCCACGAGGCGGCACGGTACGGCCGTGCGCGCCGGGGCGCCTCCGGTTTTCCCGGTGAGACAATCCCCGCGTGACACTGAGGATCGGCATCGACCACGACAGCGCGACCGCCCCCTATGAGCAACTGCGGGCCCAGATCTCCCGCCGGGCCAGGTCGGGTGAGCTGCCGGTGGGCTACAAGCTGCCCACCGTGCGCGGCCTGGCCGAGGACCTGGGGCTCGCCGCGAACACCGTGGCGAAGGCATACCGCGTCCTGGAGGCGGACGGCGTGATCGAGACCCGCGGGCGGCTCGGCACCTTCGTGGCCGCCGCGGGGGAGGCCGCGGGGCGCGAGGCCGCCGCGGCCGCCCGCGCCTACGCCGAGCGCGCGCACCGGCTCGGCCTGGAGAGCGGGGCGGCGCTCGACGCCGTGCGGGACGCGCTGCGCGCGGTCTACGACGACGTCGGCTGAACCGCGCCCGCGGCGGCGCGGGGCCCCGGCTCCCCAGGGTCGGCCCGGGGTCGCCCCGCGGGTGCCTGCCGCCCCGGCCTCACAGGTACAGGCCGCCCCCGGCGTCGGGGCTCGTCAGGGACGTGGGCGTGGAGCCCCGCCGCAGCGCGTACAGCTCGGCGAGGGTGGCCCCGGCGCGCGGCAGGCCCTCGTCGCGGCCGAGCCACGCCACCGCCTCGGGGTGGGTGAGCGGCCCCACCTCGATACGGGCCAGACAGCGGCCCGGGCGTACCACCGCGGGGTGCAGCCGCTCCAGGTCCTCGTTGGTGGTGACGCCGACGAGGACGTTGCGCCCCTGGCCGAGCAGGCCGTCCGTCAGGTTGAGCAGCCGGGACAGCGCCTGGCCCGCCGTGTGCCTGGCCTCGCCCCTGATCAGCTCGTCGCAGTCCTCCAGGAGCAGCAGCCGCCAGCGGCCGCGTGAGCCGTCGTCCTCCCCGATCGCGATGTCCATCAGATAGCCGACGTCGGAGAACAGCCGCTCGGGGTCGAGCACGCAGTCCACCTGGCACCAGTCGCGCCAGGCGCGCGCCAGGGTGCGCAGCGCCGAGGTCTTGCCCGTGCCCGGCGGGCCGTGCAGCAGGAGCAGCCGGCCCGTGATGTCCTCCGGGGTGGTCTTCATCAGGCCGTCGAGGGCGTCGGCGACGGGCGCCGTGTAGTTCTGCCTGACCTCGGCCCAGGTGCCCGCGGTGATCTGACGCGTCGTACGGTGCGGGCCGCGGCGCGGTGAGACGTACCAGAAGCCCATCGCCACGTTCTCCGGCTGGGGTTCCGGCTCGTCGCGTGCGCCGTCCGTGGCCTCCTTCAGCACCCGCTCGGCCAGTTCCTCGCTGGTCGCCGTCACCGTCACGTCGGCGCCGCGGGTCCAGCGGGAGACCAGCAGGGTCCAGCCGTCGCCCTCGGCGAGCAGGGCGCTGCGGTCGTCGTCGCGCGCGGTGCGCAGCACGGTGGCGCCCGGCGGGGTGAGGGTCGCGCCGATCCTGACCCGGTCGATGTTGACGCTGTGCGAGTAGGGCTGCTCTCCCGTCGTGAAGCGGCCGAGGAACAGGGCGTCCATGACATCCGACGGGTAGTCGCTGTCGTCGACGGTGAGCCTGATCGGCAAGGCGTCGTACGGATTCGGGGACATGCCGACATAATCCGGCACCCGAGGAGCCCCGTGCATCCGGGTTTCCACGACACGCCGCGTTTCGCGGGCCTTTCTTCATCAATATCCCACCGGAATGGGCGAACTGCTTGTGTGTTGTGGCGATTTGCCCGTTCAACGCGCGGAGAAAAGGTTCCCCGAAAGGGGTATCGAGCGGCCTGTCGTGGGCACATCACACGCGGGTGCCGCGCCAACTGCGGTACCGACCATCAGAGTTGCAGCAATTGGTCCTGCTAAGGGAGATTCCGTGAGACGTTCCCGAATTGCGGCATACGTGTCGGCCGCGTTCCTCGCAGCCGCCTGTGCGCTCGGCGGTGCCCAGGCGGCATCGGCATCGAACGACCTCGCCGCCGGAGGCTACGTGGCCCTCGGCGACTCGTACTCCTCCGGCGTGGGGTCCGGCAGCTACACCAGCGAGAGCGGCGACTGCAAGCGCAGCACCCTCGCGTACCCCCAGCTCTGGGCGAGCGCCAACTCGCCCTCGTCCTTCGACTTCGAAGCCTGCTCGGGCGCCCGAACGGGTGATGTTCTGGCGAACCAGCTCGGCGGCCTCGGCGCCGACACCGGCCTGGTCAGCATCAGCATCGGCGGCAACGACGCGGGCTTCTCCGACGTCATGACGACCTGTGTGCTCTCCAGCGACAGCGGCTGCCTCGACCGCATCGACGAGGCCGTCTCGTACGTCGACAACACCCTTCCCGGCGCCCTCGACCAGGTCTACGACGCCATCAGCGCCGGGGCCCCCTCCGCCCATGTCGTGGTGCTCGGCTACCCGCACTTCTACAAGCTGGACGGCGACTGCGTCGTCGGCCTCTCCGAGGCCAAGCGCGCCGCCATCAACAGCGCCTCCGACGAGATGAACAGCGTCACCAAGGCCCGCGCCGCCGCCCACGGCTTCACCTTCGCGGACGTCACGGGGAACTTCTCGGGCCACGAGATCTGCTCGGGCGACGAGTGGCTGCACAGCCTCGACTGGGGTGACATCTCGGACTCGTACCACCCCACCGCCGAGGGCCAGTCGGGCGGCTACCTGCCCGCGCTCAACGGCGCGGTCTGAGCCCGGCCCCGGCCGGGGCCGCGGGGGCCCCGGCCGGCGTGGCGCCGGTCCGGCGCGACGACCAGGTACGTCCCTGGTTGTCCACCCGCGCCGGACCGGCGCCCGCCGCCGTGCTGATACGGTCCCCGCGGACCCGGCGGCCGGAGGCGAAACCATCCGGCACCGCGCCGGCGTCCCGCTCGGCGGCTGTCCGGTGGCTTGATGAGGCCCCGTCAACCTCCTTGTGAAGCTGGTGAATCGTGTGACCGGGATACACGGGTGTCGTTCGGGGGCGCTAGGGTTAACCTGCCCAGGGCTGGGCGCCTCGTTCGGGTGGGGAGTGACATGGAGCAGATAACAGTGCGCAGCAGGCCGCGTGTGCCCGCGATCACTGCGGCGAGCGGTAAGGCGGGCACCCGGCTCGACCGTCATCTCTCGGTGCTCGGCGGTCCGGCGGTGCCCCAGGGCGACGCGGCCGAGGCCACCTCGCTGATGCGGGAGCTGACCACGCGCAGCGCCACCAGGGACCGCGACGTCAAGGCGGGCAGGGTCTCGCTCTTCGCACCGCTGCGGCGGCTGCGCCGCACCCTCTTCGGCGGACGCTGACCGACCCGGGCGTCCGGCGGTCCTCCGCCCGGCGCCCGGGCCCCGGGGCGCTCTCCCGCCGCGCCCCGCTCACCCGACGCGGCCCTCCCCGGGCCGTTCACGTCCGACCGCTCAGGACTCCCACCCCCACCCGTGCGGAGACCGCGAGCGGCCCGGCCGAGACGGCCCACGGGCCCCGGGCGCTCTCCGCACCCCTTCTGGCCACGCCAACCCCCGCCGCCCCCTCCGGCCCCCTCTAGAGCAGCGCGAACTGCCCCTCCGGGCCCTCCTCGTGGTGGTCGAGCACCGACGCGGGGCGACGGGCCCCCGCGGGCACCGGGAGCACCCCGGCGCGCCGCAGCTCCGCCGCGCCGAGCGCGCCGCCGGGAGCGGCGTCGAGGGCCGCGGCAAGCTCTGCGCGCTCCCCTTCGAGGGCCGCGAGCAGCGCCAGCACCGTGATCAGCTCAAGCAGCTCGGACGTCCACGCCTGCGGCCACTCCCGGGGCCTGATCGCGTCGAGCGAGCCCGGCTCGGGCTCCCCCGCACGGCGGGCGAACCAGGCGTCGAGGACGCGCTCCCCGCTCACCCTGAAGTCCCACGCCTCGGCAGGCACCGGCGCGATCCTGCCCTCGTCGAGCAGGAGCGCCTCCTCGTCCGGGTCGTAGCGCAGCTCGACGGGGCGCGCGGGCAGCGGGGCGCGCACATACGGGCGGCGGCCGCCCGGCAGCTTCGGCCGCTCGCCGTCCCGGCGCGCCAGCAGCCACAGCATTCTGCGGCCGAGCGCCGTGCCGCGCTCCCACAGCTCACGGTCCGCGGTCAGCGGCACCAGCGGGCCGCGCTCGCCGTGCCGCGCCGCCGCCAGCGCCCAGCCGAGCACCGCCTCCGGCTGCTGCCGCCCGCCGAGCCCGGCCGCAAGCGCGTCGAGCAGCCCGGGCGCCAGGT
Source organism: Streptomyces sp. NPDC050560 (assembly GCF_044457285.1). NCBI lineage: Bacteria > Bacillati > Actinomycetota > Actinomycetes > Kitasatosporales > Streptomycetaceae > Streptomyces > Streptomyces sp. NPDC050560. The sequence continues at coordinate 74,459 of NZ_JBITGT010000013.1, forward strand.
TCGCCTCACGGCCGCCCGGCCTGCGGTAGAGCGGCCTGACACGGCCGGGACGGCCCGCGAGCGGGCGCCCGTCAGGCAGCAGCGCGGTCGCAAGCAGCGGCGGCCCCGCGGCCCCCGGCAGCAGCCCGGGCTCCACCGCGAACACCTGTCCAGGACCCGCCACCCGCCACAGCTCGGGGCGGGCCGCGTCGATCAGCCGATGGTCGGGTATCAGCCATTCCTCGTCGAAGGCCCCGTGCAGCACCCGCACCGGCTCGGGGCAGTCCCCCGTCTCCTGCGAGAGCCGCCCGGTGCCGGTGCGCTGCCCCGGCAACTGGGCCGCGGGGGAGTCCGGCGTACGGGCGCGGGTGACGCGGAACAGCTCGGCGCGCCGCGCGGGCTCCGCCGCCAGCAGATACCGCCAACGGGCCCGCAGCGACGCCGCGTCGGGCCCCAGCGGCCAGCCGCGGCCGATGCGCAGCGCGGCCACGGACCAGGGCATCAGGTCCGCGAGCGCGATCGGGGCGGGATGGTCCACGCCCCGCATGCTAACCGCCGCACCCGTGCCGCCGCCGGGGAGTGACGGCGGCGTCACCCGTCCCGGGCGGCGCCGGTTTTTCCCCCGCACCCCGCGCTCAGTCCGCGTCCAGCGTCACGGTGAACTGGAAGCGGTCCCCCCGGTAGCTGATCACCGCCAGGTCCACCACCGCGCCCCGCGCGTCATAGGTGACCCCCGTGTAGTGCAGCACCGGGCTCAGCAGCGGTATCTCCAGCAGTCGCGCGGTCTCCGGGTCCGCGAGTCTCGCCTCCACGGTGTCCGTGATCCGGCTGATGGCGACGCCCGCGCAGTCCCGCAGCACCTTCGTCATCGGATGCCGTTCGAGCGCCGCCACGTCGACCCCGGCGGCGACGTCGGCGCGCACGTAGTTGCGCGCGTGGTTGGTAGGCTCCCCGCTCCGCTCGTCGAAGCGCAGCCTGTGGTACGCGACCACGTCGCCCGGCTCCGCGAAGAGCGCCGCGTGCTCGGCGGGCACCGTGGCCGGGCCATGGCCCAGCAGCCGCGCCGTCATGCCCGACTGCTGGGCCACGATCGCGTCCACGGAGCCGAGCAGCCGCACCGGCGCCGCCCTGCGCGCCCCGGGCTGGATGAAGGTGCCGAGCCGCCTGCGCCGGGTGATCAGGCCCTCGTCCTCCAACTCCTTCAGCGCCTGGCGCATTGTCAGCACACCGACGCCGTAGTGCGCGGCCAGGCGCTCCTCGGTGGGCAGCCGCAGCGGCGCGTCCTGCGGGCGCCCGAGCACGGACGCCCGCAGCGACTGCGACACCTGGTACCACAGCGGCAGCTTCGCGGTCAGCACCAGGGAGTCGGGCGCGAACGCGCCGCCGCCGTCCTGCCCGCCCCCCGGCGGCTCAGCCCCCGGTGAAGTGCCGTTCGAGGCCACGCCACACCCCGTCGTAGTCGCGCTGGAGGTGGCCCGCCGTCACCGCGCGCCCGGTGGTGACCACCGGCCAGCGGGTCTCGAACATGAAGGCGAGCCCGTCCTCGACCTTGCTGGGCGCCAGCTCCACCGTGCTGGCCCGCTCGTAGGTGGCACGGTCGGGGCCGTGCGCGGACATCATCGAGTGCAGCGAGCCGCCGCCCGGCACGAAGCCGCCGCCGGTCTTGGCGTCGTACCCGCCCTCGATCAGGCCCATGTACTCGCTCATCACGTTCCGGTGGAAGTACGGCGGCCGGAACGTGTCCTCGCCGACCAGCCAGCGCGGCGCGAACACCACGAAGTCCACCCCCGCGAGGCCCGGGGTGTCGGAGGGCGCGGTGAGCACCGTGAAGACCGAGGGGTCGGGGTGGTCGTAGCTGATGCTGCCGATCACGTTGAAGCGCCGCAGGTCGTACACGTACGGCACATGGTTGCCGTGCCAGGCGACCACGTCCAGCGGCGAGTGGTCGTACACGGCACGCCAGAGGTTCCCGCAGTACTTGGTCACCACCTCGACCCCGCCCTCGCGGGCCGCGTCGTCGTCCTCCTCGTATGCCGCGACCGGGGCCCTGAAGTCGCGTGCGTTCGCCAGGCCGTTGGCACCGATCGGGCCCAGCTCGGGCAGCCGGAAGGGATGGCCGTAGTTCTCGCAGACATAGCCGCGCGCCGTGCCGTCCAGCGGCTCCACCCGCATCCGCACCCCGCGCGGCACCAGCAGCACCTCGCCGGGGTCGGCCGCGAGCAGCCCGAACTCGGTGCGCACCAGCAGCCCGCCGCGCTCCGGCACGATCAGCAGCTCGCCGTCCGCGTTCCCGAAGACCCGCTCCATCGGCGCGTTGGCGTGGTACAGGTGCACCGCCATGCCGGTACGGGTGGCCGCGTCGCCGTTGCCGCCGAGCGTCCAGAGGCCGGCCAGGAAGTCGGTGCCCTGCGCGGGCTCCGGCAGCGGGTCCCAGCGCATCCGGTTCGGGTCGGGCTCCGCCGTGAACGGGGCGGACGCCAGCGCCCCGTTGTCCGTGCGGGTGAGCGCGGGGTGCGCCGCCGAGGGGCGCACCCGGTAGAGCCAGGAGCGGCGGTTGTCCGCCCGCGGCTGGGTGAACGCGGTGCCGCTCACCTGCTCCGCGTACAGCCCGAGCGGGGCGCGCTGGGGGGAGTTGCGCCCCTCTGGCAGGGCGCCGGGGACCGCCTCCGAGCTGTGCTCGTTGCCGAAGCCGTGCAGATACGTCAGCGCCGCAGCCGTCTTGCGGGGGCTGTACCCCGCGCCGTCCCCGTGCATGGTCGCTCCTTCGCGTCCTGGTGCGCCCCGGGTCGCGGGGCCCGCGTGAGGGTGGTCCGCACCGGTGCCGCGGCGCCACGCCGCCGGTTCCCGACGGCCATTCCTCTGTATCACCATAGGAATGCGGAATCTCCCGCGCAACGGGGCGCCGCAGCGTCTACGCTCCCGAACATGCCCACGCCGCACGGACCGCGCCCCGCGCTTGCCGCCTCGACCCTGCTGCTCTGTGCGCTCACCCTCACCACCGCGGGCTGCGACTCCGGCCGCCACACCGGGCCCGCGAAGCCGTCCCCCACGGTGCCCGGCAAGCTCATCGACACCACCGACGAGGACGGGCACCGGCTGCGCCAGGTCCGCGAGGACGACGCCCCCGAGGTCGACCTCGTGGTCCGCCCCGCAAGCGCGGACGGCTGGGACCTCAGGCTGACCGTCCACCGCTTCCGCTTCTCGCCCGCGGGCGACGACGGCGGGCCCGCGCGCCACGGCCGCGGACAGGCCAGGCTCTACCTCGACGGCCGCAGCCTGGCCCGGCTCCACGGCCCCGGCTACCACCTGCCGAGCCGCCTCGTCAGCCGCGGCACGCACCAGGTGACGGCCAGGCTCTACGCCGACGACAGCACGGTGTGGGCGGTGCGCGGCAAGCCCGTCGAGACCACCGCCGACCTCACCGCGGCCCCGGAGCGCTGACCCGCCCCCCTGGTGGACCGGAAACTACCGGCGCTAATTTGGGTGGCGTCCACCGGTCGCGCAGGGAGCCGAGGAGCCGTATGCCGGAGCAGGAGACCGTCCACCCGGGCCGCGACGCGCTGTTCATCGGCGGCGAGTGGCGCCCCGCGCGCACCGGCGCCACCCTCCCCGTGGTGGACCCCGCCACGGAGCGGGAGATCGCCCGGGTGCCCGCGGGCGGCCCCGACGACGTCGACGACGCGGTACGCGCCGCGCGCGCCGCCCAGCCAGGCTGGGCCGCCACCCCGCCCGCCGAGCGCGCCGCCGCCCTCGGCGCCCTGCGCGACCTGCCCGCGGAGCGGGCCGACACGGTCGCCGCCACCGTCACCGCCGAACTCGGCGCACCGCCCAAGATCGCCCGGAGCGTCCACGCCGACCTGCCGGTACGCGTTCTCGGCAGCTACGCGGAGCTGCTGCCGGGCCACGCCTTCGAGGAGAAGCTGGGCACCTCCACCGTGCTGTACGAGCCCGTGGGCACCGTCGGCGCCGTCACGCCCTGGAACTACCCGCTGCACCAGATCGTCGCCAAGGCCGCGCCCGCGCTCGCCGCCGGCTGCGCCGTCGTACTGAAACCGGCCGAGTACACCCCGCTGGTCGCCCAGCTCTTCGCCCAGGCGGTCGCCGACGCGGGCCTGCCCGGCGGGGTGTTCAACCTGGTCACCGGGTTCGGCCGGGAGGCGGGGGAGCCGCTCGCCGGGCACGAGGGGGTCGACATGGTGTCCTTCACCGGGTCCACCGCCGTCGGCCGCCGGGTGGGCGCCCTCGCGGGCGGCGGCGTCAAGCGCGTCGCCCTCGAACTCGGCGGCAAGTCCGCCAACGTGATCCTGCCGAGCGCCGACCTCGCGCGCGCCGTCAACGTCGGCGTCGCCAACGTGATGTCCAACTCCGGGCAGACCTGTAGCGCCTGGACCAGGATGCTGGTCCACGCGGACCAGTACGACGAGGCCGTCGCGATGGCCGCGGCCGCCGCCGCCAAGTACGGCGAGCGCATCGGGCCGCTGGTCAGCGAGCGGCAGCTCGGCCGGGTGCGCGGCTACATCGCCCAGGGCGTGGCCGAGGGCGCCCGCCTCGTCGCGGGCGGCGCCGAGGCGCCCAGGGCGCGCGGCTACTACGTCCACCCCACCGTCTTCGCCGACGTCACCCCCGGGATGACCATCGCCCGCGAGGAGATCTTCGGCCCGGTCCTGACCGTCCTCAGGTACACCGACGAGGACGACGCGCTGCGCATCGCCAACGCCACCGTGTACGGGCTCGCGGGCGCCGTCTGGGGCGCGGAGCCCGACGCCGTCGCCTTCGCCCGGCGGATGGACACGGGCCAGGTCGACATCAACGGCGGCCGGTTCAACCCGCTCGCGCCGTTCGGCGGCCACCGGCAGTCGGGCGTGGGCCGCGAACTCGGCCCACACGGGCTCGCCGAGTATCTGCAGACGAAGTCCCTCCAGTTCTGAAGGGCCCGGCCCGCGGCCCCGCCGGGGCCCGGCGGCCCCGCCCCCGCCCCCGCCCCCGTCCCCGTACCGAGGAGCCCGACCGTGGTCCGCGCCGCCGTACTGCCCGCCGTCGACTCGCCCCTGGAGATCGTCGACATCGAGCTGCCCGCGCCAGGACCGGGCCAGGCCAGGGTCCGGCTCGCCGCCGCCGGGGTCTGCCACTCCGACCTCTCGCTGGCGAACGGCACCCTGCGGGTGCCGGTGCCCGCCGTGCTCGGCCACGAGGGCGCGGGCACCGTCACCGCCGTCGGCCGGGACGTCACCGGGGTCGGCGAGGGCGACCGGGTCGTCCTCAACTGGGCCCCGTCCTGCGGCGAGTGCCACGCCTGCTCGCGGGGCGAGGTCTGGCTCTGCTCCGACGCCCTCACCGGCGCGGGCCGCGTCCACGCCCGCCTGGCCGACGGCACCGCGCTGCACCCGGGGCTCAACGTGGCCGCCTTCGCCGAGGAGACCGTGGTCCCCGCCTGCTGCCTGCTGCCCGCGCCCGCGGGCGTGCCGCTCACCGAGGCGGCGCTGCTCGGCTGCGCCGTGCTCACCGGCTGGGGCGCCGTGCGGCACGCGGTGGCGCTGCGGCCGGGGGAGTCGGTGGCCGTCTTCGGGGCCGGGGGAGTGGGGCTCTCCGTGCTCCAGGCGGCCAGGGCCGCGGGCGCCGGGCGGATCGTGGCGGTGGACGTGTCCCCGGCCAAGGAGGAGCTGGCGCGGGCCGCGGGCGCCACCGACTTCCTGTGCGCCCGCGACACCACCCCCGGAGAGATACGGGCCCTCACCGGCGGGCGCGGGGCGGACGCCGCCGTGGAGTGCGCGGGCCGCGCGGTCAGCATCCGCGCCGCCTGGGAGTCCACAAGGCGCGGCGGCAGGACGGCCGTGGTGGGCATCGGCGGCAAGGAGGAGAGGGTCTCCTTCCACGCCCTCGAACTGTTCCACTGGAGCAGGACCCTCACCGGATGCGTCTACGGCAACTGCGACCCGGCGCGCGAACTGCCGCTGATCGCCGAGCACATCGCCGCCGGCCGTCTCGACCCCGGGATGCTGGTCACCGACCGGGTCACGCTCGACGCCATCCCCGCCGCCTTCGACCGGATGCTCGCGGGCCGCGGCGGCAGGTCACTCGTGGTCTTCGAGGGCTGACCCGTGGTCTTCGAGAGCTGACGCCCGCGCGCCCCCGGGCCCGCCGCCCGCCGCGCCCGACCCCGCGCCTGGACCCGCCGGGGGCACGGCCGACGCCACCACCGCCCCGGGCCCGCCCCTGGCGCGGGAGCGCGACACCGCCACCCCGGCCAGGCACAGCAGGCCCCCGCAGAGCGTCACCGCGCCCGGCACCTCGTCGAGCGCGAGCCAGGACATCAGCACCACGAGCGCCGGTACCGCGTACGTCGTCGCGCCCATCCGGCTCGCGGTCGTACGGGCCAGGGCGAACGCCCAGGTGGTGAAGGCGAGCGCGGTCGGGAACACGCCGAGGTAGAGCATGTTCAGGGTGGCGGACGCGGGTGCCTGCGCCATGTCGTGCGCGAGCCGGCCGGAGAACGGCAGGCACAGCACCGCGCCCGTGAGGCAGCCGAACGTGGTCACCTGGAGCGGCGTCCCCGAGCCGAGCGCGGGCTTCTGCGACACCACACCGCCGCCGTACGCCAGCGCCGCCAGCAGGCACAGCAGCACCCCGGGCACCGACGCGCCCCCGCCGCCCGACGACGCGAAGCCCACCACCACGGCCCCCGCGAACGACACCCCCATGCCCGCGAGCAGCCGCGGCGGCAGCGGGTCGCCGAGAAACCGGGAGCCGAGCAGGGCCACCACCAGCGGGCCGATGTTCACCACCAGCGCCGCCGTGCCCGCGTCCACCATGCGCTCGCCCCAGTTGAGCGCCACCATGTAGAGCCCGAACCAGAGCGCCCCCGACAGCGCGATCCCCCGCCAGGCGGCACGCGGCGGCAGGCCCTCCCGTTTCACCAGGCAGATCACCCCGAGGGTGAGCGCCCCCGCGGCGAGCCGCCCGAGCGCGAGGGCACCGGGGGAGTAGGCGTCCCCCGCGCTGCGTATGGAGACGAACGCGGAGGCCCAGAGCACCACGGTCACCACGGCGGCTGCCGTCGCGGCCATGGGGCGGGCGGTGGCTGCGGGGGACGGGCGGCGGGGCGCGGCGGGAGCGGGCATGGGGCGACCCTAGGCCGCTCTCGGTGCGGCACGCACCGAAATATCGTGCGCCGGGACCGGGCCGCGTACCACCTGCTCATCCGGGCCCGCAGGGCGGCGGGGAACCAGTCGAAGGCCGGTGTGGGAACGGGCGGAACGGTCGGCCGTCGACGGTCGGCAGAAGGCGCCGGTGCCGCTCGGCGCGTGGGCCGACGCCGTCCGCGGCGTGCTGACGGGCCACCGCCGCAGCGGGCGCGTGCGGATCTGCGCGTGCAGCGCGTCGCCCGGTGCGCCTGGCGAGGTCGCCGATCGCGTAGCGCGTGTCGCCGTTCATGTCCGCCACCCTGCTGTCTCTCTCTTCCCCCCCGCTGGAGACTCAAGCCCGCGGCACCCGCGGCGCCCCGGCGGCGCAACTCAGCCCGTGCGCTCCAGGAGTGCGTACTGCACCGCGAGCCCGTCGAGCAGGGCGGTGAGGCCGGTGGTGAAGGCGCGGTCGTCCACCGCCCCGCGGCGCTCGGCGAGGAGGTGGGCCTGGCCGAGGTGGGGGTAGTCGGCCGGGTCGTAGGCGGCGGCGTCGTCGACGAAGCCGCGGGCGAACGAGCCGATCGCGGAGCCCATGACGAAGTACCGCATCAGCGCGCCGATCGAGGTCGCCTGCGCGGGCGGCCAGCCCGCCGCCACCATCGCGCCGAAGACCGCGTCGGCCAGCCGCAGGCCCGCGGGGCGGCGTCCCGGGCCCGTGGCGAGCAGCGGCACGAGGTGCGGATGGGCGCTCAGCGCCGCCCGGTAGGACACCGCCCAGTCGTGCAGCGCGGTCCGCCAGTCCCTGCCGTCCTCGAACATCGACAGGTCGACCTGGGCGCTGACCGAGTCCGCAACCGCGTCCAGGATCTCGTCCTTGGTGCGGAAGTGGTTGTAGAGCGAGGGCCCGCTGACGCCCAGCTCCGCGGCGAGCCTGCGGGTGGAGACCGCGGGCAGCCCCTCCGCGTCCACCAGGGCACGGGCCGTCGCGACGATGCGGTCGGTGCTCAGCAGCGGCTTGCGCGGTCTGGCCATGCGGCACATAGTAAGGGCTGTTCACCATAAACTAGCGCTGCTAATAAAACGGGGGGCGGCCGCGCGCACGCGCCAGCGAGAGGACCCGCGTGAACCTGGAACCCAGTGACGAGCAGCGCGCCGCCCAGCGGCTCGCGGAGGACTTCGTGGCCCGGGAGGTCGCCCCGTACGCCGCCGAGTGGGACCGCGCCGAGAGCGTGGACCGCTCGCTCGTGCGCAGGCTCGGCGAGACCGGCTTCCTCGGCCTCACCCTCCCCGAGGAGTACGGCGGCTCCGGCGGCGACCACCTCACGTACTGCATGGTGCTTGAGGAGCTGGGGCGTGGCGACTCCGCGGTGCGCGGCATCGTGTCGGTGACGCTCGGCCTCGTCGCCAAGACGGTGGCGGACCGGGGCGACGAGGAGCAGAAGCGCCGCTGGCTGCCGGGGCTCGCCTCCGGCGAACTGCTGGGCTGCTTCGCCCTCACCGAGCCGGGCACCGGCTCCGACGCCGGGAACCTCACCACGCGCGCCGTGCGCAGGGGCGGGGGCGGCGGGGACGGCGGGGAGTACGTCGTGGACGGCACCAAGACGTTCATCACCAACGGCACCTGGGCCGACGTGATCCTGCTGTTCGCGCGCACCGGCGGGGAGCCGGGGCACCGGGGTGTGACCGCCTTCCTCGTGCCCGCCGACACCCCCGGCATCTCGCGCCGCACCCTGCACGGCAAGCTGGGGCTGCGCGGGCAGGCCACCGCGGAGATCGCCTTCGAGGGGGTGCGGGTGCCCGCGTCCGCGCGGCTCGGCCCCGAGGGCAAGGGGTTCTCCGTCGCCATGGCGGCCCTCGCCAAGGGCCGGATGTCGGTGGCGGCGGGCTGCGTCGGCATCGCGCGGGCCGCGCTCGACGCCGCCGTGCGGTACGCGGGCGAGCGCGAGCAGTTCGGCGGGGTGATCGCCCGCCACCAGCTCGTCCAGGAGCTGCTCACCGACATCGCCGTGGACACCGACGCCGCCCGGCTGCTGACCTGGCGGGTGGCCGACCTCGTCGACCGGGGCCGTCCTTTCGCCACCGAGTCCTCGAAGGCCAAGCTCTTCGCCTCCGAGGCCGCGGTGCGGGCCGCGGGCAACGCCCTCCAGGTCTTCGGGGGCTACGGCTACATCGACGAGTACCCGGTCGCCAAGCTGCTGCGGGACGCGCGGGTGATGACGCTGTACGAGGGCACGAGCCAGATCCAGAAGCTCGTCATCGGCCGCGCCCTGACCGGGGTCTCGGCCTTCTGACCCGCCGTGCGCCCGGCCGTGCGCCGCGGTGAGTAGACGCCTGAGTACCCGTACGGATGTGCGTGGGCGCCCGGGCGCGGACCCTGGGCGCATGAGTGAGACTCAGGTCAAGCAGCACGGCACGGCCGCCTTCTACGGCCAGGCCGTCGCCTCGTTCGCGGTCGCCCTGCTGGCCACCGCCATCGGCATCCTCAAGCTCCAGACCGACGCCTGGGTGCGCGGCTTCCTCGGGATCGCCGTCCTCTACCTCGTCACCTCCGCCTTCACCCTCGCCAAGGTCATCAGGGACCGCCAGGAGGCGGGCGCGCTGACCAGCCGGGTCGACCAGGCCAGGGTCGAGAAGCTGCTCGCCGAGCACGACCCCTTCGAGAAGCTCTGAGACGCACGACCCTTCGAGAAGCTCTGAGGCACCGGCGTCCCGCGCGCCCGTCGAGTCCCGCGCCCGTACCGTGGGGGCGCGGCCTTTCCGCCCGACATTCCCTAAGCGCCCGCTCAGGATTCCGGTATCGTGGGGCGTCGAGCGTACGGAAGGGGCCTGGCATGGGTGCGGCACGTCAGAACGCGGGGGACGGCCCCGGGGCCTGGAGCGAGGTCACCCCGCAGGCCGCGCGGCGGCTGCTGGTCGCCGCCGTGGACGCCTTCGCCGAGCGCGGCTACCACGCGACCACCACCCGGGACATCGCGAGCCGGGCCGGGATGAGCCCCGCCGCGCTCTACATCCACTACAAGACCAAGGAAGAGCTGCTCCACCGCATCAGCAGGATCGGGCACGAGCGCGCCGTCGACATCCTGGAGCGCGCGGAGGCGGGCCCGGGGAACGCGTCCGACCGGCTCGCGGACGCCGTACGGTCCTTCGTCGGCTGGCACGCCGCGCACTACACCACGGCGCGCGTGGTGCAGTTCGAGCTGGACGCGCTCGGCCCCGAGGCCCGCGCGCAGATCGTGGCCCTGCGCCGCCGCACCGACGCCTCCGTGCGGCGGGTCATCGAGGACGGGGTGCGCGACGGCGAGTTCGACGTGCCCGACGTGCCGGGCACCACGCTCGCGGTGCTCTCGCTCTGCGTCGACGTGGCCCGCTGGTTCAACGCCGACGGGCGCCGCAGCCCCGACGAGGTCGGCGCCCTCTATGCGGACCTGGTGCTGCGGATGGTCGGAGCCAAGGCCCCCGCGAAACCGCAGGCGTGACCCGGCGGCGCCGCGGCCGCGCGAGCCGCGGCTACCAGTAGTACCGGGTCACCGACTCCGCCACGCACACCGGCTTCGACGCGCCCTCGCGCTCCACCGTCACCACCAGCGTCACCTGCACCGCCTCGGCGCCCTGCGCCTCCACCTCGGCGGCCTCCTTCAGCACCGCCGTCGCCCGCAGCCGGGAGCCGACCGGCACGGGGGAGGGGAAGCGCACCTTGTTCGTGCCGTAGTTGATCCCCATCCGCGCGCCCTCCACCCCGACGATCTGGGGCACCAGCACGGGCAGCAGGGACAGCGTCAGATAGCCGTGGGCCACCGTGGTGCCGAAGGGCCCGGCGGCGGCGCGCCCGGGGTCCACGTGAATCCACTGGTGGTCCCCGGTGGCCTCGGCGAACAGGTCGACGCGGCGCTGGTCGATCTCCAGCCAGTCGCTGTGCCCGAGCTGCCGGCCCGCGGCCGCGCGCAGCTCGGCCGCCGAGGTGAAGAGGTGGGGCTCTGCCATGGTGCGACGGCCTCCCGGGGGTCTTGTCCAAGCGCTTGCTCAGCATGCTGCCGGTGCGGGCCGATGTCAACGCGGGCCCGGTGCGCGGGTACGGTCGCCGGTATGGCGAAGATTCCGGAGCGGGTGCAGGAACTCACCGTCGGGCAACTCGCCCAGCGCAGCGGCGCCGCGGTCTCCGCGCTGCACTTCTACGAGGCCAAGGGCCTCATCACCAGCCGCCGCACCCCCGGCAACCAGCGCCGCTACACCCGTGACACGCTGCGCAGGGTCGCCTTCGTACGGGCCGCGCAGCGCGTCGGCATCCCGCTTGCCACCATCCGCGACGCCCTCGCCGAGCTGCCGGAGGGCCGCACCCCGACCCGCGCCGACTGGGCCGGGCTCTCCGAGCTGTGGCGCGCGGAGCTGGACGCGCGCATCGGCCAGCTCACCCGGCTGCGCGACCACCTCACCGACTGCATCGGCTGCGGCTGCCTCTCGCTGGACACTTGTGTGCTCTCCAACCCCGACGACGTCTTCGGTGAACGCAGGTCGGGCTCCAGCCTCGGCCCCTCGGGGCCCGCGGCGGCGCAGCCGCGCCGGCACGGGGCGCAGTCGCGCTAGCACGGTCAAAACCCCTGTCTCCACCGCTTTCCCCGGTGTCAGATTGGGGAGAGGCCCGGTCCTCGCCGGGCCAAGGGGAACCACGGGAGTCTCACCATGTCCACGCTGCGCGTCACCGCGGAAGTACTGACCATCCACGAACACCCGGGCGCCGACGCCCTGGAGCTTGCCCAGGTCGGGCTCTACCGCGCGGTGGTGGCCAAGGGCGAGTACCGCACGGGTGACGTGGCCGTCTACATCCCCGAGCAGTCGGTGCTGCCCGACGAGCTGATCGAGGAGCTGGGGCTCACCGGCCGCCTCGCGGGCTCCCGGCACAACCGCGTCAGGGCGGTACGGCTGCGCGGCGAGCTGTCCCAGGGCCTCGTCTGCCGGCCCCGGGCGCTCGACGGGGTCGACCTGCGCCGGGCGGTGGCCGACGGCACCGACTTCGCGGAGCGTCTCGGCATCGTCAAGTGGGTGCCGCCGATCCCCACCACGATGAGCGGCGAGGTGGAGCAGGCGCCCGAGCTGCTGCCCTGGGTGGATATCGAGAACATCCAGCGCTTCCCGGGCATCTTCGAGCCCGGCGAGCCCGTGGTGCTCACCGAGAAGCTGCACGGCACGGCCTGTCTGCTCACCTACGTCGCGGACGGCGGCGCGGTGTCCGTGTCGTCGAAGGGCTTCGGCGCCAAGTCGCTCGCGCTCAGGGAGGACCCGCGCAACCTGTACTGGCGCGCGGTCCGCGGCCACGGCGTCCCCGAGGCCGCGGCCGAGCTGGCCGAACGCCTCGGCGCCCGCAGGGTGGGCGTCTTCGGCGAGGTGTACGGCGCGGGCGTGCAGGACCTCGGCTACGGCGTCGACGCCGGGCGCGGCACCCCGGGCTACGCCGTCTTCGACGTGAGCGCGGAGATCGGCGGACAGGTGGTCTGGCTCGACCCCGCCGACCTGCTCGACGGGCGGCTGCCGCTCGTGCCACGCCTCTACGAGGGCCCGTACGACGCCGGCCTCGTGCTGGCGGCGGCCTCGGGACGGGAGACGGTGTCGGGCAACGAGGCGCACCTGCGCGAGGGCGTGGTGATCCGCCCCGTGAAGGAGCGCTACAGCCCGGTGACGGGCGGGCGGGCGATAGCCAAGGCGGTCAGCCCGGCCTACCTGACCCGCAAGGGAGGCACCGAATTCGAGTAGAACGGGCTACGAGTAGAACGGGCTGCCAGGAGAACGGAATACGGAGAGGGCCGAGTGGAGCCGGGCGGAGCCCGGTGGGGCCGTGGGGGACGGGCGCCTCCCCTTGCGCCGCTGCTGGTGCGGCGGGGGCGCGGGGCGCGTTCGTCCCCGGGTCAGGCCGACACCAGCCGGTCGGTCCTGCGGGCCTCGGCGACCGCCCGCGAGGTGAGCACGGGCCGGGGGACCACGATGCCGCAGGCGGAGCAGACCGGCCCTGACGACGGCTCGTGCGCCAGACCGTGCCGCCACACGAGGCGGTCCGTGCCGCAGACCGGGCAGCAGGAGCCGGGCTCGCGCTCAAGTCCCGCTATCAGCCGCCGCAGCACATCGGCGAGCGGTCCGTCGGGGTGGACCTGGGGGTCGTCGCACCAGGCCACTCCGAAGCCGCCCCAGGTCAGCCGGTGCCAGTCGTCGATACTGCCGGGCCGACGCAGCCCGTCGTGCTTCTCGCGCCTGCGGCGCTCCGCGAACTGCGCCTCGTAGGTGAGCCAGACCGCGCGCGCCTCCTCCAGCTCGTCGAGCGCCGCGACCAGGCGCATCGGATCGGGGGAGCGGTCCTCGGGGCCGAGCCCCGCGCGGGTGCACAGATGGTCCCAGGTGGCGCGGTGGCCATAGGGAGCGAATCTCTCCAGGCACTTGCGGAGTGAGTACCGCCGTAGCGCCAGGTCGCACTGCGGATCACGCACCTGTCTCGCGAGACTCCGGAAACCGGCCATCGCCCTGCACCTCCGTCACACCTGAGCCAACCCACGGCGCCGTATAGAACGGACGTCGTCGAATAGACGTATCGGAGTCCGATTCGGCTCCCTCCGCTCCGCGCTCCGTTCACCTCGTGTCCGAAACGGATGCCGCGCCCGGCGCGCCGTGCCCGGCGGGGGACCGACCGGCGAGGGTGCCAGGGCCCCGGAGTGTCCGCCGTGGGCGGAGCCGGTGCCCTCGGTACCCTCCGGTCCACCGCACAGGGCGGACCGCCGCCGGAAGGACCGGAATGCGACATCTTTCACCGCAGTCGGCCACGACTCCAGGGTGCGCCCGTCAGCTCCGCGAAGCGACCGGATCATGGTTGGTCCCCGTACTCACGTTCGGTCTGCTGGTCGTCGCGGGCCACGCGCCGGGCCTCGTACCGGGGCCCGGGCCCGCGTTCTCCTCCGGTTACCCAGGCCCCAGGGGCGGCACACCCGCCCGTCAAGGCGTCCGTCATGCGAACGATTCCCGTCCCGCAGGGCGGGACATCAAGGGACGCCAGGGCCCCCACGGGACCCTCGGCGGCCGGGGCGGCCGGGGCGGCCGGGGCGGCCGGGGCGGCCGGGGCGGCGGGGGCGGCGGGGGCTCACGGGGCGGGACGAACCACCACCACGAGGGCGCCTACGGCTGGTGAGCGGGGGGGGGAGAGAGAGCGGGTGCGGGTTCGCCGCGCGCCCCCGGTGTGCTTCCGCACCACCCCGCGACGGCCGGGCGGCGACCGAAGACCCGCGGGGGCTCAGAGCGCGCTCTCGCCCCGCGCCCACTGCCCCAGCGTCCGCCGCGGATACCTGATCACCACGTCGCCGCGGACCCGGCCCGTGACGGTCACCCGCAGCTCGACGGGCGCGTCGGTGGTGGTCCCCGCGACGCGGTTCTTGATCTCGCCCATGTGCCCGACGACCAGGTCCCCTGTCGCGACCACGATGCCCGGCCTGACCACCAGCACCAGGTCACCGCCGACGCCCACGTCGACGTCCATGTCGAGCGCGTCGTGCTCGATCGCCGCCTCGGTGAAGTCGAGCTTGACGTCGCCGCCCTTCATCCGGATGTCGAGGCGGCGCGGCACGACCCAGGGGCCGGAGCGCTGCACGGTGCCGAAGCGCTGGTTGATCTCCACCACGGCCGGGGAGCCGGCGGCCCGTACGACGGGCAGCGGGGTGACCGGCAGATCGCGGGTCAGCCGCGCCAACTCGCCCATGGTGGTGGCGCGCAGCGCGGCCTCCACCCGCTCGCTCAGCTCCTCCGTGGTCAGCCGGCCGTCCCCCGCGGCGTCGCGCAGGACCTCCACGACCTGGTCCCGATCGGCGTGCGAGGCCCTCAGGTCCGCCGGGTCCACCGCCTCGCCCCGGGCGCCTTCCGTCTCATCTGTCACCCGTCCAGGTTGATCTTCCGCCACGCGAATCGCAAGGCTTCCGCCCCGGGGCGCGGACACCGCGGCGGCCGGTGCGCGAGCCGCGGCGGCGGCAGGGCCGGGGGCCACCCGGACCCCGCTCGCCCCACCCGCCGCCGGGGGCTTCCCCCATGGCCGCCCCGCGGGCCCCGCCCGTAGCTTTCGGGAACGACGGCGCGGCCACGACGGCAGCGCCGGGCACGTTCCGTTTTTAGGGGGAGTCACATGCATGCCTGCGCACGGCTGACGGGTGCCGCGCTGGCCCTCGCGCTCGGTCTCGGCCTCACACCGTCCGTCCTCGCCGCGCCGCGGGCCGACGCCGCCGCGGGCGGGGACGCCGCGGTGCAGCGGGTGCTCGACCGGCTGACCGGCGAGGACGGGGCGCCGGGCGCGCTCGCCCGGGTCGACACCCGGCACGGCTCGACCGTGCTCACCAGCGGCGTCGGGAACCTGGCCACGGGGGAGCCGATGCGCCCCGACAGCACCTTCCGCATCGGCAGCATGACGAAGATGTACGTGGCCACGGTCGTCCTGCAACTCGTGGGCGACGGCCGCGTGGCGCTGGACGCGCCGGTGGAGCGCTACCTGCCGGGCGTGGTGCGCGGCCACGGCAACGACGGCCGCACCATCACCGTGCGCGACCTGCTCCAGCACACCAGCAGGCTGCCCGACTACCTCACGTACCTCACGCCGCAGGACATCCTCGCCGACCGGTACGCCCACCACGACCTCGCCGGTCTGCTCGCGATCGCGCTGGCGCACGAGCCGGTGGAGGTCGACACCCCGAGCGGGTTCACCTACTCCAACACCAATTACGCGGTGCTCTCCCTGCTCGTCGAGAAGGTCACAGGGCGCTCCTACGGCACCGAGATCGGGCGGCGCGTGCTGAAGCCGCTGGGGCTCGGCGCCACGTCCGTGCCCGGGGACACGGCCACGCTCCCGGGACCGCACCCGCGCGGCTATGTGCGCACCGCGCCGGGCGCCGGTCCTTCGGACGCCACGGAACTCAACCCCACCGTGGCCGCGGGGTCGGGCGACATGGTCTCCGACGGCCGGGACATGGCACGGTTCCTCGACGCCCTGCTGGGCGGACGGCTGCTGCGCCCCGCGCAACTCGCCGAGATGAAGGACGGGATGGACACCGGGGACCCGGGCGGCGGCGCCTACGGCCTCGGGCTGGAACACTGGCCGCTGCCGTGCGGTGGCGGCTTCTGGGGGCACGAGGGCGGCATCCTGGGCTTCCAGACGATGAGCGGTGCCACCGAGGACGGCCGCAGGGTCACGGTCATGGCCAACCTCCTCCCCGGCGAGTCCGACGCCCAGGACACCGACGTGCGGGCGGCGGTGACGACCGCGCTGTGCTCCTCCTGACCCGCACCCGCACCCGCACCCACCGCGCCGCCCCGCGGGCCGCGCCCCGCACATCCCGCCTCAGTACAGCAGGTAGTGCCTCCGCACCCGCCTGAACCTGGCCAGTTCGGCGCTCCACGCCCCCACGACCTCGTCCGTGCCGGCGCCCGCGTCAATCATCGTGCGCACCCGGTCGCTGCCGGTGAGCTTGTCGATCCAGTTGTCCGGGCGCCAGGCGAAGCCGCTCCACACCCGCTTCGCCGTCACCAGCAGCCCGATGCCGGTGCGCACCGGGTCGAACGCGGCGCGGTCGTGCACGTGGATCTGCACGCCGCCCACGGTGGTCCCGGCGAACTTGTCGAAGGTGGGCGCGAAGTACGCCTCCCGCAACAGCACACCGGGCAGCCCGAGTTCGTTCGCCGCCTCCGCCCAGGCGCGGTCCACGCCGTCGGCGCCGAGGAGTTCGAAGGGGCGGGTGGTGCCGCGGCCCTCGGAGACGTTGGTGCCCTCGAAGAGGCAGGTGCCCGAGTAGACGAGCGCGGTGTCCACGGTGGGCATGTTGGGGCTCGGCGGCACCCAGGGCAGCCCCGCGGACTCGTAGAAGTCCGAGCGCCGCCAGCCCGTCATCCGCACCGTCCCGAGGCGCACGGGGCGCTTCAGGAACTCCCCGTTGAACAGCAGCGCCAACTCCGCCACCGTCATCCCGTGCGCCTGCGCGATCGGCTTGCGCCCCACGAACGTGGCGAACTCCTCATGCAGCACGGGCCCGTACGCCGCACGCCCGGTGACCGGGTTGGGCCGGTCGAGGACGAGGAACCGCTTGCCCGCGAGCGCCGCCGCCTCCATGCAGTCGTACAGCGTCCAGATGTACGTGTAGAAGCGGGCCCCGGCGTCCTGGATGTCGAAGACGACCGTGTCCACCCCGGACTTGGTGAACACGTCGGCCAGCTTCTGCCCGCTGAGCTGGTACGTGTCGTACACCGGGAGCCCGGTCGCCGGGTCCTTGCCGCCGCCCTCGGAGCCGCCCGCCTGCGAGGTGCCGCGAAAGCCGTGCTCGGGGCCGAACACCGCGACCAGGTCGGCGCGTTCGTCGGCGTGCAGCACGTCGACGATGTGCCGCACGTCCCGGGTGATCCCCGTGGGGTTGGTGACGATGCCGAAGCGCTGCCCGTCGAGCGCCGCGTAGCCGTCCGCGGCCAGCCGCTCGAACCCGGTGCGCAGCGCGCCGCCCCCGCCCGGGCGGCCGTGGCCGCCGCCCGCCGCGGCCGGGGCGGCGCCCACCGCCGTCGCCCCGGCGCCCGCGCCCGCCGCCGCGAGCAGGCTGCGTCGCGACAGGCCCGACAGTCTCGACAGGTTCATGCGCCGACCTCCAGTTCCGTCGTCGCCCACGCCCCGGCCCACTGCCCTGACATGAGCATGGCCCGAACGTTACTGAAGGGGACGGCGCTTGTGGGACACCCGGGACGGCGCGGTGCGGTGGGGCCTCAGGTGAGCGTCGCCTTGAGGATGGCGGCGGCGACGGCGAGGAGCAGTACGCCGAGGGCGCAGAAGACCCACTCCGTGCCCCCGGAGTAGCCCTCGATCACCATCCGGGACGGCCGTGCGCGGTCGTAGCGCACGACGACGTCGGCGCCGGGGCGGAAGCGCCGGCCGACCCAGCTCTTGCCGATCGTGGCCCTGGCCTCCGTCTCCCGGCCGTCGGCGGTGACGAAGCGGACCACGGGGTGGTAACGGACCCCTCCTTTCTGCCCCATGCTCGTCGCCAGGTCGACCACCCGCGCGTACGCAAGGCCGCCGTCCCTGCGCAGGGCGCGGGTGCGCCGCACCAGCGTGACCCCCACCGACAGGAACACCACGCCGAGCGCCAGCGGGATGAGCCCGTAAGCCCATGAGGAGCCCATGCAGAACCACGTTCCTTCCCGGCGCCGCCTGCCGCCGCGCGTCCACGCGGCGGCCCTCCCCGGCTCTCACGCGCCCGGCGGCCCGCGCGGTTGCGCCCCGCGCCCCCACCAGGCGCGGCCTGGGGCGCGCCCGCCCCTTCCCCGGCAAATGACCGACTGCTTAGTCTGTGGAGGCGGGGTGTGCGGCCCTGCGACCATGGCGGGGCCGCGGCCGAGGGCCGCGGCTTCCCGGCGCGTCCCAGGACGAGGAGACCGAGGATGGATCTGAACGGGGCCCGGGTCGTGGTCACCGGCGCCGCGAGCGGCATCGGCGCCGCCCTCGCCCACGGCTTCGCCGCGCGCGGCGCCCGGGTGGTGGTCAACGACCTGGACGAGGACGGCGCCAGGCGCACCGCCGCCGCCTGCGGGGGCACCGCGGTCCCCGGCGACGCCTCCGCCGCGGTGCCCGACGCCCTCGACGCGCTCGGCGGCACCGCCGACGTCTACTGCGCCAACGCGGGCGTCGCGGGGGGCGGCACCGAGGACGCGGACGAGGCGGTGTGGGAGCAGGCGTGGGACGTCAACGTAATGGCCCACGTCCGCGCCGCGCGCGCCCTGCTCCCGGGCTGGCTGGAGCGCGGCCGGGGCCGCTTCGTCTCCACCGTCTCGGCCGCGGGACTGCTCACCATGGTCGGCGCCGCCCCCTACAGCGTCACCAAGCACGGCGCGCTCGCCTTCGCCGAATGGCTCGCCGTCACCTACGGCCACCGCGGCGTCCGGGCGCACGCGGTGTGCCCCCAGGGTGTGCGCACCGCGATGCTCGACGCCGCGGGCAGCGCGGGCGATCTGGTGCTCGCGCCCACCGCGATCGAGCCCGGGGCCGTCGCGGAGGCGGTCTTCGAGGGCATCGCAGAGGAGCGCTTCCTGATCCTGCCGCACCCCGAGGTCGCCGCCTACTACCGGGCGCGCGCCGAGGACACGGAACAGTGGCTCGGCGGTATGAACCGCATCCAGCGGAAGTGGGAGGAGAACGCCCGATGAGCAGCCAGCGCCAGGACGCCGGCGCCGCCCGGCGCGAGCAGCACCACGTCCCGGAGGGCTCCCCGTACGCGGCGAGGCCCTGGCTCGGGCTGCTCAACGACGCCCAGCGGCGCCCGGTCGAGCCCCCGGACACCCTGGTCCACGCCTTCCGCGCGCACGCGGCCGCCGCCCCGGAGCGCACCGCCGTCGCCTACTTCGACGGGCGTCTGGGCTACGCGGAGGCCGACGCGCTCAGCGACTCCGTCGCGGGTCACCTCGCCGCCCGCGGACTCGTCCCGGGCGACCGGGTCGCGGTGGTGCTCCAGAACAGCCCGCACTTCGTCCTCGCCCTGCTCGGGGCCTGGAAGGCGGGGGCCGTGGTGGTCCCGGTGAACCCCATGTACAAGTCGGCCGAGACCGCCCACGTCCTCACCGACGCCGGGGTCACCGCCCTGGTCTGCTCCGACCGCGCCTACGACGACTTCCTGCGCGAGACCGCGCGCGGGACGCCCGTACGGATCGTGCTGACCGCTTGCGAACTCGACCTCCAGACCAGGAACGACCCCCGCGTCCTCGGCTTCGACCGCCGCCCGGCCGCCCCGGGCGCCGACGACCTGATCGCCGTTGCCCGCGCGGGCAACGCCGCGCCCGCCGGCACCGTCCCAGGCCCCGGTGACACCGCGCTGATCAGCTACACCTCGGGCACCAGCGGCCGCCCCAAGGGCGCCACCAACACCCATCGCAACATCATGTACAACGCCGAGCGGCAGCGCACCGGGCACACGCTGCCCGAGGGCTCCGGCTACTTCGCGCTCGCCCCGCTCTTCCACATCACCGGCATGGTCTGCGAGCTGTGCGCCTGCTTCACCGCGGGCGGCACCCTCGTGCTCGCCTACCGCTTCGAGCCCGAAGTCGTCCTCGACGCCTTCGCCGAGCACCGGCCCGCCTACACCGTGGGGCCCGCCACCGCCTTCATGGCGCTCGCCGCCAGGCCAGGGGCCACCCGGGAGCACTTCGCCTCGTTCCGCGTCATCTCCTCGGGCGGGGCGCCGGTGCCGCCCGCGCTGGTGGAGAAGTTCCGCACCGCCCTCGGCCCCTACCTCCACAACGGCTACGGGCTCACCGAGTGCAGCGCGGCCTGCGCCTCCGTGCCGCTGGGCCGCGAGGCGCCCGTCGACCCGGTCTCCGGCACCCTCGCCGTCGGTGTCCCCGGGCCCGACACGGTGGTGCGGATACTCGACGAGGCGGGCCGCGAGGTGCCGCTCGGCGAGCCGGGCGAGATCGTGGTCAGCGGCCCCCAGGTGGCGTCCGGCTACTGGGGCAGGCCCGAGGAGAGCGCGGCGGCGCTGCCCGGCGGCGAGCTGCGCACCGGCGACATCGGCTTCATGGACGCGGACGGCTGGCTCTACGTGGTCGACCGCAAGAAGGACATGATCAACGCCTCCGGCTTCAAGGTCTGGCCCCGGGAGGTCGAGGACGTCCTCTACACCCACCCCGCGGTGCGCGAGGCCGCCGTCGTCGGCGTCCCCGACGGCTACCGCGGCGAGACCGTCAAGGCGTACGTCAGCCTGCGCGAGGGCGCCACGGCCGACCCCGGGGAGCTGGCCGGCTACTGCGAGGAGAGACTGGCCGCCTACAAGTATCCGAGGCTGGTGGAGATCCTGCCCGAGCTGCCGAAGACGACCAGTGGCAAGATCCTGCGACGGGAGCTGCGTGCCGCGGGCTCCCGCCCGCCCGGCGCCCCGTCGGCGCCCGCGCGGGACTGACGGCGGGTACCCGGCGAAAGGCAGGTGGCGGCAGTGGCCAGGACGACGGAGCAGACGCAGAAGACGCAGCAGACAGAGCAGACGCAGCAGACGGAGAAGAACGACGGGCGCGGCGAGCGGGGCGGTGCCGGGGGGCAACCGGTGCCGAGGCGGCTGCTCGCCGCCGCCACCCGGCTCTTCGCCGAGCGCGGCTACGACCGCACCTCGGTGCAGGAGATCGTGGAGGCCGCGGGGGTCACCAAGGGCGCCCTCTACCACTACTTCGGCTCCAAGGAGGACCTCCTCCAGGAGATCTACGCCCGGCTGCTCAGGCTCCAGCAGGAACGTCTCGACAGCTTCGCCGACGCCGACGCGCCGGTCGGGGAGCGGCTGCGGGACGCGGCGGCCGACGTGGTCGTCACCACCATCGAGAACCTGGACGACGCGGCGATCTTCTTCCGCTCCCTCCAGCACCTCGGCCCCGAGCAGTACAAGCAGGTGCGCTCCGAGCGGCGCCGCTACCACGAGCGGTTCCGCGCACTGGTCGAGGAGGGCCAGCGCAGCGGGGTGTTCAGCACCGAGACCCCCGCCGATCTCGTCGTCGACTACCACTTCGGCTCCGTACACCACCTCGCGCTCTGGTACCGGGCCGAAGGACCGCTCACCCCCCGCGAGGTCGCCGACCACCTCGCCGGGCTGCTGATGCGCGCCCTGCGCCCCTGAACCGCGCACCGCCCCCTGAGCGCCCCTGTCCGGCTCCCGCCGGGCCGGTCAGAGCGGCTCCGCCTCGCCCCGCCACCCCCGGCGCGGTGTGAAGCCCAGCAGCTCCCGGCACCGGGTGGTGTCGAACAGCGAGGCGTGCCCGTCGAGCGGGGCGCGCAGCTCCGCGGTGGGGTGGTGCGCGGCGAGCAGGTCCCTGGTGGGGACCGTGGTGGCGGAGTCCGGCGCCGCCACGTTGACCACGTGGTGCCCCTCGACGTCCGCGGTGAGCGCGGCGAGCACGGACCCTGCCGCGTCCTCGGTGTGCAGCCAGCCCCACAGCTCCCTGCGGTTGGCGGCGGGGTCGGCGCACACGTCGGCGAGCCGCTTGCGCAGCCGCTCGCCCGCGCCGACGAAGGGGAAGCGCAGCAGCACGGTGACCGTGCCCCAGCGCCGGGTGGCGTACGCGGCCACGCCCTCCGCCGCCACCTTGGTCAGCCCGTAGGCGTCCACGGTCAGGTCGGGGTGCTCCTCGTCGACCGGGACGTACCGCGGCGACAGGTCGCGCCCCGCCCAGGCGATGCCCACCGCGGCCGCGCTCGACGCGGCCACCACCCGGGGCACGCCCCGCGCGCCCGCCTCGTGGAAGACCGCGTAGGTGCTGGTCACATTGGTGCGCACGGTCTCCTGATCGCTGACGATGCCGGGCGCGGGGACGGCCGCCAGGTGCACCACGCCCCGCGGGCCGCCGGGGCCCGCGGCGGCCGCCCGGTCGAAGGCGGCGGCCACCACGGCGGGGTCCGTGAGGTCGCCGACGACGAAGTCCGCGCACCCGTCGTCCCCGGGCCCGCGCCGCCGGTCGGCGCCCACCACCGTGAGCCCCGCGGCGGCCAGCACCGCCACCGTCGTACGTCCGATGCCGCCCGCGGCGCCGGTCACCAGGACCGTGCCGCCGTCCGCCGCCGCGCCGGGGTTCTGGCTCATCCCTTGACCGCTCCCATCAGACCGTTGACGAAGTACCGCTGTGTGCACAGGAACAGCACGACCACCGGCACCACCATGATCAGTGCCGCGGCCATCAGCGAGTTGTACTGCACGACGTTCTCCGACTGCATGTTCTGGAGGGCGATCGGCAGCGTGTATGTGTGCGGGTCGTTCAGCGAGATCCTGGTCAACTGGTACTCGTTCCAGGCCGGGATGGCGGTCAGCAGCGCGATGGTGATCAGCGCGGGCCTGGCAAGGCCGGAAAGCTCCTGGAGGAGCCCCGCGCCGCCGAAGGAGAGGTCGTCGCCCGCCGAGTGCACCTCCAGCACGTCGGGCAGGTCGTTGGTGCGCGCGGCGGCCTGCACCTTGGTGAGGAAGACGTTGTCCGGCGTGACCGCCTGGACGTCGACCCGGGTCCCGGTCTCCTCGGTGAACTCCGCGGCGGCCTCCCGCAGCGCCTTCACAGGGGACGCGAGCGCGGCGGCCGAGGCGGCCCAGGGGAGCGCGGCGAACCCTTTGCGCCGCCGGGGCGCCCGTTTCACCAGCGACTTCACCTGCGACCAGCCCCCTCGTGGCACGCGATTGTTCCCGCCGCGGCGGTACCGGTATCTAAATCAAGTTGATGTACGATGTCAATGGCCGTCACAGCGGGACCCGTTGACGCGAGAGCGACCGGCCCCGGCCGCACGCCAGGCACCCACCCAGAGCGAGGACGCCCATGACGCCGAGCGACCATGCAAGCGACCGACAGGACCGGCAGGACCGGGCGGCGCCCGCCGCCGCGCGGCAGCCGCCCGAGGTGCTGGCCGCGGCCCCCTGGTCCACACCGCGCGGGGCCCGGGTCACCGCCGTGCGCACCTTCCTGTGCGCGCCCCAGGGCTGCCCGTACGTCATCGTCCGGGTGGAGACCGACCAGCAGGGCCTGACCGGGCTCGGCTGCGCCAGCGACCCGCAGCGCACCCTCGCCGTCCGCTCCGTGGTCGACGACTACCTCGGCCCGATGCTCGTCGGCCGCGACCCCGCCGACATCGAGGACATCCACCGCCTGCTGCTCAACAGCGGCTACTGGCGCGGCGGCTCCATCGCCCACAACGCGCTCGCCGGTATCGACGTCGCCCTGTGGGACATCAAGGGCAAGACCGCCGGGCTGCCGGTGTACCAGCTACTCGGCGGCCGTGCCAGGGTGGCCGCCGACGCCTACACCCACGTCAGCGGCCGGGAGGCGGGCGAGATCGCCGAGCAGGTGCTCGCCGCCGCCGCGCGCGGCTACCGCCACGTCCGCGTCCAGGTCGCCGTGCCCGGCACCGACACCTACGGCACCGCGCCCCGCGACGCCGCCGAGGCCGCGGTCCGCCGGGCGCGCTCCGGCCGCTGGGACCCGCTCGGCTATCTGCGCCATGTGCCCCCGGTGCTCAGGGAGATACGCGAGCGGGTGGGGCCCGGTGTCGAGCTGCTGCACGACGCGCACGAGCGGCTGACCCCCTCCCAGGCCAGGGAGCTGGTGAGGCAGGTCGAGGACGCGCGTCTGTTCTTCCTTGAGGACGCCCTCGCGCCCGAGGACGCCTCGCACTTCGGGCGGCTGCGGGAGGCGGGCTCGGTGCCGCTCGCCGTCGGCGAGCTGTACGACGACGTCCAGCAGTACATGCCGCTGCTCGAAGCCAGGGCGATCGACTTCGCCCGCATCCGCGTCCCCACTCTCGGCGGCCTCACCCCCACCAGGAAACTCGTCGCCGCCTGCGAGCTGTTCGGCGCCCGCACCGCGCCCCACGGGCCCGGCGACGTCAGCCCCGTCGGCATGGCCGCCAACCTGGCCCTCGACATCAGCTCGCCCGCCTTCGGCGTCCAGGAGGCCGCCGCCTTCAAGGAGGCCACCCTTGAGGTCTTCCCCGGCGCCCCGGTGCCGCGCGGCGGCGCGCTGTACCCCTCGGAGGCGCCCGGCCTCGGCGTGGAGTTCGACGAGCGGGCCGCCGCCGCTCACCCGGTGCCCGCGCCCCTCGAACACGACCGCTGGGCCCTGCTGCGCGCCGCCGACGGCAGCGCCATGCGGCCCTGACCCCGCCGAGGCACCGTACGGGGCCCGTAGCGCACACCGCGGCGCGGGCCCCCGCGCCGTTCACGCGAGCAGCAGCGAACCCGGCCGCGCCGAGAGCGTGTTGTCCAGCACCAGGCAGGCCGCGCCGACCGCCGCCACGTTCTCCCCGATCGCCGTCGACGTCACCAGCGTCGGGTGGATGCGCCGCACGAACGGCGAGCGGGTCACCATGGGCTCGATCACCGCCAGCAGCCGGTCGGCGAGCAGCGGCCACACCGGGCCGCCGAACACGATGGTGTCGCTGTCCAGCAGCGTCGCCGCCGCGCACACCCCGCGCCCGATCCGCATCGCCCAGCGGTCGATGATGCCCCCGGCGTCCGGATCGCCCGCCGCCGCGAGACCGGCGAGCCGCTCCAGGCCGCGCTCCGCGTCCTGCGGCCCCGCGGGCGTGCGCTCCGGCCCGAGGACGCCCAGTTCGATGGCCTCCTCGACCAGCGCCCTGGTGGTGCACGCCGCCCCGAGGCCGCCGACCTCGCCGACGTTGCCCGACGAGCCGCGCAGCACCGTGTCGTCCACCACGAGTCCCATGCCGGAGCCGGTGCCGAGGTAGAAGAAGAGGGAGTTGCGGCTCTCCGTCGCCGCGCCCGCCCAGCGCTCCGCGACGATGGCCGCGATCACGTCCTTGTCCAGCAGTACCGGGTACCCGGTCGCCGCCGCGAGACGGTCCCGCAGCGGCACGCTGCCCCAACTCGGCAGCTCGGGCGGGTCGATGACGAGCCCCGCGTCCAGGTCCACGGGCCCGGGCGCCGCGACGCCCACCCCGAGCACCCGCGCCCGCTCCACCCCGGCCCGCTCCACCAGCGAGGTCACCGCCGCCGCCATGTCCGCCGTCACCAGCTCGGTGTCGACGCCGCGCGGCGTGGTCCCGCTGTGCTGCGCGACCACCGTGCCCAGCAGGTCGAGCAGCACATACGTGATCACGGCAGGATCGAGGTGCACTCCCACCGCGTAGCGGGCCCCCGGCGCCACCTGGAGCAGGGTCCTCGGCTTGCCGCTCCCGGTGCTCTGCTTGCCGGACTCACGGGCGAGCCCCTGGTCGAGCAGCCGGCGGCAGATGTTGGACACGGTCTGCGCCGACAGGCCCGTGGACGTGGCGAGTTCCACCCGGCTCAGCCCCTCGGGGTGCCGCCGGATCGCGTCCAGTACGACGGACTCGTTGTAGTCGCCCATCCGCGGCAGATTGGTCCCGCGTCTGATCGACGTCTTCTTCCTGCTGGTCACAGTCCTTCTTCCACTCGCGGGGGCCGTCGTGGGCACTGCGCGGCACCGGGCGTCCCACGGGCTTCCGCCGCGGCGGACGGCGGGCGGGGCGGACGCGGGGGATTCGGGCATCGTAGCCGGTACGCGCCCGGTGCCCCGGCCCGCGCGCGGCGGTGGCACCGGGCGCGGGCCCCGGTCAGCCGAGCTGTTCGAGCAGCACGAGCGACCAGGGGGCCTCCTCGGCCGTCATGGCGTCTCCCCTCCAGGTCGGCGCACTGCGCGCGCGATCCTTGCACCGATGGGTGCCCGCTCATTAAATCAAGTTGATTGACATACGTCGACGCATCAAGAGGTGCCAGCAGCCCGGCGAGCGCCGCGCCGGATGCGGTACGGGCTCACGCCGTGCCGGGGGTCTCCGCCTCCAACTGGGCGCGGGAGTGGGGGCCGTAGACCCCTTCCGGGTCGCCCTTGACGGCGCGCCAGCGCTGGAAGGTGGCCACCGCCTCCGTGACGCCCGCGTCGTAGACCCCGTCGGGCTCGTCCTCGTAGAGCCCGCCGACCCGCCGCAGCCGCTGCTGGAGCAGGGTGACCTCGGGCCCGCTCATGCCCTGGCGGAGCACGGGGGCGCCGCCGTCCGCCGCGTCCGCGGGGCTGCCTGGCGAGGCGTCACGCGGCCCCGTGGAGTCGGTGCTCCCGGGCGGTGGGCGGTCGGGCGCCCGACCGGTGGCCGGGGGAGTGGAGGCGCCGGGGGAGGGGGCGGCGGTCGGCGCGGGGCTGGTCGGTCCCGACGCGGGGGAGGAGGCGGCGTCGGAGGGGGTGGCGGCCGAGTGCCCCGTGCCGGTCGGCAGCATCAGGCTCGGCAGCCCGGTGGGGCGCTCGGGGCCCGCGTGGTCGAAGGCGTCCTCGGCGATCCTGACGGCCCCCAACAGCACCACGGGCACGGCGAGCACGGACACCACAGTCACCACGACCAGCCCCGCCTTGCGGGCGCGCGAACGCGGCCGTGCCTCCGGTTCACCACCCGCGTCACCCGCCGCGCCCGCGTCACCCATCGGACTCTCGCCACGTGCCGTGCCTGCGTCCCCCGCCGCGCTCTCGCCACCGGCCGTACTTTCGACTCCCGCCGCGCCCGGACCCTCCGCCGCATCTGGCTCCCCCGTCGGACCCGGCGCGGAGCCGCCCGCCTCACGGGGACCGCCCGTCCCGCCGGGGCCATCGGCCGTGCCCGGTTCCAGGGCGACGGCGGCGGTGCCGCGTGCGGGCGCGGGGGTGGGACTACCGGGCGCCTCGCCAGGCTCCCCGGGGTTCACATAGGGCCGCAGGAGCAGGGGCGTGAAGTCGGCGGCCTCGGCGACCTCCCCGGCCGCGCAGGCGCAGCCGGGCCTTCCGTCGTCCCGCCGCTCCGCGCCGCACGCGGGGCAGCGCCGCACCGTCACGCCGCGCCGCCCCTCGCAGGGCGGGCGGCGGGTGCCGCAAGTCTCTCGACCGGCCGATCGGGCATGCTGAGTGTCCGTTCCGCGCGGTGCCGGTGGCCGGTCCCGCCCCGCGGCGCCGGACTCCGACACGAGCCGCCCGGGCCCTGGCCGTGCGGCTGCACCGCGCACCGCCCGGCCGACCCGGCGTCCGCTCATCAGATTACC
Organism: Streptomyces sp. NPDC050560; assembly: GCF_044457285.1. Lineage (NCBI taxonomy): Bacteria > Bacillati > Actinomycetota > Actinomycetes > Kitasatosporales > Streptomycetaceae > Streptomyces > Streptomyces sp. NPDC050560. The sequence continues at coordinate 102,087 of NZ_JBITGT010000013.1, forward strand.
GGCATGTTACGTACGCGTGGCTACTGATACTTGCCGAACTCCCGCCTGGCGAGGGAGCGCTGGTGCACCTCGTCCGGGCCGTCCGCGAGCCGCAGTGTGCGCGCCCCCGCCCACAGCTCGGCCAGCGGAAAGTCCTGGCTCACCCCACCGGCGCCGTGCAGTTGCACCGCCTTGTCGAGGATGTCCACCACCGTGCGCGGTGTCGCGATCTTGATGGCCTGGATCTCCGTGTGGGCGCCCTTGTTGCCGACCGTGTCCATCAGCCAGGCCGTCTTCAGCACCAGCAGCCTCGACTGCTCCACCGCCACCCGCGCGTCCGCCACCCACTCCCGCACCACGCCCTGCGCGGCGAGCGGCTTCCCGAAGGCCGTACGGGACACCGCGCGTCGGCACATCAGCTCGATGGCGCGTTCCGCCACCCCGATCAGCCGCATGCAGTGGTGGATACGGCCGGGGCCGAGCCGCGCCTGCGCGATGGCGAAGCCGCCGCCCTCCTCGCCGACCAGGTTCGACACCGGCACCCGCACCCGGTCGAAGACCAGCTCGGCGTGGCCCCCGTGGCCGTGGTCCTCGAAGCCGTACACCCGCATGGCGCGCCGTACTTCGAGCCCCGGCGCGTCCCTGGGCACCAGGACCATGGACTGCTGGCGGCGGATGTCGGCGCCGTCAGGTGCTGTCTTGCCCATCACGACGAAGACCTTGCAGTCCGGGTTCATGGCGCCGGAGATGAACCACTTGCGGCCGGTGATGACGTAGTCGTCGCCGTCCCGCTCGATCCTGGTGGTGATGTTGGTCGCGTCGGAGGAGGCGACGTCGGGCTCGGTCATCGCGAAGCCGGAGCGGATCTCCCCGGCGAGCAGCGGTTCGAGCCACTGCTTGCGCTGAGCCTCGTCACCGAACTGCGCCAGCAGCTCCATGTTCCCGGTGTCGGGCGCCGCGCAGTTGACCGCGACGGGGCCGAGCAGCGGCGAGCGCCCGGTGATCTCGGCCAGCGGCGCGTACTGGAGGTTGGTGAGCCCGGCGCCGTACGCGCCGTCGCCGGTGTCCGGCAGGAACAGGTTCCACAGGCCCCGGCTCCTGGCCTCGGCCTTCAGCTCCTCGACCACCGGCGGGGTGGTCCACGGGGACCCGGCGCGCTCGCGCTGCTCGCGCGCGACGTCCTCGGCGGGCAGCACATGCTCGTCCATGAAGGCGGTCAGCCGCTCCCGCAGCTCCTCGGTGCGCGCGTCGTAGGTGAAGTCCATGGCGGATCAGCCTTCCTTCAGTCCGCGGAGGGTGGTGGAGCCGTGCTCGATGAAGAGCGGTACGAGGTCGCCGATGTGGTCGAAGCCCGCGCCGACGGTGCTGCCCAGGGTGTACCGGTAGTGGATGCCCTCCAGGATCACCGCCAGCTTGAACCAGGCGAACGCGGTGTACCAGGCGGCGGCCGACACATCACGCCCGGACAGGCGCGCGTACCGCTCGACCAGCTCCTCGGGGGCGGGGTGCCCCGGCGCGGACGCGGTGGTGGTGAGGGGGGAGTCGGCGAGCCCGAGCGGCACGCTGTACATGGCCAGCAGCCCGAGGTCGGTCAGCGGGTCGCCGAGCGTGGACATCTCCCAGTCGAGGACGGCCGTGATCGCGTCGTCGGGCCCGATCAGCACGTTGTCGAGGCGGTAGTCGCCGTGTACGACGGTGGCGGCGGGGGAGCGCGGCAGCCGGCGGCCGAGCGCCGCGTGCAGTTCGTCGAGGCCGGGCAGCTCCCGGGTGCGGGAGGCGTCGAGCTGCTTGCCCCAGCGGCGCAACTGGCGGTCCAGGAAGCCCTCGGGGCGCCCGAAGTCCCCGAGGCCGACCGCCGCGGGCTCCACCGCGTGCAGCTCGACGAGCGTGTCGACCAGCGAGAGCGTCACCGCCCTGGTACGCGCGGGCCCCAGCGCGGCGAGCTGTCCCGCGGTGCGGTACGGGGTGCCCGACACGAACTCCATGACATAGAACGGGGCGCCCAGCACCGCGGCGTCCTCGCACAGCAGCAGTGTCCCCGGCACCGGCACCCGGGTCGGCCGCAGCGCGCTGATCACGCGGTGCTCGCGGCCCATGTCGTGCGCGGTGGCCAGGACATGGCCGAGCGGCGGTCTGCGCACGATCCAGCACCCGTGCCCGTCGGAGACCGCGTAGGTGAGGTTGGAACGGCCGCCCTCGATGACGCGCCCCTGCAACGGCCCGCGCACAAGACCTGGGCGCTCCCGGTCCAGGTGCTCCCGCAGCGCGCCCAGGTCAAGCCCGGGGGTCCGTTCCCCGCCCATACACCCTCCCGACGCCGAATCGTTCCCGCCATCATGCCGACCGGTCGGTATGCCGTCCAGTGTGCAGGCTGCTCCGGAAGGGTCCGAAAGGGGCCGACAGGGACCGTAAAGGCTCGGGCAGGGTCCGGAAGGGACCGGCACGGCTCCACCGGCCGGTGTGCACGCCGCGGGCGCGGCCGTGCCTCACACGACGATGGCCACCGCGCACACCACGAGCGCCAGCGAGCAGCACACCGCCGCCACCCCGAGGGCGCCCGGCAGCACGGCGGGCCGTGTGGACGCGGCAAGGCCGCGCATCCTGCGGTGCGCCACTGTGAGAAACGCCACCCACAGCAGCGCGCCCACCGCACAGGCCGGCACGGTCGCCCAGCCGCCGTGGTCGACGACGGCCTTGGCCGCCAGGATCACGGCCACCGTGAACGACAGCGTGGTGCGCCGCCACGCGAGCCGGGTCCGCTCCGGTTGCAGTCCCGGGTCACGGCCCTGGTCCTTCATCCCGCCCAGCCCGCGATCACGATCACCACCATCGCCACCGCGAGCACCGCCACCGCCACGCTGAGCACCGCGGGGAACCGGGACACCGGCAGGTCCTCGCCGCGCCGTATCGCCCGCTCGCAGCGGACCCAGTGGTTGATGGCGCGCAGCGCCGACAGCACGCCCGCCGCCAGCAGGGTGAGCGCGAGCCCCACCCGCCAGCCCCAGCTCAGGTCCGGCAGGAACTGGTCGACCGCGAAGCCGCCACCGATCAGCGCGAGCGAGGTGCGCAGCCAGGCAAGAAAGGTGCGCTCGTTCGCCAGCGAGAAGCGGTAGTCGGGCGTGTCACCCTCGTCCGCGACCCGCCCCGGGGCGAACCAGAGCCGTACGGATTCCGTCATACCGATCATGCGCGCACCCTAGATCGTGCCGTCGTGACCCTCGTGCACCGCACCCGCCCCGGCCGCCCTGTGGGCGAGCAGCCGGTGGTACGCCGCGAGGCCGTCCGGCACCCACGGCCACTCGCCGAGCCGCGCCGCCAGCTCCTCGTCGGTGAGGAAGGTGTGCCAGGCCACCTCCTCGGCCTGCGGGGACACCGGCGGCTCACAGCGGACCTGGTAGACGTACGACCACCAGCCCTGCGCCACCCCGTCGCCGTCCCCCGGCACGTACAGGAACCTGAAAAGCGGCTCGGGCCGCGGCAGCCCGCGCACCCCCAGCTCCTCCTCGGCCTCCCGCAGCGCCGCGTCGTCGTAGCTCTCGCCCGCGCCCACCACACCCCCGACGAACATGTCGTACCGGGAGGGAAAGACCAGCTTGGCGGGGGTCCTGCGGTGCACGAAGACACGGCCGTCCGCGTTCCTCGCCTCGATGAACACGCACCGGTGCCGCAGCCCGCGCGCGTACACCTCGCCGCGCGGCGCCCGGCCGGTCACCCGGTCGAGTTCGTCGACGACGTCGAGGATCTCCTCTGCGGGGTTACCTTCGGCGCTCATGCCCCCATCCAACCAGGCGCACCCCGCGTGCCCCTCCCGGGCCGCGCTCAGCCCGATTGCAGGTCGGGCACCCGCTCCACCGGGGCCGTGCCCCGCGGCATCGCCGGATGCAGCCCGAGCAGCACGATGCCCGCCACCACCGCGGCGAGACCGCACACCTCCCAGGCCAGCGCGCCCGCGTCGGTGCGCAGCCGGTCGCCGAGGAAGCCCACCCCGCAGGCGATGCCCGCCAGCGGCTGCGCCGCGGTCAGCGCGGGCAGCGACATCCGCAGCGGCGCCGTCTCGAACGCGCTCTGCACCAGCACAAGACCGGTGACCCCGAGCACCAGCACCGCGTACGGCTGCCAGCTCGTCATCAGCTCGGGCCAGCCGCCCGCCGAGAACCGCTGCCCGCTGACCCTGGTCAGCGCGTCCTGCACCCCGTACAGCAGCCCCGCCGCCACCGCCAGCAGCACCGGGCCCGCGGCCAGCGGGGAGCGCTTCGCCCAGGCGGCGAGCGCCAGCGCCCCGCCCACCATCAGGCCGATCATCAGCCAGTGCCGCAGCGGCTCGGTCACCGCGGTGCCCCCGGTGGGCTGCCCCGCCACGATGAACGCGCTCACCCCGCCCGCGAGCAGTACGAGCCCCGCCCAGCCCTGGCGGCCGAGCGACTGTCTCGTCTGCCAGCGCGACAGCGCGAGCGCGAACAGCAGGTTCGTCGCGAGCAGCGGTTCCACCAGGGAGATCTCGCCCTTGCCGAGCGCCAGCGCGCCCAGCACCATCCCGCACACCATCAGCCCGACGCCGCCGAGCCAGCGCGGTATCCGCATCAGGTCGAGGAGCAGCCGCGGGGAGAGGAAGTCGCCCAGCGGTGCCCGCTGCGCCGCGTTCTGCTGGAGCACGAATCCAAAGCCCAGACAGCAGGCGGAGCAGACGGCGAGGAAGAGCACGAGAGCGGACAAGTAACGCACCTCACGACGGCAGGTTCCGGAGCCCGGCGGGGATGTGTACCGAGCCGACCATAGCGGCTGGGCGCGTGGAGCGCCCCATGGGCGGCAAGGAACGACAGGCTTCCGGGGTGACCCGCCCCACACCCGCGCCGGCGATCTGACAGGATTCCGACCCGGCGGTAACTAACCTGGACGGCAGCCATCCGTCCGCCCCCCTCCCGCCGGGGCAGGCGGCGGATGCGGCGACACGGGAGGGCCCATGGCGTACGACGCCGATGTCATCGTGATCGGCGCGGGACTCGCGGGACTCGCGGCGACGGCCGAACTCGCCGCGGCCGGGCGCCGGGTGATCCTGCTCGACCAGGAGCCCGAGCAGTCCCTCGGCGGCCAGGCGCACTGGGCCTTCGGCGGCCTCTTCCTGGTGGACTCGCCCGAGCAGCGCCGTATGCGGATCAGGGACAGCCACGCCCTGGCGCTCCAGGACTGGATGGGGACGGCCGCTTTCGACCGTGACGAAGACCACTGGCCGCGCCGCTGGGCCGAGTCCTACGTCGACTTCGCCGCGGGCGAGAAGCGGCGCTGGCTGCGCGGGCTCGGGGTGCGGCTCTTCCCGGTGGTCGGCTGGGCCGAACGGGGCGGTTACGACGCGCGCGGCCACGGCAACTCGGTGCCGCGCTTCCACATCACCTGGGGCACCGGCCCCGGCCTCGTCGCCCCCTTCGAGCGCCGGGTGCGCGCCGCCGCCGCGCGCGGCCTCGTGGACCTGCGCTTCCGGCACCGGGTCACGGGGCTCGGCCGCACCGGCGGCGCCGTGGACACCGTCACCGGCGAGGTGCTGGAGCCCTCGGACGTGGCGCGCGGCAAGGCCAGCGGGCGCACCGCCACCGGCGCCTTCGCCCTGCGCGCCCAGGCGGTCGTGATCACCTCGGGCGGCATCGGCGGCAACCACGACCTGGTACGCGCGCACTGGCCGAAGCGGCTCGGCACCCCGCCCGCGACCATGGTCAGCGGGGTGCCCGCGCACGTCGACGGGCTGATGCTGGGCATAGCGGAGGACGCCGGGGCCCGGCTGATCAACAGGGACCGGATGTGGCACTACACCGAGGGCCTGGCCAACTGGAACCCCATCTGGCACCGGCACGGCATCCGCATCCTGCCGGGGCCCTCCTCCCTCTGGCTCGACGCCCGCGGCCGGCGGCTGCCGGTGCCGCTCTTCCCCGGCTTCGACACCCTCGGCACCCTCGAACACATCACGCACAGCGGCCACGACCACACCTGGTTCGTGCTGAACGAGCGGATCATCGCCAAGGAGTTCACGCTCAGCGGCTCCGAGCAGAACCCCGACCTCACCGGCAAGTCCGTGCGCGGCGCCCTCGCCCGTGTCCGCGCGGACGTGCCGGGCCCGGTCCGGGCGTTCATGGACCACGGCGCCGACTTCGTCGTGGAGCGCGACCTCGGCGCCCTGGTGCGCGGCATGAACGCGCTCACCGACGAGCCGCTGATCGACGAGGCGGACCTGCGCCGCACCCTGGTCGCGCGCGACCGCGAGCTGGCCAACCCGTACACCAAGGACCTCCAGGTCATGGCGGTCCGCGCCAGCAGGGCCTTCCTCGGCGACCGGCTGGTGCGCACCGCACCCCCGCACCGCGTACTCGACCCGGCGGCGGGGCCCCTGATCGCGGTGCGGCTGAACATCCTCACCCGCAAGACCCTCGGCGGCATGGAGACCGACCTCTCCTCCCGGGTCCTCACCGCCGACGGCGAGCCGCTGCCCGGGGTGTACGCGGCGGGGGAGGCGGCGGGCTTCGGCGGCGGCGGGATGCACGGCTACCGCTCGCTCGAGGGCACCTTCCTCGGCGGCTGCCTGTTCTCCGGCCGCACGGCGGGCCGCGCCGCGGCGGCCGCGGTCGGCTGAGCCCCCGGCCCGTACTCCCGCGGAAAACCCCGGGAGTACGGGGACCGCGCCTGCGAGACTGGCCGGATGAGCGCGCGCCGTGGTGGGGACATACGGGACGAAGAGGCCGAGGCGGCCGAGGCGGACGGGACAGCCGGGGACGCCGGGGCGGCCTCCGGCCCCCTCGACGGCATGGAGCGCTTCCGCCGGGCCGCCGTGGCCTATGTCACGGGCCGCGGGCACCCCGGGGCCCGGGAGGCCGCGGTCGAGCTGGCCGGGCACGGCGGGCTGCGCTCCGTGGTGCTGGTCGAGGGCGCGAGCGACAGGACCGCCCTTGAGGTCGTCGCGGAGCTGCGCGGCAGGACCCTCGCCGCCGAGGGCGTCTGCGTCGTACCGCTCGGCGGCGTCACCAACATCGCGTACGGGCTCGGCCTCTTCGGGCCCGGCGGGCTCGACGTGCCGGTGGCGGGCCTGTGCGACGCGGGCGAGGAGCACTTCTATCTGCGCGGGCTCGAACGGGCCGGTCTCGGCTCCGCGCTGACCCGCGCCGACATGGAGGCGCTCGGCTTCTACGTCTGCGTGGCCGACCTGGAGGACGAGTTGATCAGGGGGCTCGGCGCGGCCCGGGTCGAGGGCGTCATCGACGACCAGGGCGACCTGCGCTCGTTCCGGATCTTCCAGCGCCAGCCCGCCCAGCGCGAGCGCGCCGTCGAGGCGCAGTTGCGCCGCTTCATGGGCACCCGCGGCGGCCGCAAGGTCCACTACGCCCGCTCGCTCGTCGAGGGCCTGGACCCCGACCGCGTGCCCAGGCCACTCGACCGCCTCGTCGCCCGGCTCTGACCGGGCCGCGGGCGCGGGGGCGGAAGTGGGGCCGCACACGGGGCGTGGCGGGCCGGACTCGGAAGTCGTGCGCGGGGCCGCGTGAAGATGACGGAATGCTGACGGAACGACCCCGGCCCTGGCCACCCGCCGCCCCCGGTGGTCGAATCGGTATGTGAAACCAGAACAACCCGGGCCCGCCGACCCGGGCGACGAGGACTCCCCCGGCCGCTCCACCCCGGTGGGCAGGCGCGTGGTGCTCGGCATGGCCGGGCTCGGCGCGCTCACCGTCGCCGCGGCCCAGCCGCTCCAGCACGGCCTGGAAGCCTTCCTCGGCGCCGCCGCCGACCGCGACCCCACCGGCATCACGGGGCTGCTCCCCAACGGCGGCGGCTTCCGCTACTACTCCGTCACCACCTCGGTGCCAAGGAAGGGCGAGCAGGACTACCGGCTCACCGTCGGCGGCCTCGTCGACCACCCCGCCACGTACACCCTCGCCCAGCTCAGGGAGCTGCCGCAGACCCGGCTCGTACGGGACGTGCAGTGCGTCACGGGCTGGCGGGTGCCGGGCACCCCCTTCGAGGGCGTGCGTCTTTCCCGTCTGCTGGCGGCCGCCGGGGTCCGCGACAGCGCCAGGGCGGTCCGGCTCACCTGCTTCGACGGCGCGTACAGCGAGAGCCTGACGCTGTCCCAGGCCCGCCGCGACGACGTGCTGATCGCGCTGCGGATGCAGGACAAGCCGCTCGGCCACGCCCACGGCGGCCCGGTCCGGCTCTATGTGGCGCCCATGTACTTCTACAAGTCGGCGAAGTGGCTCTCCGGCATCACCCTCACCGACGAGGTCAGGCCCGGCTACTGGGAGACCGAGGGCGGCTACGACGTCGACGGCTGGGTCGGGCGCTCGAACGGACGCGACGATGCCCCCACCGCCTGACGCCCCCGCCCCCGCAGCCGCGCCCCGCACCCCCGGGGCGGGCACCGACGTACGCCGCTTCACCCCCGTGGAGCGCTGGGTGCACCGCACCACGGCCGTGCTGATGGGCGTGTGCGTGCTCACCGCGGCCTTCCTCTACCTGCCGCAGCTCGCCGAACTCGTGGGCCGCAGGGCGCTGGTGGTCACCGTGCACGAGTGGTCGGGCATCCTGCTGCCCGTGCCGCTGCTCGCCGGTCTGGTCTCCCGGGCGCTCCGCGCCGACCTGCGGCGGCTGAACCGCTTCGGCCCCCACGACCGCCTCTGGCTGCGGGCCGCGCTGCGCCGCGACCGCGATCCGGGGGCACGCCCCGCGGGGAAGTTCAACGCCGGTCAGAAGACGTACGCGGCCTGGCTCGCCGGAGCCGTGCTCGTGATGGCGGGCACCGGGCTGCTGATGTGGTTCACCGGGCTCGCCCCGCTGGTGCTGCGCACCGGGGCCACCTTCGTCCACGACTGGCTCGCGCTCGCCCTCGGCATCGTGATCGCGGGCCATGTCGCGATGGCGTTCGCCGACCCCGAGGCCCGCAGGGGCATGCGCACCGGCCGGGTCTCGCGGACATGGGCCGAACGCCACCACCGCCTCTGGCGCCCCTGACCCGGCGCGCCGCGATGCGCGGTGGCGGGGGACGCGGCGGGTGTCGGCGGCCGATGCCGCCGCGTTACGTCGTGGGACAGCCTTCTACGCCCCGGCCGGTGCGGCCGTCCTGGCGGCCTGCTCGATCCTCGCGAAGCGGGCCGCGCGGGCTTCCTCGTCGACCGGCTCCTCGTGTTCTGCGCGCAGCCCGGTCCGGCCGTCGACGCCCTCGCGCAGGATGTCGGCGTGCCCGGTATGCCGGATGGTCTCGCCGAGGACATGGACCAGGACGGCGAACAGGTTGGTGTTCAGATAGGGCTCCGGCCACCAGGGCACGTGGCCGGGGGCATCGAGGGCAAGCTCGTCGATCGTCGCGTCCGCGTGCTCCCATGTGCGCCGGTAGAACCCGGTGATCTGATCGCGCGTCTCGTTCCCGGCCGCCCAATGATCGCTGCCGTCGGAGTCCTGCCATCGGCACAGCGGTTCGGGGGAGGGGCGGTCGAAGACCTCGCCGAAGTACCTGGCCTCGACCGTGGCCACGTGTTTGACCAGGCCGATGAGGTTGGTCCCGGTCGCTGTCAGAGGCCGGCGCGCGTCGTATTCTGACACGCCGTCGAGCTTCCAGAGCAGCGCCTCACGGTCCCGCCGCAGTCTCTTGTGCAGGTTGGCTTTCGCGAACTCATCGATCATGCGGCACGAGCCTGCCATGGGCCGCCCATGGCCTCAAGATCCCGGGCCTCAAGATCCCGGCCCCGCCCCCTGGTCCGCACCGGGGGCGGGGCACGGCTTCGTGGCTACGGCCGTTAGATGATCAGTGAGAGCAGCAGCACGATCCCGCCGCCGACCACCGACAGGATCGTCTCCATCAGCGACCAGGTCTTGACGGTCTGCACCACGGAGAGCCCGAAGTACTCCTTGACCAGCCAGAAACCGGCGTCGTTGACATGGCTGAAGAACAGCGAGCCCGAGCCGATCGCCAGCACCAGCAGCGCCACATGGGTGCTGGACATGTCCGCGGCCAGCGGTCCCGCGAGCCCGGCGGCCGAGACCGTCGCCACCGTCGCGGAGCCGGTGGCCAGCCGGATGACGACCGCGATCAGCCAGGCGAGCAGCAGCGCGGAGATGGACCAGTCCTTGGAGATGTCGAGGATCATCTCCCCGACCCCGGAGTCCACCAGCACCTGCTTGAAGCCGCCGCCCGCGGCCACGATCAGCATCACCCCCGCGATCGGCGCGAGCGAGGTCTCCACCGTGGTCCCCAGCCGCTCCCGGGTGAACCCGGCGGCCCTGCCCAGCGTGAACATGCCCACGAGCACCGCGATCAGCAGCGCGATCAGCGGGGAGCCCAGCACGTCGAAGATCCGCTGGAGGGTGTCGCCCGTGTCGTCGACGACGATGTCCACCAGCGCCTTCGCCAGCATCAGCACCACGGGCAGCAACACCGTCGCGATGGTGGCGCCGAAGCCGGGCCGCCTGTCCAGGTCCTCTGAGGGGCGGGTGGGGACCATGCGGTCGGGCGGCGGCACGTCCACCCAGCGGGAGGCGTAGCGGCCGAACAGCGGGCCCGCGATGATCACCGTGGGGATGGCGACCAGGATGCCGAGTCCGAGCGTCAGGCCCAGGTTGGCCTTGACCGCGTCCACGGCGACCAGCGGCCCCGGGTGCGGCGGCACAAGACCGTGCATCACGGAGAGGCCCGCGAGTGCGGGGATGCCGATCCGCATCAGCGAGAAGTTGCCGCGCTTGGCGACGAGCAGCACGACCGGGATCAGCAGCACGATGCCGATCTCGAAGAACAGCGGCAGGCCCACCACGGAGGCGATCAGCACCATCGCCCACGGCATGGTGCGTTTGGTGGCCTTGGCCAGGATGGTGTCCACGATCTGGTCGGCGCCGCCGGAGTCGGCGAGCAGCTTCCCGAGGATCGAACCGAGCGCGATGAGTACGCCGACGCTGGCGACGGTCGCGCCAAGACCGTTGCTGAAGCTGGTGATGGCCTTGTCGAGCGGCGCGCCCGCGACCGCGGCGAGCGCGAGCGACCCGATGGTGAGCGAGAGGAACGCGTGCAGTTTGAACTGCGTGATGAGCACGACGATGACGGCGATGCCCACGAGCACGGCTATGCCCAGTTGGGCATGCCCGGCCGAGGTGATCGGCTCGGGGGCGTCCGCTGCCAGCATCTCGACGCTGAGTCTGGTCACGGTGGGTTTCCTTGGGGTGGTGGGGAGGTGGGGGTGTCGGGGACAGTGCGGTGGGGCGGGGGCCGTGGGGCTCGGGGCGCCTGCCCCGGAACGGGGAGGAGTACACGGCGCCCGGACCCCGGGGGAGGGGCGCGGCGCCGCGGTGGGCCGCTACCCGGGCGGGCCGGGAGCGTCGGGGGGACCCTGCGGTTCCTCGGGGCCCGGTGGGGCCGCGTCGGCGGGCGCCGGGGGCGGTGCGGGCGGTGCGGGCGGTGCTGAGCCTGGCAGTGCCGCGAGCGCGGCCAGCGCGCGGTCCGCGATCCGTTCGGGATCGCCCGCGACGTCGACCGCGACCCCCGGCTCGTCCGCGCCCAGCGGCTGGAGCGTGGCGAACTGCGAGTCGAGCAGCCCGGGAGGCATGAAGTGCCCCTTGCGGTGCCGCATCCGGTCCTCGACCAGGGCGCGGTCCCCGGTGAGGTGGACGAATACGACGCCGGGCGCGGCGGCCCGCAGCCGGTCCCGGTAGCGCCGTTTCAACGCCGAACTGCTGACCACGCCGCCGAGACCGGCGCGCCCGTGCGCCCAGGCGCCGATCGCGTCGAGCCAGGGCCACCGGTCGTCGTCCGTCAGCGGCGTCCCCGCGGACATCTTGGCGATGTTCGCCGCCGGGTGGAAGCCGTCGCCCTCCGCGTAGGGCACGCCGAGCCGGTCCGCGAGCAGCGGGCCGACCGTCGACTTCCCGGTCCCGGACACGCCCATGACCACGACGACCCGCGGGCGGGGGCTGTTCGGTCCGTTCCGGCTGTCCGGGCTGCTCATCGGGGGGTCTCACTTCTCGCGAACCACAGGTGTCCAGCACACTGAAACGCATGTGATCCGACTAATTCAAGACCCGGCCCCGCAAAAGTCAGATCTTTTGGCGGGGTGGGCTGTTCCGTACGCTTGCCCCATGAGCGTCACGGCCCGAGGGCTGCACACCCGTGTCCTGGACACCCTCGGGTCCGCGATCACCGCCGGGGAGTACCCGCCGGGCAGCGTGCTGCGCATCGAGGAGCTGACCCGCAGCTTCGCGGTGTCCCGCTCCGTGACCCGGGAGGCGGTGCGGGTGCTGGAGGCGATGCGGCTCGTCGAGTCCCGCCGCCGGGTCGGGGTGACGGTGCGCCCGCCCGCCGAGTGGAACGTGTACGACCCCCAGGTGATCCGCTGGCGGCTCGCGGGCCCCGACCGGCCGCGCCAACTGCGCTCGCTCACGGTGCTGCGCTCCGCCGTGGAGCCGGCCGCCGCCGGGCTCGCCGCCCGGCACGCGGGCGCCGCCGACTGCGCCGAACTCACCGAGTGCGCCCTCGGGATGGTCGCCACCTCGCGCGGCAGCCGCCTTGAGGAGTACCTGGTGCACGACATCGCGTTCCACCGCACGGTGCTGAACGCCTCGGGCAACGAGATGTTCGCGCGGCTCGGCGACGTCGTCGCCGAGGTGCTGGCGGGCCGCACCCACCACCAGGTCATGTTCGAGAACCCGGACCCGGCCGCCGTCACCCTCCATGTGCGGCTCGCCGAGGCGGTACGGGAGGGCGACCCGGTCCGCGCCGAGGAGCTGACCCGTGAGATCACCGTCGGCGCCCTCCACGAACTGGACGTCCTGGCCCCCTGAGACACCCGCGCACCCCGCCCCGGGCCCACCGCCCCGCTCTCATGACGCGGGCGCGTCCCCGTCCACGTACACCCACGCCCCGTCGACCCGCTCGAAGCGGCTGCGCTCCCGCAGCACCCCACGGCCGCCGCCGTCCTCGTAGGCGGCGGCGAAGGTGACGGTCCCCGTGGTGTGGAACGCCGAACCGCCCTCCGTGGCCAGGATGTCGAGCCCCAGCCAGCGCGTCCCTGGGGAGAGCGCGCGCGGCGGTCTGCCCGCCGGGTGCCAGGTGCGCAGCAGATACCCCTCGTCGCCGACCGCGAAGGCGCTGTAGCGCGAGCGCATCAGGTCCTCCGCGGTCGCCGCCGCCCCGCCCGCGTGCAGCCTCCCGCAGCAGTCGGCGTACGCCGCCGGCCGGCCGCAGGGGCAGGCGGCGGGCGCGGCGGGGGACGGACGGCGGGCGGTGCGCCGGGATCTCTTGGCCATGAGGGCATTGTGCGGGGTGCCGCACCGCCCGGCCGACTCGGCTCTACGGGTTACCCCCCAGGCCGGGTTACGGGCCCGCCGGATAGTGCCGGGGGCCGCGGAGCGCGAGTCTTGACGGGCCACGCCACCACACCGAGGAGTGCCATGCCGACCCGTCGCAGCGTCCTGAAGACCACCGCCGCGCTCACCCTCGCCGGGGCCGGAGCCCTGGCGGGCGCGGGGCCCGTCCTCGCCGGCGGCGGGAAGCCGCGCTCGCGCGCGCTCGTCCTGCCCGAGCCCACCGGGCCCCACCCCGTCGGCACCACCGTGCTGCGCCTCGTCGACCGGGGCCGCCCCGACCCCTGGAAGCCGGGGCAGCCCTACCGCGAACTCATGGTCACCGTCCGCTACCCCGCCGCGCCCACCACGGGCGGCGCGGTGGCGCCGCAGCTCGCGCCCGGCGAGGCCGCCGGGTTCGCCCGCTTCAACAACATGTCGGGGGTGCCGGGCGACGCGGCCGACTGGGCCGCCACCCGCAGCCACGCCCACCCGGGCGCCCCCGCCGCCCCCCTCGGACCGCGCCCGGTGATCTTCTACTCGCCCGGCCTCGGCGACCCGCGCGGCCTCGGCACCACCCTCTACGACGACCTCGCCTCCCGCGGCTTCGTCACCGTCGCCGTCGACCACACCTACGACGCCACCGCCGTGGAGTTCCCCGGCGGCCGGGTCGAGAGCACCGTGCTGCCCGACCTGGTGGGCCAGGCCGGCGACGACCCCGAGGCGATGCGGGAGCTGCTGCGGACCATCGCCGCGGTCCGGGTGGCCGACCTGCGCTTCGTGCTCGACGCCCTGCCGGGGGCGCTGCCCCGCGCGCCGCGCGCCCTGGCCGACTTTGGGCGCCTCGGCGCCTACGGGCAGTCGGCCGGGGGCTTCATCGCGCTCCAGGCCATGCATGACGACCCGCGCCTCGCCGCGGGCGCCGACCTCGACGGCGTGCTCGCCTTCGTCCAGGACGACAGCGATCCCGGACACCTGTCGTCGGTGGCCGCCGACGGCCTCGACCGCCCCTTCCTGATCCTCGGCAAGGACGGCAACGACGCGTCCACCGTGCCGTCCTGGCAGGCGCTGCGCGCACACAGCCCGGGCGTCAGGAACCGGATCACCTCCCTGCCGGGCGCGGCCCACGCGACGTACACCGACCTGGTCGCGATGCTGCCCCAGCTCGGCCTCGCGGCGGACGTGCTCAAGGAGAACACCGGCACGATCGACCCCCACGACGCCGTCCACCGCCAGCGGTCCCTGCTCGCCGGCTTCTTCACCGAAGCCCTGGGGTGAGCGCGCCCGGGCCGCTGTCAGTGCCGTCCTGCACAATGCCTGACGGCGGGCGGGGCGCCCGGGGGACGGAGGCGACATGCGGCTGCGGGACGTGGCACCCGGCGATGTGGAGGCGTACGCGCGCATGCGCTGCGACCCCGTGATGATGGCCGAGTTGGGCGGGCCGCTGCCGCGCTCGGGCATCGAGGAGAAGGTGGCCCGCGACCTGCGCTCGGTCGCCGACGGCAGCGCCTGGATCAAGATGATCATCCCCGAGGACGGCCCGGAACCCGGGGGCGTCGCGGGCTCGGTCGTGCTGTGGCGTCACACTGACGATGCCGACGACGCCGATGCCCACGACGCCGGTGACACGGAGCCCGCCGGGCGCGGGGCGGCCGCGGGGCCGGGCGGCGCCCTGCCCGCCGCGTATTCCGAGATCGGCTGGATGGTGCTGCCCGGGTACCAGGGCCGCGGCCTCGCCAAGCGCGCGGTGCGCGCGCTGCTCGCGCCCGCCGCGGGCACCGGCAGATGGGGCGTGGTGCACGCGCTCCCCGGCGTCGGCAACGCCGCGTCCAACGCCGTCTGCCGCTCCCTCGGCTTCACCCGCCACGGCACCCTGGACGTGGACTTCGCCGGCCGGACGCTGCGCTCCCGCCACTGGAGCGTCGACTCCCGCGCGGGACTTCCGCCGGAATGAGGGCAGCGGCGGCGCCTGCCCCCGCCGTCGATGTCCACCAAGTGAACGTTCGCCCGGTCATCGCACATCCGGGCGTTATCATCGGCCGACGGTCCGCGCGCGGGGACGGGGCGTCGTGCCCGTTCATGGACCACATCCGCGGCCCACGGCCAGTGCCGCCCCGCACCGCGGCGAGGGAGGCATCCGACGCGTGAGCGCAGAACCCGTGTCCCTGGCCCGTATCGCTCCCGCCGTGTTCCTCCCGGCGCTCATCTTCGAGACGGGCTTCGGCGCTCTCGCCCCGATCATCGCCCTCAGCGGCAGCGCCCTCGGCGCCTCGCCCGCCACCGCGGGCCTCATCCTCGCGCTCCAGGGCATCGGCCAGATCCTCGGCGACGTCCCCGCGGGCGCGCTCGCCGCCCGGTTCGGCGACCGCAAGGCCATGCTGGTGGCGGCGGTGGTCGCCGCGGTCACCCTCACCGGCTGCGCGCTCGCCAGCGAGCTGTGGCAACTGGCGCTCGCGGTCACCGCGACCGGCGCCACCAACGCCGTGTTCGTCCTGGCCAGGCAGTCCTATCTGACCGAGGTCGTACCGACGGAGCTACGGGCGCGGGCGCTGTCCACCCTCGGGGGGATGTCCCGGGTGGGCGCCTTCATCGGCCCCTTCATCGGAGCCGTCGTCGTGCACGGCAGGCCGGTGCGCGACGTGTACTGGCTGGCCCTCGCCACCACCGTCGCCGCCGGCCTCGTGGTGCTGTTCGTCCCCGACGTGGGCGGGCCCGCCGCGGGGCACAAGCACGCGCCGGTGTCCGTGCGGTCCGTGGTCAGCGGGCACAAGCGGCTCTTCCTCACGCTGGGCGTCGCGGTGTTCCTGGTCGGCGCCGTGCGCGCCACCCGGCAGACGGTGCTGCCGCTGTGGGCCCAGCACCTCGGCGAGAACCCCTCGACCACCAGCGTGGTGTTCGGCATCGCGGGCCTCGTCGACATGATGGTGTTCTATCCCTCGGGCAAGGTGATGGACCGCGCCGGGCGGCTGTGGATCGCGGTGCCCTCGATGCTGGTGCTCGGCCTCACCCAGGCCGCGCTGCCGCTCACCGGCGGCCTGGTGTCGCTGACCGTGGTGGCGATGCTGATGGGCCTCGGCAACGGCATCGGCAGCGGCATCCTGATGACCCTCGGCGCCGACGTCGCGCCGCCCGCGAGCAGACAGCAGTTCCTCGGCGTCTGGCGGCTGTGCGCCGACTCCGGCAGCGCGGGCGGCCCCCTGGTTGTCTCCGCCGCCGCCCTGCTCGGCAGCCTCGCCGCGGGCATCGCCACCATGGGCGCGGTCGGCCTCGTCGCCGCGGGCGCCCTGCTGCGCTGGGTTCCGCGCTACTCGGCCTTCGCCACCACGGGCACCCGCTCCCGCAAGGTCGCCGGCTCCCCGGCCCCGCCACCCCGCCACCCCACCCACGACACCGCCCCTGAACCGGCCACCGGGGGCGAGGGGGAAGCGACTTAGAGGCGACCTGGGTGTGCGGTCCGGCGAAGGCGTGTGGCCTGGCGAAGGTGTGGTCCTCGCGAGGCCGCGCGGTCCGGCGGGGCGACCGGCCTGCGGCCCCTCCCCCACGCCTCTCGTAGGGAGCGCCGGTCAGGAAGCCGGGCGGAGTTCGGCCAGCAGGCTCCGCGCCTGCGGTACGTTCCGCCACTGGCCCAGGTGGCTTCCGAGGGTCCTCAGGTGCTCCGCCGCACGCGCCGACCGCACCGTGCGCAGCACGGCCACGCTCTGCCGCCCCGCCGCCAACGCCTCGTCCAGGGCGCCGCGTTGCAGGTGAGCGCTGCTGACGACGGCCAGCCGCATGCCGTGGCACCGGGTGTAGCGGTTGGCCGGCAGCGCAGCGAGCCGGTCCCAGCCCAGGGCCGCGCGCGGTCTCCCGAGGTCGCGGAAGACCTCCACGGCGTCCGTGACGATCCGCGCCCGGTTGAAGAAGTCGATCCACTCCGGGGCGTCCTGCCCCTGCCGGTCGTGGGCGCAGAGTTCCTCCGCACGCGCGAGGCTGCGGCAGGCGGCACGCTCGTCGCCGAGACGGGCGTGGGCGCGGGCCTCGATCAGCTTGGCGAAGCCCCGCACCGCGGCCGCCTCCCGCCCGCCGGCCTGTTCATGGGCGCCCTGCGCCATGTCGACGGCCTCGTCGGGGTGGCCCCGCAGCAGGCTCTGCATCGCCATCGTCGTCAGGACGTACGCGCCCAGGGGGCGGTCCCCGGCAGCGCGGGCCAGCCGCAGCGCCCGCACGAAATGGCGCTGCGCCGCCCGGTCGTCGCCCGCGTCGAAGGCGATCCACCCGGCGAGCCTCGCCAACTGCGAGACCGCGGCGAAGAGTTGCCTGCCGACGTCCTCGCCGTAGGTGCCGCGCAGCAGCGGAGCCGCCCGCTCGTAGAGGAGGGCGGGCATCGGGGTGCTGCGCCAACTGCCGCCGCCGTAGCGGGAGTCCCAGTGCCGCACATCCTCGGCGGCCTGCCGCAGCTCGCGCACGTCACCTTCGCCCACCCGGGGCCCGCCGCCGCTGCGCGCCCCGCCCGCGGGGTCCGCGGGCTCGATGAGCCAGCGCAGGAACGGGGTGGAGAACGCCCCGGCCGAGAAGGGTGCGGCGGAGAGGACATCGCGTCGCTTCACGGGACTCCAGAATTCGGCCGCCTCGGTCAGGGCGACGCTCGTCGTACGGGGGAAGGACGGCCCGTCGCCTGCGGGACCCGGCAGGTCGCCGGGGCCTGCGAGCCCGGTCTCGCCGACGGTGACACGCCGTGCGAGCCGCTCAGAGAGCGCGTCCGCGATCAGGGCGGGAGCGGGAGCCCGTGGCGCCATCCCCCGGCGGCACCAGTTGGCGACGGACGTGTGGGTGTACCGGCGGGACACCCCACGCAGCTCGGCCAGTTCGTTGATGCGTTTCGCGAGCGCTTTGTGGCTCATCCCCGCCAGGGCCAGCAGCGTGGTCAGTTCGTGGTCGGGTGCCGTGTCCCCGTGCCGATGCCGTGCCGCCGCGTCCATAGGCCACTCCGTCGTCCCTGGGAGGCCAGCATGCCGGAGACCGGGCGGAAATGGGCCCGCCGATACGGGTTTGAGCCCCCCTGTGCGCCCTGACGCGGTGTCGGAGCCCGGTGTTTGAGTGAACTCCCTCCCACCGCCCGTGCCCACGGGCCCGGCTCGGAACAGGAGTCTCCATGTCGCACATCCGACGCCCCGGCCTCCGCCCGCCCCCGTGGGCGGGCCATCGGGCGCGCCACCGTGTCCTCGCCGCCGCGAGAGTGCTGACACCGGTCTGCCTGTGGTGGATCGAGGCCGCCTGGGGTGCCCTCGCCGCGGCCCTGGTCATCACCGCCACCGCCTCGCTGGCCGCCCTGGTGCCGCGCCGCTCCGGCACCGACCCCGACCGGGACCACGACCGCGACGGTGAGCCGGGGGAGCGGCGCCCCTGAGACACCGCCCGCACGTGGGCCGACGCGTGGCCCGGCCCCACGTCTTCCCAGGCCGACGCGCGCCCCCGCGCCTCACGCGACCCCCGGCGCCGCCCCCGTGGTCCCCCGTACCACCAGGGTCGGGGACACCGACATCAGTACCGAGCGGGTGCGGCCCGCGAGGCGTTCCAGGAGGAGTCTTGCCGCCGTCGCGCCCATCAGCTCGCCCGCCTGGTCCACGCTGGTGAGGCGGACCGGCGCCAGCGCCGCCACCGCGGTGTTGTTGTACCCGGCGAGCGACACGTCCTCGGGGATGCGCAGGCCGAGTTCGCGCGCCGCGCGGAACACCCCCATCGCCGCCACGTCCGCGCCCGCGAACACCGCCGTCGGCAGCGGCGCCGTCGACAGCAGCTCACGCCCCGCCCGGTAGCCGCCCTCCTCCGAGTACGCGGTCGTCGCCACCCGGGCGTACTCGGTCAGGCCGTGCCGCTCCATCGCCTCCTCGTAGCCGCGCCGCTGCACCCGCTCGGGGGTGCCGGGCCAGCCGGCGCCCTCGTTGCCGCGCGCCGAGGTCAGCGCGATCCTGCGGTGTCCGAGATCCACCAGGTGGTCCACCACCAGGCCCGCGCCCACCGCGTCCGCGTCCACCACCGAGTCGTGGACGTCCGCCGTGTCGTGGTGGCCGATCACCACCGTCGGCACCGAGGCCGCCGTGCGCAGCACCTCCGAGCGCGGGAAACCGGGGCCGATCAGGATGAGCCCGTCCATCTGACGGTCGACGAGCGCCCGCGCGAGACGGGTCTGGTCGTCGCTGTCGAAGCCCGCGGCGCCGATCAGCATCTGGTAGTCGGAGCCGCGCAGTTCGCCGCCCACACCGTCCAGGATGTCCGCGAAGAACGCGTTGCGGATGTTGTCGAGCAGCACCCCGATCGTGTACGTGCGCCCCCGCATGCCGCGGGCCGCCGCGTGCGGCCGGTAGTCCAGGTCCGCCATGGCCGCCCGCACCCGCTCCCGCATCCCGTCGCTGACCCCGTAGGCGTTGCGGAGCACCTTGGAGACCGCGGAGGTGGAGACCCCCGCGTGGCGGGCGACGTCGGTGATGGTCACGCGGCGCCCCCTGTCGGCGGTGGACATACGGGCCTCCGGTCGGTCCTGGTGTGCCGGGAAAGCCTATCCGTCCCGGTCTGCCACCTCGTAGGCAAAGAACGTTCTACGACCTTCTGCACGACCGTTGACGCCGATCGGCAGGAGACGCCTACCCTGTGAGCCGCTTTCTTGGAGAACGTTCTACGAATCGAGGAGCCCCAGGATGGCAGAGACGGCACCCGGCGGGCACCCGGCCGACGACCCGCGCGGCCTTGGCCGCGGCCCCGTACGGGCGCCCGGCGCACCGCGGCCGGACGACGACGGGGGCGGCCGGGTCAGCCGCACCCAGTGGAAGTGGTCGGCGCTCGCCGGCATGGCGTCCTACCTCGACGCGGGCTCCATCGTGGCGATCGGCACGGGACTCGCCCTGTTCCAGGACGAGATGCACCTCTCGGACTCCGGACCGACCGGCGTCGGTGCGCTCGCCGCGATCGGCCCCAACGCCATCGGCGCCGCCGTCGGCGCCCTCGTCGGCGGCAGGCTCGGCGACCGGCTCGGACGCAAGCGCATCTACCAGTGGGACCTGCTGGTCTACGCGCTCGCCGTGCTCTGCATCGCGCTCGCCGTCAACCCGGCGATGCTGTTCGCCGGCACCTTCGCCGTCGGTGTCGCGGTCGGCGCCGACGTCCCCACCTCGCTCGCGCTGGTCGGCGAGTTCTCCCCGACGCGGGCCCGCGGCAAGCTCCTCGGGTTCACCCAGGTCGCCTGGAACATCGGCCCCATGATCGTGCTGCTGCTCGCGCTCGCGCTCTCCCACCTCGACCTGCTCGGCATCCGCATCGTCTTCCTGCACCTCGTCCTCGTCGCCGTCGTCACCTGGGCGCTGCGCCAGGGCATGACCGAGTCCGCGCGCTGGAAGGCCGCCGCGGCGGGCGCGGCCGCGACCCGGGTCCGGGTGCGTGAGCTGTTCCACGGCGCGCATCTGCGGGCCATGCTGTGGACGGGCGGCTTCTACGTCTTCTGGGGCCTCGCCGCAGGCACCGCGGGGCTCTTCACCCCGTACATGGTGCGCAACCTCGGCGCGGGCGACCAGACCACAAGCGTCGCGCTGTCCTGCGCGGGCTTCGTCATCGGCATCGCCGCCACCGTCCTCGTCTACATGCCGTTCAGCGACCGCGACCACCTCACGCGCCGCCGCCTGTGGGCGGTCGGCTCCGTGACCCAGGTGATCTCGTACGCGATCTTCCTCTGGTTCCCCTTCACCGTCCCGACGATCCTGCTGAACACCTTCCTCTTCGGCGTCGGCGCCGCCCTCGCGGGCGAGGCGTTCTACAAGACGTTCACCCAGGAGCTTTTCCCCACCCTGCTGCGCGGCACCGCGCAGGGCCTCACCTTCGGTGTGGCCCGCGCCTGCCTCGGCGTGTGGAGCTACTTCGTGCCGCGCCTCGCCGACGCCGGTATCACCGCCATCGCCGCCCTGCTCACCGCCTTCCTCGTCATCAGCGGCTGCGTCGGGTTCTTCTTCATGCCCGACACCGCGGGCAAGACCTTCGACCGCATCCAGACCGAGCGGCGCGGCCCCGGACTGCCCGGCGCCGAGCACGCCTGAACCACCCCGCGGCCCCGCCCGCGCCCCGCGCCCCCGGCACAGAGAGGCCCCCGAGTGCCCGAGACCCCCGCCGACCTGCTGACCCGCTTCACCGCCCCCGCCCCCGAGTACGGGCCGCTGCCGCTGTGGTGGTGGAGCGGCGCCCGCGTCACCCGCGAGCGGCTGCGCGCGCAGATGCGCACCATGCTCGCCCAGGGCGTCCACCAGGCCGTCGTCATCTGCCTCGCCCCCACGGGACCCATGTTCGGCGCCCTCGCCGACGACCCGCCCTACCTCGGCCCCGCATGGCTCGACCTGCTCGCCGGGGCCTGCGCCGACGCCGACGAACTCGGCTTCACCCTCTGGATGTACGACCAGATCGGCTTCTCCGGCGCCAACCTCCAGGGCCGCCTGATCGCCGACCACCCCGAGTACGGCGGCCTCGCCCTGCACCGCACCCGCAGGCCCCCCGACGCCGCCCGCACCGACCTGCGCGCCCCCGCAGGACACACCGCACTCGCCGCCTACGCCCGCCTCGCCGACGGCTCCGTACACCCCGCGGACCTCGACGCGGGCACCGTCCGCTGGCACGGCCCGCCCGCGACCCTCACCCTCGTGCACAGCGGCCCCAGCGGCTTCGACCTCTTCGGCGCCGACGCCTGCGCCGCCCTCCTCGACCAGGTGCACGGCACCCTGGAGCGCGCGGTCGGCCAGTGGTTCGGGCGCTCCATCGGCGGCTTCTTCCAGGACGAACTGCCCGCCCTGCCCACCTGGGGCCGCGACTTCGCCGCCACCTTCGCCCAGCGCTACGGCTACGAACTGCCGCCCAGGCTCGCCGCCCTCTGGGAGCCCGACACCGGCGACGAGGCCGCCCGGGTCCGCCGCGACTACCACGAGCACCGCGCCCGCCTCGGCCGCCGCGCCTTCTTCGACCCCCAGCGCGCCTACTTCGAACGCCACGGCCTCGTCTGCGGCTTCGACCAGCCCTCACCGGCCCGCGAGGGCGACCCCGCGGGCGGCGTCCGGCTCTACGGCGACTACCTCGCCACCCACGCCGGTTACGGCGCACCCGGCAGCGACCACTGGGGCGACGCCAAGGTCCACAGCTCCCTCGCACACGCCCACGGCCACCCCCGCACCTGGATCGAGGCGTTCCACTCCTCCGGCTGGGGCGGCACCCTGGAGGAGACCTACGACTGGCTCGCCCCCTTTCTGCGCCGCGGCGCCACCCTCTACAACCCGCACGCCGTCTACTACGCCACCCCCGGCGGCTGGTGGGAGTGGGCGCCCCCGTCCACCTGCTGGCGCCAGCCCTACTGGCCCTCGTACCACCTGCTGGCCACGGCCGTCGCCCGGCTCTGCTCGGTCCTCACCGCGGGCCGCCACGACTGCGACACCGTCCTGCTCACCCCGACCACCGCCGCACAGGCCCACCTCACCCTCGACGGCGCCCTCCCGCCCGCCGCCGAGGCGTCCGGGCGCTACCACGAACTCAACGGCGTGGGCTGCTGGTTCGCCGAGGAGCGCGGGGTGCTGGAGCGCGCGGGACTCGACCACGACACCCTCGACGAGGCCACCGTCGCCGCCGCCGAGACCACCCCAGAGGCCACCCTGCGCATCGGCGCGGAGACCTACCGCACCGTGGTCCTGCCGGGCCCCGAGGCGCTGTCGGCGGACGCCGCACGCACCCTGGCCGGTTTCGCCGCCGCGGGCGGGCGCGTGGTGTGCGCGGGCGCGGCGCCCCGGCTCTTCCTCGGCCCCCACGGCCCCGACAGCGCCGCCGCCGCCCTCTTCCACGCCGCCGTGGAACGCGGCGACATCACCGTCACCGCCACCGCGGACGTGCCCGCCGCCGTCGCCACCGCGCCCGGCCGTATCACCGCCGACGTCCCGTTCCTGCTGCGCCGCCACGGCGCCCTCGGCGTCGTCGCGCTCACCGCCCACGACGAGCGCACCGGCACCCGCGCCCCCGTCGTGAAGCTGCCCGCACGCGGCTGGTACACCCCCGACGCCGCCTTCACCTGGGCCGAGTACTGGCGCCAACTCCGCGACCACGGGCCCGAGTTGATCCCCGCCGCCGGGCGCACCGCCACCCTGCGCGTCCACACCGCGCGGCGCCCGCGCGCCCAGCGCTGGGACCCCGGCACCAGTGACCGCACCGCGCTCACCGCCACCCCGCACCCGGAGGGCGGCTGGCGGCTCGACGTGCCCTTCGAGGACGGGCCCGTGGCCCTCGTCGTCCTCGGCGACGGCCTGCCCGCCCCCACCCGCACCGCGCCGGGCCCGGTCACCGCCACCGTGCCCCTCGACGGGCCCTGGCGGCTGCGCGCCCGCTCCACCCTCGACAACACCCATGGCGACCTCGCCGCCCCCGACCGCACCGGCGTCCTGCCCGTCGAGGTCTGGCGCATGGCCCACCGCGCCGCACCCGAGGGGCCCTGGCGGCCCGTCACCGCCGGATTCGGCCCGTTCGCGCTGGCCCGCGAGGGCGACGGGGACTTCGCCCCCGTCGAGTGGTCCCTCTCCCGCGGCATCCACGACGACCCGGTCCACGAGGACCGGCTCGGCCCCAAGGGCTACGTCCCCGAGGAGTTCCTGGACTGGCGGCACCTCACCGCGGGCAGCACCGTCACCGTACGCACCCACCTCACCCTGCCGCCCGGCACCCGCTGGCTCGCGGTCGGCGCCTGCGCCGCGCGCGCCGTACGGCTCGACGGCGCCGAACTCCCCGTCGAGGGCGACGGCTACCAGACCTTCAGCCCCCTGCCGGCCGCCACCGCCCCCCGCACCGCCCGCCTCGACCTCGACCTCACCGCCCTCGAAGACGGCCCCGTACGCGCCTCGTTCGCCGTCGTACGCGACCGCGACGCCTACCGCCGCCCCGAATGGCTCACCGCGGGCACGCACGGCTCTCCCGGCAGGGTGAGCGACCTCACCCTCACCGCCGACCTCGCACGGCCGCCCGCCGACACCGTCGTCCACATCGGCAGCGACGGCGCCTGCACGGTCCTCGTCAACGGCACGGAGGCGGGCCGCCAGGGCGACTTCCACCCCTACCCCGACCACCGCGAGGTCCGCGTCCACCCCTACGACATCGGCCCCCTGCTCCACCCGGGACGCAACACCCTCACCCTCCGCCTCACCGACACCGCCGCCACGCCCACCGCCGCCACCCTGGACACCGCGCCGCGCGCCGCGGGCGGCCTCGGCTGGATCAGCGGCCCGCACTGGAGCGCCACCGCCGACGGCCTGCCGCAGCCCGTGCGCACCCGCCCCTCGCACCTCGGCCGCGACCCCCGCGCCGTGTGCGCCACCGCCCGCCCCCACCCGCTGCCAGGCGCCGCCTGGCTCGACCCCGCCGCCGCGCCCGGTGACGTGGTGGAACCCCTGGTGCCCGACCTCGCCCCCGGCGGCCCCCGCACCGAATGGCTCCGCTTCACCGCCCCCCTCGGCACCACCGCGCTACGGGTGCCCACCGCGCTGCCCTGCGCCGTCCACACCGGAGGGCACACCCTCACCCCCGACGCCGGGGGCCGCGTCGCGCTGCCCGGGCCGCTGCCCGCGGGCGCGACCGTCACCCTGTGCCTCACCGCGGACGGGGGGCGGCGCGGCGGAGCGCTGCTCGAAGGCCCCGTCGAGGCGGAGACGGCGGAGACGACCGCGCCGCTGACCGACTGGGAGAGCCTGGGCCTGCGCGCCCTCGGCGGCGAGGTGCGGCACCGCACCACGCTCGCCCTGCCCGCCGTCCCCACCGGGCGCACCCTGCTCGACCTGGGCGAGGTCCGCGGCGCCGTGGCGGTCACGGTGGGCGGCGCCCCCGCGGGGGAGCGGGCCTGGGGCCCGTGGGCCTTCGACGTCACCGGGCTGCTGCGGCCCGGCGAGAACGAGGTCGAGGTCGTCGTGCGCGGCACCCTCGCGGGCTATCTCGACGACGCCTCCCCGACCAGGGCCATCGCCGGGGGCCAGATCCGCACGGGCCTCTTCGGTCCTGTACGGCTGGTCGTACGGGAGGAGTCGGCGGGGGAGTGGGCCACCGGGGAAGGGGGCGCGGGGGAGTGACACGGCGCCGGGGCCCGCGAGCGCGGGGGACCGGCGGGACCCGGCGCCGTGACACGGCCGGCGGCGGTCAGGCGAACTGGCCGCCTTCGGCCCGCAGCAGCCTGCGCAGCACCTTGCCGTTGCCGTTGCGGGGCAGCGCGTCAAGCCAGACGACGTCGTACGGGACCTTGTACCAGGACAGCCGGGAGCGGGCGAGGCCGACCAACTCCTCGCCGAGCGCGTCACCGGCGGGCCCGGAGCCGGGGACGGCGACGACGTAGGCCCGCAGACTGGTGTCGCCCGCAGGCCGCCGCACGGCGCTGACCGCCGCTTCGAGCACCCGCGGATGGCTCTCGATGAGCCGCTCGACCTCGCCGGGCACGACGTTCTGCCCGCCGATCACCTCGACGTCGTCGAGCCGCCCGTGCGCGTGGATGACACCGTCCTCGTCGATGGTGGCGAGGTCCCCGGTCGGCCACCAGACGTCGGTGAGCCGGTCGGGGCCGAGGCTGCCGCGGCGCACGCCGCGGGTGGCGAACGGCACCCGGATGTGCAGCTCGCCCCGCTCCCCGGTGGGCAGCGGCGTCCCCTCGGGGTCCACGACCCGTACCGGCCTGCCGTCGAAGGCGGGCCCGACAGCGGAAGGCTGCCCGTACGCGGCCGGGCGGCCGATGGCGATGCCGCCGATCTCCGTCGCCCCG
The DNA here is from genome assembly GCF_044457285.1 of Streptomyces sp. NPDC050560. Classification (NCBI taxonomy): domain Bacteria; kingdom Bacillati; phylum Actinomycetota; class Actinomycetes; order Kitasatosporales; family Streptomycetaceae; genus Streptomyces; species Streptomyces sp. NPDC050560. The sequence goes on from NZ_JBITGT010000013.1 coordinate 128,137, forward strand.
TAGGCGTTGACGAGGCGGTCGCCGAGGACCGGCAGCAGGCGCTCGCGCATCCGCGCGGACAGCACCTCCCCGGCGGCGGTCACCTGCCGCAGCCGCCCCAGCACCTCGGCGTGGTCCGGTTCGAGCAGCAGCCGCGCCAGGAAACTCGGCTGTGCGAACAGGCTCGTGACACCGTGCCTGCGCATGAGCGCGAGGGCCGCGGCCGGGGTGGCGCGCGGCCGGGAGAGCACCGCGGTCTGCCCGGTGCCGAGTGCGGTGAACAGGGTGACGCTCAGCCCGCCGAGGAAGTACATGCGCGACACCGAGAGGCCCACGGCGTCCGGCTCCGCGACCGTGCCGCGGTCCCCCGCCGGGAGGTCGTCGTGGCGGAAGAAGCACAGCTTCGGGGCCCCCGTGGTGCCGGACGTGAACAGCGCGAGCGCGGGCGCCCGGCCGCCGTCCGCGAAGCGGGTGTCGGGCTCGGGCTCGACCAGCGGCTTGACCTCGGTGGTCGGGCCGAGCCCCGCGGTGTCGAGCCAGCCCGCGGTGTCGGGGTCGACCACGATCAGCGCGGGCTCCGCCGTCGCCACGTCCCTGGCCAGGTCGTCCCTGCCCATCTGGACGTTGACGGGTACGGCGACGAGCCCGGCCTGCCAGGCGCCGAGCAGACACCAGATCAGCTCCAGGCTGTCCGGCAGCGCGAGCAGCACCCGGTCGCCGGGCCCGAGTCCCGCGGACCGATAGCCACCGGCGACCCTCGCCGCCTCCGCGAACACCTCGCGGAAGGTGGCGGATTCATCGTCGATCAGAAAGGCGACCCGCTCGCCCCATCCCTGGTCCGAGACATGCTCGGCCAGACGTTGCGCCACATTGTCGGACATGCTTACGACGGCTCCTTCGTGCGCCTCGCTCCCCGGCGCCGCCACCGGTACGAACGCGGCGGCCACCGGCATGCGCTCGCCAGTATCGGCAGCGGAGGCGGGCCCGGCGGAGTTCATATCGAGCCGAAGTCGGACGGCCGCAACGTACGTCAAGAGACCCGCCGTCGACGCCGCGTGGAGTACGGCCCTGGCGCCCCGGGCGATCACCGGAAACGGCACAATGGGTCAAGCGCGGGCGACGCCGCCCCCTTCACCGCGGAATGTCCCGGCGGAATCCGGCCGCAGGCCCGGCCGCAGGCCCGGCCGCGCCACCCCGTACCGCTCAGTAGGCCACCATGGACGACACCTTCGGCACCGAGCCCGACGACGAGTCCGCGGCCACCGGGGCGTCCCCCGGCCAGGCCGTGATCAGCGTGGTCTCCTCGTCGGGCGGTGTGATCGCCACCGAGGCGGGGGTGACGGTCTTCGCCCCCGTCATGTCCGGGTTGGCGTAGGAGAGTCCCGACCTGGCCCGCCCGCCGGGCGCGAGCCGCACCGCCGAGCCCGAGGGCCCCTGCCGCCGCGGCTCCACCGACGACACCTGGTGGCCCGCGCCGTCCAGGAAGGCCAGGCCCGGAAAGCCGTACACCGTGCAGGTGCTTCCCGAGGTGTTGGTCAGCACCAGCAGGAACTGCACCTGGCCCGCGCCCGCGCCGTCGTCGGCGACCGACGCCTTCAGATCCCCCGTGTGGCACCGCGGGGCGGAGTCGTCCCCCGAGCCCCCGTCGCCGCCCCCGCCCGAACCGTCGGAGCCCTTGGTGTCTCCCGAGCCGCCGTCGGAGCCGCCCCCGCTCGTCGGGGAGCCCGTCGAGTCCCCCGAGGCCCCCGACGTCCCCTGGCCCTGGCCGTCGCCCCCGCCGTTGTCGCCGCCGCCGTCACCACCGGAGCCGGGGTCGGCCGAGCTTCCCGAACCCGCCGGGCCCGCGGGCCCCGTGACGACGGTGGGCCCGTCGCCGCCTTCGTCACCGCACCCGGCGATCAGCACCGCGGAGGCGAGCAGCGCGGCAGTGCCCACGGCGAGACGGGCGGGCCTGCGGATGGCGCGGCGGGGGCGCACGGACATGTGGGGAACTCTCCTTGGTGCCGTTAACGGGTCGGGTGCGGACACGGGCGGACGCGGCCGCTCACCGGCACGGTCAGCCCCTGAGGTCGACCGTACGGGCCAGTGACGTGACGGTGAGCTGGCCGTTGTCGACCCAGTTGTCGAACTTCACCGTCTTGTGACCCGTCGACGCGGGCGGCGTCACCTCAAGATAGGCGGCGTGGGTGCCGTCGGACGTGTCGACATTGGCGTGCGTCCACGCGATGACGGCCTCGGCGGACTGGCCGGGGGCGAGCTTCAGGACCGCCTTGCCCGGGTCGTCGGCGTACCACGTGGTGCCCCACGTGGTGTCCGAGGTGAGCGGGGTGTGGTCGGAGTCCTCAAGGCCGAGCCCCGGGTAGCCGAGCAGGTCGCAGGTCTTGCCGCTGGTGTTCTCCAGGTGCAGCACCACGCCCTGGTGGTTCATGCCGCCCGCCAGGTCCTTGCCGAGCGAGGCGTCCAGGTCCGATACCCCACAGGTCGGCGCGGACGCCGCCGAGGGGGATGCGGCCTGTGCCACGCCGGTGAGGGCGAGGCCGGTCACCGCCGCCACCGCGACCGCCGTGGCGGCCGCCCTGCCCGGGTGCTTCAGCCAGGTGCCGGTCGTCCTGCCGTCCCGCTCCGCGCCGTTCGTCATGTCCATCGCCTCTCCTGGTCGGGGAACGCGGCGGCGCCGCCGTTCACCTGGATGTTCTTCCACCGTCTTCCGTGGAAGCCGTACAGGAGATGTGATGGCGCGGGTGTCGGGGAAGTTCACGGGAATGCCCCGCGAATCCACCGCGATTTTGCGGGCCCCTCCGGCGCGGCCCGCGCTCACGCGGTGACGCGCAGGCTCCTGAGGATGGTGTCGGCCTGGTCGGAGCCCTCGTACCTGATCTGCACGTAGACCCTCGGCAGGCCCTTCTTCTTCGGGGTGAGCCCGATCTCCTCAAGGGACTGCCCCTTGTCCCCGCACGAGGACCAGGTCCGTACGGAGCCTTTCCACGTCGCGTCGGAGAACGTGCGGCTGCCCTTGTACGCGCACGAGCCGCCGTGCTGGATCGCGTTGACCTTCGACACCAGGTCGTCGCTGTCGGTGGTGCCCACGAACACGCCCTGCACGGACGCCGAGAGATCGGGCCAGTGCTCCGCGTCCTGGGACACCGTGAGCCCCGGCTCGTGCCCCTTCGGCAGCCCGAGCGCGGCGGGTGACCAGCCGCTGTCGTTGAGTTGCCGCGCCCACTTCGACGGTGCCGCCACGCTCACCCGGCCCGTGCTGTCCGAGACCCGCCGGGGCCCGTCGTCTCCGTGCAGCGGCACGGCGTACACCACCGCCCCCGCGACCCCGAGCGCCACCACCACGGCGGCCCCGATCCACGTCTGCTTCCGCCGCCGCGAGCGCCCACCGCCCGCCTTGCGCGGCTCCTGGGGCTCGGGCCCGAACAGGTCCTCGGTCGGCAGCGGCCGGGTGGTGGCCTCCTCCCACGGGGCCTCGTCCCCGGACGCCGGGTCCGGCCGCGGGGGAGCGGGCTGGGCCGCCGATGCGGGGACCGCGGCGGACTGCGACGTCGACGGCGGCTGGACGACCTGTGGGAACGGCTGCCGCGGCTCCTCGGGGGCGGTGGGCGAGGGGGCGGGCGCCGGGGCGCCGCCGTGCGCCGTGGGCGGCTGCGGGGGAGCGCCGGAGTCCGGCGGGGCGGCGGAGGAGCCGCCCTGGGCGTACGGAGCCGCCTGGGAGGCCGCCGACGCGCCGGAGGGCGGCGGGGCCGACCGCGACGTCCCCGACGCCGGTGACGCGAGCTGAGAGGCCCCCGAGACCCCGGAGGCGGCGGAAGGGGGCGTCGCGAGCGACGAGGCGGCGGGACCCGCGTCGTCCGTGCCGGAGGCTCCCGACGAGGCGGACGGCGGGGGAGTGGCAGGAGAGGCCGCCGAGGAAGAGGGCGAGGCGGCCGAGGAGGGTGAGGCGGCGGGGGCGGCGGAGGTGGGCAGCGTCGGCGGCGCCGAGCCCGCCGAACCCGAGGAGGACGAGGACGCCGCGGTGTCCGCGGCTGCGTCCGGGCCGCCGCCCTCCGGCTCCCCCGCCCCGCCTTCCTCCTGCGGCAGCGCCGCGAGAGCGCCCACCGCCTCCGCGAACACCTTCGCCGTGGGCCAGCGGTCCTCGCGGTCCTCCGCCATCGCCCGCTTCACCGCGTCCCGCACCTGCCGCGGCACCCCGGGGCGTACCTCCTCGGGCGGCAGCACCCGCCCGGGGCGGCCCGGCACGATCCCGGTGACCAGGTGGTACAGCAGCGCCCCGAGCGCGTACACGTCGGCGCGCCCGTCGATCCCACTGAACGGCTCCTCCTGCTCGGGCGACATATAACCGGCCGAACCCGCGACCACCGTGAGACCCGACGCCTGGGCGAGGTTCTTGGCCAGCCCGAGATCCGCGAGCAGCACCCGCTCCCGGCCGCCAGGACCCTCCGCGAGCAGCACGTTCGACGGCTTGATGTCCCGGTGCACGATCCCCGCCTCGTGCAGTTCCGCGGCGGCGCCCGACGCCTGCGCGACGATCTCCAGGGCCTCGTTCAGCGGCGGCACCCCCATCGCGAGACGGTCCTCCACCGTGCCCAGATCCGCGTACTCCATCACGAAATAGGGGCGTTCGTCCGGTAGCTCCCCGACGTCGAAGACCTGCACCACACCGCTCGATCTCGCCCTGCGCAGCATCCGGGCCTCGGTCATGAACCGCTCCCTGACGTCCAACTGGGCAGCCCAGTTCTCGGCCATCACCTTGATGGCGACAGGGGTGTCGAGCTGGTCGTCGTGGGCGAGCCAGACGATGCCGAAAGCCCCGGCGCCCAGGCGTCCGACGATCCGGTAACGGCCGATCTTCTCGGGGTGCTGCATGCGATTATCATGCACGAGTGATCTCACCGTTCCGAACCGAACCGGGCGGAGGCCGATGAGCCGGGCGCAGGAAATCGAGGACCTCGCGACACGTGCCTCCCAGGGGGACAGCGCCGCACTCGACGAGTTGCTGAGAAGTATCAGTCCCGACGTGGTACGCCGCTGTGGACGCTTCCTGCTGTACAAGGAGGACGCGGAGGAGGCGGCGCAGGACGTCCTGTTGCAGGTCTCCCGCAATATCCGCCGCTTCGAGGGCCGCAGCAGGTTCAGCACCTGGCTGTACACGGTGGTCGCCAACTGCTCGCGGCAGAAGTACCGGGAGCTGAAGCGCAGGGCCGGTGAACAGCCGCTCGCCGACCCCGACGCCGGGCCGCTCGACCCGCGTACCACCAGCGTGATCGCCGGCTCCCGCGTCGACCTGCTTGAGGCCCTCGACCGCCTGGAGAACGACAGTCCCCACCTGGTGGCGCCGCTGGTGTACCGGGACATCTGCCAGATGGACTACGCGGAGATAGAGGAGCGCCTGGGCATCCCGCTGGGCACGGTCAAGTCCCGGCTGCACCACGCCCGCCGCCAGGTCAGGCCGTGGCTCGCGGACCAGTCGCAGCCCTGACACCAGAATTCACCCGCCCCTTCCGAAATCCACACACCGCACACACCCCGGCGCCGCGTAAGCCCCCCGCACGGCGGGCGCACCGGCCGCCGCGGACCCGCGTCGGCTCCCGACGGCCGCCCGCAACGGACGGGCGGCCGGTCCTGCGCGGGACCGTCCTGCCCTCCGCCGCCGGTCTTCCGGCCCGGGCCTCCGCCGCGTCGGCGCGTCCCGCCGGGCGCAGGCCCTTGACCCGGGCGGCGGCCCGGTGGCGCACCACCCGGGCCCGTTCGAGCGGCAGCGACCGCACCCACAGCGTCAGCGCCCCGATGCCGGCGCGCGCGGTGTCGTTACCGCTATGACGTGGTCCTCCGCAAACAGCCCATCGCCACACCGCCCGTACCCGAAGCGCTGGTGCTGGACTGGCAGTCGGAGTTCGGCCAAATCGACACGCTCACGCACTATTTGACGAGAGATCAGCCCGCTCGACTTCGCGTCACGGGCATTCCCAACAGGCGTCTCACCGACGATCTGGCCCCGGCCTCCGCCGTTCAGTCCGCCGACGCGGGCGACACCCTCGACCTCTCTGTGACCGGCACGATCGAGGCCCACAACATCACCGGCGGCCATAACCAACTACTCCAGCCGGACGCCCTCTCCCAACTGGGACTCATCCTGTCCACCAGACTCCACACCCGCGAGGCGCATGCCACGGAATGCGGAGGGCGTCAGCAAACATGAGTAAGGCCCCAGATCGACTGGGGCCCTGCTGGTGTCCGAGGGGGGACTTGAACCCCCACGCCCGATAAAGGGCACTAGCACCTCAAGCTAGCGCGTCTGCCATTCCGCCACCCGGACCGGTGGTCCCGCGGTCCGTGCCGCGGTGACGTGGAAAACCATAGCAAACATTCGGGGGCTCCCGATCACGCCCGGCGGCCGCCGCCAAACCCCCCGGAGGGCCCGCTCCCGCCTTGGGCCAAGGGGGGTGTCCGGGGGAGGATGGAAGGACCCACCAGCGGCGACAGAGAGAGGAACCAGCGTGAGCGAGTCCAGTGCGGCACGCACCGATGCCACGGTGAGCGGCGAGGACGAAGTCGTCGACCTCTGTCGCGACCTGATCAGGATCGACACCAGCAACTACGGGGACCACTCGGGCCCCGGCGAGCGCGCCGCGGCCGAGTACGTGGCCGAGAAGCTCGCCGAGGTCGGCGTCGAACCGCACATCTATGAGTCGCACCCCGGCAGGGCCTCCACGGTCGCCAGGATCGAGGGCGCCGACCCGTCGCGGCCCCCGCTGCTGATCCACGGCCACCTCGACGTCGTACCGGCCAACGCCCAGGACTGGACGCTGCCGCCGTTCTCCGGGGAGATCTCCGAGGGCTGCGTCTGGGGCCGCGGCGCCGTCGACATGAAGGACATGGACGCCATGACCCTCGCGGTCGTACGGGACCGGCTGCGCAGCGGCCGCAAGCCCCCGCGCGACATCGTGCTCGCGTTCCTCGCCGACGAGGAGGCGGGCGGCATCTTCGGCGCCCGGCACCTCGTGGACAACCACCCCGACCTCTTCGAGGGCGTCACCGAGGCCATCGGCGAGGTCGGCGGATTCTCCTTCCAGGTCAGGGAGGACCTGCGGCTCTACCTCATCGAGACCGCGGAGAAGGGCATGCACTGGATGCGCCTCACCGTCGAGGGCACCGCGGGGCACGGCTCGATGACCAACACCGACAACGCGATCACCGAACTGACCGAGGCGGTGGCACGCCTCGGCCGCCACGAGTGGCCGGTGCGGATCACCAAGACCGTGCGGTCCTTCCTCGACGAGCTGTCCGACGCGCTCGGCACCACGCTCGACCCGGAGGACATGGACGCCACCCTCGCCAAGCTCGGCGGCATCGCCCGCATGATCGGCACCACCCTGCGCAACTCGGCGGCCCCGACCATGCTCTCCGCCGGCTACAAGGTCAACGTGATCCCCGGAGAGGCCACCGCCCACGTCGACGGGCGCTTCCTGCCCGGCTTCGAGGAGGAGTTCCTCGCCGACGTCGACCGGATCATCGGCCCCCGGGTCAGGCGCGAGGACGCGCACGGCGACAAGGCGCTCGAAACCACCTTCGACGGCGCACTCGTCGACGCCATGCAGTCCGCGCTGGTCGCCGAGGACCCCATCGCCCGCGCCGTCCCGTACATGCTCTCCGGCGGCACGGACGCCAAGTCCTTCTCCGACCTCGGCATCCGCTGCTTCGGGTTCGCGCCGCTGAAGCTCCCGGCGGACCTCGACTTCGCCGGCATGTTCCACGGCATCGACGAACGGGTCCCGGTGGACGGCCTCCAGTTCGGCACCCGAGTCCTCGACCGCTTCCTCGACGCCTGCTGAGCGACCGCGCCCGACACCGCCGCTGCCCCGGGGCCACGCGCCCCGGGGCAGCGGCGCGTCAGGACACGGAGGCCGCGGTACGGCGAAGACCGCGGCCACGCGGCCGACGGCCATGCAGTCGAGGGCCACAGACCTGAGGGCCACGGGGGCGTGGCCACCGGGCCGTAATCGACCGGGCGTTCGGAACTCCCCGGGAAGAGTGAATCTGACGATCAGGTCGTAGCTTGATTCACCCCTCCTCGTTACACGTGATGCGACCCGAGGCTGGAGTCGCACCATTCATCAGGAGGAATCATGATCAAGAAGATCGTCGCCGCCACCGCTCTGACCGGCGGTCTGGTGCTCGCGGGCGCCGGCCTGGCCGCCGCCGACGCGGGCGCTGAGGGCGCCGCCGTGCACTCCCCGGGCGTGGCCTCCGGGAACGTCGTGCAGGTGCCGGTCAACATCCCGGTAAACATCTGCGGCAACTCGGTCTCCGTGATCGGGCTGCTCAACCCCGTCTTCGGGAACACCTGCGTCAACCACTGACGCCCATCGCCCCGTAAGGGACCCAGCTTCGGCCCCCGAGCGCACGCCATGCGCTCCGGGGCCGCCGGTTCTCCCGGCGCGCCCGCACGGCGCGCCGTCTCCGTCACACACAAGGCAGGGACACACCACTATGCGACAGGTCACCCGCAAGGGCCTGCTCACCGTGGCCGCGGCGACCGGCGTGCTCGCCGCCGTCGGGGGCCAGGCCCAAGCGGACTCGGGCGCCGCCGGATCGGCCGCCGGATCGCCCGGAGCGCTGTCCGGCAACACCGTCCAGGTACCGGTGGACGTACCGGTCAACGTCTGCGGCAACACCGTGAGCGTCGTCGGCGTCCTCAACCCGGCGACGGGCAACGCCTGCGCCACCGGCGGAACCGGCGGACACCGCGGCTCCGGGCACGGCGGCTCGGGCGCGCACTCCGGCACCGCGCACTCGCCCGGCGTCGGCTCCGGAAACGACGTCGAGGTCCCCGTGGAGGTGCCGGTCGACGTCTGCGGCAACAGCGTCGGCGTCGTCGGCATCGGCAACCCGGCCCACGGCAACGACTGCACCCACCCCGGCGGCTCCCACCACCCGGGCCACCCCACACCGCCCGGCGGCTGCCACGACACCCCAGGACACCCGGGCACCCCACACGACCCCCCGCCAGGACACGACCACCCCGGCAACCCGCACCACCCCGGCGGCCACGACAACCCCGGACATCCGCACCACCCCGGCAACCCGCACAACCCGGGCGACCCGCACCAGCCCGGCGGGCCTGACAACCCCGGCGGTCACGACAACCCCGGGCGCCCGGACACCCCGGGCGACCAGGCGGGCGCCGTCGGCGACACGGGAGCAGGCACCGTACGCCCGGCCGGAATCACCCCCGCCACCGGTGGCGACCAGCTCGCGGAGACCGGCGGCACGCTCCCGCCCTACGGCACCCTCGCCCTCGGCGCCGGCGCCGTGCTCGGCGGCGCCGTCCTCTACCGCAGGTCACGCGCCGGCGCCTGACCGCGGCCGCGCCCGGCGGGGCCCCGGGCAACCGGCGGCCCCCTCGGCGCGCTGAGCGCCGGAAACGGGCCCCAGGGGGCTCACCAGGTGGCGCGTACCTGGCGGATGATCCGGCGGCGCAGCCGCACCCTGCGGCTGCCGTCCGGATGCAGCCTCAGACGGTGCAGCTCCCAGTGCCCGTACTCGGCATGGTCGGTGAGCAGGCGCGTGGTCTCCTTCCGCGAGACCCCGCGCGGAACGTACACATCCACAAATTCGTATTCCGGCATCGCATCTATTGTGCGGCCACCGGCTCCTTACGGATAGCGTCTGCACTATGTCTGATGCTGCGCAGCCGACCGCTGCCGAGGTACGCGCCGCCGCCGAGGCGGTCAAGACCGCGCTCGACCGCCACCTGGCCGCGGTCGAGCGGCGGTCCGGAGAGAACGACCCGGCCGTCTACGAGGCGTTCAACGAGCTGGCCGCCGCTGCGGAGGAGTACGACGAACTCCTCTACGACCGCTACGACGAGGTCACCCCCTTCGAGATCCCCGGCACGGAGGACACCCTCCCGCCGTACGGGGGCCCCGAGGAACCGAACGCGATCAGCGTGCTGATCCGCCGGGACTACGCCGTCGTCGAACCCCAGCGGCTGATCGCCCAGGCCGAGCGCATCGAGGCCGCCGACGCCCAGGCCGCCGCGGCCGCCTCGGCTGCGGCCGGCACCGTCCACGGCGCCCTCGGCCTGCTCTTCGGGGAGTTCGAACCGGACGAGATCGCCTCCCGCCACAAGGAGTTCGGACTCGACGAGGGCGACTCCACCCTCTGGGTGACGGCCTCCGACGAGGCCCCGGAACCGGGGGAGTGGCTGGAGGCCCCCTTCGAGGGCGCCGACCCCGGTGGCATCGTCTGCCGCTTCGACGTCTCCGCCGTCTTCGACGACGAGCAGGACGACGACGTCGACGACCGGGACGTCCTTGAGGACCCCGACGAGCCCGACGACCTCGAAGAGGACGAGGACGTCGACGAGGACGACCTGGAACCCCTCGACGCGGAGCGCTGACCTGGCGAAGGCCCGCGCCCGCCTGACCTGGGCGCGGGCGCCCCGGCGGCGGGCCGTACCCGGGCGCGGGCCCGCGAGGACCCGCGCCCGCGCGCTCACTGCGCCCTGGCGCCCGCCCGCAGCAGCGCTTCGAGCCGGGTCGTACGCGGCTTCGCCGGAACCTCGGCGACCGCGCGCGGCAGCGCCTGCTCCACACCGTGCACCACCGAGAGATGCCGCTCGGCACTGCCGAACGCCGAGTACACCCACGCCCTGGTCAGCGCCCCCGCCGCATCACCTGGCAGCACCACCACGGCGGCCTGCCGCCGCAGCCCCACCGCCTGGTGCGCGGTGAGCGCCCAGCCGTGCCGCACCGCACGCTCCACCCGCTCCCTGGACACCACCACCGCGTCCCCCTCGCAGTCCAGCCGCAGCCCCTCCGCGTCCGCGCCGACGACCCGCCCAGGCGCCGTACGCCCGGGAGCCGGGCTGTAGACGACGACATCGCCGGGGTCGAAGCCGCCGAACCTGCCGGGGCCCGGATTGAGCCGCTCCTTCAGCGCCGCGTTCAGCGCCCGGGTGCCCGCGCCGCCGCCGTGCCCCGGCGTGACCACGACGGTCTGCTCCGGCGGCACCCCGAAGGCGCGCGGCACCGAGTCGGCGACGATCTGGACCGTGCGGTGCACCGCCTCCGCCGCGTCCCGCACCGCGACGATCACCACCTCCCTGCCGGGCGCGGCCACCTGGGTCAGCTCGCCCACGCCCACCCCGGACACCAGCTCGCCGATGGGCCCGGGATCGGGGGTGCGCGAGGCCACCGCGGGGCAGACGCGCGCCGCCAGCAGATCCGCGAAGACCCTCCCGGGACCCGCGGACCACAGCGTCGCGGGATCGCCGCTGAGGACCAGCCGGGTGCCGTCCGCCAGGGCCTCCACCAGCGCGGCACCCGCCTCCACGTCGAGCTGCGGCGCGTCGAGCACGACCACCACGTCCGCCGCGAGCGAGCCGTCGGCCGCCCGCCCAGGACCCTCGGCGCCGCTCAGCAGCCCCGCCACCGTCGTCACCACGGGCGCCGTGCCGCCGTCCGCCGGGCCCTCCAGCACGCCCAAGAACCTGCGCCTGCTGTCGGCGGTGTGGGCCGCGGCGACACCGCGCAGCCCCAGCCGCGCGGCGGCGGCCAGCAGCGCCGCGGGCTCCGCGCGCGCCGCCTCGCCGCCCGTGTGCAGCACCAGACCATGGCCCGCGGCGGCCCGCAGCAGCTCGGCCGCCGAGCCCGCCGCGCCCCGCGCCGCCGCCTCCCAGTCGGCCGCGGCGGGCTCCTCGCCGCCCGGGGCCTCCGCGGGCGCGTTGACCAGCCTGGCCAGGCCGTCCGCCAGGCTCTCCTCGGCGAGCGCGAACCGCTCAAGGCCGACCAGCACCCGCACCGGCTCCGCGCCGTCCTCGGTCTCCCCCTCGCCCCCGGCGTCCGCACCGCCCGGCGCCGCCCCTGACGCCTCGCCTTCGGCGCCCTGGGCGTCCTGGAAGACCAGGACGTCGCCCTCCGCGATGGCCCCCTGGACCGCCGCCTCGGGGTCGGGCACCGCGTAGCGCCCGAGTGCGGTGGCGAGCGCCGGGGCGTCCAGCGCCGTATGCCCCGCGACCGCGGCCTGTCCGAGGAGCCAGAGCGCGACGGCGCGCCCCCGCCGCTCGTCGTCGGGGCCGCAGTCGGGGCCGAGCAGCGCCCTGGCGAAACCGTCCGCCTGCTCCGGGCGGACCGAGTCCACCGCGAGCAGCCGCCAGGGATCGTCCCGCAGCAGCGCCGCCGCGTCCTCGCCGAGCGCCGCGGCCGCCCCAGGCCCCAGCGCCGCGGGCGCGCCGCCCTCGGCAAGCACCTCGGCCACGGCACGCACCGCGTCCCCCGAAGGCTCGGCCGGGGCCCTGGGCGCCACCGGCTCCTGCCGCGGCGCCGGGGCGGCCCTGCGCGGCGGCGGTGGCTCCTCGAAGACGGTGTCCGAGTGCTGCTCCCCGCTCTCCACGGCGCGCACCGCCGCCAGCAGCTCGGCGGCCCTCCCGCTGAGCTTCCCGCCGCTCTCGACCGGCTCCGCCCGCTCGGCCCTGCGGCGCGCGATGCGCTCCCGCAGCTCCCGCTGCGCGGCCAGCTCGGCCGCCGCCTCGGACAGCTCACCGTCCCCGCCCTCCGCGGCCCCTTCCGCAGGGGTTTCTCCCGCCGGGGCGGCGGTCTCCTCGGCCTCGGAGGTCTCCTCGGCGCCTTCGGCGGCTCCCGTGCTCACAACGTGCTCCAGTGGTAATCGGGATAGCGGTGCAGCGGCGCGGAGACGTCGTCGAGCGCGTCGCAGATCTCGTCCGGCAGACTAAGCGCTTCCACCGACAGAGCGGCCGAGAGCTGCTGCGCGTTGCGCGCCCCGACGATCGGGGCCGCCACCCCCGGCCGGTCCCGCACCCAGGCCAGGGCCACCTGGAGCGGGGTGGCGGCGAGCCCGTCGGCGGCGGTCACGACCGCGTCGACGATATGGCTCGCCGTGTCGTCGAGATACGGCTCCACGAACGGTGCCAGGTGCTCAGAGGCCCCGCGCGAGTCCTGCGGCAGCCCGCGCCGGTACTTGCCGGTGAGCACGCCGCGGCCGAGCGGCGACGACGGCAGCAGCCCGACCCCGAGGTCCCTGGCCGCGGGCAGCACCTCGCGCTCCACGCCCCGCTGGAGCAGCGAGTACTCCATCTGTGTGCTGGCGAGCGGGGTGCGCGTGCCCGACGAGGCCACCTGCCAGGTCGCGGCCTTGGCGAGCTGCCACCCGCAGAAGTTGGACACCCCGGCATAGCGGGCCCGGCCGCTGCTCACCGCTATGTCCAGGGCGCCGAGGGTCTCGTCGAGCGGGGTCGTCGCGTCGAAGGCGTGCACCTGCCACAGGTCGACGTGGTCGGTGCCGAGGCGGGAAAGGGAGGCGTCGAGGGCGCCCAGGAGATGGCCCCGGGAGCCGTCGAAGCGCCGGTCGGGGTCGGGGACGCTGCCTGCCTTGGTGGCGATCACCAGGTCACGCCGGGGCACGAGGCCGTCGAGGAGCTGCCCGAGGATGTACTCGGCATCGCCGTCGCCGTACACGTCGGCGGTGTCGACGAGGGTGCCGCCCGCCTCCCAGAAAGCCTTCAACAGGTCCGCGGCGTCGTTCTCGTCGGTGTCGCGGCCCCAGGTGAGGGTGCCGAGACCGATCCGTGACACGCGCAGGCCGGTGCGGCCGAGATGCCTCTGCTCCATGGGCGCTGAGATTACTTGCCGAACGGCAGGATGTGGCGGCCTGTGGACAACCGCCCGGGCCCGCCTGTGGATAACTCGGGCCCACCCCGGCGCGGGCCGTAACGTGAGCGGGGACCCGGGCGGCCCGTACGCCCCGGGCCCCACTGACGTGCGGCGCCGCGGCGCGCTAGGGTCTGCGGCACACGACGTTACTGACGGGTAAGACGGGTAAGGGGAGCGGGTATGCAACTCGGGATCAACCTCGGGTACTGGGGCGCCGGGATGGACGCGGACAACCTCGCCGTGGCCAAGGAGGCGGACCGGCTCGGCTACGCGGTCTGCTGGACCGCGGAGGCGTACGGCTCCGACGCGGCCACCGTGCTCGCGTACGTGGCGGCCAACACGGAGCGCATCGACATCGGCTCCGCCATCTTCCAGATCCCCGCCCGTATGCCCACGATGACCGCGATGACGGCCGCCACCCTCGACACCCTCTCCGACGGCCGCTTCCGGCTCGGCCTCGGGGTGTCGGGCCCACAGGTCTCCGAGGGGTGGTACGGCGTCAGGTTCGACAAGCCCCTGGCCAGGACCCGGGAGTACGTGGACATCGTCCGCAGGGCGATGGCCAGGGAGCGCGTCGTGTACGAGGGCGAGCACTGGACCCTCCCGCTGCCCGACGGGCCCGGCAAGCCCATCAAGCTGACGGTCCACCCCAGGCGCGAGCGCATCCCGCTGTACATCGCCGCGATCGGCCCGAAGAACCTGGAGCAGACCGGCGAGATCGCGGACGGCGCCCTGGTGCTCTTCGCCTCGCCCGAACACCTGGAGGACACGGTGGTGGGCCCCGTGCGGGCGGGCCGCGAGAAGGCGGGACTGCCCCTCGAAGGCTTCGACATCGTCCCCACGGTCCCGCTGGCCATGGGCCCCGAGGGCGGCGACGGCGACGTGTCGGCCCTCGCGGACGTCTTCCGCCCGTACACCGCCCTGTACGTCGGCGGGATGGGCAGCAGGAAGCAGAACTTCTACAACCGGCTCGCCCGGCGGATGGGCTACGAGAAGGCCGCGGAGGAGATCCAGGACAAGTACCTCGCGGGCGACAAGGAGGGCGCGGCTGCCGCGGTCCCGCAGGACCTGATCGACCGCACGACGCTGCTCGGCTCGGTCGCCAGGATCGCCGACCGCATGCGCGCCTACGCGGCTGCCGGTGTCACCACGCTCACCCTGTCCCCCTCGGGCTTCACCCTGGAGGAGCGCGTCGCCTCGCTGCGCGCGGGCAGCGAGGCCCTGGAGCGGGCGGGGGTGGCATAGGCCCGGCCCCGGTACGGCCGGTCCGGTACGGGCGGGGTCGGCCGCCGGGACCGTAAACCGGTCGACAGCAGCCCGCGCGGAGGGCAGGGTGGCCGCCCGTGACGAGCAGTGAGCTGTGGACCCGTGCGACCGCCGAGCGCTACGACGCCGAGGAGACCGAGATGTCCTCGGCCGCCGTGATCGGACCGACTGTCGACTTCCTCGCCGAGCTGGCCGGGGACGGCAGGGCGCTGGAGTTCGCCATCGGGACCGGGCGGGTGGGCGTCCCGCTCCGGGAGCGCGGCGTGCCGGTGGCGGGCGTCGAGCTGTCCGCGCACATGGCGGCGGTCCTGCGCCGCAAGGCGGACGAGGACACGCTCCCCGTGACCGTCGGGGACATGGCCACGACGGTCGTCCCCGGCGAGTTCGCCGTGGTCTACCTCGTCTACAACACCCTCTCCAACCTGCTCACCCAGGACGAGCAGGTCGCGTGCTTCCGCAACGCCGCGCGCCATCTGGCTCCCGGCGGCCGGTTCGTCGTGGAGCTGGGCGTCCCGCCGCTGCGGTTCCTGCCGCCCGGACAGGTGGCGGTGGCGTTCGACGTCTCGGCGGGGCACCTCGGCTTCGACACCTTCGACCTGGTCGAGCAGCGGCTCGTCTCGCACCACTTCACCCGCGAGGGCGGTGCCGGGTCCTACCGCCGCGACGGCTCCACGCACCGGTACGCCTGGCCCGCGGAGCTGGACCTGATGGCGAGGCTCGCGGGTCTTGAGTGCGAGCGGCGGGTCGCGGACTGGGACGGGACGCCGTTCACGGCGGACTCGGCGAAGCACGTCTCGGTCTGGCGCAAGCCGGCCTGAATCCGGCAGCCGCGGCGTCGCGGGTCCCGTCCCCGGGGCGGGGAGGGAAGACTTCGGCCGTGGTGGGGGCTCGGGGGGTCTCCCCGCCACGGCCGATACCCGGTCAACGGCCGGGACGCCTCCTGGTTACGGGGGTGCCGTGCTTCTCCCGTTACCGCCGTGACGGCGCTTTCGTCCCTCTGTTGGCCGAATGGCAGGGGTATAGCTGTTGCTGTCCGACATGGACCGACTTTGACTCGACTCCTGCGGATACTGCACGGAGGTGCCTGCCATGCTGTCGGCCAAGTCCTTGTTCCAGGAGATCTTCGACAACGACGAGTCGTTCCGGCTCTTCTGCTCCATCGCCGCCAGCGGCGAGTCCCAGGGGGGCTGGGAGAACGGCCGTATCGCGGCCCTGATGCCCGAGCGCGAGCGGGCCCTGGCGCCGAAGGCGGCACGGCATGGCGCCGACGAGGACAAGCACGGGCGCATCTTCAACGCGCTGCTGCGCAAGCGCGGCCTGCGCCCCGTGGACGTCCCCCCGGAGACCGACTACACACTGCTGCTCGAACAGCGCGGCATCGGCCTCGCCCACGACAAGCTCAGGCGGGACGAGCCGCTGACCGAGCACGACGTCGTCGTCTACCTCGCCCACAGCAGGGTGACGGAGCAGCGGGCGTCCGAGCAGATGGCGGTGCTGCTCAAGTACTTCGGCGAGCACCCCGACATCGGCCGGGCCATGGCCATGATCTCCGCGGACGAGGACAACCACCTGGCCTACTGCCACGAGGAGCTGCTGCGGCTCGCCGCCGCCGGGCACGGGCGTGCCATCCACCGCGCGCTGCGGCAGTGCGCGCTGGCCGAGATCCGTATCCACCGGGACGTCAGCCTCGCCGTGATGGCCCACATGGGGCGCATCCTGGGCTGGTCCGCGGCGCGCGGGGCGCTGCTGGCCGCCGGCATCCGCGCGATGTACGCGTACGAGCGCGCGGCCGGGTGGCACCGCATGGTGTCGCTGCGGCTCCCCGAGCACCGCGACGCGCTGGGCAAGCCCCCGGCCCCCGCCCCCGAGTACGCCTGAGCACTCGCCCCGGGCGGCCGTGGGGCCCGCCCGGGGCCCCGCGCGCTCAGAGCCAGCCGCGCCGTCTGAACATCCGGTAGAGGACCACTTCGAGCACGGCCATCAGCGCGATGACCGCCGGGTACGACCAGATCCAGTGCAGCTCCGGCATGTGGTCGAAGTTCATGCCGTAGATACCGGCGATCATGGTCGGCACCGCGGCCATGGCGGCCCAGCCGGAGATCTTGCGCATGTCGTCGTTCTGCCGGACGCTCATCTGCGCGAGGTGCGCGGACAGGATGTCGGTGACCAGCCGGTCGAGACCCTCCACGGACTCGTTGACCCGGGCCAGGTGGTCGCCGACGTCACGGAAGAACGGCTGCGCCGACGTGTCCACGAACGGCAGCGCCGCGGCCCCGAACCCCGCCCCCGCGAGCCGCTGCACGGGGACCGTCAGGGGCCCCGTGGCCCTGCGGAACTCCAGCACCTGGCGCTTGAACCGGTAGATCCGCGACGCGGTGTCGCGGGAGCCGCCGCCCTCGGGGGAGAAGACCTCGGCCTCCAACTCCTCCAGGTCCGTCTGGAGTTCGGTGGCGACGTCCAGGTAGTGGTCGACGACGGAGTCCGCCACCGAGTACAGGACGGCGGTCGGGCCGTGGCCGAGCACCTCGGGCTCGGACTCAAGGCGTCGGCGGACGGCCCCGAGCGGGGCGCCCTCGCCGTGCCGCACGGTCACCACGAAGCCCTCGCCGAGGAAGACCATCAGCTCGTCGCTGGAGACCGCGTCGCTCTCCGGCTCGTAGACGACCGGCTTCAGCACCGTGAACAGCGAGTTGTCGTACACCTCAAGCTTGGGCCGCTGGTGCGCCTTGAGCGCGTCCTCGACGGCAAGGCTGTGCAGGTCGAACACCGTCGAGATCCGGTCGAACTCCTCGGCGGTCGGCTCGTGGACGCCGACCCAGAGGAAGGCGTCGCCGTACGCGCGCGCCGCGCGGAGCGCCTGTGCCAGGTCCGCGGGCGCCTCGACGCGGTGTCCCGCACGGTAGACGGCGCTGTCTACGATCATGGCGGTCCATTCTCTCCCTTCGCGCTCGCGTGCGCACCGGTGCTGCCGTGCCGGGGCGTGTTGCCGCACGGCCCGGGAGCCCGCCGCGCCGCGGGGGCGGTCCGGCGGCGGGCGGTGCCCGCGGTGGCCCGATACGGCAGGGTGCCCCGGCGCGGCCCCGTCAGTCCCCTGCCCCCCTCTTGGCGGTGCTCTGCCGCACCACCAGCTCCGTGCCGAGTTCGATACGGGGCTCGGTGGGCTGGCCGCGGCGGAGCTTCAGGACCATCTGCGCGGCGGTCTCCGCCATCCTGCGCAGCGGCTGGTGGACGGTGGTGAGCGCGGGCGACGACCAGTGCGCCAGGGGGATGTCGTCGTAGCCGACGACCGAGAGGTCCGAGGGCACCTGGAGCCCCCGCACCCGGGCCGCCTCAAGCACCCCGAGGCTTTGCAGGTCGCTGCCCGCGAAGATCGCGGTGGGCCGGTCGTCCAGGTCGAGCAGGGTCTCCGCGTGCCGGAAGCCGCCCTGTACATGGAAGTCGCCGAACTTGATCAGCGAGGGGTCGACCTCAAGACCCGCCATGCTCATCGCCGACCGGAACCCGTCGAGCCGCGCCAGCGAGCAGAGCATGTCCTCGGGGCCGCTGATGATGGCGATCCTGCGGTGGCCGAGGTCGATCAGGTGCCGGGTCGCGGCGAGGCCGCCCGCCCAGTTCGCGGAGCCCACCGACGGCACGTCGGGCTCAGGGTCCCCCGCGGGGTCGACGATCGCGAACGGGATCGCGCGGGAGCGCAGCTTGTGCTTCAGCTCCTCGGGCAGTGTCGAGAAGACCAGCACCACGCCGAGCGGGCGGCGGCGCAGCACCCCGTCGATCCACTCGGGGCCCGGCGCGTGCCGGGTGCCGGACTCGGTGAGCACCACGCTGGCGCCCGCGGACTTGGCCACGTCCTCGACACCGCGGATCAGCTCCATCGCCCACGTGCTCTCCAGCTCGTGGAAGACCAGCTCGATCAGCGGGGCCTCCGTGGAGCCCGCGGACGTGCGGCGGTAGCCGTGTGCGTCCAGCAGTCCCTCGATCCGCACCCGGGTCGGCGCGGACACGTCCGGGCGCCCATTGAGCACCTTCGAAACTGTCGAAAGTGATACTCCGGCCTTCGCCGCCACCTGTGCCAGGGTGACGCGCCCTGTGGGCTCATCGTCGTCACGCATGGTGAAAAGGATAGGTCACCGCTTCAATCCTGGCGCCAGGTAACGGTTTGGTAGCGCACTCCGGGAGATGTTGACCACTCGTCGGCCCGGTCATAGCGTCGCTCGGCAACAGACTTTCGGCGATGCTGTCGAAACTTTCGAAGGGGCGACGATGAAAGCACCCGCACGGCTTCCCAGAGCGCTCGCAGCCGCCACCGCGATGGTCATGGGGCTGTCACTGGCCGCCTGTGGCAACAGCGACTCCGACTCCGGCGGTGGCGACGACACGATCCACGTCCTCGTCTACGGCGACGCCGCGAACAAGGTGGAGAAGGACGTCATCGAGGAGTTCAACAAGACCTCCAAGGTCAAGGCGGTGCTCGACACCATCCCGGGAGCCGACTACCAGTCGAAGCTACAGACCATCATCAACACCAAGCAGGCGCCCGACGTCTTCTACAACTGGGGCGGCGGCAGCATCAAGCCCTTCGTCAAGGCCGGACTCCTCATGCCCCTCGACGACATGATGGCCAAGAACCCCAAGCTCAAGAGCATGTTCCTGCCCAGCGTGCTCGACGCCGCCAAGGTCGACGACAAGTACTACGGCATCCCGATGCGCGGCACCCAGCCCGTGCTGCTGTTCCACAACAAGAAGGTCCTCAAGGACGCGGGCGTCAGCGCCCCGAAGACCTGGGACGACCTGCTCGGCGCCGTCGACAGGCTCAAGGACAAGGGCGTCACCCCGATCTCCCTCGGCGGCGGCGACAAGTGGCCCACCCTGATGTGGTTCGAGTACATCTACGACCGCGTCGCGGGCCCCGACCTGCTGAAGAAGGCCCTCGACGGCGACAAGGACGTCTGGAACAGCCCGGAGAGCAAGAAGGCCCTCCAGACCATCAGCGACCTGGAGAAGACCGGCGCCTTCGGCAAGAACTACGACTCCGTCAAGCAGACCGACGGCGGCTCCGCCCAGCTCCTCACCTCCGACAAGGCGGGCTTCGAGCTGATGGGCTCGTGGGAGTTCTCCACCATCAACGACAACCAGCCGGACTTCGCCGCGAAGCAGCTCGGCTACAGCACCTTCCCGACGGTCCCCGGCGGCAAGGGCGACCCGAAGGACCTGGTCGGCAACACCAACAACTACTACTCGGTGATGAAGAACGCCACGCACCCCGAGGCCATCGCCAAGTTCCTCGAACTCATGTACTCCGACCACTTCGTCAACGCCCAGCTCGGCATCGGCAACCTCCCCACCACCACCAACGCCGGCCAGAAGCTCACCTCGTCCAACAACGCGACGTACCTCAAGTACCAGTACGACCGCGTCGCGGACGCCCCCGCCTTCCAGCTCTCCTGGGACCAGGCGTACACGCAGGACAACAGCACCCCCCTGCAGACCGCCATCCAGCAGTTCTTCAACGGCAGCATCGACCAGGACGGGTTCATCAAGGCGATGCAGGGCCTTTCCACCTCCTGAGACCCCCCTCCGAGAAAGACACACCCATGGTCACCCTCGCTGCACCCGGGCACGGGCAGCGAAGGCGGACACGGCGCCCGGTCGTCAGGTCGACCGGGCGCCCGGGCATCGCCTGGGCGCTCCCCGCCACCGCCTTCTTCGCCTTGTTCGCCATCGTTCCGCTGATACTCGTCGCGGTCCTCTCCTTCGCCACCTGGAGCGGCCTCGGCGACCCCGAGTGG
The DNA here is from genome assembly GCF_044457285.1 of Streptomyces sp. NPDC050560. Taxonomy (NCBI): domain Bacteria; kingdom Bacillati; phylum Actinomycetota; class Actinomycetes; order Kitasatosporales; family Streptomycetaceae; genus Streptomyces; species Streptomyces sp. NPDC050560. The sequence continues at coordinate 148,844 of NZ_JBITGT010000013.1, forward strand.
GCAGGACTCGACAACTGGACGAAACTCTTCGACGACCCCGTGATGGTCAAGAGCCTCTGGCTGAGCGTGCTGCTCACCGGACTCGGCGTGGTCGTCCAGACCCCCCTGAGCATCCTGCTCGGGGTGTGGGCCGCGGGGAAGGAGCGAAACCGCGCCGTGCTCTCGGCGATTTTTTTCGTCCCGCTGCTCTTCTCCGCCACCGCCGTGTCGGTGGTGTGGCGCTCGCTGCTCGACCCCAACTTCGGCCTGCCGTCCCACATGCAGTGGCTCTTCGGCGACGGCAACCTCTTCGGCAGCCAGCTCGGCGCCATCGGCGTGCTGGTCTTCGTCAGCGCCTGGCAGTACACCCCCCTGCACACCCTCATCTACCAGGGCGCCACCCGCGCCATCCCCGAGGTCCTCTACCAGGCGGCGGCCATCGACGGCGCGGGCCGGGTGCGGCAGTTCTTCCACATCACCCTGCCGCAACTGCGCAACGCCGTCATCACCTCCGTCATCCTCATGATCGTGGGCGGCCTCACCACCTTCGACACCGTACTGATCATGACCCAGGGCGGCCCGGGCACCGACACCACCATCAGCGCCTACTACATGTACGACAAGGCGTTCAAACGCTTCGACTACGGCACGGGCGCCGCGGTCGCGCTGCTCCTCGTCGTCGTCGCCACCGTGATCTCGCTGATCGTGGTGCGGGTCTCCGGCTTCGACAAGATGTCGGGCACCCAGGAGGGCGTGTCATGAGGCAGCGGCCCAACTACCTCGCCGGGGCCGCCGCGCTGTGCTGGCTCGTCATCATCGGCCTTCCGGTGTACGTGATGCTCGGCGCGGCGGTCCAGACCCGCCCGGAGTTCTCCGACGCGGGCCCCCTCGGACCGCCCGCCCACTTCAGCTTCGACAACTTCGTCAACGACATGCAGGCCGGCTTCGGCCGGTACTTCGTCAACACCGTCGTCGTCACCGTGTGCGTCGTCGCCATCGTGCTGCTCCTCGTGCCGCCGCTGGCGTTCGCGATCGTCCGCAACAGCGGCAGGCGAGGCACCAGGAACGTCTTCCGGCTCTTCCTGCTCGGCCTCGCCGTGCCCGCGCAGGCCGTGATCGTGCCGATGTTCTACGCCATGAGCCAACTCGGCCTCTACGACAACCTCATCGGCGTCATCCTGCCCACCGCCGCCTTCTGCCTGCCGGTGTGCGCGCTCATCCTCACCGGCACCATGCGGGAGATCGGCAACGAGCTGTTCGAGGCCATGACCGTGGACGGCGCCTCCACCCACCGCGTCTTCTTCCAGCTCGTCGTGCCGCTGTCCCGCGGCGGCCTCTCCACCATCGTCGTCTTCTCGGCCCTCCAGGCGTGGAACGGCTTCCTTTTCCCGCTCGTTCTCACCCAGTCCGAGTCCAGCAAGGTCATCACCCTCGGGCTCTACAACTTCCGTACGCAGTACGGCACCGACGTCCCGGCGCTGCTGGCCGCCGTCGTCCTGTCCATCCTGCCCATTCTCCTCGTTTACCTGTTCGCACGCCGCGCCCTGATCCAGGGGCTGATGGGAGTGGGAGGAAAGTGACCACCAACGTGACCACGACCGGAGCCGGCGCACCCGACGCCGACGGAGCCGAAGCACCCGGCACACCCGCGAGGCCGCGGCCCAGTGGCGAGACCGTCGAACGCGTCGAGCGACTCCTCGCCGCGATGACCCTGGAGGAGAAGACCGCCCAGCTCTACGGCCTGTGGGCCGGGGCCTCCGCGGACGGCGCCGAAGTCGCCCCGCACCAGCACGACATGGACGTCCCGCCCGCGCTCGACGACCTCCTGCCCACCGGACTCGGCCAGCTCACCCGCCCGTTCGGCACCACCCCCGTCGACCCCGCGCTCGGCGCGGTCTCCCTGATGCGCACCCAGCAGCGCGTCACCGCGGGCAACAGGTTCGCCATCCCCGCGCTCGCCCACGACGAGTGCCTGGCCGGGTTCGCCGCCTGGGGCGCCACCACCTACCCCGTCCCGCTCTCCTGGGGCGCCTCCTTCGAACCCGACCTGGTGCGCGCCGTCGGCCACGCCATCGGCGCCGACATGCGCTCCGTCGGCGTCCACCAGGGCCTCGCCCCCGTGCTCGACGTTGTGCGCGACGCCCGCTGGGGCCGCGTCGAGGAGACCATCGGCGAGGACCCCTACCTCGTCGGCACCATCGCCACCGCCTACATCAGGGGCCTTGAGGGCGCGGGCGTCGTCGCCACCCTCAAGCACTTCGCCGGCTACTCGGCCTCCCGCGCCGGACGCAACCTCGCCCCCGTCTCCATGGGCCCGAGGGAGCGCGCCGACGTCGTCCTGCCGCCGTTCGAGATGGCGGTACGGGAGAGCGGCGTACGGTCCGTGATGAACGCCTACACCGACACCGACGGCCTCCCCTCCGCCGCCGACCGCGGCCTGCTGACCGAACTCCTCCGCGACACCTGGGGCTTCGACGGCACCGTCGTCGCCGATTACTTCGCCATCGCCTTCCTCAAGAGCCTGCACGGCGTCGCCGCCGACTGGGCCGGGGCCGCCGCGAGCGCCCTCACCGCGGGCATCGACGTGGAACTGCCCACCGTCAAGACCTTCGGACGGCCGCTGCTCGACGCCGTCACCGCGGGCGACGTCCCCGAGGAACTCGTCGACACCGCGCTGCGCCGCGTCCTCACCCAGAAGGCACAGCTCGGCCTCCTCGACCCCGACTGGTCCCCCGTACCGCCCGCCCTCGCCCACCTCCGCGACGACGAACTCGCCGACCCCGGGCGGCTGCGCGGCACCGTCAGCCTCGACACCCCCGAGAACCGCGCGCACGCCCGCAGGCTCGCCGAGGCGTCCGCCGTCCTCGTCACCAACGACGGCACCCTGCCCCTCGCGGCCCCCGCGAGGATCGCCCTCGTGGGCCCCCAGGCCGAGACCCCCACCGGGGTGCTCGGCTGCTACTCGTTCCCCGTGCACGTCGGCTCCCAGCACCCCGAGGTGCCGTACGGCATCGACCTGCCGACCCTGCACGACGCGCTGAAGGACGAGTTCCCCGGTGCTGAGATCACCGTCGTGCCCGGCTGCACCATCGACGGCACCGGCACCGAGGGCTTCGCCGACGCCGCGCGCGCCGCCCGCGACGCCGACATCGTCATCGCCGCCCTCGGCGACCGCGCCGGGCTCTTCGGGCGCGGCACGAGCGGCGAGGGCTGCGACACCGCGTCCCTGCGGCTGCCCGGCGTCCAGGGCCCGCTCCTCGACGCCCTCCTCGACACCGGCACCCCCGTGGTGGCCGCCCTGCTCTCCGGACGGCCCTACGCACTCGGCCGCGCGGTCGGCGAGGCCGCCGCCGTCATCCACCACTTCTTCCCGGGACAGGAGGGCCCCGCCGCCCTCGCCGGCGTCCTCTCCGGACGCGTCAACCCCTCCGGCAGACTCCCCGTCAGCGTCCCCGCGGGCGACGGCGCCCAGCCCGCCACCTACCTCGCCCCACCGCTGGCCGCCGCCAACGACGTCTCCAACCTCGACCCCACCCCGGCCTTCCCCTTCGGACACGGCCTCTCCTACACCGCATTTGACTGGTCGGACCTCACCGTCGAGACACCCACCGCAGCCACCGACGGCACCCTCGCGCTCTCCTTCACCCTCGCCAACACCGGCGAACGCGCCGGGTCCGAGGTCGTCCAGCTCTACCTGCACGACCCCGTCGCCACCGTCGTCCAGCCCGTGCGGCGGCTCGTCGGCTACCTCAAGGTCGCCCTCGCGCCGGGGGAGCGCACCACCGTGCGCGCCGAGGTCCCCGCCGACGTCGCCTCCTTCACCGGGCGCGACCTGCGCCGCGTCGTCGAACCCGGCGACCTCGACCTGCACCTCGCCGCATCGAGCGCCGACATCCGCCTCACCGCCCACACCACCCTGACGGGACCGCCCCGGCACGTCGACCACACCCGGCGGCTGCACGCCCTCCTCACCCGCCACGACCCCGCCGCCGAGCACACCGGAGAAAGGACACCCGCGTAGCCCCCACCACCGGCCCCGACACCCGTACGCGCCCCGACCCCCCGTGCGGGGCGCGTACGGGCCCACGCGCCCCGCACCCGCCCGACGGCAATTAGGCTGATCCGCATGCCCACGCTGATACTCGTACGGCACGGCCGGTCCACCGCCAACACCACCGGGGTGCTCGCGGGCCGTACCCCCGGCGTCGCCCTCGACGAGCGCGGCCACACCCAGGCCGCCGCGCTCCCCGCACGGCTGGCGGACCTGCCGATCGCGCTCGCCGTCAGCAGCCCCCTACAGCGCTGCCGGGAGACACTGCAACCGCTGCTCGCCACCAGACCCGAGACCGAGATGCACATCGACGACCGGCTCAACGAGTGCGACTACGGCGACTGGTCGGGCCGCAAACTCGCCGAGCTGAACGACGAGCCGCTGATGCAGATCGTCCAGCAGCACCCCACCGCAGCCGCCTTCCCCGGCGGTGAGTCCATGCGCGCCATGGCCACCCGCTCCGCCGAGGCGGTACGCGAGTGGAACGCCCGCGTCGAGCGCGACCACGGCGCCGACGCCCTCTACCTCGCCTGCTCCCACGGCGACGTCATCAAGGCGCTCGCCGCCGACGCCCTCGGGCTCCACCTCGACCAGTTCCAGCGGATCGCCGTCGAACCCTGCTCCGTCACCGTCATCCGCTACACCAGGACCAGGCCCTTCCTCGTCAGACTGGGCGACACCGGCGACCTCTCCTCGCTCGCCCCCCGCGAGACACCCCCCGCGGCCGAGGGCGCGCGCGGCGGCGAGGAGGGCGACGCCACCGTCGGAGGCGATGCGGGCGCACCGTGATCGTCGGGCGCAGTAGGGTGAAGCGGTCGCCGCGGCACCGCCGCCGTGGGAACCTGCCTCCGGCGTTCCCCGCGGCACCCGTCAGCCCCAGTCCACTCACCGCCGTCGATCCCAATGGAGACAGGACGTGTCCCGTCAGGTGTTCCTCTACGACCCGCCGGAACGCTTCGTGGCCGGTACGGTGGGGCTCCCCGGACGCCGCACCTTCTTCCTCCAGGCGTCCGCGGGCACGAGGGTGACCAGCGTGGCCCTGGAGAAGACCCAGGTCGCCGCGCTCGCCGAGCGCATGGACGAACTCCTCGACGAGGTCGTGCGGCGCAGCGGGGGCAACGCCTCCGTGCCCGCCGTCGCCCCCACCGAGGTCGCCGACACCGCCCCCCTCGACACCCCCGTCGAGGAGGAGTTCCGGGTGGGCACCATGGCGCTCGCCTGGGACGGCGACGAGCAGCGCATGATCGTCGAGGCCCAGGCCCTGGTGGAGCTGGAGGCCGACTCGGACGAGGACCTCGCCGCCGCGGAGGAGCGCCTGCTCCAGGACGAGGAGAACGGCCCGCCCATGCTCCGGGTGCGGCTCAGCGGCTCCCAGGCCAGAGCGTTCGCCAAGCGCGCCCTCGACGTGGTGAACGCGGGCCGCCCGCCCTGCCCCCTGTGCAGCCTGCCGCTCGACCCGGAAGGACACGTATGTCCGCGCCAGAACGGATACCGCAGAGGAGCGTGACCCCGGTCGAGCTGCTGACCAGGGGCGAACTCACGGTCCGCGGACGCGTTCGCGACGCCTCCAACGCCGTCCTCTTCTGCACCGTCGAGCACGCCGGGCACACCGCGGAGTGCGTGTACAAGCCGGTCGCGGGGGAGCGGCCGCTGTGGGACTTCCCCGACGGCACCCTCGCCCAGCGCGAGGTCGCCGCCTACGAGGTGTCCAGGGCGCTCGGCTGGAACCTGATCCCGCCGACCGTGCTGCGCGACGGCCCCTACGGCGAGGGCATGTGCCAGCTCTGGGTCGAGGCGCCCCCGCAGGAGAGCGCCCCCGAGCTGCTGGCCCTCGTCGACACCGAGGAGGCGGGCCCCGGCTGGAAGGCGATCGGCCTCGCCCAGGTCGACGAGGAGCGCACCGCGCTGCTCGTGCACGCCGACGACCCCCGGCTGCGGCGGCTCGCGGTCCTCGACGCGGTCATCAACAACGCCGACCGCAAGGGCGGCCACCTGCTGCCCGCCGCCGACGACGGCGAGATCTACGGCATCGACCACGGTGTCACCTTCAACGCCGAGAACAAGCTCAGGACCCTGCTGTGGGGCTGGGCGGGCGAGCCCCTGCCCGAGGAGGCGCTGAAGGCGCTCGCGGGCCTCACCGCGGCGCTCGCGCCCGGCGGCCCGCTCGCCGCCCGCCTCGCCGAGCTGATCACCCCCGTCGAGCTGGACGCCACCCGCGCCCGCGCGGCCGCCCTGCTGGACACCGGGGTGCACCCGGAGCCCTCGGGGGAGTGGCCCGCCATCCCCTGGCCGCCCGTCTGACACCCCCGTCCGCCACCACCGCCCCCGGCAGATCGCCCACCGCCGCCCAAAGCGGTACAGGCACCGTGGCCGCTTGCCGACGCCGGGTCGTAGCCGGAGCCTGCATCCGGTTACGCTCGTGACATGCATGCCTGGCCCGCTTCCGAGGTCCCCGCCCTGCCTGGCAGAGGCCGCGACCTGAGGATTCACGACACCGCGACCGGGGGCCTCGTCACCCTCACCCCCGGCCCAGTCGCCCGTATCTACGTCTGCGGCATCACGCCGTACGACGCCACCCATCTGGGGCACGCGGCGACCTACAACGCGTTCGACCTGGTCCAACGGGTCTGGCTGGACACCAAGCGGCAGGTTCACTACGTACAGAACGTCACCGACGTCGACGACCCCCTGCTGGAGCGCGCCGAGCGCGACGGCGTCGACTACACCTCGCTCGCGGAACGCGAGATCGAGCTGTTCCGCACCGACATGACCGCGCTGCGGATGCTGCCGCCGCGGGAGTTCGTCGGCGCCGTGGAGGCCATACCCCGCATCGTGCCGCTGGTGGAACGCCTGCTTGAGGGCGGCTCCGCCTACGAGTTGGAGGGCGACGTCTACTTCTCCGTGGACGCCGACCCGCACTTCGGCGAGGTCTCCGGATACGACGCCGCCACCATGCGGCAGCTCTCCGCGGAACGCGGCGGCGACCCCGAGCGGCCCGGCAAGAAGAACCCCCTCGACCCGATGCTGTGGATGGCCGCGAGGCCGGGCGAGCCCGACTGGGACGGCGGCCCCCTCGGCCGCGGCAGGCCCGGCTGGCACATCGAGTGCGTCGCGATCGCGCTCGACCACCTCGGCATGGGCTTCGACGTCCAGGGCGGCGGCTCCGACCTCGCCTTCCCGCACCACGAGATGGGCGCGTCCCACGCCCAGTGCCTGACCAGGGAGCACCCCTTCGCCCGGTCGTACGTGCACGCGGGCATGGTCGGGCTCGACGGCGAGAAGATGTCGAAGTCCCGGGGGAACCTGGTCTTCGTCTCCCGGCTGCGGGAACAGGGCGTCGACCCGGGCGCGATACGGCTCGCGCTGCTCGCCCACCACTACCGGGGCGACTGGGAGTACACCACGGCCGTGCTCGACGAGGCGGTCGCCAGGCTCGCCCGCTGGCGCGCCGCCGTCGCCCGCCCCGAGGGCCCCGAGGCCGACACCCTGCTCAGGCAGGTGCGCGACGCCCTCGCCGACGACCTCAACGCACCCGCGGCCCTCGCCGCCGTCGACGGCTGGGCCGCCCTCCAGGAACGCGAGGGAGGCCGCGACACCGGGGCGCCGGGCCTGGTCTCCCGCACGGTGGACGCACTGCTGGGGGTGGCGCTCTAGCCTTCGGCGGGCGCCTCGCGGCATGGGGCGGGCGGCCCGCCGCGGGGCGCCCGCCGGGGCGGGCTCGTCGGCTCACCGCCGGAGCGGTGGGCTCGTCGGCTGACCGCCGGGGCTACTCCTCGGGGCCGTCCTCCGTGGGGCCGTTCTCGCCGCCGTTCTCATCCTGACCCTGGCCGCCGCGCCGTGGCGGACGCGGCGGGCGGGTGCGCTCGCCCGGGCCGTCCCGCAGGAAGGGCGCGCCCTCCCCGTCGGTGGCATGGCCGCCCGCGGTGGGGCCGCCGTCACGACGGCGCAGATACCGCTCGAACTCCCGGGCGATCGCCTCGCCGCTCGCCTCCGGCAGGTCCGCGGTGTCCCGCGCCTCCTCCAGCGTCTGCACGTACTCGGCGACCTCGCTGTCCTCGGCCGCGAGCTGGTCGACCCCCAACTGCCAGGCGCGGGCGTCCTCCGGCAGCTCGCCCAGCGGGATGCGCAGGTCGACGAGGTCCTCCAGACGGTTCAGCAGCGCCAGCGTGGCCTTCGGGTTCGGCGGCTGCGACACATAGTGCGGCACCGCGGCCCACAGGCTCACCGCCGGTACCCCGGCATGGGTGCACGCCTCCTGGAGGATGCCCACGATCCCGGTCGGGCCCTCGTACTTGGTCTCCTCCAGGTCCATCGTGCGCGCCAGGTCGGGATCGGACGTCACCCCGCTCACCGGCACCGGCCTGGTGTGCGGGGTGTCCCCGAGCAGCGCGCCCAGCACCACCACAAGCTCCACGCCCAGCTCGTGGGCGAAGCCCAGCAGCTCGTTGCAGAACGAGCGCCAGCGCATGGAGGGTTCGATGCCGCGCACCAGCACCAGGTCCCTGGGCTTGTCGCCGCCGACCCGGACGACCGAGAGCCGCGTCGTCGGCCAGGTGATCTTGCGGACGCCGCCGTCGAGCCACACCGTGGGACGGTTGACCTGGAAGTCGTAGTAGTCCTCGGCGTCGAGCGCCGCGAACACCTCGCCCTTCCACTCCCGATCCAGGTGCGCCACCGCGGTGGAGGCGGCGTCACCTGCGTCGTTCCAGCCCTCGAACGCGGCCACCATGACCGGGTCGACCAGCTCGGGTACCCCGTCGAGCTCGATCACCCAGTGCCTCCTTAAGACGTGCCCTTGCGTACCTCTCAACCTTACGGCTTGGAGGGGGTACGACCGCAGCCCCCCGAGCCGGGAGGGTGAAAGCGTCCCTACGGGTTCGAACCTCTCCGAAATTTTTTATTCATGCCCGTACAGGTGCGGAACACGCCCGCTCACAGCGTCGAACGCAGCCACTGCTCCACACTCGCGATATGCACCGTCGCCCACGACCGCGCCGCCTCCGCGTCCCGGTCACGCAACGCCGCCAGGATCGCCCGGTGCTCCTGCAACGTCCTGCTCACCGCGTCCTCCTGCGTCAGACCCCGCCAGATCCGCGCCCGGGTCGTGGGCCCCGACAGGCCGTCCAGCAGTGAGCACAGCACCGAGTTCCCCGACGACTGCACGATGCCCCGGTGGAACTCCAGGTCGCTCGCCACCAGTTCCTCCACCGACGGCGCGCCCCCCAACGCCGCCAACTGCGCCTCAAGCGCCGCCAGCTCCCCGTCGCCGATCCTCGAAGCCGCCATCGCCGTCGCCGCCGGCTCCAGAATCCGGCGCACCGCCAGAAACTCCAGCACCGTGTCGTCGCGGTGGAAATCCACCACGAAACTCAACGCCTCCAACAACAACTGCGGATCGAGACTCGTCACATACGTGCCGTCGCCCTGCCGCACGTCCAGGATGCGGATCAGCGACAGGGCCCGTACCGCCTCCCGCAGCGAATTGCGCGAAAGCCCCAGCTCCGCCGCCAACTCGCTCTCCTTCGGCAGCCGGTCGCCGGGACGCAGCGCGCCGGAGACGATCATTCCCTTGATCTTCTCGATCGCCTCGTCGGTGACAGCCATGACCCCTCGTCTCCCAGACATCGGATGTGTCGAGAGGATTATGGACCCTGTTGTTTTTGGCTCGTCCGCCTCCGGGGCGCTGGAGTCGGTGTCCCGCACCACCCGTGCCACCGGTAGCCCGAGGATTTCGTGCCGACCCGTGGCGGGCGGCTCACTCGCCCTGCGACGCGCCTCGCGAACAGCACTGCGTTGGGAGTGCCCTGCAATACGCGTAGGCATTGCCGGTCGGTGCCGGGAGGGATTGTGTCTGGTGAACGGGGCTAGCCCTCCGTCAGCAGGTCCTGGACTCCGGCCCGTACCGTGGGGTCGTCCAAGCCGCGGATGGTGAGGGTGGTGCGCCTGCGCAGGACGTCCTCGGGGGTCTCGGCCCACTCCTGGTCGCGGGCGTAGACCACCTGGGCCCAGATCTCGGGGGCGTCGGGGTGGATACGGCCCGCGAGTTCGGGGCGTTCGTAGGCGAGGCGGGCGATCTCGAAGGCCAGGGAGCCGTAGTGGGTCGCCAGGTGCTGTGCGGTGTCCTGGGCCATGCCGCCGGGGGCCGGGTCGTCCACGAGCAGGCGGTGGGCGACGGCGGGGGCGGAGGCGAAGCCGGGCAGGGGGGCGCGCTTCGGCAGGCCCGACACCGGGACGATGCCGTCGCCCAGGGGGCTGCCGGGCAGCGACTCCAGCTTCGCCAGCACCGTACGACCGATGTGCCGGAACGTGGTCCACTTGCCGCCCGCCACCGACAGCATCCCGGCCCTGCCCTCGGTCACCACCGTCTCCCGCTTCGCCTTCGCGGTGTCGCCCGGGCCGCCGGGCAGCACCCGCAGGCCGGCGAAGGCGTAGGTGATCAGGTCGCGTGACACCTGCCGGTCCCGCAGCGAGAACGACGCCTCGTCGAGGATCTGGGTGGTGTCGGCGTCGGTCACCGCGACCTCGCCCGGGTCGCCCTCGTAGGTCTCGTCGGTGGTGCCGAGCAGCAGCATGTCCTCCCACGGCAGCGCGAACGTGATCCGGTAGCGGTCGACCGGTGTCGCCAGCGCCGCGTTCCAGGGGGCGGTGCGCCGCAGCACCAGGTGCGCGCCCTTGGACAGCCGCACCGAGGGCGCCGCGCCCGGGTCCTCCATCGCCCGCAGCCTGTCCACCCAGGGGCCCGTGGCGTTCAGCACCAGGCGCGCGTTCACCCCGAACTCGTGGCCGTCCGTGCGGTCCCTCAGGTCGGCGCCCGTCACCCGGCCGCCGGTGAAGCGCAGCCCGGTCACCTCGGCGTGGTTGAGCAGCGCCGCGCCCGACTCGGCCGCCGCGCGCGCCGTCATCAGCGCCATCCGGGAGTCGTTCATCTGGTCGTCGCCGTACACCGCGACCGCGCGCAGGTTGTCCGTGCGCAGCTCGGGCACGTCACGCGCGGCACGCGACGGGCTCAGCAGATGGCCGACGCCGTCGCCGAACGCGGACAGCGCCGAGTACGCGAACACGCCCGCGCCCAGCTTCGCCGCCGAGTGCGGGCCGCCCTTGTACACCGGCAGATAGAACGTAAGCGGCCGCGCCAGGTGCGGCGCCACCTGGCGGGCCACCGCCCGCCGCTCGAAGTGGTTCTCCGCGACGAGGCGCACCGCGCCGGTCTGGAGGTAGCGCAGCCCGCCGTGGAGCAGCTTCGACGACGCCGACGAGGTGGCGCCCGCGAAGTCGCCCTGGTCGACAAGGGCCACCCGCAGGCCCGACTGGGCGGCGTGCCACGCCGTCGAGAGCCCGAGGATGCCGCCGCCGATCACCAGCAGGTCGAACTCGGCCCTGGAGAGCCGTTCGACGGTGGCCGCCCGCCGCTCGGGGCCCGCGAGGCCCGCGGCCGGGTGGGAACCGAGCGCGGGGAAGGTCTGCTGCATGGTCATGGTGCTCCTCATGGCTCACGCCGCCGCGGCCGCGGCCGGGCGGCACGGTAGAGGCTTCCGGCACCCCTCGGGCGCGCCCCGCGGGACGCGCCCGCGCGGGCGCGTGTTCCGGTCAGCCGTTGTCAGCCGTCGCTCTCGTCCAGCCAGCCCATGGTCCGTTCCACGGCCTTGAGCCAGCTCTTGTACTCGCGCTCCCTGACGGCCGGGTCCATGTCGGGCGTCCACTCCGCCGCCCGCCGCCAGTTGGCGCGCAGCGTCTCGGTGTCGGGCCAGAACCCGACCGCGAGCCCCGCCGCGTACGCGGCGCCGAGACACGTCGTCTCCGCCACCATCGGGCGCACCACGGGCGCGTCCAGCACATTGGCCAGCGACTGCATCAGCAGGTTGTTCGCGGTCATGCCGCCGTCGACCTTGAGGGCGGTCACCTCGACGCCCGAGTCCTTCTTCATGGCGTCCGCGATCTCCCGCGTCTGCCACGCCGTGGCCTCCAGCACCGCGCGCGCGATGTGCGCCTTGGTGACGTAGCGGGTCAGGCCCGCGATCACGCCGCGCGCGTCGGAGCGCCAGTACGGGGCGAACAGGCCGGAGAACGCCGGTACGAAGTAGGCGCCGCCGTTGTCCTCCACCGACGACGCCAGCGTCTCGATCTCGGCGGCGGTGCTGATGAGGCCCATCTGGTCGCGCATCCACTGCACCAGGGCCCCGGTCACCGCGATCGAGCCCTCAAGCGCGTACACCGCGGGCTGGTCGCCGATCCGGTAGCCGACCGTGGTCAGCAGGCCCGAGTAGGAGTTGATGGCCTTGGTCCCGGTGTTGATCAGCATGAAGGTGCCGGTGCCGTACGTGGACTTGGCCTCGCCCTCGCTGAAGCAGGTCTGCCCGAAGAGCGCCGCCTGCTGGTCGCCCAGCGCGGACGCCACCGGGATACCGCCGAGGAGCTGGCCCAGCGTGCCGCCCGTGACCTCGCCGTACACCTCGGCCGACGACCTGATCTCCGGCAGCATCCCCATCGGCACCCCGATCGACGCGGCGATCTTGGGGTCCCAGGCCATGGTGTGCAGGTTCATCAGCAGGGTGCGGGAGGCGTTGGTGACGTCGGTGACGTGCACCCCGCCGTTCACGCCGCCGGTCAGGTTCCAGATCACCCAGGAGTCCATCGTGCCGAAGAGCAGGTCGCCCGACTCGGCGCGCTCCTTGAGCCCGTCCACGTTGTCCAGCAGCCAGCGCACCTTGGGGCCCGCGAAGTAGGAGGCGAGCGGCAGGCCCGTCTCGCGGCGGAACCGGTCCTGGCCGACGTTGCGGCCCAGCTCCTTGCAGAGCGCGTCGGTACGGGTGTCCTGCCAGACGATGGCGTTGTGCACCGGCTGCCCGGTGTTCCTGTCCCACACCAGCGTGGTCTCGCGCTGGTTGGTGATGCCGATCGCCTTGATGTCGTCACGGGTGATGCCCGCCTTCGAGATGGCGCGCGCCACCACCTCCTGGACGTTCGCCCAGATCTCGGTGGCGTCGTGTTCCACCCAGCCGGGCCGGGGGAAGATCTGCTCGTGCTCCTTCTGGTCGACGGACACGATCCGGCCGTCCCGGTCGAAGACGATGCAGCGGCTGGAGGTGGTGCCCTGGTCGATGGCGGCGATGAAGGGGCCGCTGCCGTGGCTGCCCGCCGCGGAGGTCTCGGTGGTTGATGCGTCGGTCACGGTGTCCTCCAGTGGTTCTTCGCTGGCTTCTTGGCTCGGGTCTGCTCGGTCGCGCCCCGGGGGCGGCGCCCGGGCGGCTCAGGCGAAGGCCCCGTTGTACAGGCCCGCCGCCGCGGCCGCCCCGATCAGCGGCCCCACCACGGGGACCCAGGCGTAGGCCCAGTCGGAGCCGCCCTTGTTGGGGAGGGGGAGGAGGGCGTGGACGATACGGGGCCCGAGGTCGCGCACCGGGTTGATGGCGTAGCCCGTGGGCCCGCCGAGCGAGAGGCCGATGCCGACGACGACCAGGGAGGTGATGAGCGCGCCGAGCGCGCCGAGGCCGTTGCCCTCGTCGTTGAGGCCCTGCGTGAGGATCGCGATCACCAGCACGAACGTCGCGATGATCTCGGTGAGCAGGTTCTGCACCGGATGGCGGATCTCGGGCCCTGTGGAGAACACCCCGAGCACGGGGCCCGCGCCCCGCGCCGCCTTCCGGTCGACGAGGCCCTCCTCGGCGGACACGGCCCCGACGACCTCGGGGTCGGTCAGATGCGCCTGGAACTGGCCGTAGTACGCGAGCCAGACCAGTACGGCGCCGATCATCGCGCCGAGGAGTTCGGAGCCCAGGTAGACGGGGACGTCGCTCCACTTGGTGCCGCCCTCGATGGCGAGACCGATGGTGACCGCCGGGTTCAGGTGCGCGCCGGACACCCCGCTCGCCAGATACGCCCCGGTCAGGACCGCGAAGCCCCAGCCGAACGCGATGGCGACCCAGCCCGCCTCGAACGCCTTCGAGCGTTTGAAGGTGACCGCGGCACACACGCCGCCACCCATGAGGATCAGCAGCGCCGTCCCCGTGGTCTCGCCGATGAAAATGTCGGAGCTGGACACCCGCGACTCCTTTGTCCTTCGTCCAGGGAAGCCAGGGAAGGCAGCAGCACGCGGGGGGCGCGGCTGCCGTGCATCGCGTCGGCTGTTCGACAATGCCGACCGATGGCCGCGAGTCTTCTCTGCGGGTGCTCAGCCGTCAAGGGTGCAGTTGTCAAAAATCGATCGGTCTCGATCGTCACCCGGGCGCCCGTTGTCCGCATGTCGGAGCGGCACGGCGCCGCGCTCAGAAGCGGTCGGCGCCCAGCGCCCTGGACACCGCACGCGCGCAGTCGCGCACCGAGGCCACCAGGTCGGGCCGCAGGCCCTCGCCGGCGCCGACGCGCTCCACCGCGCCCGTCACACCGACCGCGCCGACCGGCATCCCGCGCCGGTCGAGGACGGGCGCCGCCACCGACGCCACGCCCTCCCAGGTCTCCTCGACATCCGTGGCGTACCCCCGCGACCTGGTCAGTTCCAGCACCGCGGCGAAGCCGTCGAGGGCCGCGACGGTACGGGCGGTGAAGACCCTGCGCTCCGCCTCCAGCGCCTCGCTGCGGGCCACCGGGTCGTACGCGCACAGCACCTTCCCGAGCGCCGTCGAGTGCAGCGGCTGCATCGCGCCGACCTCCAGCACCTGGCGGCTGTCGTCCGGCCTGAACACATGGTGGACGATCAGCACCCCCCGCTGGTGGAGCACCCCGAGGTAGGCGCTCTCGCCGCTGGAGCGCGCCAGGTCGTCCGTCCACACCAGCGCCCGCGAGCGCAGCTCGTGCACGTCGAGGTAGCTGTTGCCGAGCCGCAGCAGCTCGGCGCCGAGCTGGTAGCGGCCGGAGGCCGGGTCCTGCTCGACGAAGCCCTCGCCGTGCAGCGTGCGCAGGATGCCGTGCGCGGTGCCCTTGGGCAGGCCGAGCGAGGAGGCGATGTCGGAGAGGCCGAGGCGGCGCTCGCCGCCCGCGAGCAGTCGCAGCACCGCGGCCGCCCGTTCGAGCGACTGAATGTTTCGTGCCATCGCCGTTCCCTCGTCGTGCGGACCGGTTCCTGTCCGACGCCCCGGCCGTCT
The DNA here is from genome assembly GCF_044457285.1 of Streptomyces sp. NPDC050560. NCBI lineage: Bacteria > Bacillati > Actinomycetota > Actinomycetes > Kitasatosporales > Streptomycetaceae > Streptomyces > Streptomyces sp. NPDC050560. The sequence continues at coordinate 163,952 of NZ_JBITGT010000013.1, forward strand.
CGGACGGCACCTGGGCGATCATTCGGCAATGCTGAACAGTATCGGTCCTTGCCGACCTCCCGCCAATGGCGCGCACACACCACGACCCGCCGGGACGCACACCGCCTCCATGATCGGACGCGCGCGTGCCCGGATCGGGGGCGGGCCGCGTCCGCCCCGTGAAACAGACCGGCCCGCGCGCACCGACGCGGTTACGCTGGGCTGGCGCACCTTCCCGCGGACGCCGCGCGTCCGCCGGGGAGCCGCAAAGCCGACAGCCGTCGCACCCCAGGGAGCACCCTCATGGCCGCCCAGCCTTCCACGCCCGTGCCGTCCGACAGCAGGACCCGAACCGACGCCCTCCGCGAGGCCCTGGCCACCCGGGTGGTGGTGGCCGACGGGGCGATGGGCACCATGCTCCAGGCACAGGACCCCACCCTGGAGGACTTCGAACAGCTCGAAGGCTGCAACGAGGTGCTGAACGTCACCCGCCCCGACATCGTCGGCTCGGTGCACCGCGAGTACTTCGCCGCGGGCGTCGACTGCGTGGGCACCAACACCTTCGGCGCCAACCTCGCCGCACTCGGCGAGTACGACATCTCCGAGCGGGTCCGCGAGCTGTCCGAGGCCGGTGCCCGCCTCGCCCGCGAGGCCGCGGACGAGACCGCCGCCGCCACCGGGCGGCCCCGCTGGGTCCTCGGCTCCATGGGCCCCGGCACCAAGCTGCCCACCCTCGGCCACATCGACTACCCCGCGCTGCGCGACGCCTACCGGCAGAACGCCGAGGGGCTGATCGAGGGCGGCGCCGACGCCCTGCTCGTGGAGACCTCGCAGGACCTCCTCCAGACCAAGGCCGCCATCATCGGCGCCCGCCGCGCGCTCGCCGAGACCGGCACCGACCTGCCCGTGATCTGCTCGGTGACCGTGGAGACCACCGGCACCATGCTCCTCGGCTCCGAGATCGGGGCCGCCCTCACCGCACTCGAACCCCTCGGCATCGACCTGATCGGCCTCAACTGCGCCACCGGGCCCGCCGAGATGAGCGAGCACCTGCGCTACCTCGCACGGCACTCCCGCACCCCCCTGACCTGCATGCCCAACGCGGGCCTGCCCGTGCTCGGCAAGGACGGCGCCTCGTACCCGCTCACCGCGCCCGAACTCGCCGAGGCGCACCGCACCTTCGTGCGCGACTACGGCCTCTCGCTGGTCGGCGGCTGCTGCGGCACGACGCCCGAGCACCTGCGCCAGGTCGTGGCGGCCGTGCGCGACCTGGAGCGCGGCGAGCGCGACCCGCGCCCCGAGCCCGGCGCCGCCTCCCTCTACCAGCCGGTCCCGTTCCGCCAGGACACCTCCTACCTCGCCATCGGCGAGCGTACGAACGCCAACGGCTCCAAGAAGTTCCGCACCGCGATGCTCGAAGCACGCTGGGACGACTGCGTGGAGATGGCCCGCGACCAGATCCGCGAGGGCGCCCACCTGCTGGACCTCTGCGTGGACTACGTGGGCCGGGACGGCGTCGCCGACATGAGCGAGCTGGCAGGCCGCTTCGCCACCGCGTCCACCCTGCCGATCGTCCTCGACTCCACCGAGATCGACGTGCTCCGCGCCGGGCTGGAGAAGCTCGGCGGGCGCAGCGTCATCAACTCCGTCAACTACGAGGACGGCGACGGGCCCGAGTCCCGCTTCGCCCGCGTCACCGAACTCGCCCGCGAGCACGGCGCCGCGCTCATCGCGCTCACCATCGACGAGCAGGGGCAGGCGCGCACCGTGGAGCACAAGGTCGCCGTCGCCGAACGCCTCATCGCCGACCTCACCGCCCGCGGCATGCGCGAGTCCGACCTGCTCATCGACTGCCTGACGTTCACCATCTGCACCGGGCAGGAGGAGTCGCGCGGGGACGGCGTCGCCACCATCGAGGCCATCCGCGAGCTGAAGCGCCGCCACCCCGACGTCGGCACCACCCTCGGGCTGTCCAACATCTCCTTCGGGCTCAACCCCGCCGCCCGTATCGTCCTCAACTCCGTCTTCCTCGACGAGTGCGTCAAGGCGGGCCTGGACTCCGCCATCGTGCACGCCTCGAAGATCCTCCCCATCGCCCGGCTCGACGAGGAGCAGGTGCGGGTCGCGCTCGACCTCGTCCACGACCGCCGCAGCGAGGGCTACGACCCGCTCCAGCGGCTGATGGAGCTGTTCGAGGGCGCCACCGCCAAGTCCCTGAAGGCAGGCAAGGCCGAGGAGCTGGCCGCGCTGCCGCTCGACGAGCGCCTCAAGCGGCGCATCATCGACGGTGAGCGCACCGGCCTCGAAGCCGACCTCGACGAGGCGCTGACCTCGCGCCCCGCGCTCGACATCGTCAACGACACGCTCCTCGACGGCATGAAGGTCGTCGGCGAGCTGTTCGGCTCGGGACAGATGCAACTGCCGTTCGTGCTCCAGTCCGCCGAGGTGATGAAGACCGCCGTCGCCCACCTCGAACCGCACATGGAGAAGGCGGACGAGGACGAGGCGGGCAAGGGCACCATCGTGCTCGCCACCGTCCGCGGCGACGTCCACGACATCGGCAAGAACCTCGTGGACATCATCCTGTCCAACAACGGCTACAACGTGGTCAACCTCGGTATCAAGCAGCCCGTCTCGGCCATCCTCGACGCCGCCCAGGAGCACAGGGCCGACGTCATCGGCATGTCGGGGCTGCTGGTGAAGTCCACCGTGATCATGAAGGAGAACCTGGAGGAGCTGAACCAGCGCAGCATGGCCGCCGACTACCCGGTCATCCTCGGCGGCGCCGCCCTCACCCGCGCCTACGTGGAACAGGACCTCCACGAGATCTACGAGGGCGAGGTCCGCTACGCCAGGGACGCCTTCGAGGGGCTGCGCCTGATGGACGCCCTGATCGCGGTCAAGCGGGGACTGCCGGGCGCCGCCCTGCCCGAGCTGAAGCAGCGCCGGGTGCGCGCGGGCACCACCGTCGTCGAGGAGCGCCCGCAGGACGGCGCGGTCCGCTCCGACGTCGCCGTCGACAACCCGGTGCCCACCCCGCCGTTCTGGGGCAGCCGCGTCAGCAAGGGCATCCCCCTCAAGCAGTACGCCTCCTGGCTCGACGAGGGCGCGCTCTTCAAGGGCCAGTGGGGCCTGAAGGAGGCCCGCACCGGCACGGGGCCCGGCTACGCGGAGCTGGTGGAGACCGAGGGCAGGCCCCGGCTGCGCGGCCTGCTCGACCGGCTCCAGACCGAGAACCTCCTGGAGGCCGCCACCGTCCACGGCTACTACCCCTGTGTCTCCAAGGGCGACGACCTGATCATCCTCGACGAGCAGGGCAACGAGCGCACCCGCTTCACCTTCCCCCGCCAGCGCCGCGGGCGGCGGCTCTGCCTCGCCGACTTCTTCCGGCCCGAGGACTCCGGCGAGGTCGACGTCGTGGGCTTCCAGGTGGTCACCGTCGGCTCCAGGATCGGCGCCGAGACCGCCCGGCTCTTCCAGGCCGACGCCTACCGCGACTACCTGGAGCTGCACGGCCTCTCCGTGCAGCTCGCCGAGGCCCTCGCCGAGTACTGGCACGCGCGGGTGCGCGCCGAACTCGGCTACGGCGGCGAGGACCCCGCGGACGTCGAGGACATGTTCGCGCTGAAGTACCGCGGCGCCCGCTTCTCCCTCGGCTACGGCGCCTGCCCCGACCTGGAGGACCGCGCCAAGATCGCCGACCTGCTGCGCCCCGAGCGCATCGGCGTCCAGCTCTCGGAGGAGTTCCAGCTCCACCCCGAGCAGTCCACCGACGCGATCGTTCTCCACCACCCCGAGGCCAAGTACTTCAACGCGCGCTGAGGCGCTTGCGCGGCTTCCCGGGGCGGGCGCCTTAGGTGAGCGTGTGCGGTGCGCTTCGTCGCCCCTGGGGAGGGATGGCTGCGTCGGCCCTGGGAGGGATCGCTTAGTCGCCCTGGGAAGGGATCACTTCGTCGGCCGCGGGTGGTCTCGTATGTCGCCGGACCCGGTCCGTTGTGGTCGTTCGCCGTGGCGGCGATCAGAGGATGGGGGGCCATCGGGACCATCGGGGTGCAGGGGTGCAGGGGTGCAGGGGTGCAGGGGTGCAGGGGTGCGGAGTCGGAGGCGGTGGCTGGGCCGCCTCCTGCCGCCACCGCCGTTCGACCGGCGCGGATCATGTGGCCGACGTAGACTGGTCGGCCCAGTGGAAAGGCCGGTCGTCTCCGCGCTGCGGAGGGCGCCGGCCTTCTTGTCCCTCTTGGAGGTGCGCCCGGATGACCAGTACGGTCCCCGCCGCCATGACCTCGTCGGCCGACGGCTCCACGCTGGAAGCCGTGCTCCTCGACATGGACGGCACCCTGGTCGACACCGAGGGCCTGTGGTGGGAGGCGGAGGTCGAGGTGTTCGCCGCCCTGGGGCACGCCCTGGACGACGCCTGGCGCGAGGTCGTCGTCGGCGGCCCCATGACCCGCAGCGCGGGCTTCCTCATCGAGTCCACCGGCGCCGACATCCCCCTGGCCGAGCTGACCACCCTGCTCAACGACGGCTTCGAGCAGCGCATCGGCGGGGCCCTGCCGCTCAGACCCGGCGCCGCCAGGCTGCTGGCCGAGCTGACCGCCTGCAAGGTCCCCACGGCGCTCGTCTCCGCCTCCCACCGCCGCATCATCGACCGCGTCCTGGTCTCCCTCGGCCCCCAGAACTTCGCCCTGACCGTCGCGGGCGACGAGGTGGAGCGCACCAAGCCGCACCCCGACCCCTACCTCCTGGCCGCCGCGGGCCTCGGCGCCCACCCCGCCCGCTGCGTCGTCGTCGAGGACACCCTCACCGGAGTCGCCTCCGCCGAGGCGGCCGGCTGCCGCGTCCTCGCGGTGCCCTCCGTCGCGCCCATCCCGCCCGCCGGCGGCCGTACCGTCCGCTCCTCCCTGGAGGAGATCGACGTGCCGTTCCTGCGCGCCCTCATGGCCGAAACCCACCGCACGTGCACACCCGAGCGGGCCCCCGCACCCCTGCGCATAAGTGGAAAACCAGCCTCCTGAAGGGGGTCGGTGAAGTTCGTCACATCACAGGGGGTGGACGGTCGAGCACGCATGTGCTTGCGAACGTGCTCGAAACCAGCCGGGCGCTCCCGTGTGTCCCCTTTGCGGTTCCGTGCCAGAAACTTGCTCCAGGGGTGGTCACGCTCTCCTCATGACCGACCGCGCAGTGTGACGTCATACCATTTCGGTCGCCGGTGGACCACTCAGCGTCGCCCACTAATCTCGTCGCGAGTATCCCCGCCGTACCCCCCGCCCCGTGCGTATCGCCCTGCCGTGCCCGGGGGCGTGGGATCAACACCTGGAGACCGCTGAGGATGAAGCGCAAGACCCTGGTCCTGCCGACGGTCGTCGGCATACTGACACCCCTCATGGCTGCCTGCGGCACCACCGTGACCGGGGGCGGCGACGGCGGAACGATCACGGTCGGCACCACCGACCAGTTCACCGTCTCCAAGGAAGCCCCCGCGCCTTTAGACCCTGCCTACGCCTATGACACGGCGACCTGGAACCTGCTGCGGCAGACCCTCCAGACCCTGATGACGCTGCCGCACGGCGGCGGCGACCCGGTCCCCGAGGCCGCCCAGAGCTGCGACTTCACCGACAGCGGCAGTTCGCACTACGCGTGCACCCTGCGCGACGACCTGAAGTTCGCCAACGGGCACGACGTCACCGCCAAGGACGTGAAGTACTCCATCGAGCGGGTACGGGCGATCAACGCCGAGACCGGCGCCGCCGCACTGTTCTCGAACATCGCCGGCATCGACACCCAGGGCGACAAGAAGGTCGTCTTCAACCTGAAGGCGCCCGACGCCACCTTCCCTTTCAAGCTGGCGACGCCGCCCGCCGGGATCGTCGACCCGGAGACGTACGACAAGACGTCGCTGCGCCGCGGCTTCAAGCTGGACGGCTCGGGTCCTTACAAGATGTCGGCGCAGGTCAAGGACGACGTCCTGGTGAAGGCCACGTTCACCAGGAACGGCCGCTACAAGGGCCAGTTGAAGCCGAAGAACGACAAGGTGGAGCTGCGCTCCTTCCCGGGCGACCCGGACGCCATGGGCAAGGCCCTGGAGGACGGCGGCATCGACCTGATGACCCGCACCATGTCGCCCGAGCAGGTCAAGAAGTACGCCAACGACGTCAGCACCGACTACAACTTCGTCGAGTCGGCCGGTCTGGAGATCAGGTACCTGGCGTTCAACACCGACGCCGCGCCCGTGAAGAACAAGGCGGTACGCCAGGCCATGGCGCAGGTCGTGGACCGCGGCGCGCTGGCCACCGGCGCCTACGGCACCGCGTCCGAGCCGCTGTACTCGCTGATCCCGGCCGGGATCACGGGCCACACCAACGCCTTCTTCAACACCTACGGCGAGCCCAGCAGGGACAAGGCCGAGTCCACCCTCAGGGACGCCGGGATCACCACCCCGGTCAAGCTGACGCTGTACTACACGACGGATCACTACGGCTCCGGCACCAAGAAGGAGTTCGAGATCCTCCAGAAGCAGCTCAACGACAGCAAGCTCTTCGACATCGATATCAAGGGCGTCAAGTGGAACGACTTCCGCGACCGTGAACTCGACGGCGACTACGCGGCGTACGGGATGGGGTTCTTCCCCGACTTCCCGGACCCCGACAACTTCACCGCCGCCTTCCTCGACGCCGACAACTTCCTGAACAGCCCCTACGCCAACGACACGGTCAGGAACAACCTGATCCCGGCCAGCCGCAAGGAGGCCGACAGGCTCGGGGCGGCCGACGACTTCAGCCAGGTACAGGACATCGTGGCCAAGGACGTTCCGGTACTGCCGCTGTGGCAGGGAAAGCAGTACGTCGTCGCGCACGACGAGATCCAGGGCGTCGAGTGGACGCTCGACTCCTCCTCCAACCTCCAGTTGTGGGAGCTAAGCCGGGGAAAGAGCGGCTGATGCCCGCCCACGCACGATAGACAAGGCCCTCATGTGACAGCGCGAAAGAACTGGTCGGCCCTGCTACTCACGGCAGGGCTCACCGGAGCCCTCCTGACCGGATGCGGCTCGGACGAAGGCGGCTCATCGGGCGACGGGAAGACCCTCGTCATGGGGATGTCGGACGACATCCTCGCCACCGATCCGGCCTCGGGCTACGACCCCGGGTCCTGGCTGCTCTTCAACAACGTGTTCCAGTCCCTGCTGAGCTTCGCCCCCGGTGCCACGGAACCGCAGCCGGAGGCGGCCCGGTCCTGCTCCTTCACGGACGACTCGGCCAAGACCTACGAGTGCACCCTGAAGGACGGGCTGACCTTCAGCAACGGGGACCCGCTGACATCGGCGGACGTCAAGTACTCCTTCGAGCGCCTGCTGCGGATCAACGACGACGCCGGTCCGGCGATCATGTTCCCCATGCTGGACAAGGTGGAGACCCCCGACGCCGGGAAGGTGGTGTTCCACCTGAAGGTGCCGGACGCCACCTTCCCCAGCAAGATCGCCTCCGGCGCCGGCTCCATCGTCGACCACCGCGACTACCCCGCCGACCGGCTGCGCAAGGGCACCGGGGCGATCGGCTCGGGCCCCTACACGCTGGACTCGTTCGACAAGGGCCGGGCCGTGTTCTCCGTCAACAGCCACTACAAGGGCAGCGCGGACACCAAGAACTCCGGCCTCACCCTGAAGTTCTTCCACGGCGACCAGACCGGCCTGAAGAAGGCCGTACTCGACGGCGACGTCGACTTCGCCTACCGGGGCCTCGCCGCCAAGGACGTCGCCGACATCAAGCGCACCGCGACGCGCAGCGAGAAGATCGACGTCATCGAGGGCAGCAGCGCCGAGGTCCAGCACCTGGTGTTCAACATGAACGACCCGGTCGCGGGCCGGCTCTCCGTCCGCAAGGCCATCGCCTACCTGCTGGACCGGCAGGCCCTGGTGAACCAGGTGTACAAGGACACCGCCACCCCGCTGTACTCGATCATCCCGGCCGGGATCACCGGCCACAACACCGCCTTCTTCGACACCTACGGGGAGCGCCCGCGGCCCTCAAGGGCCAAGGACGCGCTGCGCTCCGACGGCATCACCGACAAGGTGGAGCTGACCCTCTGGTCCACCCCCACCCGCTACGGCCCCGCCACCGACGCGGAGCTGCGGGCCATCGCGGGACAGCTCAACGCGAGCGGGCTCTTCAGGGCCAAGGTGAAGTCCGTCGGCTTCGACCAGTACGAGCGCGACATCGCCGCGGACAAGTACGGCGTGTACGTGAAGGGCTGGGTCCCGGACTACCCCGACCCCGACAACTTCACCCAGCCGTTCTTCGGCGACGGGAACGTCCTGGGCAACCACTACACCAACAAGGAGATCACCGACGAGATCATCCCGGAGACCGCGGCGCAGAGCGAGCGCTCCACCACGGCCACCTCGTACGGAAGGCTCCAGGACATCGTCGCCGAGGACCTGCCCGTCCTCCCGGTCTGGCAGGCCAAGCAGTACGCCGTCGCGGGCGACGACGTCTACGGTCTTGAGAACTGCCTCGACCCGTCCACCGTCTTCCGCTTCTGGGAGATCAGCAAGGACGACCGCTGACGCCGCGGCCCGCGGGCCCGGGCGGCTTCACGTCCTCACTGCGCCCCGGGCCGCACCAGACCGCTCTCGTACGCGTACACCGCCGCCTGCACCCGGTCGCGCAGCCCCAGCTTGGTCAGCACATGGCCGACATGGGTCTTCACCGTGGTCTCGCTGACGAAGAGGTCCGCCGCGATCTCCGCGTTGGACAGCCCCCTGGCGACCAGCTTCAGCACCTCCACCTCGCGCTCCGTCAGCGTCTGGAGGGTGTCGGGCACCGGCTCCTCGCCCGAGGGCAGGTGGTCCGCGTACTTGTCGAGGAGGCGCCGGGTGATGCTCGGCGCCAGCATCGCCTCGCCGTTCGCCACCACCCGGATCGCCTGGACCAGCTCGTTCGCCGGGGCGTCCTTGAGCAGGAAGCCGCTCGCGCCCGCCTTCAGTGCCTCCACGACGTACTCGTCCAGGTCGAACGTGGTCAGGACGAGCACCTTCGCGGGGCCGTCCCGCCCAGGCCCGGTGATCTGCCGGGTCGCCTCGACACCGTCCATACGCGGCATGCGGATGTCCATCAGGACCACGTCGGGCTGGAGCGCCCGCACCTGGTCGAGCGCCTGGAGCCCGTCCCCGGCCTCGCCGACGACCGCGATGTCCTGCTCCGCCTCCAGGATCATCCGGAACCCCGTGCGCAGCAGCGGCTGATCATCGACCAGTAGGACGCGGATGGCCACGTGTCACTCCTTCATCGGGTCGCGCCCATTCTGCCCTGCTCGCCGTCCCGCGACGCGGCAGGGGCGACCGGCAGCGGATACGGCGGGGGAGTACCGCCGAACTCGGGGCACACCGCCTGGTGGTCGCACCAGCCGCACAGCTTCGAGGGGCGCGGGCGCCAGTCGCCGGTGCGGGTGGCGAGCCTGATCGCCTCCCACAGCGCGTGCAGCTTGCGCTCCACCGCCTCCAGGTCGGCGGGCACCGGGTCGTACGTGACGACCTCGCCGCTGCCGAGGTAGACGAGCTGGAGGCGCCGCGGCACGATCCCCTTCAGCCGCCACACCACCAGCGCGTAGAACTTCATCTGGAACAGCGCGCCGCCCGCGTACTCGGGGCGGGGCGCCTTGCCCGTCTTGTAGTCGACGATGCGCACGTCGCCGCTCGGCGCCACGTCGACCCGGTCGATGATGCCGCGCAGCCGCAGGCCCGAGGACAGCTCGGCCTCCACGAACATCTCCCGCTCCGCCGGTTCGAGCCGGGTCGGGTCCTCCAGCGTGAACCAGCGCTCCACCAGCGTCTCCGCCTCGGCCAGCCAGCGGGCAAGCCGCTCGCCCTCCGCGTCCGGCCCGTCGTCGCCCGCGAACAGCCCGGCCAACTCGGGCCGCGCCGCCCGCAGCCGGTCCCACTGCCCCGGGACCAGGGAGCGCGCCCGGGGCGCCGTGCGCTCGGCGGCGGGCGCGTCGAAGAGCCGTTCGAGCACGGCGTGCACCAGGGTGCCGCGGGTCGCGGCGGGGCTCGGCTGCTCGGGCAGCCGGTCGATCACCCGGAAGCGGTAGAGCAGGGGGCACTGCATGAAGTCGTTGGCCCGCGAGGGCGAGAGGGAGGTGGCCGTACGCCCACCGGCACCGCCCCGCTCGCCGCCACGCCCCGAGACACCCCGCCCCGCGCCGGGCGCATCCGCACCGGAGCCTTCCGCCCCAGGGCTCGCCGCCCCTGGGTCCGCCGTGCCAGCACTCGCCCCCTCCGCCCCCGTCGGCCCGCCCCTGTCCCCGTCAGGTCCGGCGCCGCACTCCACAGGGCCCGCGGGAGCTGGTACGCCGTCAGTCTCCGGGTGCCGCGCCGCGTCCGCGGGGTGCGCCGCGGCGCCGCCCGCCCTGTCCGTGCCGGCCCCCGCGTCCACCGGGGCGCCCCCGTTCTTCTCCATGACCCACGACCCTACGCGGCGGTACCGACACTCAGACGCATACCATCGGTACGGGAGGACCATCCGCCCCGCGCCACCCATCGCGACGACCGCCCGCGCGGGCGACCGCGGTGCCCGCGGGGCACCGCCATCGAGAGGACCACGTGAACGCAAGCGGCGACAGCGGCGGGAGCGGACAGCCGCGCGAAGGAGACGGCCCCACCCCGTCGGCCGGCCCGCCGCAGCCCCCGCGGCCGCCACGGCAGCCGGAACCGGGCGGCGGCATCCTCATGGGCCGCCCCTTCGGGGTGCCCGTGTACGTGGCCCCGAGCTGGTTCCTGGTCGCGGCCCTCATCACCTGGATCTTCGGCGGCCAGCTCGACGCGGTGCTGCCCGACCTCGGCGCCGCCCGCTACCTCGTCTCCCTCTTCTTCGCCGTCGCCTTCTACGCCTCCGTCCTGGTGCACGAACTGGCGCACGCCATCGCCGCGCTGCGCTTCAAGCTCCCCGTGCGCCGCATCAGGCTCCAGTTCTACGGCGGCATCTCCGAGATCGAGAAGGACCCCGAGACCCCCGGCAGGGAGTTCGTCCTCGCCCTCGTCGGCCCCCTGCTCTCCCTCGTGCTCGGCGCCGTCTTCTACGGGGCGCTGCTCGCCGTGGAGGCCCGTACCGTCCCCGGCGTGCTCCTCGCCGGGCTGATGGTCTCCAACCTCCTCGTCGCCGCGTTCAACCTGCTGCCCGGGCTCCCCCTCGACGGCGGGCGCATGCTGCGCGCCGTCGTCTGGAAGCTCAGCGGCGACCTGATGACCGCCACCGTCGTCGCCGCCTGGATCGGGCGGGTCCTCGCCGTCACCGTCCTCATCGGCCTGCCCGTGCTCACCCAGACCGGCGCGCTCGGTGAGCGCGCCGAGAGCGCGGGCGGCGTCGACACCCTGCTCAACGCGCTCCTGGCCGCCGTGCTCGCCGCCATCATCTGGACCGGCGCGGGAACCAGCATCCGCATGGTCAGGCTCCGCCAGCACCTGCCGGAACTGCACGCCCGCACCCTCACGAGGCGCGCCATCCCGGTGGCCACCGACACCTCGCTCGCCGAGGCGCTGCGCCGCGCCAACGAGGCCGGTGCCAACGCCCTGGTCGTGACCGACCCGGAGGGCACGCCACTCGCCATCGTCCGCGAGAGCGCCATCGCCCACGTGCCCCAGCACCGGCGCCCCTGGGTGAGCGTGGAGTCGCTGTCCCAGCCGCTCACCGACGGCATGCGGCTGCCCGCCTCGCTCACCGGCGAGGAACTCATCGCGGCGCTCGGCGCCACCCCCGCGTCCGAGTACCTCGTCGTCGAGGACACCGGCGAGATCTACGGGGTGCTGTCCGCCACCGACGTCGAGGCCGCCTTCACCAAGGCCATGGCCCGCCCCCGCTGACCGGCCGGTCAAAGGCCCCGCCGGGGCCCGGTAGGCTTGCGGGCATGTCCGAACCGACCGGTGCAGCCCGCCGACGCGGGCCCTTCGAGGTCGGGGACCAGGTACAGCTCACCGACCCCAAGGGACGCCACCACACCTTCACGCTCGAAGCAGGGAAGAGCTTCCACACCCACAAGGGCTCCTTCCCGCACGACGAGCTGATCGGCGCCCCCGAGGGCAGCGTTGTCCGCACCACCGGAAACGTCGCCTACCTCGCGCTGCGGCCCCTGCTCCCCGACTACGTCCTGTCCATGCCGCGCGGCGCCGCCGTCGTCTACCCGAAGGACGCGGGCCACATCCTCGCCTTCGCCGACATCTTCCCCGGCGCCCGCGTCGTCGAGGCGGGCGTCGGCTCCGGCTCCCTCAGCACCTTCCTGCTGCGGGCCGTCGGCGACCAGGGCATGCTCCACTCCTACGAGCGCCGCCAGGACTTCGCGGACATCGCGCGGCAGAACGTCGAGCGCTACTTCGGCGCCCCCCACCCGGCCTGGCGGCTGACCGTGGGCGACCTCCAGGACCACCTGGAGGACAGCGACGTCGACCGGGTCATCCTGGACATGCTCGCCCCCTGGGAGTGCCTTGAGGGCGTCGCCAAGGCGCTGGTGCCCGGCGGCATCGTCTGCGGCTACGTCGCCACCACCACCCAGCTCGCGAGGACCGTCGAGACCATCCGCGAACTCGGCTGCTTCAACGAGCCGAGCGCCTGGGAGACCATGATCCGCGGCTGGCACATCGAGGGTCTCGCCGTCCGCCCCGACCACCGCATGATCGGCCACACCGGCTTCCTGCTCACCGCGCGCCGCCTCGCCGACGGTGTGGAGCCGCCCCTGCGCCGCCGCCGTCCCGCCAAGGGTGCGTACGGGGACGACTACAGCGGCCCCAACGCCGACGGCGGCACCCCGCGCTGAGCGCCCCACCGGCCACAACACCGCCCCGTCACCCGCGAGTTCCGCCGCCCGCCGCGCGGCGGGGCCCGCGACCCCGCCGTTCCCCGCCCCTGTGACGTATGGCACCATGCGGCCAACCCTCCCGCCGCCGGCACCGCCCTTCACAGGAGCCACCCCCCGTGCAGCAACCCGCCGTACCGGAACTCGCGCACACCCACACCCAGCCCATCCACTGGGTCGCCACCGCGACGGCCATCGCCGCCGTCATCGCCGCCTCCTCGTACCTCGGCCCCGACGACGCCACCGCGCAGCCCCACCACCGCACCGGCACCGCACGGCACAGCGCACCCCCGAGGCCCGTCCCGGCGCCCGATCCCGACCGCGCCAGCTACCCCCTTGAGTGCGGCGGCGCCAAGACGGTGGTGGAGAAGAGCGCGAGCGGCGACCTCGACGGCGACGGGCGGCCAGAGACCGTCGCCTCCGTGCGCTGCGACGCGGGCTCGGGCACCCCGCCCGACGGGGTCTACGTCCTCACCAACCCCGGCGCCACCGGCGGCACGGGCAGCACCGGGGAGCACGGCAACAGCACCGACACGGCCGCGCCGCGCGTGGTCGCCACCCTCGTCGACCCCAAGGCGAGGCTCACCGTGACCGGCGTCACCATAGACGACCTCGTCGTCACCACCGACGTCCTCGGCTACTCAAGCCCCGACGTCCCCAGTTGCTGCCCCGACGTGCGCCAGCAGACGAGCTGGCGGTGGAGCGGGGGCACCTTCAGACGCGTCACCCCGGACTCCGCGCGCAGCGCCTGACCCCCTCGCCGGGGCCTCACGCTCCGTTACGACACCTTCGCCGGGAAAGCCGTACCATCGGCAGCACACAGATCGCCGAGACCCGGATCAACAGCCCCCAGGAGCCCAAGTGCGGCCAGCTCCGGCGGGTGTTGAACCCACCGACCCCACAATCCACAGCTTCCCGGCGCCCATGCTGGGTATCACTCCGGACGGAGGACGGAGCGCAAGGGTGAAGATCGGACACACCCCGACCGTCTTTGTGATCTAGGGTTTCAATCGACACCCACCCAGGTAGGGTCTGGAAGCGTCCAGCTCCCTTTGGAGGAGGTGAGGACCGTGGCAGCCCACGACGACGACATGAACCGCGGCATCCGCCCGGGTCGAGGGTCCGACGACCCTGCCGGTCAGATCGCCTATCTTGAGCAGGAAATCGCCGTCCTGCGCCGCAAGCTCGCCGATTCCCCTCGGCACACGAGAATTCTCGAAGAGCGCATCGTCGAGCTACAGACGAACCTGGCCGGCGTGTCCGCGCAGAACGAACGCCTCGCCAACACGCTCCGTGAGGCCCGCGACCAGATCGTGGCCCTCAAGGAAGAGGTCGACCGGCTGGCCCAGCCGCCTGCGGGCTTCGGCGTCTTCCTCTCGGCGAACGAGGACGACACCGCCGACATCTTCACCGGGGGCCGCAAGCTCCGGGTGAACGTCAGCCCGGGCGTCGAGTTGGGCGACCTCAGGCGTGGCCAGGAGGTCATGCTCAACGAGGCGCTGAACGTGGTCGACGCCATGGAGTTCGAGCGGGTCGGCGACATCGTCACCCTCAAGGAGATCCTTGAGGACGGCGAGCGCGCCCTGGTGCTCGGGCACACCGACGAGGAGCGGGTGGTGCGGCTCGCCGAGCCGCTGCTGGACGTCACCATCCGCCCCGGCGACGCCCTGCTGCTCGAACCCAGGTCGGGCTACGTTTACGAGGTCGTCCCCAAGAGCGAGGTCGAGGAACTCGTCCTCGAAGAAGTCCCCGATATCAGCTATGCCCAGATCGGCGGGCTCGGCGGCCAGATCGAATTGATCAGGGACGCCGTCGAACTCCCCTACCTCTACCCCGACCTCTTCAAGGAGCACGAGCTGCGCCCGCCCAAGGGCGTCCTGCTCTACGGCCCGCCCGGATGCGGAAAGACCCTCATCGCCAAGGCCGTGGCCAACTCTCTTGCCAAGAAGGTCGCCGAGGTGACGGGCCAGCCCGCGGGCAAGAGCTACTTCCTCAATATCAAGGGCCCCGAGCTGCTCAACAAATACGTGGGCGAGACCGAGCGGCACATCAGGCTCGTGTTCCAGCGGGCCAGGGAGAAGGCGAGCGAGGGCACCCCCGTCATCGTCTTCTTCGACGAGATGGAATCCCTCTTCCGCACCCGCGGCTCCGGCGTCAGCTCGGACGTGGAGAACACCATCGTCCCCCAGCTCCTCGCCGAGATCGACGGCGTCGAGGGGCTGGAGAACGTCATCGTCATCGGCGCCTCCAACCGCGAGGACATGATCGACCCCGCCATCCTCAGGCCGGGCCGGCTCGATGTGAAGATCAAGATCGAGCGCCCCGACGCGGAGGCGGCGAAGGACATCTTCGCCAAGTACCTCACCGAGCGGCTGCCGCTGCACACCGATGACCTGGCCGAGCACACCGGCGACAAGAGCGCCACCGTGGGCGGCATGATCCAGTCGGTGGTGGAGCAGATGTACGCGGAATCCGAGGAGAACCGCTTCCTTGAGGTCACGTACGCCAACGGCGACAAGGAAGTCCTCTACTTCAAGGACTTCAACTCCGGCGCCATGATCGAGAACATCGTCGGCAGGGCCAAGAAGATGGCCATCAAGGCGTTCCTCGAACAGAACCAGAAGGGCCTTCGCGTCTCCCACCTCCTCCAGGCGTGCGTGGACGAGTTCAAGGAGAACGAGGACCTGCCCAACACCACCAACCCGGACGACTGGGCCAGGATCTCCGGCAAGAAGGGCGAGCGGATCGTGTACATCCGCACCCTCGTCACCGGAAAGCAGGGCGCGGACACCGGGCGCTCCATCGACACCGTGGCGAACACCGGTCAGTACCTGTAACGACAGGGTGGCTGCGGGTGCCCCTCTTCCGGGGGTGCCCGCAGCCACAGGCTTTTCTGGCCACGCCCGCCACATCCACCCAATGACGGAAATGATCTCCCCACCAGCACAGAGGCGTTCTAGGCTCTCTCATACCGCCACGTGGCGCCGTGCGGGGTACCCACACGCATCAGCACAGCGGTACGCGAGCGCCGCCCCCGGCTGGGGGCGCCACCGGGCAAGGAGGGCCGCATGACTGTACGGCGAGTAATGGGCATCGAGACGGAGTACGGCATCTCCGTCCCCGGCCACCCCAATGCCAATGCCATGCTCACCTCATCCCAGATCGTGAACGCCTACGCAGCGGCGATGCACCGCGCCCGGCGCGCCCGCTGGGACTTCGAGGAGGAGAACCCGCTCCGCGACGCCCGTGGCTTCGACCTGGCAAGGGAGGCCGCCGACGCCAGTCAGCTCACCGACGAGGACATCGGCCTCGCCAATGTGATCCTGACCAACGGCGCCCGGCTCTACGTGGACCACGCCCACCCCGAGTACAGCTCGCCCGAGGTCACCAACCCCCGCGACGCGGTCCTCTGGGACAAGGCGGGCGAGCGCATCATGGCCGAGGCCGCCGAGCGTGCCTCCCAGCTCCCCGGCGCCCAGCAGATCCTGATGTACAAGAACAACACCGACAACAAGGGCGCCTCCTACGGCACCCATGAGAACTACCTGATGCGCCGCGAGACCGCGTTCTCCGACATCGTCAGGCACCTGACACCGTTCTTCGTCTCCCGGCAGGTCGTGACGGGCGCCGGGCGCGTCGGCATCGGCCAGGACGGCCGGGAGCACGGCTTCCAGCTCAGCCAGCGCGCGGACTATTTCGAGGTCGAGGTCGGCCTGGAGACGACCCTCAAACGGCCCATCATCAACACCCGGGACGAGCCGCACTCCGACGCCGAGAAGTACCGGCGCCTCCATGTCATCATCGGCGACGCCAACCTCTCCGAGCTGTCGACCTACCTCAAGCTCGGCACCACGGCGCTGGTGCTCAGCATGATCGAGGACGGCTTCATCGCGGTCGACCTCGCCGTCGACCAGCCGGTCCGCACCCTCCACGAGGTCTCCCACGATCCGACCCTGCGCCACCTCGTCACGCTCCGCAGCGGGCGCACCCTCACCGCGGTACAGCTCCAGATGGAGTACTACGAGCAGGCGCGCAAGTACGTGGAGGAGCGCTACGGCGTCGACGCGGACGAGCAGACCAAGGACGTCCTCGGGCGCTGGGAGGACGTGCTGGTGCGCCTTGAGCGCGACCCCATGAGCCTCGCGGGGGAGCTGGACTGGGTGGCCAAGCGGGAGCTGATGGAGGGCTACCGCCGCCGTGACGGGCTCGACTGGGACGCGGCGAGGCTCCACCTCGTCGACCTCCAGTACGCGGACGTGCGCCCCGAGAAGGGCCTGTACAACCGGCTGGCGGCCCGCGGGAGGATGAAGCGGCTGCTCACCGAGGAAGAGGTCACCAGGGCCCGCACCAAGCCCCCGGAGGACACCAGGGCCTACTTCCGCGGGCGCTGCCTGGAGCAGTACGCGGACGACGTGGCCGCGGCCTCTTGGGACTCCGTGATCTTCGACCTGCCGGGGCGCGACTCGCTCCAGCGGGTGCCCACCCTGGAGCCGCTTCGCGGAACGCGTAATCACGTGAAGGCGCTCCTCGACCGCTGCCGTACCGCGGAAGACCTGGTCAGGGTGCTTTCCGGCGGCTGAAAACCCCCTCGGGGCGGCTCTCGGAGGGCAGGACGCGGCTGAAAGTCCCGCCGTCCGGGAATCATCGGGGTGGTATCCGGCCGTTGGAGCAACTGCGGGGCCGATGTCGGACCCTGCTTGTAGGGTCTGATCTTGTACGAGTGCGACAGTCGGCATGGTCACATGCCGCAAGTCTCTAACCGAGCGGGGTGAGGGTGATGGCCACCAAGGACACCGGCGGACAGCAGAGGTCGACGCGCTCCACGGAGGACGTCGAGGAGCAGACCGAGGACGCCCAGGGGTCGGAGGACCTCAAGGAGCGCCAGGAGAAGCTGAGCGACGATGTGGACTCCGTCCTGGACGAGATCGACGACGTGCTCGAAGAGAACGCCGAGGACTTCGTCCGCTCGTTTGTTCAGAAGGGTGGACAGTAGTCCTCGTATGTGAATGTGCCCGTTGAGCGCCCGCCGGGGCCGACACCCCGGCGGCGCGCGACGGCGCCCCCGCGGAAATCCCGAGCGGCGGGCCCCTGCCCGACGGCCGGGGAAGGCGCCGCGGGCCGTGCCCTCCCGGGCGCGTCCCGCGGCGTCCGTCCGGGCGCGCGCGGCGGCGGCAGAGAAGACACGGAAGGCACGTTGATCACCCCCGCACCACGGGTAGGGTCCGTGGCGTACTGTGCTTCAACTGCGATTCGGGGATCGGCGAGTTGGTGACGATCCCGGCATGGACTACTGGGCCGCCGCCTCACCGGAGGGAAATACCGTGGAAGCCAATCCTCGTGGCATCGGGCGCCTACCAGCCGCCTTCCTCAGGGCGGGTTCGTCGTCCTTCACCGAGTTCCTGTCCGAGCACCGGCCCGAGCTGCTGCCCGGCGCACGGTCGCTGCCGGCCGGGCCCGGGCGCATAGAGGCGCCGCACGGGACGACCATCGTCGCCGCGACCTTCCCCGGCGGAGTGGTGCTCGCCGCCGACCGCAGGTCCACCATGGGCAACGTGATCGCCCGCCGCGACGCCGTCAAGGTGCACCCGGCGGACGAGTTCTCCGCGGTGGGCTTCGCCGGCACCGCGGGCTTCTCCATCGAGATGGTGAAGCTCTTCCAGCTCGAACTTGAGCACTTCGAGAAGGTCGAGGGGACCACGCTCTCCCTGGAGGGCAAGGCCAACCGCCTCTCCACGATGATCAGGTCCCATCTGGAGCTGGCGATGCAGGGCCTCGCGGTGGTGCCGATCTTCGTCGGCTGGGACGTCGACAGGGACCGGGGCCGGATCTTCTCCTACGACGTGACGGGTGGCAGGTCGGAGGAGCACGGCTTCGCCGGGGTCGGCTCCGGCTCCGTCTACGCACGCGGCGCACTGAAGAAGCTCTACCGCGACGACCTCACCGAGCGCGACGCCGCGACCCTGGTCGTCCAGGCGCTGTACGACGCCGCCGACGAGGACTCCGCGACCGGCGGCCCCGACGCCACGCGGAAGATCTGGCCGGTGGTGACGGTGACGGGCCCCGAGGGCTTCAGGCAGTTGCCCGAGGACGACACGGCCGAGATCGCCCGCGCGGTGATCGACGCCCGCCTCGAACTGCCGGACGGGCCGAGGGCCGCGCTGATGTGAGGGAGCCGTGGCGGCGCCCCGCGCCGCGTGGCCAAGCTGGAGTCGCCGGTCGCGGGTGGTGCGCCCGTACCGGCCCAAGTCACTGACAGAAAGGGACGGGCCACCTGGTGTCGACGCCGTTCTATGTCTCACCGCAGCAGGCGATGGCGGATCGCGCGGAGTACGCCCGCAAGGGAATCGCGCGCGGCCGCAGTCTCGTGGTGTTGCAGTATGCCGATGGAATTGTTTTCGTGGGCGAGAATCCCTCCCGCGCGCTGCACAAGTTCAGCGAGATCTACGACCGCATCGGATTCGCCGCCGCCGGCAAGTACAACGAGTACGAGAACCTGCGTATCGGCGGTGTCCGTTATGCCGATCTCCGGGGTTACACCTACGACCGCGACGATGTGACGGCCCGCGGCCTCGCCAATGTTTACGCCCAGACCCTGGGCACCATTTTCTCGAGTGCCGCCGAGAAGCCCTACGAGGTGGAGCTGGTGGTCGCCGAGGTGGGGGAGACCCCGGAGGGCGACCAGATCTACCGGCTGCCGCACGACGGCTCCATCGTCGACGAGCACGGCTCGGTGACCGTCGGCGGCAACGCGGAGCAGATCAGCGGCTACCTGGAGGAGCACCACAGGGACGGGATGACCCTCGCGGAGGCGCTCTCGCTCGCCGTGCGCGCCCTCTCGCGCGACACCAACGGCAGCGAGCGGGAGATCCCCGCCGAGCGCCTTGAGGTGGCGGTGCTCGACCGCACCAGGCCGCAGCAGCGCAAGTTCCGCAGGATCGTGGGCAGCCAGCTCGCGTCGCTGCTCGAAGCGGCGAACAGCGTGGACGCGACGGCGGACGCCGCCGACGCGGGGCAGGACAGGGACGGCGACGCGGACTCGGCGTCGGGCTCCGACGAGTCGGGCGAGTAGCGCGGCGGGCCGGGCGGCGGTTGCCTCCCGGCCCGGTACGGCGGTGTCTTCCGGCCTCGCGGTGCGCGGGCCGGAGGGCACCGGAGCGCGCCGCCGCGGGCCCGGGCGGCGGTGTGCGCTGGGGTTTTGGCGCACCCGCGGCGCCCCGGGGCGCGTCGGCGCCGCGCCTCGGCCCGGGAAAATGATCGAAACCTGGCCCGCGAACCCGGTTTCAGTGCTCGGCTTCGGGCGTAATGTTCAGTCATGGACCGCCGCATTTTCGGGCTGGAGAACGAGTACGGCGTCACGTGTACGTTCAGGGGACAGCGCCGCCTGTCTCCCGACGAGGTGGCGCGGTACCTCTTCCGCCGTGTCGTGTCATGGGGCCGCAGCAGCAACGTCTTTCTGCGGAATGGTGCCCGTCTGTATCTGGACGTGGGATCGCATCCGGAATACGCAACACCGGAGTGCGACAACGTGACCGAACTGGTCACCCACGACAAGGCGGGCGAACGCATTCTGGAGGGCTTGCTCGTCGACGCGGAGCGCCGTCTGCATGAGGAGGGTATCGCGGGTGACGTCTACCTTTTCAAGAACAATACGGATTCGGCGGGCAACTCGTACGGCTGCCACGAGAACTACCTCGTGGCGCGGCACGGTGAATTCTCCCGGCTCGCGGACATCCTGATCCCCTTCCTCGTCACCCGGCAACTGCTGTGCGGCGCCGGGAAGGTGCTCCAGACCCCCAGGGGCGCGGTGTACTGCGTGAGCCAGCGCGCCGAGCACATCTGGGAGGGCGTCAGCTCCGCCACCACCCGCTCGCGGCCGATCATCAACACCCGTGACGAGCCCCACGCGGACGCCGAGCGCTACCGCAGGCTGCACGTCATCGTCGGCGACTCCAACATGTCGGAGACGACGATGCTGCTGAAGGTCGGCGCCACCGACCTCGTGCTGCGGATGATCGAGGCGGGCACCGTGATGCGGGACCTGACGCTGGAGAACCCGATCAGGGCCATCCGCGAGGTCAGCCACGACATCACGGGCCGCCGCAAGGTGCGGCTCGCCAGCGGCCGCGAGGCGTCCGCGCTCGAAGTGCAGCGCGAGTACTACGAGAAGGCCGTGGACTTCTGCGAGCGCCGGGGCATCCGCACCGGCACCGTCGAGCAGGTACTCGAACTGTGGGGCCGCACGCTCGACGCCATCGAGTCCGAGGACCTGGACAAGGTCGGCACCGAGATCGACTGGGTGATGAAGTACCGCCTGATCGAGCGGTACCGGGCGAAGAACAACATGACCATGTCGCACCCGAGGGTCGCGCAGATAGACCTCGCCTACCACGACATCCACCGCCGCAGGGGCCTGTACTACCTGCTGGAGCGCAAGGGCGAGGCCGCCCGGATCTGCGACGACCTGCGGATCTTCGAGGGCAAGTCGGTGCCGCCGCAGACCACGCGCGCCCGGCTGCGCGGCGACTTCATCCGGCGCGCCCAGGAGCAGCGCAGGGACTTCACGGTGGACTGGGTCCACCTCAAGCTCAACGACCAGGCGCAGCGGACCGTGCTCTGCAAGGACCCGTTCCGCTCCGAGGACGACCGGGTGGAGAAGCTCATCGCCGGGATGTGACCGGCGCCGTCAGAGCAACGCACCAGGGCCCCGTATGCAGATGCTGCGGGGCCTTTGTGTGCGACGTGTGAGACAGGCGTGCTTCAGGAGCGGGCGGCGCGGCCGTAGAGTGACCGGCTGACACCCCCACTCACCCCCCGAGGACTCCCCAAGTGCGACGCCGCCTAGCTGCCCTGCTCGTAGTGCCCGCCCTGCTGCTCTCCGCCTGCGGCGGCTCGGACGACAAGGCCGACAAAGCCGATAAAGGTGACACATCATCGAGCGCGGCGCCGTCCGCGCCCGCGGACGTCAAGCCGGTGGACACCGCCTCCCCGATGCCCGAGGTGAAGGGCGCGAAGGGCAAGAAGGCGGACATCACCGTGCCCAAGGGCGACCCAAGCGGCAAGTTCGTGGTGCACTCGGTCTCCGAGGGCGACGGGGACACCGTCAAGAAGGGCGACATGGTCGTGGCCCACTACACCGGCAAGGTGTGGAAGGGCGGCAAGGACCTCGGCAGTTCCTACAGCCAGGGCGGCGTGCCCCAGGTGATCCCGGCGGGCTCCAAGACGCTGATCCCGGCCTTCTCCCAGTCGGTCGTCGGCCAGAAGATCGGCGGCCGGGTGCTGGTGGTGGCGCCGCCCGACGCCGCCTTCGGCAAGAACGGCAGCCAGCAGATGGGGATCAGCGGCACCGACACCCTCATCCTGGTGCTCGACATCGACAAGACCATCCCCACCAAGGCCGAGGGCCGGCAGGCCGACATCCCGTCGAGCCTGCCGCAGGTCTCGGCGGACAAGGAAGCCCCCGCGAGCATCAAGGTGCCCAAGGCCGACCCCCCGAAGGACCTGGTCGACAAGGTCCTGATCGACGGCAAGGGCCCCGCGGTCAAGAACGGCCAGACGGTGTTCATGCAGTACTCGGGCGCCGCCTGGAAGCCCAACGAGGGCAAGTCGGAGGCCAAGCTCTTCGACTCCTCCTGGAACGTCGGCACGCCCTTCATCACCCCCATCGGCCAGAAGCGCGTCATCGAGGGCTGGGACAAGGGCCTGGTCGGCAAGAAGGCCGGCAGCAGGGTGCTGCTGGTGATCCCGCCCAAGATGGCCTACGGGGACAAGAAGCAGAGCGCGGACCTGCCGGCCAACTCCACGCTGGTCTTCGTTGTGGACATCCTCGACGCGTCCTGACGCCCGGGTGTGAGAGTGTGCCTGTTGCCCATCGTCACTGAGCAGGAGCGATTCGAGTGAGTCCAGCGAACCCGGCGAACAACGACAAGCCCGAGGTCGACTTCCCGGGCGGGGAGCCCCCGGCCGACCTCGAGATCAAGGACATCTGGCAGGGAGAGGGCCAGGAGGCCAAGGCGGGCGACACCGTCTCGGTGCACTACGTGGGGGTCGCCTTCTCCACGGGTGAGGAGTTCGACGCGAGCTGGAACCGCGGCACCCCGCTCCAGTTCCAGCTCGGCGCGGGACAGGTCATCAGCGGCTGGGACCGCGGCGTGCAGGGCATGCGCGTCGGCGGGCGCCGGCAGCTCACCATTCCCGCGCACCTGGCGTACGGGGACCGCGGCGCGGGCGGCGGCAGGATCGCTCCGGGCGAGACCCTGATCTTCGTCTGCGACCTGGTGTCCGTCTGACCCACGGCGCAGCGTGCCGTGGCCGCACGGCCACGCCCGGTGGAGGGCCCATGCCGCTGGCGTGGGCCCTCCGCTTTGGCGCTGCGTGGCGCTAGCGGTACGGTCAACTGGGCCAACTGCGCGCGGGCGGCGGCGACACACGCGACTCGGGTCACCCGGGTCGGTCTGCCGCCGCGTCGGCGCGGCGGTGGGACACCGGGACGAGGGGAGCGTAGGGGCGGCGATGGCCATTGCCAAGGCCGAGCGGCTGATGAACCTTGCGCTGTGTCTGCTGGGGACACGGCGCCCGCTCAGCAAGCGTGAGCTGCGTGACTCGATCGAGGCGTACCGCGAGGCCACCGCCAGCGCGGGCGCCCGCGGCGGACGCACCGCCGCCGAGGACTCCTTCAACCGGATGTTCGAGCGCGACAAGGACGACCTGCGCGAACTCGGCCTCGTCATCGAGACGGTGGAGAACCTGGACGGCGAGACCGGCTACCTCGCCCGCCGCGACAGCAACCGGCTGCCGCCCATCAGCCTCGACGCCGAGGAGGCCGCGGCCCTCGGGCTCGCCGCCCAGGTCTGGCAGCAGGCCAGGCTCGCCGGGGCCGCCAGCGGCGCCCTCCAGAAGCTGCGCGCCGCCGGGATGCCGGAGGAGGCCGACTCGCCCGAGCAGCACGGCGCGATCGAGCCCCGTATCCCCGTCCACGACGCCGCCTTCGAGCCGCTGATGCTGGCCTGCCGCGACCGCCGCCCCGTGGTCTTCGACTACCGCAACGCGAGCGCGGCCACCTCCCGCCAGCGGGTGGTCGAGCCCTGGGCCCTGGAGTGCTGGCGCGGCCACTGGTACCTCGCGGGTTTCGACCGCGGCCGCGGCGCCGAGCGGGTCTTCAGGCTGTCCAGGATCACCGGCCGGGTGCGCGGCCGCTCCGGCCCCTTCACCGCGCCCGTCCCCGACGTCGTCACCGTGCGGGAGACCGTGGCGAGCTGGGCGGGGGAGTCCGCCGAGGGCACCGCCGTGATCAGGCTGCGGGCCGGCTCCGGATACCCGCTGCGCGCCAAGGCCGCGTCCGCGCGGGACCTCGGGAACGGCTGGGACGAGCTGGAGATCCCCTACGGGCACGGGCTCGACGCCTGGCTGGTGGAGTTCGGCCCCGATGTGGTGGTGGTCGGGCCCGCTGAGCTGCGGGCGGACGTCGTGGACCGGCTGCGCGCCGTGGCCAAGGGCTGAGAGGGCGGCACGGGTATGACGGGCAAGTCCACCGGGGCACCGCGGCCGGTCAACGCGATCGACCAGACGCGCCGCATGCTGTCCCTCGTCACCTATCTGCGGGAGCGCCCCGGCGCCAGGGTCGCCGACGTGGCCAGGGCCTTCGGGATCACCGAGGACGAGCTGATCTCCGACCTCGACGTGCTGCCGATGTGCGGGACCAGCTTCCGCGGCGGCGACCTCCTCGACATCGACACCGACGGCGACCGCATCTGGTGGCGCAACCCGGGCGCGCTCGCCGCCGAGGCCGCCGAGCCGCTGCGGCTCGCCGCCGACGAGGCGACCGCGCTGCTGGTCGCGGCCCGCGCCGTCGCCACCCTGCCGGGGCTGCGCGAGCGCGACCGGCAGGCGCTGCTGCGTGCCACCGCCAAGCTGGAGGCCGCGGCGGGCGAGGCGGCGGGCGCCAGTACCAGGCTCTCGGTGACCTTCGAGTCGCGCGGCAGCGTGTTCGCCGAGGTCGACCGGGCCCTCGCGGAACGCCGCAGGCTCTGGGTGCGTTACTACTCCCCGGCGCGCGACGAGGTCACCGAGCGCGAGATCGACCCCATCCGCCTGGTCAGCGTCGGGCACACCTACGTCGAGGCGTGGTGCAGGCGCTCCGAGGCGCGCCGCACCTTCCGGCTCGACCGGGTCGTGGAGATCCGGATGCTCGACGAGCCGTCGCGGCCGCCCGAGATCGAGCCGCGCGACCTGTCGGCGGGCCTGGTGCAGCCGGCCGCCGAGGACCCCGAGGTCGTCGTCGAGGTCGGCCCCGGCGGCCGCTGGGTCGCCGAGTACTACCCCCACGACCTGGCCGAGGAGCTGCCCGACGGCGGGCTGAGGATCACCCTGCGCACGCCCGAGCCCGCCTCGCTGCGCCGCCTCGCGCTCAGGCTCGGCAGCGACGGGCGCATCATCGCGCCCCGCGAGCTTGCCGACAGCGCCAGATCCGCGGCGCGCGCGGCGCTCGCCGCGTACGACGACGCGCCGCGCGAGCCGGAGCCCACGACATGAGCGGCCGGGAGAAGACGGGGCCGCGCGGCACGGTCCGAGGCGGCCGGGAGGCCGGGGAAGGCCGCGGGAACCGGGAGGCGAGCGGCGCGGGTGCGGCGGTCGAGCACGGCGGCAGCGGGACGGCGGGCATGGCGGCGGTCGTCTTCAAGGCGGCCTGCCCCGACTGCCGGGCCCGCTTCGAGCTGGCCGCGGGCGCGCTGCGGCTCGCCATCGGCGCCACCCGCAAGACCACGTTCTACTCCTTCACCTGCCCCGAGTGCGGCGCCGCCGTGCGCAAGCCCGCGGGCGAGCGCATCGTCGAACTCCTCACCGGCGGCGGCGTGAGCACCCTCAGGCTGCACAGCACGCTCTGAGCCCCGCCGCCCCGCGCGCCCCCCGGCACCGCGGCGCCCTCGCGGCCCGGCGGCGCGCCCGCGACGCGCGCGGGCGCCGGGTGCGCCCGGACGGGGGAGCGCGGGGCGCATCCCCGGCCGTGCCCTAAGCTCGTGTCATGTTCTGGGCGATGCTCGCGGTTGCCGTCGGATTCGTCTCCGTGGCCGTACTCGGCGTGCTCGCCGTACGGGTGTTCATCGAGGCCCAGCGCCTCGGGCGCGAGGTGGAGCGGGCCAGCGGCCGCATCGGCTCCGCGGCCGAACGCCTGGAGCGCGCCGCGGGCGAGGCCGCCCGCGCCTCGGGCGACATCCTCGGCGACACGGCCGCCCGCTAGGCCCTGTCTGACAATTCCCGCCGGGGTCGCGACGCCTGGCACCGCACTCCCCCAGCCTTCGGCCGGGAGGTGCCCCCACGCCGCGTTGTCGGGCACGCCCACGTACGTCCAGTACGCGGACGACCCTCCGCCTTGCGATGCACGGCACCAGACGCCGCGACCTGATCCGACGCGAATTACCAGACAGGACCTAGCCGCCCACGGCAGGCCGGGCACCGCCCGGCGGCCGGTCACGCGCCGTGCCGTACGCGTACGGGATTACGTGCGGATATTGCCTCGCGTTTACTCCCGGGGGATACGATCGCTGCCAGCGCGGCGGCCGGACGCAGGTTCCGGTCGGTCACCGCTCCCCGCCCACGCCGCCTCAGTGAGAAGGACACACCACTATGTTCGGAAGGCTCGGCGCCCCCGAGATCATCCTCATCATCGTCGTCATCGTCCTGCTCTTCGGTGCGAAGAAGCTCCCCGACATGGCGAGGTCGCTCGGCAAGTCCGCGCGCATCCTCAAGAGCGAGGCCAAGGCGATGAAGTCCGACGGCAAGCAGCAGGAGCAGGCCCCGGCCGACCCCCCGGCCTCGGAGCAGCCGCGCACCATCCAGGCGTCCCCCGGGGACGTGACCAGCTCACGCCCGGTCACCGAGCCCACGGACACCACGCAGCGCTGACCCACGCAGACGGTCTCAGCCGGCTGCCGCACACGAGATGAGGACGTGGGTTGGCCAGGTCTGCCCGAAAGAAGCAGGAGAAGGACCCGGAAGGGCGGATGCCCCTCGCGGAGCACCTGAGGGAGCTGCGCAACCGGCTGATCAAGGCCGTCCTGGGCATCCTCCTCGTCACGATAGTGGCCGCGTTCTACTACCGGGACATCATCGAGTTCTTCACTGACCCGATCCTGGACGCGGTCGGCTGCAAGGCCAGCTTCTCCGAGCTGGCGAACGCGAAGGGCGGCACCTGCGCCCGTATCGTGCTGAACGGCCTGCTCAAGCCGTTCACCCTGGCCCTCAAGGTGTCGCTGACGACCGGTGTCGTCGTCGCCTCCCCGATCTGGCTCTACCAGCTCTGGGCGTTCGTCGCGCCCGGGCTGCACAAGCACGAGAAGAAGTACGCGCGCGCGTTCGTCGGCACCGGCGCCCCGCTCTTCCTCGCGGGCGCGTTCTTCGCGTACAAGACGCTGCCGACGATGGCGACCGTACTGCTCGACTTCTCGCCCACCGACGTCGACAACCAGCTCCCCCTCGACGAGCTGATCGACCTGGTGACCCGCATGGTGGTCATCTTCGGGCTCTCCTTCGAGCTGCCGCTGCTGCTGGTCATGCTGAACCTGACCGGGGTGCTCACAGGACGCCGGATGCTCGGCTGGTGGCGCGGGATGATCCTGGGCATCACGCTGTTCGCGGCCATCGCCACGCCCAGCACCGACCCGCTCACGATGCTGGCGCTCGCCGGACCCATCTGGGTGCTCTACTTCGCGGCCACCGCCTTCTCCCTCATGAACGACCGCCGCAAGCGGCGCCTGGCCGAGGAGGGCCCGGACGACGACGAGGCGTCCGACCTCGACCTCGCCCCCGAGGACGTCGGCGACGTCGAGCCGGTCTCGGCGAACCGCGGGCTGCCCGAGCCGTCCTCGTCCGACCACGACCGCATCAACGGCTACGACGACGCGACCTGACGGTCCACGCCGCCGCCTTGTATCGTCCCCCCGCCGGGAAACACCGCGGGGGGACAGCCATGACCAGCACGCTCACACTCTTCGTGAACCCCACCGCGGGCCGCGGCAGGGCGGTCCCCGCGGCCCGCGCCGCCGCCACCGCGCTGCGTGCCAGGGGCCGCACCGTCGCCACCGTGGTGGGCTCGGGGCCCGCCGACGCGCTCGCCGCCGCCCGGCGCGCCGTGGCCGGGGGCACCGGCGCGCTGGTCGCCGTCGGCGGGGACGGCATGGTCCACCTCGCCGCGCAGGCCGTCGCGGGCACCGGCACCCCGCTCGGCGTCGTCGCCGCGGGCACGGGCAACGACTTCGCGCGCGCCCTCGGGCTCCCCGTACGCGCCCCCACCGCCGCGGCGGAGCGGGTCGCGGACGCGCTCGACACCGGCGGCGGACGGCCCGTCGACCTCGGCAGGATCGGCGACCGCTGGTTCGCGACCGTGCTCGCCTGCGGCTTCGACTCCCGGGTCAACGACCGCGGCAACCGCATGCGGCTGCCCGCCGGGCGCCTCAAGTACGACCTCGCGATGCTGGCCGAGCTTGCCGCGCTGCGCCCCCTCGACTACAAGATCACCCTCGGCGACGGCTCGCCCGCCGAGGTCTCCGGGATACTCGTCGCCGTCGGCAACACCGCCTCGTACGGCGGCGGCATGCGGATGTGCCCCGGCGCCGACCCGCACGACGGGCTCTTCGACGTCACCGTCGTCGGCGCCTGCACCCGCGCGACCCTGCTGCGCGTCTTCCCCCGCGTCTACCGGGGCACCCATGTCGGCCACCCCGTCGTCACCGTCCACCGCGCGGCCCGGGTCGAGATCATGGCCCCCGCGACGACCGCGTACGCGGACGGGGAGCCGCTCGGCGCGCTTCCGGTGACCGCGGAGTGCGTACGGGGGGCGGTGCGGGTGCTCGGGGTGTAAAAGCTTTCGCCCCCTCACGCCCCGGGGGTGTCCCAGGGCGTGGATAATGATCGCCGCCTGTCACAGGCGGCGGGTAGGCTCGAACGCACGATGACAGAGGACCTCTCACCGGCCGAGCGGTACGCGGCGTCCCGTAAGCGGGCCGCGGAGATGGCCACCGCACTCGGCTCCTTCCGCGAGATGTACGAGTTCGGCCTCGACCCCTTCCAGATCGAGGCGTGCCGTGCCCTTGAGTCCGGCAAGGGCGTGCTGGTGGCCGCGCCCACCGGCTCGGGCAAGACGATCGTGGGCGAGTTCGCCGTCCACCTCGCCCTCGGGCAGGGCAAGAAGTGCTTCTACACCACGCCCATCAAGGCGCTGTCCAACCAGAAGTACTCCGACCTCGCGGCGCGCTACGGCTCCGCCAAGGTCGGCCTGCTGACGGGGGACAACAGCGTGAACGCGGACGCCCCGGTGGTCGTCATGACCACCGAGGTCCTGCGGAACATGCTGTACGCGGGCTCCCAGGCGCTCAGCGGCCTCGGCTACGTGGTGATGGACGAGGTGCACTACCTCTCCGACCGCTTCCGCGGCGCCGTCTGGGAGGAGGTGATCATCCACCTGCCGGAGTCCGTCACCCTGGTCTCCCTCTCCGCCACGGTCTCCAACGCGGAGGAGTTCGGCGACTGGCTCGACACGGTGCGCGGCGACACCGAGGTGATCGTCTCCGAGCACCGGCCCGTCCCGCTGTTCCAGCACGTCCTGGCCGGGCGGCGGCTCTACGACCTCTTCGAGGAGGGCGAGGGCAGCAGGAAGGCCGTCAACCCCGACCTCACCCGGCTCGCGAGGAGCGAGGCGGAGCGCACACCGTACGGCCGCGGCCGCGGCGGGCGCAGGCAGCTCCGCGAGGCCGACCGCGAGCGCGAGCGGCGCCGCACCCGCTCCCGGGTGTGGACCCCGAGCCGCCCCGAGGTCATCGACCGCCTCGACGCCGAGGGCCTGCTGCCCGCCATCACCTTCATCTTCAGCCGCGCCGGGTGCGAGGCCGCCGTGCAGCAGTGCCTCTTCGCCGGGCTCAGGCTCAACGACGAGGAGGCGCGTGCCACGGTCCGGGAGATCGTCGAGAAGCGCACCGCCTCCATCCCGCCGGAGGACCTGCACGTCCTCGGCTACTACGAGTGGCTCGAAGGTCTTGAGCGCGGCATCGCCGCCCACCACGCCGGGATGCTGCCGACGTTCAAGGAGGTCGTCGAGGAGCTGTTCGTGCGCGGCCTGGTGAAGGCCGTGTTCGCGACCGAGACCCTGGCCCTGGGGATCAACATGCCCGCCAGGTCCGTCGTCCTGGAGAAGCTCGTCAAGTGGAACGGCGAGCAGCACGCCGACATCACCCCGGGCGAGTACACCCAGCTCACCGGGCGCGCGGGCCGCCGCGGCATCGACGTCGAGGGCCACGCCGTGGTGCTCTGGCAGCGCGCCACGAGCCCCGAGCACCTGGCGGGCCTCGCCGGGACCCGTACGTATCCGCTGCGCTCCAGCTTCAAGCCGTCGTACAACATGGCGGTCAACCTCGTCGAGCAGTTCGGCAGGCACCGCTCCCGTGAGCTGCTGGAGACCTCGTTCGCGCAGTTCCAGGCGGACAAGTCGGTCGTCGGCATCTCCCGGCAGGTGCAGCGCAACGAGGAGGGCCTCGGCGGCTACCAGGAGGCCATGACCTGCCACCTCGGCGACTTCGAGGAGTACGCGCGCCTGCGCCGCGACCTCAAGGACCGGGAGACCGAGCTGGCCAGGCAGGGCGCGTCGCAGCGCAGGGCGGCCGCCGCCGCGGCGCTGGAGAAGCTGCGCCCTGGCGACGTCATCCACGTCCCCACCGGGCGCTTCGCGGGGCTCGCGCTCGTGCTCGACCCCGGGGTGCCCGCCGGCAGGTCCAACGGCCACCGCGGCTTCGAGGCGCAGGACGGGCCCCGCCCCCTGGTCCTCACCGCGGAGCGGCAGGTCAAGCGGCTGGCGGCGATGGACTTCCCGGTGCCGGTCGAGCCGCTTGAGCGGATGCGCATCCCCAAGTCGTTCAACCCCCGCAACCCCCAGTCCCGGCGCGACCTCGCCTCCGCGCTGCGCACCAAGGCGGGGCACATCGAGCCGGGGCGGCGCCGCAAGGAGCGGGCCGCCGCCGCGGACGACCGGGAGATCGCGCGGCTGCGCGCCGAGCTGCGCGCCCACCCCTGCCACGGCTGCTCCGACCGGGAGAACCACGCCCGCTGGGCCGAGCGCTACCACCGGCTGCTGCGCGACACCCGCCACCTCGAACAGCGCATCGAGGGCCGCACCAACACCATCGCCAGGACCTTCGACCGCATCGTCGCCCTCCTCACCGAACTCGACTACCTGCGCGGCGACGAGGTCACGGAGCACGGCAAGCGGCTCGCCCGGCTCTACGGTGAGCTTGACCTCCTCGCCAGCGAGTGTCTGCGCGCCGGGGTCTGGGAGGGGCTGAGCCCGCCGGAACTGGCCGCCTGCGCCTCCGCGTTGGTCTACGAGGCCAGGGCGGGGGACGACGCGATGTCGCCGAAGCTGCCCTCGGGCCGGGTGAAGGCCGCCCTCGGCGAGACCGTCCGCATCTGGGGGCGGCTCGACGCCCTGGAGGAGGACTTCAGGATCAACCAGGCCGAGGGCGTGGGCCAGCGCGAGCCCGACCTCGGCTTCGCCTGGCCCGCGTTCATGTGGGCGTCGGGCCGCGGGCTCGACGAGGTGCTGCGGGAGGCCGAGATGCCCGCGGGGGACTTCGTGCGCTGGTGCAAGCAGGTCATCGACGTCCTCGGCCAGATCGCGGCCGCCGCCCCTGGCGACGGCTCCACCGTCCCGAAGAACGCCCGCAAGGCCGTGGAGGCACTGCTGCGGGGCGTGGTCGCCTACTCCTCGGTGGGGTGAAGTCCGGGCGGCCCCGGGGCCGCCGACGGTCCGTCTCGCCGGGGCGCGCTGCCGCCCGGGTGACGCGCGCCCGCGACCTGATCGGGTGGCGCCGGGGCGCCCACGCCCCCGTGCGCCCCGGTGCGTCCACACGCGCCCTGCACCCCTGCGCCCCGGGGGCACCCCTGCACCCCCGCATTCCTGCACCCCCACGCCCGTACCCGCATGCATGCGGAGACCTTCACTCCATGTGCTTGCTCCGCTGCCGTGCGTGCAAATGGGCCCGAGTGTAGGCGTACCGCGCGCCGATTTCAGGGTCTTTCCGAAGGTGACGCGAGGCACTTGCGTGGGTACTAAGCTCGCCCGCAGCGCACCGAGTTGAGATGATTCGCGCGCTTGTTCCAGTTGTATGGGCATGCGTACGGAAGTGTCCGGCGCGTGGTGCCGTCGCGCGTCCCCGCGCCGACGGCTCCCGCGCCCCGCACATCCCTTCGCTCCCCGAGCCGATCCGTTCTGAGGGCATACATGGTGAGTGTTCAATCGCCTCCCGGTGGCCGAGAAGTCCCCTATGTGCGCGCGCTGTTGCTGCCCGCGGCGGCGATGGCCGCGCTCACCGTCGCCGTCGCCGCCACGGCCGGCGGCTCCGCGGCCCCGGCCGTCGCGCTGTGCGGCGGCTGCGGCGTCCTGCTGCTGGCCGCCGTCGGCGTCCTGGTGCTGCGCCGGGCCAGGGCCCTCCGCGCCCAGCGGGACCACTACACACGGCGCCTCGCCCACCTCGAACAGCGCGTCGCCGCCTTCGACGGCGACATCACCAGGCTCGGCGAGGAGCTGCTGCCACAGGCCATCGCGCTGCTGCGCAGGGGCGAGCGGCCCGAGAACGCGGCACGCAAGGCCGCCGAGTCCGCCCCCGGTGCCTCCCTCGCCCAGCAGGCGCTGCTGCACCGGGTGCTGCGGCACATCGACGAGTCCGAGATGATGCGGGACGCCTCCGCGCACGCGTTCGTCAACATCGCCCGCCGGGTGCAGGCCATCGTGCACAAGCAGGCGGCGGAACTGCGCGACATGGAAGACGACCACGGCTTCAACCCCGACGTCTTCGACGACCTGCTCCGTATCGACCACGGCACCGCCCTCATCGGCAGGCTCGCCGACAGCATCACCGTCCTCGGCGGCGCCCGCCCCGGCCGCCAGTGGCCCCGGCCCGTCCTGCTCTACAGCGTGCTGCGCGGCGCGATGTCGCGCATCCTTGAGTACCGCCGTATCGAACTGCACTCCATCGTGAAGGTGCCGGTGAAGGGCACCGCCGTCGAACCGCTCATCCACGCCTGCGCGGAACTCCTCGACAACGCGACCCGTTACTCGCCCCCGCAGACCAAGGTGCACGTCACCGCGGTCGAGGTGCAGACCGGGATCGCCATCGAGATCGAGGACGGCGGCGTCAGCCTCTCCGAGGAGGCGAGGGCGCGCGCCGAGCGCATGCTCGACAAGGCGAGGATCGGCTTCGACCTCAACGACCTCGGGGAGACGCCCCGGCTCGGCATGGCCGTCGTCGGCAAGCTGGCCCAGATGTACAACCTCCAGATCGCGCTGCGGCAGTCCGCCTACGGCGGCGTCCGCGCCGTGCTGATCGTGCCCCCCGAGATGCTGACCACGGGACCGGCCCCCGGGCTCGCCCACGGCATCGGCGCCTCCGCGGTGCCCAGGCTCGGCGACGACGGCGAGCTGATCCCCGCCCCCGTCCGCACCAAGAAGCGCAGGCCCGCCGCGAAGCTGGTGCTGCCGCCCCCGATGAGCAGCGAGGACGACGTACCCGTGGTCACCGAGTGGACCGAGCACGGGCTGCCGCAGCGCAGGTCGCGGCTGCGCAAGACCATCGTGCCCGCCTCCGGGGCCGACACCGCGGTCACCGGCAGGGCCGACGTCGGGCCGCCCATCGACTGGAAGCCGAACCGCGGGCGCGACGACGAGGCGGAGCCGGAGGCGCGGCCCGCGCCCCGCCCCACCAGGGCCGCCCCCGCGCCGCCCGCGCCCGTCACCGCGGAGACCGCCCCCGGGCTCTGGGTCGAGGCGTTCATGAGCGGCGTCAGCGGAGCGGAGCCGGAGCCCGCCACCCGCCCCGAAAGCACCCCGGGCGCGCAGCCCGCGCCCGACCGCACCGACCCAGAAGCCTCCCAGGACATCGTGGACGAGGGGAACCACAAGTGATCCGGCAGCGCGCCAACTTCGACTGGATGCTCAAGGAACTCGCCGACGGGGTGCCGGGCACCCGCCAGGTGGTGGTGCTGTCCGCGGACGGACTGCGCATCGCGCGCTACGGCGGCGAGCCCGACGCCGCCGACCGCATCGCCGCGGCCTGCGCCGGGCTCCAGAGCCTGGCCAGCGCCGTCGCCACCGAGATCCCAGACAGCGACGGCCGGATGCGGATGGTGATCATCGAAGTCACCGGCGGCTTCTTCTACCTGATGGCGGCCGGTGCGGGCGCGTATCTCGCGGTGCTCGCCGACGAGATCGTCGACGCCGGGCTCGTCAGCAACCGCATGCGGGACCTCGTCGTGCGCATCGGGGCGCATCTGACCAGCCCGCCCCGGCACGACGGGCGCGCCGTATGACCCCTCCGCAACGCACCCGGCGGGGCGCGAAGCATCCCGGCGGCGCCCCCGAGCGGCTCTACGTCGTCGCGGGCGGCGCCGAGGAGACCCAGCGCGCGCCCGTCGACCTGGTCACGCTCATCGTGGCGCTCGCCCCGCCCGCGCCGACCACACCGCCCGAACAGGCGGCGGTGCTCGGGCTGTGCGGCTCGCCGCTGTCGGTGGCCGAGATCTCGGCCTACCTCAGCCTGCCGTTCAGCGCCGTGACCGTACTGCTGACCGACCTGCTCACGGCCGGGCTCATCCAGGCGCACGAGCCGGTCGTGCGCTCCGCACTCCCGGACCGTTCCCTCCTCGAAGCGGTGATGCATGGACTTCAGAAGCTCTGACCCGGCCCCCGCGGCCCGCCGGGTCACGGGGCCGAGCAGGGAGGACATCCTGCCCGACACGGCCACCTCGGCCGTGAAGATCGTGATCGTCGGCGGGTTCGGCGTCGGCAAGACGACCATGGTGGGCTCCGTCAGCGAGATCAGACCGCTGACCACCGAGGAGACCATGACACAGGCCGGGATCGGCGTCGACGACGACTACGGCTCGACGACGAAGACCGCCACCACCGTCGCCATGGACTTCGGCCGCATCAGCATCACCGACGAACTGGTCCTCTACCTCTTCGGCACCCCGGGCCAGGAACGCTTCTGGTTCCTGTGGAACGGCCTGTTCGAGGGCGCGCTCGGCGCGGTCGTGCTCGTCGACACCCGGCGCCTCGAAGTCAGCTTCGACGTCATCGGCCGCCTGGAGGAGCGCGGCGTGCCGTTCGTCGTCGCCGTCAACGACTTCCCCGACGCGCCCCGCCACCCCCTGGAGCAGTTGCGCACGGCCCTCGACCTCGCCGCCGACGTCCCGATGATGAACTGCGACGCCCGCAGACGCGCGTCGAGCAGGGATGTGCTGCTGACCCTTACGCACTACCTGCACTCCCTGCTCCCCGCCTGACCCCGCCGCACCCGCGGCCCCCGCCCGGCTTCCCCCGACGCCCCGCGGCGACTTCCCCGACTTCCCCGACCTCCCGACAGACCTCCCCGACGGAGCGACACCGTGACGACCCCCTCCCAGCCCCGACCCGGCACGGACGAGACCCCGACACCCCCGCCCGGCTGCCCGGCCCACCGCCCCGCGGGCGGCGCCCGCCGCCTGTACGGGCCCGAGGCCGAACACGACCTGGGCGGCCTCTACGAGGAACTGCGCGCCGAGTACGGGGCCGTCGCCCCCGTACTGCTGCACCAGGACGTCCCCGCCTGGGTCGTGCTCGGGCACAGCGAGAACCTGCACATGGTGCGCACCCCCTCCCACTTCACCCGGGACTCGCGCTACTGGAGCGCCATCCAGGACGGCACCGCGGGCCCCACCCACCCGCTCGCCCCCGTCTTCACCTGGCAGCCCATGTGCACCTTCGCCGAGGGCGCCGAGCACAAGCGGCTGCGCGGCGCCGTCACCAGCGCCATCGGCGGCATCGACGGGCGCGGCGTACGGCGCTGCATCGCCAGGTCGAGCCAGGAACTCGTCAACGCCGTCTGCCAGATCGGCACCGCGGAGCTGGTCGGGCAGTTCGCCGAGCACCTGCCGATGATGGTGCTCTGCGAGATCCTCGGCATGCCCGAGGAGTACAGCGAGCGCATGGTGGGCGCGGCCCGCGACATGATCAAGGGCACCGAGACCGCCATCGCCAGCAACGAGTACGTGATGCAGGCCCTCACCCGGCTCACGCTGCGCCGCCGCGCCCGGCCCGCCGAGGACTTCGCCAGCGCCCTCATCGCCCACGAGTCCCGGCTCACGGACGACGAGGTGGCCCAGCACCTGCGTCTCGTCCTCATCGCCGCCTACGAGGCCACCGCGAACCTCATCGCCAACGTGCTGCGCATGGTGATGACCGACCCGCGGTTCAGGGCGCGCCTCAACGGCGGCCAGATGACGGTGCCCGAGGCCGTCGAGCAGACGCTGTGGGACGAGCCGCCGTTCAGCGCCATGGTGCCGTATGTCGCCAAGCAGGACACCGAGTTGGGCGGGCAGCGGATCAGGGCGGGCGACGCGCTGCTCCTCGGGATCGCGCCCGGCAACGCCGACCCGGTGGTACGGCCCGTGCCGGGCGCCCATATGCAGGGCAACAGGGCGCACCTCGCGTTCAGCGGCGGTCCCCACGAGTGCCCGGGCCAGGACATCGGGCGTGCCATCACCGAGGGCGGTGTCGACGCCCTGCTGACCCGGCTGCCGGATGTGCAGCTCGCGGTGGACGAGAGCGAGTTGGAGTGGACCTCGTCGGTCCTCTCGCGCCATCTGGTGACGCTCCCCGTGGCCTTCACACCCACCCCGCTCCAGGACGTGGCGCGGGCGCCGGTCGCGGGCAACGCGGTGCTGCGCGACGACGAGGAGTGGCACGTCGGCGACCCGGCGGGGGAGCGGGTCCCGGCCGTGGCGGGCGTCGCGGCGGCGGCCGCCCCGGGAGCGGCGGCCCCCACGGGAGCGATGGCCCCCACGCCCGCGGGCACGGGCGTCGCCGCGCCCTTCGCGGGCGGCGTCCCCGAGCCCGCCGCCCCGGCGCACGCTCCGGGGCCGTTGCGGCGCTTCCTGCGCTGGTGGCACCGTCTCTGACGGGCCGTCACACCTCGGCGCCGCGCTCCCACGCCTCGTACGACGTCCACGCCGCGAGGGAGCGCCGTGAGGTGAAGCGGTGCTCGACGCCGGTGACCGGGTCGGTGAACTCCAGGGCGCGGGCCAGCAGTTGCAGCGGGCGCCGGAAGTCGTCGGAAGGCACGGGGTCCCGCACCTCCGGATAGAGCGGGTCGCCGAGCAGCGGCAGCCCCAGCGCGCTCATATGCACCCGGAGCTGGTGGGTGCGTCCCGTGGCGGGCAGCAGCCGGTAGCGGCCGAGGCCCGCGCGGTGCCCGAGGAGTTCGACCCCGGTGACGGCGTTGGGCTCGCCCGGGACCTCGCGGGCCCTGAGCACCCCGTGGTCCTTGACGATCCTGCTGGCCACCGTGCGCGGCAGCGCCGTCTCTTGGCGGTACGGGGCGACGGCCTCGTACTCCTTGGTGATCCTCCGGTCGCTGAACAGCCGCTGGTACGCGCCGCGTTCCGCGGGGCGCACGGTGAACAGGACGAGCCCCGCGGTGAGCCGGTCGAGCCGGTGCGCGGCGCCGAGCGCCGGGATGCCAAGATCGTGGCGGAGGCGGGCGAGCGCGGTCTGCGCGACATGGCTGCCCCGGGGTGTGGTGGCGAGGAAGTGCGGCTTGTCGGCGACCACGATGTGCTCGTCCCGGTACACCACCCGCGGTGCGAAAGGCACCGGGGTCTCGGGCGCCGCCGGGCGGTGGAACCAGAGGTGCAGCCCGGGGCGGTAGGGCGCGTCGGGCGGCAGCGGGGCGCCGTCCGCGGTCACCACCGCGCCCGCGTCGAGCAGGGCGTCGACCTCGGCGGCCGAGGGCGCGAGCCGTGCCACGAGATGGTCGCGTACCGTCGCCCAGGACCCGTCGCCCGGCAGCCTGATGCGCACCGCGTCGACCCCGTCGCGCTGGGGGAGCGGTGCGGCGGGCGCTCGGCGGCGACGGGCCATCGCTCCAGGGTAAGGGGGGCCGACGGGGGCGGGCCCGCCGGCCGGACGCGGCTAGGCCCTGTCTGGCAATTCCCGCCGGGGTCGCGACGCTCCCCCAGCCTTCGGCCGGGAGGTACCCCCAGGCACCGCACTCCCCCAGCCTTCGGCCGGGAGGTGCCCCCACGCCGCGTTGTCGGGCACGCCCACGTACGTCCAGTACGCGGACGACCTCCCCCTGGGCCCTGAGGGCCCGGGGGCGCCCCCACCGCCTTGCGATGCTCCCCCACAGCCCGAAAGGCGTGGGAGGTACCCCCAGCACCAGACGCCGCGACCTGATCCGACGCGAATTACCAGACAGGACCTAGCGGTTCTCCTGCTCCTGCTCCACCGCCGCGTTCCACTCGCGCTTCGACGCCTGCCAGCCGTCCTCGTTGTGCCCGAGGCGCCAGTAGCCGGAGATGGACAGCGACTCGCGGGGGATCTCGCGCTCAAGGCGCAGATGGCGGCGCAGCTCCTTCACGAAGTGGGCCTCGCCGTGCACGAAGACCTGGGGCGTGCCCGCGGGGAAGTCGAGACCCCGTACGGCGGCCACCAGCGCCTCGCCCACCGGCCGCTCGCCGCGGTGCAGCCAGACGACGTCCGCGGCGCTGGTGATCTTCTGCTCCTCCGCGGGGTCTGCGACCTCGACGAAGGCGTGCGCCCGCGCGCCGTCGGGCAGCGCTTCGAGGGCGGCGGCGATGGCGGGCAGCGCGCTCTCGTCGCCCGCCAGCAGATGCCAGTCGGCGGCCGGTTCCGGCGCGTAGGCGCCGCCGGGGCCGAGCATGCACAGGGTGTCGCCGGGGACGGCGCGCAGCGCCCAGGGGCCCGCGACGCCCTCGGAGTCGCCGTGGATCACGAAGTCGAGGGTCAGCTCCCGGGTCGCCGGGTCGAAGGCGCGCACGGTGTACGTACGGGTCACGGGCCACTGCTCGCGCGGCAGCGACTCCCTGAGGGCGGCCACGTCGACCGGCTCCGAGTAGCTCTTCCCCTCGGGCGTGAACAGAAGTTTCACATAGTGGTCGGTGCAGGTCCCCGCCTCGAAGGCGGCGAGCCCCGGGCCGCCGAGGATCACCCGCCGCATGTGCGGGGTGAGCTGTTCGGTGTGGACGACCTGTCCCAGGTGGGCCTTCGGTGCCCTGCGTGCCGGACGCTCTGCCATGGTGCCTCCCGGCCGATCGACGATGCGGACCTACTTAGGTATGCCTAACTTAACATTCCCCGGGGGGTGAGGTTCGCCATCGTGACGGTCAGCCGAGCTCGGCGAGGGTGGCGAGCAGCCGGCGCAGTGAGCCGCCGAGGCCCCAGCGCCCGGCGAGCGCGTCGAGGGCGGCCGGGTCCCGGGGCGTGGCGGGCAGCCGCTCGTCCAGGTCGGGCAGCGGGATGTCGCTCGCGACCCGTACCACCTTCGGCGCCACCGCGAGGTACGGGCGGGCCTCCGCGAGCCTGCGGCGCTGGGACGGGGTCAGCCGGGCGGCGGGGTCGTCGATCGCGGCCAGGATGCCGGGCAGGTCTCCGAAGTCGGCCAGCAGCTTGGCCGCGGTCTTCTCGCCGATGCCCGGCACCCCGGGCAGCCCGTCGCTCGGGTCGCCGCGCAGCAGTGCCAGGTCCGCGTAGCCGTCGCCCCCGACGCCGTACCGCTCGCGCAGCAGCGCCTCGTCGGTGATCTGGAGGGTGCCGACGCCCTTGAGCGGGTACAGCACGCGCACCTCGCGGGCGTCGTCGACCAGTTGGTAGAGGTCGCGGTCGCCGGTGACGATGTCGACGGGGCCGGTGGCGCGGGCGGTGAGGGAGCCGATCACGTCGTCGGCCTCGAATCCGGCCACCCCGGCGCGGGCGATGCCGAGGGCGTCGAGCACGTCCTCGATGACCGGCACCTGGGGGGCCAGCGTGTCGGGGACCTCCTCCTCGTCGGGCCCCACCACGGCCGCCACCGCCACCCGGTGCGCCTTGTACGACGGGATGAGCCGCACCCGCCACTCCGGGCGCCAGTCCGCGTCCATGCACGCCACCAGGTCGGTCGGCCGGTGGTCGCGCACCAGCCGGTCGATGAAGTCGAGCAGGCCGCGCACGGCGTTGACCGGCGTGCCGTCCGGGGCCCTGACCGACTCCGGGACGCCGAAGTAGGCCCGGAAGTACAGCGAGGCGGTGTCGAGGAGCATGAGCCGGCGCGTTTCGTGATCCACGCCCCGCATCATGCCGCACCGCCCCGCCGCGGGTGCGCGTGTCGCGGGGCACGGCCCGGTTGGCGCGCTTCGCAGCGTCCCGGGTGACGCGATGGCCACTCTCCGTGTCCATGTGAGTGCGCAAATTCGCGGCGTGTGGAAAGTGTGGGTTTTTCCGTCGATGAAATGGACAGGTGACCCCCTGGTCACATGGTCGTCATCGGGAAAAACCGGACGTCCATCTATCAGAAGTGAACGGAATGTGAACCGGCGCACTCCCCCGTTTGCTTTGCGTGAACGGGGGCAGGCGCGCACTCGGAGTGAACCCGCCTGTGCGTCGTTTGGCGTGAAAGAGCCGCTGGGGCGGGTGGCAGACAGTGACGCTCCACGGCCCGCCAACGGGGAAGGCGGGCCGTAAGTTCGAGGCCGAGAGGTATATGTGTCCAGTCTTCAGGCCGAACATCTGTACAAGGTGTTCGGCAGACGACCCGAAGCCGCTGTGGACCAGCTCAGGAGGGGAGCCGACCGGGAGAGTCTGCGTGAGGGCGGCACCACCGCCGCGGTGATCGACGCGTCGTTCACCGTGGAGCCGGGTGAGATCTTCGTGGTCATGGGCCTCTCAGGCTCGGGCAAGTCCACGCTGCTGCGGATGCTCAACGGTCTGCTGGAACCCACGGCGGGCCAGGTGCTCTTCGACGGGCAGGACATCACCAAGCTCGAACCGCGCGAGCTGCGCAGGGTCCGCTCGCGCAACATCAGCATGGTCTTCCAGCACTTCGCCCTCTTCCCGCACCGCAGCGTGCTGGAGAACGCCGCGTACGGACTTGAGGTGCAGGGCGTGCCGAAGGCCGAGCGCAGGGACCGCGCCGCGGAGGCGCTGGACCTCGCCGGGCTCGGCGGCTGGGAGAAGGCGTGGCCCGACGAGCTGTCCGGCGGTATGCAGCAGCGCGTCGGCCTCGCCAGGGCGCTCGCCACGGACGCCGACCTGCTGCTGATGGACGAGTCGTTCAGCGCCCTCGACCCGCTGATCCGCAGGGACATGCAGGACCAGCTCATCGAGTTGCAGCGCAGGCTCCACAAGACGATCGTCTTCATCACCCATGACCTCAACGAGGCCATGCGCCTCGGGGACCGCATCGCCGTCATGCGTGACGGCCGCATCGTCCAGAACGGCACCGCGGAGGACATCCTCGTCACCCCGGCCAACGACTACGTGGCCGCGTTCACCAAGGACGTGGACCGCTCCCGGGTGCTGACCGCCGGTGCGATCATGGCCGACCCCGAGACCGCCTACGGCACCTCGACCGCCGACGGCAAGCAGCTTCGCACCGCGAAGGACGTGCTCGCGGCGGCGCCCGCCACGGTCCCGGAGAAGACCCCGATCATCGAGCTGTTCACCCCCTGCTCCACCAGCACCACCGCCGTCGCCGTGACGGGAGAGAACGGCGAGCTGATCGGTGTCGTCCCGCGCGGCAGGCTGCTCGCGGTGCTGGGCGAGCCCATGACACCCCAGGAACCACCGGCCGACGGCGAGATATCGCTCGGCAAGGGAGAGCCCGTGCGCAAGGACCGTGGCGACGGCGCCGAGGGCAAGGTGATCGCCGGTGCCTAGATTCAAGTTCGGCGACTGGGTCGAGGACGCCGTCGACTGGCTCCAGTCCCACCTCGACTGGCTCTTCGACTTCATCAAGACCGTCCTCGACGGCATGTACCACGGCGTCGACACCGTCCTCAGCGGCGGCGAGCCGCTGCTGATGGCGGGCATCCTCGCGGTGATCGCGCTCTGGCTGCGCGGCGTGCTGCCGGGTGTGCTCACCTTCGTGGGCTTCGCGCTGGTGGACTCGTTCGCCCTCTGGGACGACGCGATGTCCACCCTGTCGCTCGTCCTGGTGGCCGCGGTGATCACGGTCGTGATCGCGGTGCCGCTCGGCATCTGGGCGGCCCGCAACGACCGGGTGAGCGCCACCGTGCGCCCCGTGCTCGACGTGATGCAGACCATGCCCGCGTTCGTGTACCTGATCCCCGGCGTCATGTTCTTCGGCGTCGGCACCACCCCCGGCATCATCGCCACCATCGTCTTCGCGATGCCGCCCGGCGTCCGTATGACGGAACTCGGCATCCGGCAGGTGGACGAGGAGCTGGTCGAGGCCGCCGAGGCGTTCGGCACCCCGCCGGGCGACACCCTCACCCGGGTGCAGCTCCCGCTGGCCCTGCCCACGATCATGGCGGGCATCAACCAGGTCATCATGCTGGCCCTCTCCATGGTCGTCATCGGCGGCATGGCGGGCGCGGGCGGCCTCGGCGAGAAGGTCTACGCGGCGATCACCCAGCTCCAGGTCGGCCTCGCCGCCGAGAGCGGTGTCGCGGTCGTCATCCTCGCCATGTACCTGGACCGCATCACCGGCGCGCTCAACCAGCGGGTCTCCCCGCTGGGCCGGCGGGCCGCCGCGAAGGCCGCGGCCGCGGTGCGCAAGATGCGCTTCGCCCACTACAAGCCCGGCACCGCCGTCGCGGTCGTCGGCGTCGTGGTCCTCGCCCTGGTCGCGGGCGGCCTCAACATCGCCGACAGCGGCGACGACGGCGGCTCCCAGGCGTCGTCGAGCGCCGACGTCGGCAAGGGCAAGAAGGTCAACCTCGGCTACATCCCGTGGGACGAGGGCATCGCCACCACCTTCCTCTGGAAGGAACTGCTGGAGGAGCGCGGCTACGAGACCGGCATCAAGCAGCTCGACGCCGGCCCGCTGTACTCGGCCGTGGCCCGCGGGGACGTCGACTTCCAGACCGACTCCTGGCTGCCCACCACGCACAAGGCGTACTGGGACAAGTACAAGTCCCAGATGGACGACATCGGGTCGTGGTACGGCCCGACGTCCCTCGAACTGACCGTGCCCTCCTATGTGAAGGGCGTCGACTCGCTCGCCGACCTCAAGGGCCAGGGCAAGAAGTTCGACGGCAAGATCATCGGCATCGAGGCGAGCGCCGGCGAGATGGGCACGCTCAAGAACAAGGTGCTCAAGGAGTACGGCCTGGACGGCGAGTACAAGGTCGTCTCGTCCAGCACCTCGTCGATGCTCGCCGAGCTGGACCGCTCCATCAAGGCCAAGAAGCCCGTGGTCGTCGTGCTCTGGTCGCCGCACTGGGCGTACAACAAGTACGAGCTGAAGAAGCTCCAGGACCCGAAGGGCGCCTGGGGCAAGGGCGAGCAGATCCACACCGTCGCCCACAAGGGCTTCGCCAAGAAGGACCCGACGGTCGCGAACTGGCTGAAGAACTTCAAGCTCGACGAGAAGCAGCTCACCAGCCTGGAGAACGAGATCCAGACCGCGGGCGAGAGCCATGAGCAGGACGGCGTCAAGGCGTGGCTGAAGAAGAACCCCTCGGTCGCCGACAAGCTCGCCCCGGTCCCGGGCGCGGGCGGCTCCACCGCCAAGGGCAAGGAGGCGGGGAAGTCCGTCAACCTCGGCTTCTTCCCGTGGGACGAGGCCATCGCCACCACCTACCTCTGGGACAACATCCTGGAGGACCGCGGCTACAAGCCCACCACCAAGCAGCTCGACCCCGGGCCGCTGTACTCCGGTGAGGCGAGAGGCGACATCGACGTCCAGACGGACGGCTGGCTGCCGAACACGCACAAGGCGTACTGGGAGAAGTACAAGTCCAAACTGGAGGACCTGGGCTCCTGGTACGGGCCGACGTCCCTCGAACTGTCCGTGCCGTCCTATGTGAAG
Organism: Streptomyces sp. NPDC050560; assembly: GCF_044457285.1. Lineage (NCBI taxonomy): Bacteria > Bacillati > Actinomycetota > Actinomycetes > Kitasatosporales > Streptomycetaceae > Streptomyces > Streptomyces sp. NPDC050560. The sequence continues at coordinate 207,610 of NZ_JBITGT010000013.1, forward strand.
GGCGTCGACTCGCTCGCCGACCTCAAGGGGCAGGGCAAGAAGTTCGGCGGCAAGATCATCGGCATCGAGGCGAGCGCCGGTGAGATGGGCATCCTGAACAGCAAGGTGCTCAAGGAGTACGGCCTGGACGGCGAGTACAAGGTCGTCTCGTCCAGCACCTCGTCGATGCTGGCCCAGCTCGACCGCTCCATCAAGAAGAAGGAGCCGGTCGTGGTGGTCCTGTGGACACCGCACTGGGCGTACGGCAAGTACGAGCTGAAGAAGCTCAAGGACCCGAAGAGCGCCTGGGGTCCAGGCGAGCGCATCCACGTGGTCGCGCACAAGGGCTTCAGCAAGGAGTTCCCCGAGTTCTCCGGCTGGATGAAGAACTTCAAGCTCAGCGAGGACCAGCTCGCCTCCCTGGAGGTCGCCGTCCAGGACGGCGGCGAGGGCAAGGAGAAGCAGTCGGTCCGCAAGTGGCTCGACTCGAATCCCGGCCTTGAGGACAAGCTCGCCCCCGTGGGCGGCTGACGGCAGCGAGTGACACGAGGGGCGGTCCCGCACACGCGGGGCCGCCCCTCGCCGCTGCCCGCGCCGCCCCGCCCCCGCTTCCGTTTCCGGCCCACCGCCGCGCCAATTCGCCGTATCCTTCCCATAAGGGCCGCGCGTGCCGGCCCGATGAGCGTGGCGACCCCGTCGCGCCCCCGCCGTGCTTCCGTGAGCACCCTCGTTCCGCCCCCACCGGCCGAAGCCGCGTGCGACCGTTTACCGAACGTGCGTAGGGTGCAGGACAAAATCACGGACCCGGCGGACCCGCCAGGCCCCGGACAGGCGCCACCGAGGGTGTGAACGGCGCCCGAGTGCACACTCGTACGATTCAGGGCACGACGGCGCGAAGGAGGGAGCCGGAGCGATGGACGACAAGGAGACACCCCGGGTGGGCATGGCCATCCGGCGGCGGCGCAAGGCCCTGGAACTGACGCTCGCCGTCGTCGCGCGGCGCAGCGGCCTGTCCGTACCCTTCCTCAGCCAGGTCGAGAACGAGCGCGCCCGCCCCAGCACCCGCTCCCTGGAGAAGGTCGCCGACGCCCTCTGCACCACCGCGGTCGAACTGCTCGCCGCCGCCGACCCGGCCCGCAGCGTCGAGGTCACCCGCGCCCGCCAGGCCCCGGGACAGCCCCAGGGCGCCGTGGTGCGCCAGCTCGTGCCCGGGCACCACCAGCTCCACGCCATGGAGTTCACCGGGGAGCACGACGACGGCCGCGAGTTCCAGCACCGCAACGACGAACTGCTCTACGTCGCCGAGGGCGCCGCCGAGGTCGAGGCCGAGGGCAGCGCCTACCGGCTCGGCCGCGGCGACACCCTCTACATGACCGGCGGCGTCAGGCACCGCTGGCGCGCCACGGAACCCGACACCCGGATCGTGGTGGTCGCCCTCGCCGGCCATATCGAGGCCACGGAGAACCGCCCGTGACCCGCCCGCGCCGCCGATGAGCGCACCGCCCCGGGTGGTCTCGCTCGTCCCCTCGCTGACGGAGGCCGTCGCCGCCACCCTGCCGGGCGCCTTGGTCGGCGCCACCGACTGGTGCACCCACCCCGAGGGGCTCGCCGTCGAGCGGATCGGCGGCACCAAGAACCCGGCCACCGCGCGGATCGCCGCCCTCGCCCCCGACCTCGTCCTCGCCAACGAGGAGGAGAACCGCCCCGCCGACCTCGACGACCTGCGCACGGCCGGGCTCACCGTCCTCGTCACCGAGGTCAGGACGGTCCCCGACGCGCTGCGCGAACTCGACCGCGCCCTCACCGCCTGCGGCGCCCGCGCCCGCCCCCGCTGGCTCGACGCCGCGGACGCCGCCTGGCAGTCGCCGCCCCCCGCGGCCGCCCGGCGGCTGCGCGCGGTCGTGCCGGTGTGGCGGCGGCCCTGGATGGTCCTCGGCCGCGACACCTTCGCCGGGGACGTCCTCGCCAGGCTCGGCGTCGACAACGTCCACGCGGATCACGAGGAGCGCTACCCCCGCATCCCGCTGGAGCGGCTGCGCGCCCTCGACACCGACCTCGCCGTCCTGCCCGACGAGCCCTACCGCTTCACCGCGGACGACGGGCCCGAGAGCTTCCCGACCCCCTCGGCGCTCGTCAGCGGCCGCCATCTCACCTGGTACGGGCCCTCGATGGCGCAGGCACCGCGCGTGCTCACGGCGGCGCTGCGGGCGGCCGCCCCCTGACGGCCCGGCACCACGGCCGCCCTCACCCCGACGAGGGAAACCGCCCTGAATCCGCCGCACCCCGCCCCGCCAGGGCACCGGCACGCACCGCGGGCCGCGCGGCACCGGCACCGAGTGGCGGGCGGCCGGGGCAGCGCCGAGCATGCTGCTATGCCAGCGTCCCCCCTCGAAGCCCCGCCCGCGTCCGGCACCCGCGCCGTCCGTACGCTCCGTACTGCCCGAACCTCCTGGGACCACGTCCCCGCGCGGGTCAGGGACGCCGTGGCGGACGTACTCGGCGCGCCGGTGGCCACCGCCGCCACCCAGCGCGGCGGCTTCCCGCCCGGCGTCGCCGCGCGGGTCGGCACCGCCGAAGGACGCCGCGCCTTCGTCAAGGCGGCACCCGCCGCGGGCAACCCGCTCAGCCCCTGGCTCCACCGCGACGAGGCGCGGCGGGCCGCGGCGCTGCCCGCAGCCGCGGCGGCGCCCAGGCTCCTCGGCTCCTACGACGACGGCGACTGGGCCGCCCTCGTCTTCGAGGACATCGAGGGCCACCCGCCGCACGTGCCCTGGCGCGCCGACGAGCTGACCCGGGTGCTGGGCGCCGTACACGACCTGGCCACCGCGCTCACCCCCGCGCCCGGCGACGCCCCCGCCGCCGCCGAACTGCTGGCGGAGTCCTTCCGCGGCTGGCAGGCGCTCGCCGCCGCCGACGACACCCACGGCCTCGACGCCTGGGCCGCCGCCCGGCTGCCCGCCCTCGCCGAACTCAGCGCCCCCTGGGCCCGGTACGCCGCGGGCGACACCCTGGCCCACGGGGACCTGCGCGCCGACAACATCCTGCTCACCCCCGACGGCGGCGTCGTCTTCGTCGACTGGCCGCACGCCGCGCGCGCCGCCGCCTGGTTCGACCTGCTGCTGATGCTGCCGTGCGTACGGGCCCAGGGCGGGCCGCCCCCCGAGGACGTGTTCACGGCGCACCCCCTCGCCAGGGACGCGGACCCCGACGGCGTCACCGCCGTGCTCGCCGCCCTCGCCGGGTTCTTCCTCCACCACTCCCGGCTGCCCGCGCCGCCCGGCCTGCCCACCGTCCGCGCCTTCCAGCACGCCCAGGGCGTCGCCGCGCTCGGCTGGCTGCGCACCCGGCTCGCGGCGCGCCCGGTGGCCGCTCTGGAGTGATACCCCGTACGGGCGTTCCCCCGAATGTCCTACAGTTCCACGAATGAGCATGACGCCCGCTCCGGGCTGGTACCCGGAGCCCAACGCCCCGGGTACGGAACGCTGGTGGAACGGCACGGCATGGACGGAGCACCGCAGGCCCGCCCCACCGCCCGGGCCCTACGCACCGCAGCCGCCCGCCGTGTCACAGGCTCCCGCCGCGCCCCGGCAGCCCGTCGCACCGCAGCCGCCCCCGGCGCCCGCCGGGTTCGGACCCGCGCCGTCGATGCCGCCGCCGCGCCGCGGCCGCGCCAGGACGTACGCGCTGGCCGCCACCGCCGTCGTGGTGGTGGGCGCCGTCGTCGCCACCGTGCTCCTGCTCACGGGCGACGACGACAAGCCCGAGGCGGGCCCCTCCAAGCCCGCCACGGCACGGGAGGCGGGCCCGCACACCACGCCCACCGGCAGCACCGCCTCCCCCTCGCCCAGCTCAGGCGCCGACGACGACTCCTCCGTCGTCACGGACGACCTCAACGGCATCACGCTGCCCGTGCTCGACGGCTGGAAGAAGCCCGACTACACCAGCGAGTCCGACGTCCTGCTGATCTCGGGGGACAGCTATAGCTGCCCCGTCGACATGGACGTCTGCTATCCGGGCCGGGTCGCCTCGAACACCGTCACCGGCAGCGACGAGACCTCCCCGAAGGTCCTCGCCACCGACGACATCTCCAAGGCGGCGGGGGACATCTACGACAAGGACCCCACCCTCGACTCCCGGCCCTACGGCGGCATGACAGGGCACAAGAAGCTCAAGGAGGGCGCCGTCACGGTCGCGGGCGAGCCCGGGTACATGGTCCGCTGGAGCGTCACCACCGCCAAGGGCCCCGGGCACGTCGTGGAGTCCCTGGCGTTCGCCCCGGCCAAGGGCTCGGGGACCCCGGTGATCGTCCGCTTCGCCTTCGACACATCAGGCACCGACGCGCCGCCGGCCGGCGACATGGACAAGTTCACGGCGGGGATACGCGCGGCCGACTGAGCCCCCGGCGACGGGCCTGGCCGCCCCGGGGGCAGGCCCTACAGGAACGTCCGGCCCTCGCCCCGGTACGTGGGCACGCTCTCCACCACCGCGTCGCCACGCACCAGGTGCAGCCGGTCGAACCGCTCGCACAGCTCCCCGGCCTTCGCATGGCGGAACCACACCCTGTCGCCGACCCGCAGCGCGTCCGCCACCCTGCCGAGCAGCGGGGTCTGCACCTCGCCAGGGCCCTCCTGGCCGTCGTAGCGCAGCCCGCGCGGCAGCCACGGCACCGGCAGCCGGTCCCGGCCCGCGGGGCCCGAGGCGGGGATGCCGCCGCCGAGCACCGTCACCACGCCCGGGCCCGGCCTGCGCACCACCGGCTGCGCGAACAGCGCCGCGGGGCGGCCCCGGAACGAGCTGTACAGGTCGAAGAGGCGCGGGCTGTACAGCCCGGAGCCCGCCGCGACCTCCGTGACCGCGTCCTCCGCCACCGTGGACTCCACGCTGCCGGTGCCGCCGCCGTTGACGAACTCCAGATCGGGCACCAGCTCCCGCACCGCGCGCACCGCCGCGCCCCGCCTGGCGGCCAGCTCCCGGCGCGCCGCCGACTGCATCGCCCGCACCGCGCCCTGCCGCAGCGGCCTGCCGGGCAGCCGGTCGCCCACCCCCGCCACATGGGCCTCGTACGCCATCACCCCGACCACCCGGAACCCGGGCCGCCGCAGCACCGCGCGCGCCAGGTCCGCGAGCGCGGCGGGGGAGCGGTGCGGCGAGCGGCGCGCGCCCACCCGCACCCTGCCGCCCAGCAGACTGAGGGAGGTGTCCAGTTCCAGACAGACCCGCACGGTCTCCCCGCCGTCGCCGCGCGCCGCGTCGATCAGGTCGAGCTGCGCCGGATCGTCCACGACGACCGAGACCGCCGCCGCGGCCTTGGGATCGGACGTCAGCCGGGCGAAGCCCGCCCGGTCCACCGACGGGTAGGCCAGCAGGACGTCGTCGAACCCGGACTCGGCGAGCCACAGGGATTCGGCCAGCGTGAACGCCATGATCCCGGCGAAGCCGTCCCTGGCGAGCACCCGCTCCAACAGGGCGCGGCAGCGCACCGACTTGCTGGCGACCCTGATCGGTTTGCCGCCCGCGCGGCGTACGAGGTCGGCCGCGTTGGCGTCGAACGCGTCGAGGTCGACGAGGGCGAGGGGCGCGTCGAGACCGGCCGTGGCCCGGTCATAGCGGGCGCGGTCGGAGGCAGCGGAGTTCATGAGGCCGCATCATGCCCCCACCGCGCCACAAGCGGAATGGCGTCCGCCGACAACCCCGCCCGCGACACCCGTGACACGGCGCCGCACGGCCGCCCCGCGGGACCCCCCGCCGCGCCCCAGGGACGTTCCGGGCAGATCACTCTGGCCTGCCAACCGGTTCTCCCACCACCGGTGGAAGACCGTAGAGTGACGATCGCGTCCACGCTCCCTGCCGGGAGCGCTCGTTCGCACCGGGCGGCGGAAACGACACGGGGGGTGCAGTGGACACCGAGGCGCGGTTCACCCCGGTACCACCACGCCCGCAGGACCCGCCCCAGGGCCACGGCGACCCCGACCCCGCATCGCCGCCCCCACCCGCCCGGGCCCCGCTGCTCCCGCCCACCCGCGCGCCTTTGCTCCCGCCCGCCGCCACCGCGCGCTTCCCCGACACGCCCCCGGGCGCCACCGGCACCGTACCGGCGCGGCAGGACCCCACCGGCGCAGGGCCCCTGCCGCCCGCGCTGCCGCCGCGCCCGACCGCCCCGCCCGCGGACGGCCCCGAGGCCCCCCGCAGCGAGCGGCGGGAAGGCGCCGACCGCGCCACGGCACCCGCCGCCGCGCCCGCCGCCGTCGCACCCCCCGCCCCTGCCGACCCGCCGAAACCCGCGGCGCCGCCCGGCTCCACCCCCGCACCGCCCGCCGTGCCCCCCACCGTCGGCGGGCCGCCGCGCCCGCCCGTCTCCGGTACTCGCGTCGAGACCGGCACCGCCGCCCCCGCACGCCCCGCGGGCGCCCCGACACCGCCCGCCGCCGCGCCGCGCACCGGCACGGGACGGCGCGCCGTGGGCGCCGTCGACCTCACCCCCGGACCCACCGGCCGCCCCTTCGTCCCGGCGGGCAGGCCGGAGCAGTACGACGACAGCACCACCCGGCTGCGGCCCGTGCGCTCCCGCGGCACCCCCCGTATCGTCGCCGCCGCGGTCTGCGCGGTACTCGGCCTCGGGCTCGTCGGCGGCGCAGCCGCTGGCACCTGGCTCACCGGCGACTCCGACGACCCGAGCCCCGCGCGCTCCTTCGCCGCCGCGGGGGGCCTCTGGCACACCGCCCCCGTCGACCGGCTCTTCCCGCCCGTCCTGCACGGCGACGGCGCGGGACCCGGCGGCGCCGACCGCACCTGGACCAGGATCGCCGTGGCCCCCGACGGCCGCTGCTCCGGCGCCTTCGACCCCCTGCTCGCCAAGGTCCTCGCCCCCGTCGGCTGCACCCGGCTGCTGCGCGCCACCTACACCGACGCCACCCGCAGCCACCTCATCACCGTCGGCATGCTCTTCACCGAGGCCGACCCCGCCGCCATGAGCGCGCTGCGCGGCCGGTTCGTCACGGAGGGCCTGGCCGAGCGCACCGACCTGATGCCCCGCGCCTACGCGGCCCCCGGCACCCTCGCCGCCTCCTTCGACGACGCCCAGCGCGCCTCCTGGACCGTCTCCGTCCTCACGGACGCGCCCGTCGTCGTCTACGCCGTCTCCGGATTCGCCGACGGCCGTACGATCAGCGAACCCCAGCCCGCGGACAAGGCCATGAGACCGGACGCCACCACCGCCCCCGCCCAGGCCGGCCTCGGCCACGACGCCAAGGGCATCGCGGACCGCGTCGAGCGCGGCCTGCGCAAGGACGCCAGCTCCCCGGGCGGGGACGGCGCGTGAACCGGCACGCCCCCCGCGCCCTCGCCGCGGCCGCCCTCGCCGCCGCCCTCACCCTGCTGCCCTCGGCCGCCGCGCACGCCGACGCCATCCGCACCCAGGAGTGGGGCCTCGACGCCCTGCACACCGACGACGCCTGGCGCACCACCAAGGGCGGCGGCGTCACCGTCGCCGTCCTCGACACCGGCGTCGACGACCGGCACCCCGACCTCAGCGGCAACGTACTGGCGGGCAAGGACCTGATCGGCTTCGGCGCCGCACGCGGCGCCCGCGCCTGGGCCAGGCACGGCACCGCGATGGCCGGCCTCATCGCGGGCCACGGCCACGGCCCCGGCAGGACCGCGGGCGTCGTCGGGGTCGCGCCCGAGGCGAAGATCCTCCCGGTGCGGGTGATCCTGGAGGACAGCGACCCGGACCGGCAGCGCGCCAGGGACAGCCGCGGCGGCTCGCTCGCCGACGGCATCCGCTGGGCCGCCGACCACGGCGCGGACGTCATCAACCTCTCCCTCGGCGACGACTCCGCCTCCGCGCGCCCCGAGCCCACCCAGGACGCCGCCGTGCAGTACGCGCTCGACAAGGGCGTCGTGGTGGTGGCCTCGGCGGGCAACGGCGGCGAGCGCGGCGACCACATCTCCTACCCCGCCGGCTACCCGGGCGTCATCGCCGCCACCGCCGTCGACCGCTACGGCTCGCGCGCCGAGTTCTCCACCCGCCGCTGGTACGCGTCCGTCAGCGCCCCCGGCGACGACGTCGTGATGATCGACCCCGACCGGCGCTACTACAAGGGCTGGGGCACCAGCGCCGCCTCCGCCTTCGTCTCCGGCTCCGTCGCGCTGATCCGCGCCGCCTACCCGCACCTCACCCCGGCCCAGATCAAGAAGCTGGTCGAGGACACCGCGAGCGACCCGCCCGACAGCGGCAGGGACGACTCGCGCGGCTACGGCCTGGTGGACCCCGCCGCCGCCCTGAAGGCCGCCGCGAAGCTCAAGCCCCAGGGCCTGGACGCCGCCTCCTACCCGGACACCTACTTCGGCTCAGGACCCGCGCACTCCGGTACGGGCCACGGCTGGGCCGCGCCCGCCGCGGGCGGCGTCGGCGTGCTGCTGCTCGGCGCCGCCTACCTGCTGTGGCGCGGACGGCGGCTGCCCTTCCCCGTCCGCCGCCGCTGACCCCCTGACGCCGCCCGGCGCCGCCGCTCCGGAGCCGCCCGCCGCCGACCCGGGCCCCGGGCGCCGCCCCCGCCCCCGGATAGGGTCGCCCCGTGCAGATCCCCGTGCAGACGAAGAACATCCCCGACCCCGGCTTCGGCACCGACGACGGCGCCGCGGACCCCGCGCTCGAAGCCGCACTCGCGAACTGGGCCGCGGGCGCCTGCGACGAGGGCCCCGTGCTCGCAGCCCTGCCCGGCGCCCGGCTGCTGGTGCCCGTGGTCGCCGTCCTGGGGGAACTCGCCGAACCCGGCGGCACCACGGGGGACGGCGGCGGTGCGACCGGCCCCGACGGCGGGCCGCTGCCGCGCGAGAAGACCAGCGACATGGCGGTGCCCACGCTCCGCGCGGGCGACCGGGTCGCGCTGCCCGCGTTCACCTCCACCGCCGCGCTCGCCCGCTGGGACCCCGACGCGCGCCCCGTCGCCGTCCCGCTGCATCAGGCGCTGCGCGCCGCCGTCCACGAGGGCGCCGACACGGTCGTCCTCGACCTCGCGGGACCCGTGCCCTACCAGCTCGACCGGGCAGCGCTCACCGCGCTCGCCGAGGGCCGCACCAGCACCCGGCCGCTCGCCGACCCCGCGGTCACCGCCGCGCTGCGCGCCGCCGTCGCCACCGAGGCCGCGGTCCGCGCCGCCCACCTCGCGCACGGCACGGGCGACGGCACCCTGGCGCTCGTCCTCGACGACGGCGCAAAGCCGGCGGCCGTGCTGCACCGCGTCGCCGAACTCCTCGCCGCCGACCCCGTCCTGCGGGAGCGCCTGGTACGCGGCCTCGACCTGGCGGTGCTGCCGCCCGACGCGGCCCCCGGGGGCGGCGCGCTCTACGAACGGGCGTGAGGCGCGGCCCCGGACGGCAGCGGGGTCAGTACACCGGGCCCGTGTACTTCTCGCCGGGGCCCTGCCCCGGGTCGTCCGCCAGCATGGACGCCTCACGGAAGGCGAGCTGGAGCGACTTGAGCCCGTCGCGCAGCGGGGCCGCGTGGAACGCGCCGATCTCCGGCGCCCCGGCGTCCAGCAGGCCCGCGAGCGCGTGGATCAGCTTGCGGGCCTCGTCCAGGTCGCGGTGGTCCGCGCCGCCCTCGGCGAGGCCGAGCGCGACCGCGGACGCGCTCATCAGATGGACCGCCACCGTGGTGATCACCTCGACCGCGGGCACGTCCGCGATGTCCCGGGTCAGATCGTCGAAATCGGGCGCCTGCTCCCCGGCCCGCGGGGCCTCGGCGGCGGCTGTGTCGCTCGGTGCGGATGTGACGTCGCTCATGGCGCAAGCCTACGGGCGCCCGCGCTCCACGGCGGGAGCGCCCTCAGCGCCGGAACCGCTTGTTGGGCGCCGGTGCCTGCTTCAGCTCGGCGCCCGCCGACTCCGCGCACCCGGCGTGCGCGGCGAAGCACGGATTGCCCAGCGGGTCGGTGGTCTTGGCGCGCCTGTCGGGCTCGGCGCCGGTGTGCTCCCGTACGAACTCGGCGCTGACCCCGGCGATCCTGTCGCCGTCGGCGACCGGGTCGAGACAGAGCGCGCAGACCTCGTCCACCACGGAGAGACAGCCCAGGTGCACGGCGTAGCGGCGGTTGCCCTTGGGGTCGACGAGCAGCGCGCGCTCGTCGAGTTCGCCGTCGAGCCGCGCCCGCGCGCCCTCCTCCAGCACCGCCCCGAGCTTCTCGCCCACCTGGATGGGCTCGTGGCACACCACGCAGACCTCGGCCCCCGGCACCACGGAGCCCTGCCGCCCGCCCGCGCCGCCGCGCCGCCGCCTGAAACCGAACGCCATCCCGGCCCCACTTCCCTCCACGCTCCGAGCCCGCGCCGTCCGTCGCAGGCCCGGGGCCGCGACCGTACCCCCCACGCTTCGGGACGGGTCCCGCACGCGCCGCCACCCGGTTCGCCGCTCCCCGTGGAAGCTGCTAACCTTGAGTGATGACCGGCCGGGCATACGTGTCCGGCCCTCAAGTGGAGGCTCCGATCTCCCACCTGACCGCCCCCCGGGGCGGTGGGTCACCGGTCAGGCGGAGGCATCCCCCGGATGCCCCCCGCCCGAAGTGCCCCGCGAGCAGCGGCGGTGTTCCCGGTAGTGACAGGAGCCCCGCTTGTGACCGTTCGGGGCATTTTTTCTGCTCCGCCTCGGTTAGGTCCTATGACAACAGACGTGACACGGCTGCCCGCCAGGCGGTCGTGTGGTGCAACCGAGGAGGATCTCCATCAGCGCCGAGCCCCGCATCAACGACCGGATTCGCGTTCCCGAGGTGCGACTTGTCGGTCCCAGCGGCGAGCAGGTAGGAATCGTTCCGCTTGCCAAGGCCCTGGAGCTTGCGCAGGAGTACGACCTCGACCTGGTCGAGGTGGCGGCGAACGCACGTCCGCCCGTCTGCAAGCTCATGGACTACGGAAAGTTCAAGTACGAGTCGGCCATGAAGGCCCGTGAGGCGCGCAAGAACCAGGCGCACACGGTCATCAAGGAGATGAAGCTCCGGCCGAAGATCGACCCGCACGACTACGACACCAAGAAGGGTCACGTCGTCCGGTTCCTCAAGCAGGGTGACAAGGTCAAGATCACGATCATGTTCCGTGGCCGTGAGCAGTCCAGGCCGGAGCTGGGATACCGACTGCTCCAGCGCCTTGCCGAGGATGTCCAGGAGCTCGGCTTCGTGGAGTCGAACCCGAAGCAGGACGGCCGGAACATGATCATGGTTCTCGGTCCGCACAAGAAGAAGACCGAGGCGATGGCCGAAGCCCGGGAGGCGCAGGCCGCCCGCAAGGCCGAGCGCCAGGGCCGCACGGCCGTCGCCACGGAGGAGCAGCCCGAGGAGCAGCCCGCCGAGTAGCGCGGGCGGGCCGGGCCAGCCCCGGGAGCAAGCCCACCCACGCGGCATCCGAGCGCCCGGCCCCAGGCCGGGCGCGGGAGCGCCGCCCATGCCAGCGACAGGGAGAGAACGGCGCCATGCCGAAGAACAAGACGCACAGCGGTGCCAGCAAGCGCTTCAAGGTCACCGGCTCCGGCAAGGTGCTCCGTGAGCGCGCGGGCAAGCGACACCTGCTTGAGCACAAGTCGTCCCGCCTGACGCGTCGCCTCACCGGTAACGCCGAGATGGCCCCGGCCGACGCCAAGAAGATCAAGAAGCTTCTCGGCAAGTGACGTGCGGGCCCCCGCCACAGGGGGCTGCACGGCGCCAGGACCGGGACCCCATCGACACCGGGCCGAGCGGGCGGCAGCACGCGCCCCCGGCCCCGCTTCAAGGAGTACACAGTGGCACGCGTCAAGCGGGCGGTAAACGCCCACAAGAAGCGCCGGGCGATCCTCGAGCAGGCCAGCGGCTACCGCGGCCAGCGTTCGCGCCTCTACCGCAAGGCGAAGGAACAGGTCACCCATTCCCTCGTCTACAACTACAACGACCGCAAGAAGCGCAAGGGCGACTTCCGCCAGCTCTGGATTCAGCGGATCAACGCCGCCGCCAGGGCCAACGGCATCACCTACAACCGCTTCATCCAGGGTCTGAAGGCCGCCAACATCGAGGTGGACCGCAAGATCCTCGCGGAACTCGCGGTCAACGACCCGGGCGCGTTCACCGCCCTGGTCGAGGCGGCGCAGAAGGCGCTCCCCAGCGACGTCAACGCCCCGAAGGCCGCCTGACCCGGCGACCGGCGAACCGGCGAACGGACCCGCAGACCTTACGCGGCCTGCGGGTCCCCGTGCGTCATGCCCCGCCCGCGCCCCGCACCGACCGCCCCGCACCCGGCCCCCGCGGCGCGGGCCCCGCACCGAAGGTGAACCCCATGGCCCGAGGCCCCGAGCCGATCTCCCCGCGCTCGCCGCGCGTCACCGCGGCCCGCCGCCTCGCCAGGCGCCAGACCCGCGCCAAGGAGCGCCGCTTCCTCGCCGAGGGCCCCCAGGCAGTCCGCGAGGCCACCGCGGACGGCCCCCGGGGACCCGCCGTCGAGGAGCTGTTCACCACCGCGGACGCCGCCGACCGGCACCCCGACGTCATCGCCGCGGCCCGCGCCGCGGGCGCCCGGGTCCACCTCGCCGACGACACCGTCGTCACCGGCCTCTCGACCACCGTCACCCCCCAGGGCATCGTCGCCGTCTGCCGCTTCCTCGACACCCCCCTCGACACCGTCCTCGCCGCCGCCCCCCGCCTCGTCGCCGTCCTCGCCCAGGTACGCGACCCCGGCAACGCCGGCACCGTGCTGCGCTGCGCCGACGCCGCGGGCGCCGACGCGGTCGTCCTCACCGACGCCTCCGTCGACGCGTACAACCCCAAGTGCGTGCGCGCCTCCGCCGGCTCCCTCTTCCACCTGCCCGTCGTCGTAGGGGTCCCCGCCGCCGAGGCGGTGGACGGACTGCGCGCACACGGCGCCCGCGTCCTCGCCGCCGACGGCGCCGGGGCCGACGACCTCGACACCGAACTCGACCACGACCGCCTCGCGGGCCCCACCGCATGGCTCTTCGGCAACGAGGCGTGGGGCCTGCCCGAGGAGACGAGGGCCCTCGCGGACGCCGTCGTACGCGTCCCCATCCACGGTCGCGCGGAGAGCCTGAACCTGGCGACCGCCGCCGCCGTGTGCCTCTATGCCTCCGCGCGCGCCCAGCGGACCGCGGGACGGGGGAGGAGCGAAGGCGGCCACAGCGAGTAGTCTGTCGGCTCCTGAAGGTCCAAGAGGCGGGATGCGGGGATGACTGTCGGCACGAGCAGGCCGCCCGAGACGGCCGGACCGCCGGGGCAGCGCGGCGCCGCACCCGGGGCGGCGGCCCCCGACGGGCTCGGCATCGACCCCGACGACCTGCCCGACGGCCTCGTCGTCGCCGACGAGACGGGCAGCGTCATCTGCTTCAACGCCGCCGCCGCCAGGATCACCGCCACCCCCGCGGCCGACGCCCTCGGCGCCCCCCTGGAACAGGCGCTCCCGCTCGAAGACCTCGACGGCCACCGCTGGTGGCAGTGCACCGACCCCTACGGCGGCCTCGCCATCAAGGCGGGCCAGCCCGAGCGCAACCTCCTCCTGCCCGGCGGCCGCGAGGTCCTGGTCACCGCCCGCTATGTGCGCACCGCGCCCAGGGGCCCCGTCAAGCGCGTCGTCGTCAGCCTCCGCGACACCGAGGCGAGGCGGCGCACGGAACGCAGCCACGCCGAGCTGATCGCCACCGTCGCCCACGAACTGCGCTCCCCGCTCACCTCGGTCAAGGGCTTCACCGCCACCCTGCTCGCCAAGTGGGAGCGCTTCACCGACGAGCAGAAGCGGCTGATGCTGGAGACCGTCGACGCCGACGCCAACCGCGTCACCCGCCTTATCGCGGAGCTGCTCGACATCTCCCGTATCGACTCGGGACGCCTTGAGGTGCACCGCCAGCCCGTCGACATAGGGGCCGCCGTCGGCCGGCACGTCCAGGCCCACATCGCCTCGGGCCGGGCCCCCGACCGGTTCCTCGTACGGCTGCGCGGACCGCTGCCGATGCTCTGGGCCGACCCCGACAAGATCGACCAGGTCCTCAGCAACCTCCTGGAAAACGCGGTGCGGCACGGCGAGGGAACTGTCACCATCGACGTGGAACCCGCGACGAGCGAACACGAGCACGCGCCCGGCACCACGGTCACCGTGAGCGACGAGGGCGCCGGTATCCCGGAGGAGTCCATGAACCGCGTCTTCACCCGCTTCTGGCGGGGCAGCAAGCGCGGCGGCACGGGGCTCGGCCTCTACATCGTCAAGGGCATCGTCGAGGCGCACGGCGGCACCATCACCGTCGGCCGGGCCCCAGGCGGCGGCGCCCGGTTCCGATTTACGCTGCCCGAGGGCGCCCCGGCCGCACTGGCCTGAGCCCCCCTCGGGCGCCTCGCACACCCGCACGGCGGCCCCCGTCACCCCCTCTGGCTTCCGGGGCCCTTCCACCACCCCGTTAGACTCGGCCCTCGGCACCTTGCGTCCAGGGCCAGAGTCCTCCCCCAGCGGGGGTGCCCGCACCGCCGGGACGGCGCAGGCACGAGCCGCGACGCCGGGCGGGGACCATCCGCCAGCAATCGGAAGTACGGGAAGAGATGTCGGCACCCAACAAGTCGTACGACCCGGTCGAGGTCGAGGCACTGAAACCGGAAGAGATCGAGCGCATGCGGGACGAGGCGCTCGCCGCCTTCGTGGCCGCCGGTGACCTCGCACAGCTCCAGGAGGCCAAGACCGCCCACACCGGCGGCGCCTCCCCGCTGGCCCTCGCCAACCGCGAGATCGGCGCCCTGCCCCCGCACGCCAAGGCCGACGCCGGCAAGCGCGTGGGCCAGGCGAGGGCCGCCGTCGGCCGGGCGCTCGCCGCCCGCCAGGAGGAACTGGAGGCCGAGCGCGACGCCCGGGTGCTCGTCGAGGAGGCCGTGGATGTCACCCTCCCCTACGACCGCACACCGCCCGGCGCCCGGCACCCGGTCACCACCTTCATGGAGCGCGTCGCCGACGTCTTCGTCGCCATGGGCTACGAGATCGCCGAGGGCCCCGAGGCCGAGGCCGAGTGGTTCAACTTCGACGCGCTCAACTTCAAGCCCGACCACCCCGCGCGGCAGATGCAGGACACCTTCTTCGTCGAGGGCCCCGAGGACGCCGACGGCGTCGCCCGGGACTCCGGCGTGGTGCTGCGCACCCACACCTCCCCGGTGCAGGCGCGCGCCCTGCTCGCCAGGGAGCTGCCCGTCTACATCGTCTGCCCGGGCCGGGTCTACCGCACCGACGAGCTGGACGCCACGCACAGCCCCGTCTTCCACCAGATCGAACTGCTCGCCGTCGACGAGGGCCTGACCATGGCCGACCTCAAGGGCACCCTCGACCACATGGTGCAGTCGCTGTTCGGCGCCGGGATGACGACGCGGCTGCGGCCCAACTACTTCCCCTTCACCGAGCCGTCCGCCGAGATGGACATGCTCTGCTACGTGTGCCGGGGCGAGTCCGTCGGCAACCCCGACAGGCCCTGCCGCACCTGTTCGAGCGAGGGCTGGATCGAGCTGGGCGGCTGCGGCATGGTCAACCCCCGGGTGCTGACCGCCTGCGGCGTCGACCCCGAGCGCTACAGCGGCTTCGCCTTCGGGTTCGGCATCGACCGGATGCTCATGTTCCGGCACACCATCGAAGACTTGCGAGACATGGCCGAGGGCGACGTGCGGTTCGCCCGGCCTTTCGGGATGGAGATCTGATGCGGGTCCCGCTTTCCTGGCTGCGGGAGTATGTCGACCTCCCCGCCACCGAGACCGGCCGCGACGTGCAGGCCCGGCTCATCTCGGCCGGCCTTGAGGTCGAGACGGTCGAACAGCTCGGCGCGGGCCTCAAGGGCCCCCTGGTCGTCGGGCAGGTCCGCACCATCGAGGAGCTTGAGGGCTTCAAGAAGCCGATCCGCTACTGCACCGTCGCCGTCGGCGGTGCCAACGGCACCGGTGAGCCGCAGGAGATCGTCTGCGGCGCCCGCAACTTCGCCGTCGGCGACAAGGTCGTCGTGGTGCTGCCCGGCGCGGAGCTGCCCGGCGGCTTCGCCATCGCCGAGCGCAAGACGTACGGCCGGATGTCCCGCGGCATGATCTGCTCCAGCGAGGAGCTGGGCATGGGCGACGACGGCAGCAAGGGCATCGTCGTGCTGCCGCCCGAGTGCGAGGTCGGCACCGACGCCGTCGAACTGCTCGAACTCGTCGACGAGGTCCTGGACATCGCCGTCACCCCCGACCGCGGCTACTGCCTCTCGCTGCGCGGCATCGCCCGCGAGACCGCCACCGCCTACGGGCTCCCGCTGCTCGACCCGGCGCTGATCGACGTCCCCGCGCCGAACGCGTTCGGGCACCCCGTCAAGGTCGAGGAGCCGGTCGGCTGCGACCGGTTCACCGCCCGCGTCGTCACCGGGCTCGACCCCGAGGCACGCTCCCCGATCTGGCTGCGCCGCCGCCTCCAGAAGGCCGGCATGCGCCCCATCTCGCTCGCCGTCGACATCACCAACTACGTGATGCTGGAGATCGGCCAGCCGCTGCACGCGTACGACAGGACCCGGCTCCAGGGCGCCATCGGGGTGCGCCGCGCCCGGCAGGGCGAGAAGCTGACCACCCTCGACGGCACCCAGCGCGTCCTCGACCCCGAGGACCTGGTGATCATCGACGACCGGGGCCCCATCGGGCTCGCGGGCGTCATGGGCGGCGCCGACACCGAGATCGCCGACGCGCTGCCCGACGCCGAAACCGGCGCCGTCTCCGGCACCACCGACGTCGTCGTCGAGGCCGCCCACTTCGACCCCGTCTCCATCGCCCGCACCGCCCGCCGCCACCGGCTCGGCTCCGAGGCCGCACGCCGCTTCGAGCGCGGCGTCGACCCGCTCGCCGCGTCCGCCGCCGCCCAGCGCACCGTCGACCTGCTGGTGCTGCTCGCGGGCGGCACCGCGGAGGCCGGGGTCACCGAGGCCGTGGCGCCCTCGGCGCCGCACACCCTCACCATCCCCGCCGACCACCCGGACCGGGTCGCGGGCGTGGCCTACGGCAGGGAGACCGTCGTACGCCGCCTCCAGCAGATCGGCTGCGACGTCTACGGGCAGGACACGCTCACCGTCACCGTCCCCTCCTGGCGCCCCGACCTGCTCGACCCCAACGACCTCGCCGAGGAGGTCATCAGGCTTGAGGGCTACGAGAACCTGCCCGCCACCCTGCCCAAGCCCCCCGCGGGGCGCGGCCTCACCGAGCGCCAGCGGCTGCACCGCAGGGTCGGCAGGGCACTCGCGGGCACCGGCTATGTCGAGGCGCTTTCCAGCCCGTTCATCGGCGAGCAGGTCTTCGACAAGCTCCAGCTCGACGCCGACGACCCGAACCGGCGCGTCGTCACCCTCGTCAACCCGCTCTCCGACGAGGAGCCCGCGCTGCGCACCCTGCTGCTGCCCGGACTCCTCGCGGCGCTGCGCCGCAACATCGGCCGCGGCACCCACGACCTCGCGCTCTTCGAGACGGGTCTGGTGTTCCAGCCGCGCGCCGATGCCAGGGTGGCGCCGCGCCTCAGGGTCGACAGGCGCCCCGACGACGAGGAGATCGTGTCCCTCACCGGCGCGCTGCCCGTCCAGCCCCGGCACGCCGCCGTCGTCCTCGCGGGCGCCCGCGAGCAGGCCGGGTGGTGGGGCGAGGGCCGCCCCGCCGACTGGGCCGACGCGGTCGAGGCCGCCCGCACCGTCGCCCGCGAGGCCGGCGCGGAACTCCGCGTCGGCCAGGGCCGCTACGGCCCCTGGCACCCCGGCCGCTGCGCCCGGCTCGCGGTGGTCGTGGACGGGGAGCCGCGGACCGTCGGGCACGCGGGCGAACTCCACCCGGGTGTGCTGAAGTCGCTCGGGCTGCCCGCCCGCACCTGCGCCATGGAGCTGGACCTCGACCTCCTCCAGCAGGCGAGCGAGGGGCTGCCGCGCGGGCCCAGGATCTCCACCTTCCCCGTGGCCACCCAGGACGTCGCCCTCATCGTCGACGCCTCGGTCCCCGCCGCGGACGTGGAGGCGTCCCTGCGCGCGGGCGCGGGCGAACTCCTGGAGTCCATCCGGCTGTTCGACGTGTTCACCGGGGAGCAGATCGGCGCGGACCGCAAGTCCCTCGCCTACGCCCTCCGCTTCCGCGCCCCCGACAGGACCCTCACCGCCGAGGAGTCCACCGCCGCGCGGGACGCCGCCGTCGCGTCCGCCGCGGAGCGCGTCGGGGCCACCCTGCGGGGCGCGTAGCACCGCGCCCGGGGGAGCACACGTGCGGAAGGGGGCGCCGGGTGGCGCCCCCTTCCGCATGGACGGGCCCGCCGTGTGCCACGCGTGCCGCCATCCCTCCCCTTAAGCACTCTTTTGGGTGACAAGCTCCCGCGATATGGCTCTCTCCGGTCATTCGGTCGGCAGAATCAACGCGGCCCGTCAGGGCCCGCGCATCCCGGGACGCGTGTCCCGGCCGAGTGGCTGAGGGGGCCCACGGGATGATCGGGAGGATCGGGAGCAGGACGACAGGGCCGCGGCCTGCCCGCGCGCGCCGCGCGCCCCGCCATGTGGCGCGGCGCCGCGCCCGCCGGGCCCTCGCCCTCGGCCTGCCGCTGACCTGGGGCGCGGTGGCGGCCACGTACCACGTGTGCTGCCCGCTCGCCCAGCAGAAGGGGCTGTGCGCCAGGGCGGTGACCAGCCTGGTCTTCCTCGCCGTCGGCATCGCGCTCATGCTGCACCTCAGGGGCGCGATGCTGCGCGAGGTGCGCCGCTTCCGCCGGGTCGCGGGCGCCGCCCAGGACGTGCTGCTGCGCCCGCTGCCGCCGCGCGTGGACGGCCTCGCGGTCGCCGCAGACCGGCTCACCGCCGACCGGGACGGGGCCATCGGCGGCGACCTGTACGAGGTCGTGGCCACCGACCACGGGGTGCGGGTCGTCATGGGCGACGTCCGCGGGCACGGGGTGGGCGCGCTCGCCACCGTCGCCGCCGTACTCGGCAGCTTCCGCGAGGCCGCGCACGACGAGCCCGACCTCGGCTCCGTACTGCGCAGACTGGAGCGCGCCCTCGACCGGCATGTGCGCCAGTGCGCGGGGGCCCCGCCGGATGCCGACGCCCGGGCCGCGGTGTCGGCCGCCGGGGCCGCGAGGTGCCGTGTCGGACGGCAGCCGGGCCCCGGCGACCCGCACCGCGCCGCGCGCGGCGCCCCCGGCCCCCTGGAGGGCCCCGCGGCCTGCCCGGCCACCAAGGCCACCGGGGCCACGGGAGCCGGGGAGGCCGCGGAGGCCACGGAAGCCGCAGGGACCCCCGAGGCAGCGGAGGCGGCGGAGGCCGCCGGGCCCCTCGACGCCGTCGAAGGGGCGGACGCCTGCGAGGAGTTCGTGACGGTGCTGCTGCTGGAGATCCACCGCGACGGCGAGGTCACCGCGCTCAACTGCGGCCACCCCTGGCCGTACCGGCTGCGCGGCACCGCCAGGCCCGCGCCCGCCCCGCCCCACCAGGTGGAGACCGTCTCGGGCACCGAGCCGCTGCCGCCGCTCGGCACCGTACCGCTGCCCGCGGAACTGCCCCCGATGCGCTGTGGGCGGCTGCTGCCGGGCGACGCGCTGTTCCTGCACACCGACGGCGCCACCGACGCGCGCGACGCCGCGGGCCGCTTCTTCCCGCTGCGCACCGCCCTCACCCGCGCCGTCGCGGACCACGCCCTGTGTCCGCAGGGCGTGATCCACTCGGTGCGCGCGGGCCTGCTGCGGCACACCGGCGGCGGCACCGACGACGACGTTGCGCTGCTCGCGCTGCGCAACGACCGCCCGTGCCCCGTCGCCCACCGCCCGGGCCACCCCGTACGCCGCGACCGCGCGGCACCCGGGCGGGGGCCGGCCGGTGGACCGCCGCACTGAGGACACGTGGGGGAGGTGTGCGGTGGAGCCGGCCGGTACTGCGGCGAGGAGACCAGTCAACTGCCGCGCGGCGCACGGCAGAAGCGGGCGGGGCGCCCCTGCTGGGGCACTTGGTTCACACCCCGTGTGAACGGAAAGGTCCCTTCGGCGCGGTACACGGTAACCTGCCGTCAACGCCCCGTAATCCACCCAGCGCGGGGGCTCTCCGGCAGCGGCCGGACGGCGGGTCCACAGGCCCGGCCCCGACCCCGCCCGGCACTCCGGCGGAGCACCGCACAGCGCGCGCCCTTGGAGGGCAGCATGCAGCCCAACAGCCTGCTCGACGCGATCCTCGACGAGGCCGGCGTCTCGCACGCCGGACTCGCGGCCCGGGTGAACCGGGCGGGCAGGACGCGTGGGCTCGCCCTGCGCTACGAACACACCGCCGTGGCCCGCTGGTTGAAGGGGCAGCGCCCGCGCGGACAGGTGCCCGACCTGATCTGCGAGGTGCTCGCCGCCCGGCTGCACAGGCCCGTCACCCTCGACGACATCGGCCTCGGCGTCCCCGGCGGCTCGGCGGGCGCGCACGCCGGGACGCTCTCCGGCTTCGTGGAGCGCGCCACCGCGCTGTGGCGCTCCGACGAGCAGCAGCGCCCGCACCTCCTCGACGCGCCCGCCGTCACCGGCACCCCCGCCGTGATGCCGGTCTGGGAGTGGGAGAACCCTCCCGAGGACGCCGACGTCTCCCGCGGCGGCAGACGCTCCGTCAGCATGGACGACATCGAGATGCTGCGCGCCGCCCGCACCCACTACGAGCAGATGTACCGCAAGGCGGGCGGGGTGGCGACGCGTTCCAGGATCGTCGGGTTCCTCAACGCGGAGGCGGCCCCGCTGCTGCGCGGCGGCTACCCGGACGACACCGGGCGGCAGTTGCACCGCGCCACCGGCGGGCTCGTCGCCGTCGCCGGGATCTGCGCCTACGACTCCGATGCGCACGGCCTCGCCCAGCGCTACTTCCACCAGGCGCTGCGGCTCGCCAAGGCCAGCGGCGACCGCGGCCTCGGCGCGTATGTGATCGCGCTGCTGGTGACGCAGTCGCTGTTCATGCGGGAGTACCGGCAGGCCGTCGCGTTCGCGGAGGCCGCGCTGCGCACCGCGGGACGGCACATCACGCCCGCGCTCGCCTCCGACCTCTACGCGATGCAGGCGAAGGCGTACGCGCACCTCGGCGACGGCTCCGCGGCGCTCGCGTGCATACGGCGCGCGGAGTCCGCGGCCGACCGGGTGCGCCGGGGCAGCGAGCCCGACGAGACCGGCTATGTGCAGCCGGGACTCGTCAATGTGCAGGTGGCGGAGGCGCTGCTCAGCCTCGGTGACGTCAGCGCGGCGCGGGAGCACGCGATGGCCGCCGTCGGCACCCCGGCGCACGACCGCGGCCGGGTGCACAGGCTCGCCATGCTCAGCCAGATCGAACTCGCCGGGGGGAACGCGGACCAGGCGGCGGTGACCGCCGTGCGGATGGCGGAGCAGGCACGCGGCATGGAGTCCCAGCGGCTGCGGGACCGGCTGCGGGCGGTGCGCGAGCACCTGGTGCGCAGCGGCGGCACGGGCGCCGCGGAGGCCGCCGCACTGATCGACGGGGCCCTGCGCGTCCCGCTGTGACCGCATAGCTGCTGCGATATTGCCATCTACCTCAGCGGAAGGTGGCAATACCGTGCAGTGGACAAACCAAAGCGAACAGACTGTTTACTCGAACCGCTGGTTCCGGGTGAATCTGGCGGACGTCGAACTGCCCGACGGGCAGCACCTCGACCACTTCCTCATCAGGCAGCGCCCGGTCGCCGTCGCCACGGCGGTCAACGAGTCCAACGAGGTGCTGCTGCTGTGGCGGCACCGCTTCATCACCGACAGTTGGGGGTGGGAGCTGCCCGCCGGGGTCGTCGAGGACGGCGAGGACATCGCCCGTGCCGCCGCCAGGGAGATGGAGGAGGAGACGGGCTGGCGCCCGGGCCCGCTGCGGCACCTGATGTCGGTCGAGCCGTCCAACGGGCTCAGCGACGCCAGGCACCACATCTACTGGGCCGACCACGCCGTCCGCATCGGCCACCCGGTCGACGACTTCGAGTCGGACCGCAGGGTCTGGGTACCGCTCGCGCTCGTCCCCGACATGGTGGCGCGCGGCGAGGTCCCGGCCGCCAACATGGCCGCGGCGCTGCTCCTGCTCCACCACCTGAGGGTGGGTCAGGAGGCGCCGCGGCTGCCCGGGCCCGCTCCGGTGCGGGCCGGTCACGCACCCTGGGCGGCCGGGGGGTCGACGGTCGGGCAGGGCTGAAACAGCGCCCTCTAGCGGACGACGACCTGCCAGAGGGTGACGACCAGTGCGCCGACGGCGGTGAGGGCGGCGACGGCGGGCAGCGGCCAGCGGGTGTGTTCGAGGGCGGTCACCCGGGCGCCGAGGTCGTCCTGCTCCTTGGCGCTCACCTCGTCGCGTTGCGTGAGCAGTGCGAGGTGCCCCTCCATGCGGGCGATGCCCACGTCGAGGCGGCGTCGTAACTCTGCGAGTTCTTCGGAGGCGGTGGGGTGTTCGGGTTCCGTGCTCACGGGCTCCGTTCCTTTCCGTAGTCGGCACATCCCCCCTCTGTGCACTACAGAGTCAACTCGCCTGGTGGTCGGCGCGTAAGAGTGCGCGGGGGGCGGGTGCGTGCCCCTCGCGCACACCCCGTGTGAACGGGCCGGGCCCGGTGCGCCCACGGGCGCGGCGCGCGGGTCGGCGCGGAAAACGGCACGGAGAGTGGCCGGATACGAACGGTCACCATGACGCCGCTCCCGGGCCCGCCGGTCACCGGGAGCGCGCGGGTGCCGTGCTCAGCCGTAGTCGTAGAACCCGGAGCCGCTCTTGCGGCCGAGGCGGCCCGCGTCGACCAGCCGCCGCAGCAGCGGCGGGGCCGCGTACTGGGGCTCCTTGTACTCGTCGTGCATCGAGTCCGCGATGGACACCACGGTGTCAAGACCGATGAGGTCGCTCAGCGCGAGCGGGCCCATCGGGTGGGAGCAGCCGAGCACCATGCCGTTGTCGATGTCCTCGCGGCCGGCGACCCCGGACTCGAACATCCGGGCCGCGGCCAGCAGATAGGGCACGAGCAGCGCGTTGACCACGAACCCCGAGCGGTCCTGGGCGCGGATGGCGCTCTTGCCGAGCACCCGCTCGACCAGCTCCCTTGCCCGGGCCACGGTGCCCTCGGAGGTGGTGAGCGCCGGGATCAGCTCCACGAGCTGCTGCACGGGCGCCGGGTTGAAGAAGTGGATGCCCAGCACATGGTCGGGGCGGGTGGTGGCCACCGCGAGCCTGACCAGCGGGATGGAGGAGGTGTTGGAGGCGAGGATGGCGTCCTGGCGGGTCAGCACCTGGTCGAGCACCTGGAAGATCTCGGCCTTGACCTGCTCGTTCTCCACCACGGCCTCGATCACCAGGTCCCGGTCGGCGAACTCGCCGAGGTCCGTGGTGAAGTGCAGCCGCTCCTGGGCCTCCGCCCGCTCCCGCTCCGACACCTTGCCGCGCTCGGCGGCCTTGGCGAGGGAGTTGTAGAGCCGGGTGCGGCCGATCTCCAACGCCTCGCCGGTGGTCTCGGCGACCATCACGTCGAGGCCGGCCCTGGCGAACACCTCGGCGATGCCCGCTCCCATCTGCCCACAGCCGACCACTCCGACGCGCGCGATGTCGGTCAGGATCTCCGCCACGCCATCACCTCTCCCGGGCACTCCCTCACGGACCCGGCCCCGGAGCCGATCGGGCCCCGTCCGCCGGGGGACGCCGGGTCGGCGCCCAGAGCCGTACCCTACCGCCCAGTAGGAACCGGGTCAGAGGCGCATGCGCACTGCGCCTCAGCGGCCCCGCCCGGGCACCGCGGCGCGCGGCTCGACGACGGAGTCGGGGCCGGGGGAGACCAGGGTCTCGTGCCCGTCGTCGAACCTGACCCGGTACGGCGGCCCGCCCTCCGCGCCCAGGACCTCCACGATCCGCGCGGTCCTGTCCTCCTGCCCGACCGTCCTGCCGTGCATGAGCAGACGGTCGCCCTCGGCTGCCTTCATCGCGCTACCTCCTCGGCCCGCGCCACGTACCGCACGGGCGGACGCGGTGGATGCTGCGTTCCTACGTCCACCTTATTGGCGTATGCCCCTTTCGTCACCGCCGCTGGGTGACGGCGATGCAGACCAGCACCGCGACCGCCGCGAGCGGCGCGGCCACCGTCAGCGGCTCCCCGAGCAGCAGGACCGCCCAGACCAGGGTGAGCAGCGGCTGGGCGAGCTGGAGCTGGCTCGCCCTGGGGATGCCGATGGCGGCCATGCCCCGGTACCAGACCACGAGGCCGAGGAACTGCGAGCCGGCCGCCACCCACACGAGCCCCGCCACCCCCTGCGCCGAGGCGTGCACCGGCTCATGGGCGAGCGCCACGGCCGCGCCGACGACGGCGAGGGGGAGGCAGAGCACCAGCGCCCAGCCGATCACCTGCCAGCCGGGCATCATCCGGGCGAGCCGCCCGCCCTCGGTGTAGCCGGCGGCGCAGATCAGCAGGGCGCCGAAGAGGTAGCCGTCGGCGGTGCCGAGTGCCCCGCCGCTCTGCTGCACCGTGAACGCGATCACCACCGCGGCCCCGGCGACGGCCGCGGTCCAGAAGGCCCGGGACGGCCGTGCCCCGACCCGCAGCGCCGAGAACAGCGCGGTGGTCAGCGGCAGCAGCCCCACCACCACCGCGGCGTGCGCGGTACTCGACGTGCCGAGCGCGAGCGTGGTCAGCAGCGGGAAGCCGACCACCACGCCCGCGGCGACGACGGCGAGACCCGGCCAGTGCCGCCGCTGCGGCACCGGCACCCGCCCGGCGAGCAGGCACCCGCCCGCGAGCAGCGCCGCGAGCACACAGCGCACCGTCACCAGCGACCAAGGCCCGAAGCCCTCAAGGCCCCATGCGGTGGCGGGAAATGTCAGCGAGAAGGCGACCACCCCCAGGGCGGCCAGTACCAGGCCGCGCCGGGAGGCCCCGGGCCGCTCGGCGCCCACGGAGACACGGGCGGGGGAGACGGGGAGGCCTGCCGGGGGAGCGGGGTGTCCGGGTGCGGGAGAGGTCTTGACCGCTATCGGGGAGGTGTCTGTAGCGCTACTCTTGGCTCTCATGACCGAGCGTACCAGCGTGGAAGGACTGGCTGCCAGGCTGCGAGGGCAGCTTGACCGCTACTCTCCTGACGAGAAGCTGCCTTCGAGCCGGGAGCTGGTGGAGCGCTTCAGAGTCAGCCCGGTGACCGTGTCACGGGCGCTCGCCGTGCTCGCCTCCGAGGGCCTGGTCGTCACCCGCCCGGGTGCCGGAGTCTTCCGCGCCCGCCCGCGCGCCACCGCGCCCACGGGGGACACCTCCTGGCAGGAGGTCGCCCTCAGCGCGGAGGCCGCGGGCGCGGTGCCCCGCAGCGTCGACGCCGCGGGGCTGCTCGCCACCCTCGCCACCCCGCCGCCCGGTGTGATCGAGCTGAACGGCGGCTATCTGCACCCCTCGCTCCAGCCCGAGCGCGCCATGGGCGACGCGCTCGCCAGGGCGGGACGGCGCCCGGGCGCGTGGCACAGGCCCCCGGTGGACGGCCTGCCGGAGCTGCGGGAGTGGTTCGCCCGGGGCATCGGGGGCGCCTTCACCGCCGCCGACGTACTGATCACCTCCGGCGGGCAGACCGCGCTCACCACCGCGCTGCGCGCCCTCGCCCCGCCCGGCGCCCCCGTCCTCGTGGAGTCACCGACCTATCCGGGACTGCTCGCCATCGCCCGCGCCACCGGGCTGCGCCCCGTGCCGGTCCCGGTGGACACCGAGGGGGTGCGGCCCGAGCTGCTCGCCGACGCCTTCCGGGCCAGCGGCGCCCGGGTCTTCGTGTGCCAGCCGCTGTTCCAGAACCCGACGGGCGCGGTCCTCGGCGACGGGCGGCGCGGCGAGGTGCTGCGGATCGCCAGGGCCGCGGGCGCCTTCGTCGTCGAGGACGACTTCGTACGCAGGCTCGCCCACGTCGACGCGGGCACCCTGCCGCGCCCGCTGGCCGCCGACGACCCGGACGGCGTGGTGGTGCACGTCTGCTCGCTGACGAAGGCGACCTCGCCCAGCTTCCGGGTCAGCGCGCTCGCCGCCAGGGGCCCGGTGCTCGAACGGCTGCGGGCCATCCACGTCGTCGAGCAGTTCTTCGTGGCAAGGCCCGTGCAGGAGGCCGCCGTCGAGCTGGTTGGCGCCCCCGCGTGGCCCCGCCATCTGCGGACGGTGGCCGCCGAGCTGCGGGCCCGCAGGGACACCATGTCCTGGGCGCTCGGCTCCCTGCTGCCGGCGCTCGCGCTGCCGCACGTCCCGGCCGGCGGCTACCACCTGTGGCTGCGGCTGCCCGAGGCCGTCGACGAGAACGCGCTCGCCGCCGCCGCGCTGCGCGCCGGGGTCGCCGTCACCCCGGGCCGCCCCTACTACGGGGCCGAGCCGCCAGCCCCGTACCTCAGGCTGAGCTTCGCGGGCGCCCCGAACCACGACGTGATCACCGAGGGGGTGCGCAGGCTGCGCACCGCGTGGCGGGAGTGCGCGCCCGCGGAGTGAGCCGGGGGGCCGGGGGGGGGGCCCCCCCCCCCCGCCCCCCGGGGGGGCGCCCCCCCCCCGTATGCTTGGGCCACGCGCGGGCGATTGTGTTAGAACGGCACGACCGACCCGCCCCCGATATGCCGT
>NZ_JBITGT010000014.1:0-81559 GCF_044457285.1 Streptomyces sp. NPDC050560
CCCGCTACGACAAACGCGCCCGCCACTACCAAGCCCTGGTCACCCTCGCCTGCCTACGACTGTGGCTACCCTGACTTTGCGGACACGCCCTAGGGGCCTGCCGCCCCTCAGACCCCGGGGCGAGGGGCGCGGCGCGCCCCTCAGAACCGCCGCGACGGCGCGCGACCACGACGGCGCGGACCGGCGGTGCCGAACCCACCGCACCCCCGACGACACGCCAAAATCAAGCACCGCACGCGGCCGAAGATCGCGGAAGCGATCACACGTGCTGGTAGGCCACCAGCGAGATCCCCACGTAGTGCACGGCGAACGCCACCAGCGTGAACGAGTGGAAGACCTCGTGGAAGCCGAACCACCGCGGCGACGGATTCGGCCGTTTGATGCCGTAGACCACGCCGCCCGCGCTGTAGAGCAGCCCGCCCACGACCACGCAGACCAGCACGGCGATACCGCCCGCCCGCAGGAAGTCGGGGAGGAAGAAGACGGCCGCCCACCCCATCGCGATGTAGCAGGGGGTGTAGAGCCAGCGCGGCGCACCCACCCAGAACACCCGGAACACGATCCCGGCCGCGGCGGCGCCCCATATGCCCCACAGCAGCCAGGTGCCCTTGGAGTTCGGCAGCAGCAGCATCGTCAGCGGCGTGTAGGTGCCCGCGATGATCAGGAAGATATTGGCGTGGTCGAGCCGGCGCAGGATGCCGTTGGCCCGCGGCGACCAGTTCCCCCGGTGGTATATCGCGCTCACGCCGAACAGCAGACAGGCCGTCAGCACGTAGATCCCACAGGCTATGCGCCCGCGCGGGGAGTCGGCGAGTGCGGTGAGCATCAGCCCCGCGGCGAGCACGGCAGGGAACATCCCGGCGTGCAGCCACCCGCGGAGCTTCGGTTTGACATGCGGCAGCACACGTGCGGCGGCGGCGAGCGGCTGGCCGGGCAGTGCACGGCCCGCGTCGGCCGTGACGGAGGACGGCTCCGGGGACGCCATGGCGTCCGGGGGTACGTCGGGGACGGGCGCGGTCATGGGCGGCATGGTAGCGGCGTACTGATAAGCCACAGATCAGAGCGGCCGCACCACACCGCCCCCGCCCCATGAACCACACCACCCCCACCCACGAGAGACCGGCACCGGCACCGGAGACACCAGCCCCAGGAACACGGCTCGCGCTGCCCGGCAGCGTGCTCACGGCCGCGTTCCGCGACCGGCTCCACGTCGGCGGGCTGCCCGCGGCGCTCGCCGGGCGGGCGACCCCGATGCCTCGGCGCCCGAGGCCACGGCACATCCGGGCGGCGGCGTCCGAGCCGGGCGGCGCGGAAACATGCCCCGTACAACCGGTGTGGTCGCGGACATGGCCCGGGCGTGTGCCGGTGGCGGACAATGAACCGTATGACGTCCCCGCGTACCCCCGCTCCCGCGCCCGCCCCGGGGCGCGACCAACCCGTCGGCCTGCGTGAACGCAAGAAGATCAAGACCAGGATCGCGATCCGCGACGCGACCTACCGGCTGATCGACGAGCAGGGCTACGAGGCCACCACCGTCGAGCGGATCGCCGAGCTGGCGGAGGTCTCCCCGAGCACCGTCTTCCGCTACTTCCCCACCAAGGAGGACATCGTCATCTCGGACGAGTTCGACCCGCTGCTCGAAGAGCAGTTGTTGAACCGGCCCTCCGACGAGTCCGTCTTCGACTCGCTGCGCGCCGTGATGCGCCAGGCGCTCCCCCTCGGCTTCCACGAGGAACCCGAGATCACCAAGCTGCGCACCCAGCTCATGCTGGAGGTCGCCTCCGTGCGCTCCAGGATGCTGGAGAGCATGTCGCTGACCGGCCGCATGATCTGCCGGGCGCTGGCCGAGCGCACCGGCCGCGCGGAGGACGACCTGGAGGTCAGGGCGTTCGCGATGGGCATCGTCGCCGGCCTCCTGGAGACCACCCTCTACTGGGCGGAGCGCGGGCACCGCGACGACCTGACAGACCTGGTCGAGCGCACCCTGACCGCCTTCGAGAACGGCCTCGGCCTCTAGGAAACGGGCCCCGGAACCGTGCGGCGCCCACCCGCCCGGCGCGGCGGGCCGTCCGACGCGTGGACGCCGCGCACGAGGCCACGGACACACGAGGCCACGGACATCGGACGACCCGGCGCTCGCCATGCGCCCGTACGACGTGTTCGCCCAGTGCAGGGCCCTGCGGACGGGTGTACTGGCGGGGCGCGCACCAGGCCAGTCCCGACCGGATCGTGGCCCGGGCCGTGGCGGAGTCTCGGCCCCGCGACGGGGTGACCCGCCGCACGCCGGGGCGACCGGCCCCGCCACCGGGGGTGCAAGGCCGCCCCGCCGCTCCCCCGGTGGGGCCCCTCACTCCATCCGGCTGCCCGCCTTCGCCGCGAGGTCGGCGGGGTCCGTGGTCGGCGCGTCGCAGACGAAACCGCGGCAGACGTACGCCGTGGCACGGCCGTCCCTGAGCGGGCGGTCGGCGAGCAGCGGCAGCTCGCCCGAGCCCTCCGTGCCGAGCGCGAGGACCGCGCCGGGCGCGGTGGCCAGCAGCGCGGTGCGCCGCAGGGGGTCGTCCGCCGTGCCGTCGGCGGGTGTGACGACGGCGATCTCGCGGGGCCCGTCGAGCGCGGCCTCCGCGACCGCGAGGCCCCAGCCGACGAACCGCGGCACCCGCGGGCCCAGCGCCTTCACCACCCCGAGCGCCTCCTCGGCGGCCGTGCGGTGCTCGGCGCTCCCGGTGGCCGCGGCGTAGGAGAGCAGGGCGCCCGCCGCCGCGTTCCAGCCGGAGGGGGTGGCGTTGTCCGCGGGGTCCTGGGGGCGGCGGATAAGGCGCTCCGCGTCGGACGCGGTGTCGTACAGCGTGCCGCCCGGGCCCCTGAAGCGGGTCATCACATGCCCGAGGAGCAGCCCGGCGAAGTCCAGCCACGCGCCCTCGCCGGTGACCGAGGCCAGCGCGAGGAAGCCCTCGGCGACATCGGCGTAGTCCTCAAGGACGCCGGGGTTGGCGCCGGGCACGGCGTCGCGCGAGGTGCGGGTGAGGCCGCCCCCGGCCCGCTCCGCCGGCTCTTCCAGGTGGACACGGACCAGCAGGTCGGCCGCGGCGACCGCGGCGTCCAGCAGGTCGGGCCGTTCGAAGAGGGCGCCGATCTCGGCGAGCGCGGCGACGGCGAGGCCGTTCCACGCGGCGACGACCTTGTCGTCCCTGTCGGGCGCGGCACGCCCGCCGCGGGCCGCGAGCAGCCGCCGCCGCACGTCCGCGAACCGTTCGGCCTCGGGGCCCTCGGGGGTGCGCGGGAGCTGGAGCACGGAGGCGCCCTCCTCGAAGGTGCCCTCGTCGGTCACGGCCAGCAGCCCGGCCGCGAACTCGCCGTCGTCCTCGCCGAGGACGGCGGCGAGCTGCCGCGGCGTCCAGACGTAGTACGCGCCCTCGACGTGCCGCCCGGTGCCGTCGGCGTGCTCGGGGCTGTCGGCGTCGAGCGCGGAGGCGAAGCCGCCGTCCGCGGTGCCGAGGTCGCGCACCAGGAACTCGGCGGTCTCCAGCGCGACCCGGCGCGCCTCCGGTGAACCGGTGGCCCGCCAGAGGTGCGCGTAGACCCGGGCGAGAAGGGCGTTGTCGTAGAGCATCTTCTCGAAGTGCGGGACCAGGGGCCCGCCGGGGCGCTGGCGCAGGACGTAGCGGTGGAAGCCGCCGCCGAGCTGGTCGTAGAGGCTGGAGCGCGCCATGGCGGCGCAGATGCCCTCCGCCATGTCGAGGGCGCCCTGGGAGGCGGTGCGTGCGTGGTGCCGCAGCAGGAACTCGACGGCCATACTGGGCGGGAAGAGGGTGTCGCCGCCGCCGAGCCAGCCGGTCGCGGGGTCGTAGTCACGGGTGAGGCCGAGCAGCGCCTGCGCGAGTTCCGCCTCGCCCGGCATACCGCCCTCGCCCCGGTCGAGTTCGCGGGCGGCCAGATCCCGGGTGATCTTCGAGGCGACCTCGCCGACCTCGCCGCGCCGGTCCGCCCACGCCGCCCGTACGCCGTCGAGGACCTGGCGGAACGAGGGCATGCCCTGGCGGGGCGCGGGCGGGAAGTACGTGCCGAAGTAGAACGGCTCACCCTCCGGTGTCATGAACACCGACATGGGCCAGCCGCCGCGCCCGGTGGCGGCCTGCACCGCCTCCATGTAGACGGCGTCGACGTCGGGCCGCTCCTCCCGGTCGACCTTCACGGAGACGAAGTGCTCGTTCATGAACGCCGCGGTCTCCTCGTCCTCGAAACTCTCGTGGGCGAGAACGTGGCACCAGTGAATTCACGGAAGCCATAAGTGGCAGGACGCATAGCCCACACTCAAGAAAATGGGCACGTCCCGCCGCTCGGCTTCCTTCATCGCCTCCTCTCCCCATGGCCACCAGTCCACAGGATTGGAGGCGTGCTGGAGGAGGTAGGGCGACTGCTCATCGGCAAGTCGGTTCATGTCGACATCGTCGCACGTTCCTGGCCCGCCCCCGCCGAGGGCCCCGCGCCCTCGGCGGCCGGTCGGCGCGGCCTGGTCCCGCTCCCGCGCCCGGGCCGGAGGGTGCGGGGCTACTGGGTGACCTGCACCATCTTGCGGTTGAGGAACTCTCCGATGCCGAGTTCGGCCAGTTCGCGGCCGTATCCGGAGTTCTTGACGCCGCCGAAGGGCAGGCTCGGCGAGTCGGCGAAGCAGGAGTTGATGTACACCATCCCGGACTCGATACGGGCGGCCACCTGCCGGGCGTGGTCGACGTCGGCGTCGAAGACGTAGCCGCCCAGGCCGAAGCGGGTGGCGTTGGCGAGCCGGACGGCCTCCTCCTCGCTGTCCACGACGTAGAAGGACAGCACGGGCCCGAAGGCTTCCTCGTGGAAGAGCGGGTTGGCCTCGGTGAGGTCGGTGATGATCGTGGGTTCGAGGTAGAAGCCGGGCCGGTCGACCCGGTTGCCGCCGTGCACGATGCGGCCGCCGGCCTCCTCGGCCTCCTGGATCTGCCGGAGCAGTCCGTCCAGGGCGCGCTCGCTCGACAGCGGGCCGACCTGGGTCTCCTCGTCCTTGGGGTCGCCGACCTTGATCCCGGCGAAGCGCTCCTTCAGCGCGGCGAGCATCCGCTCGCCCCGTTCCCTGCCGACCACGATGACGCGCTTGATGTTGACGCAGCCCTGGCCCGAGTTGTAAGTGCGGCCCATGACGACCTGCTCGACCGCGTGGTCGAGCGGCGCGCCCTCCAGGATCAGCGCCGGGTCGCTGCCGCCCAGCTCCAGGACCACCTTCTTGAGGTTGCGTCCCGCGCGCTCGGCGACCGAGGCGCCCGCCCGCTCGCTGCCGGTGAGGGTGACGCCCCGTACCCGGAAGTCGTCGATCAGCGCGCCGATCTGCTCGATGCCGCAGAAGAGGTTCGTGTACGCGCCCTCGGGGGCGCCGGCCTCCTCGAAGAGCCTGGCGAAGGCCAGGGCGGACTGCGGGACGCTCTCGGCGTGCTTCATCAGGACCACGTTGCCCGCGACGAGTTGGGACGCGGCGACCCTGGCGAGCTGGTAGTAGGGGAAGTTCCACGGCTCGATCGCCAGGATGACGCCGATCGGTTCGGTGATCAGCCGGGCGCCGGGCTCGCCCGGCAGTTCCTGTTCCGCGAGGAACCGCTCCCCGTGCTCGGCGTAGTAGTCGAGGATGTCGGCGACGAGATCGACCTCGAAGTAGCCGAAGCGGGTGACCTTGCCCATTTCGAGGGTCAGGTACTCCGTGTACTCGTCCCGCTTCTCGCGCAGGATCTGCGCCGCGCGGGCGACGATACGGGCGCGTTCCGCGACCGGCCGGAACTTCCAGTCCTCGCGGTAGCGCCGGTCCGCGGTCTCCAGGGCCGCGAAGACCTCGTCGTCCGACTGGAGCGGGAATTCCTTCACCAGTTCACCGGTGGCCGGATTGATCGTCTGAAAACTCATGGGGCCCTGCCTTCTTGTGCGTGGCTTTTCTGTACGTGGATTTCTTGTGCGTGGGGAAATCGCGCCTGTCGGGGGCGGGGTTCCCGTGGGCGCTGCCCCTACTTCGCGTCGCCGGGGAACTGTGCGCGCCCCTCGCCCGGCTTGACCCAGTCCTGGGCGCGGCGCCGCCACACCTCGGCGGAGGGTTCGAGGCCCGTGGTGTCGTCGAGGGTGCCGGCCTTCACGATCATGAGATCGGGCCGCTCGTGCAGGACGGTGAGGATCGGCGTGCCGCAGTCCCCGCAGAAGAGCCGGTCGCGCAGGTCGCCGTTCTCCGCCCCCGTGGTCCGGTACGACCTCGGCGCTCCCTCGATGTCCAGGGAGTCGCGCGCCACCAGGACGTTCGCGGAGAACGCGGACCCGGTGTGGCGCTGGCAGTGGCCGCAGTGACACAGGACGACCGCCTCGGGCTGCGCGTCGAAGCGGTAGCTGATCGCGCCGCACAGGCAGTGGCCGGTTCGGGTGCGGGGGGTGGATGCCGGGTCGGTGGTGCTCATGCCGTGTGTCACTTTCGTTTGCTTGCCGGGTTTGTTCGTATCGAGGCGGTGTGTGTCGCGGCGTCAGCCGTTCGGCGGGAAGGCGTGCCGCCTGCCGCCGATGACGGTGGCGGCAGCGGCGACGAGGAGTGCCAGGGCCGCCCAGGTCAGCGAGGCGGTGCCCGGGCCGGCGAGCAGCAGCCCGCCGAGGAGGCTGCCCGCGGCGATGGAGGCGGAGAAGACGGTGATGGTGATCGACTGGGCGACGTCGGCGGCGTCCCTGGTGGCGTCGATGGCCGCCCCCACGAACAGGCTCGGGGAGCCGCCGAACGCGAAGCCCCACCCGGCGACCGCGGCGTACACCAGGACCGGCGCCCCGGACGGCGCGCCGAGGACGAGGACCCCGGCGCCGAACAGCACGGTGCTGCCCACCGTGAGCCCGCGCAGGTGCCGGTCGATGTGCGCGCCGACGCCCAGCACGCCGAGCACGGAGGTGACGCCGAAGGTGAACAGGACCCGGCCCGTCCGGGCGGCCATCCCCACGGAGGAGAGCAGGTCCGTGACGAAGCGGAGCACCATGGTCAGCGTGTAGTCACCGGACAGCGCGGTGAGCGCGTTCGTGACGGCGACGACGGCCAGCGCGAGCTGGAGGACGTGCTTGCGCCGCCAGGTGGCCGTCGCCCTGGCCAGCGGAATCGCGCCCAGGGCCGTGGCGAGCGCGTAGAGGGTGACGGTCTGGCCGGTCAGCGAGACGCTGGTGCCGAGCGTCTCGCTCATCTTCGGCAGCAGACCGGCCGGAAGGCACCCGGTGAGGATGCTGACGAACCCGGCCAGGAAAAGGCCGACAAGGGCCCTGACCGGGAGGCGGTCCTGGCGCGCGGGTGTGGGGAGGGATTCCGGGGCCTGGGAGGTGCTGACGGTGACGGTCATGGCGTTTTCCAAAGGCGGTGTGGGAGCCCTGCCGGGCGGTGTGGTGCCTGAGGGGTGGGGAAGTCGCCGATCAGGACGGTTCGAGAGTCCGCCGGGCGCGCGGGGTTAGCCAGACACCCACTTCTTCTATGTCCGGTGGAGCTATCACCGGCAGGGAGAGGCACCGCTGTGGGGACCGGGCAATACTCGGCATACGCCAAGGCCGGGGACGTGGTGGGGCAACTGCGGCTGTCCGCGGGCCTGCACCCGGACGACGCGGAGCCCGCCTCGCTGGGCGGCGAACTCTCCATGAAGAGCGGGGAGTTCCGCACGCCAGGGGCCGCGCACGACGTCAGGAGGCCGACGCGGCCCGGGACCGCTCCCCCGCCGGACTTTGCGGCGCCCCCAATGCAGGTCAACCCCGGTCAACCCAGGGCAGCGCGGGTCAGCCCGGCGTCCCCGCCCCCACCGCGGGCAGCAGTTGCAGCTTCTCGTGGCTCTCGCTGCCGGGGACGGCCGTGTAGACGAGCAGGAAGTGGGGCTGGTCCGGGTCGAGCAGGGTCTGGCAGGCCAGTTCCAGGGCGCCGAGTTCCGGGTGGACGAAGTGCTTCATCTCGCGGGGCCTGACGCCGATCTCGTGCTCGTCCCACACCCGGCGGAACTCCTCGCTCCGCGCGAGCAGCAGATCGGCGTACTGGGCCGCGCGGGAACCGGGGCCCCGCAGCGTCGCCGCCCCACGCAGCCCCGAGACGAACACGCGGGAGAGGAACGCATGGTCGTCGGGGGCGTAGCGCCGCCGGGTGGCGGGGTCGGTGAACCAGCGGTAGCCGAGGCTGCGGGCCGGACCGCTGAAGCCGGTCAGGTCGCCGGTGAGCGCGGTGCCGAGCGGGGTCTGCCGCAGCGTCTCGCCGAGTTCCGTGACGACCTCCGCGGGGGTGTCGTGCAGCCGGTCGAGGATGCGCAGCAGCCCCGGGCTGATGTGCTCGCTGTCCGCGCCGCGCGGCGGCGGGCTCTGCCCGGCCAGTCTGAAGAGGTGGTCGCGCTCGTCGAGGGAGAGGTGGAGGCCCTGCGCGATGGAGGCGATCATCTGCTCGGACGGCCGGGGGCCACGCTCCCTTTCGAGCCGCGCGTAGT
Source organism: Streptomyces sp. NPDC050560 (assembly GCF_044457285.1). NCBI lineage: Bacteria > Bacillati > Actinomycetota > Actinomycetes > Kitasatosporales > Streptomycetaceae > Streptomyces > Streptomyces sp. NPDC050560. Next base: position 8,478 of record NZ_JBITGT010000014.1, read on the forward strand.
AGTCGGCCGACATATGGCACAGCGCGGCCACCTCCTCCCGCCGCAACCCGCTCGTCCTGCGGCGCTGCCCGCGCGGGAGGCCGACGTCCTCGGGTTGCAGCGACTCCCTGCGGTGCCGGAGGAACGCCGCGAGTCCCGGCCTGTCGAGCGTCGTACGCGCCTTCGTCACCGTGCGTGGTTCTGGGACTGCGCGTGGTTCCGTCACCGTGCGTACCTCCTTCTCCGCCCCTTTGTACCGCCGGGGCGGCGCGGCAGCCACGGATCGTCGATCCGCCCCTGAGGGCCGCACCGGCCGCCGCCCCGACGACACGGGCCATGGCACGGTGCCGGTGGGTCCCTAAGCCGGGCCCCGGAGCCAGGACCTCCCGATCAGTGGATCGAGCGGCCCTGAACGGCGCCGCCGTACTCCCCGAGGGTGGTGGGGACGATCCGACCCGGGAGTGAGCACATGCCACGCAAACCCATCGACATCACCCTCCCCGACCTGTCCGGCAGGCGCGCCCTCGTCACCGGGGCGAGCGACGGCATCGGGCTCGGCCTCGCGACGAGGCTCGCCGCGGCGGGGGCCGACGTGCTGCTGCCCGTCCGCAACCTGCGCAAGGGCAAGGCCGCGCTCGCCGCGATCCGCCGGGCGGCCCCGCAGGCGAGGGTGTCGCTCCACGACCTCGACCTGGCCTCGCTCGCCTCCGTCAGGGCCCTCGGCGGGACCCTGCGCGAGGCGGGCCTGCCGATCCACCTCCTCGTCAACAACGCCGGGGTGATGACCCCGCCGGCCCGGCAGACGACCGCGGACGGCTTCGAGCTTCAGTTCGGCACCAACCACCTCGGCCACTTCGCGCTGGTGGCCCAACTGCTGCCGCTGCTGCGCGCCGGGCACGCGCGCGTGACCTCACAGCTCAGCGTCGCGGCCAACCAGGGCGCCGTCAACTGGGACGACCTCCAGTGGGAGCGCTCGTACGACGGCATGAAGGCGTACAGCCAGTCGAAGATCGCGTTCGGGCTCTTCGGCCTCGAACTCGACCGGCGCAGCAGGGCCCACGGCTGGGGCGTCACGAGCAACCTCTCCCACCCGGGGGTCGCGCCGACGAGCCTGCTCGCCGCCCGCCCCGAGGTCGGACGCGACCGGGACACCAGGAGCGTGCGCCTCATCCGGGCGCTGTCGGCACGCGGCATCCTCGTCGGGACGGTCCACACCGCCCAGCTCCCCGCCCTCTACGCCGCCACCTCCCCCGACGCCGAGCGCGGCGCCTTCTACGGGCCACGCGGCCCGGGACACACGGGCGGCCCTCCCGGCCGGCAGAAGCTCTACTCACGCCTCCGCGACCCCGAGCAGGCCCGCCGCATCTGGCACGTCTCGCAGGAGCTGACGGGGGCGGCTTTCCCCGAGAGCTGAGGGGTCGGGGCGCTGAGGGGCCGAGGGGGCCGCGAGGCCCCCTCATTTCCGCCGCGACGGCGCCCGACCACAAGGCACCGATCCGGCGGTGCCGAGCCCACCCCGGCCCCGGCGACACGACGCACCCGCCCCGAGGCCCGTAACGAAGCTCAAGCCCACCCCGGGGCGACGGCCCCGAACGCGCCCGCGGCCCGGGGACAGCACCCAGCCACCCCCGGCCGCACCGGGACCCGGAATCCGCGGCTCACCCCCCAGAAAACCCGCAGGCGCTACCGCCTGCCCCCCGATCCCCCCTTCCCGGCGGCAGCCGCAGCCCCACCGGAGCCTTCAACACCCCCGGCACCCCCGCCGTCCCCGGCACCTGAGGCGCCTTCGGCGCCCTCACGGCTCTCCGCCGGGGCGTCCTTCTCCTTGAACTCCACCCTGCCCATATGCCGGTTCATCGACTTCATCAGGGCCCACACGGCCACCGCCATCACCGCGAAGACGATGAAGCCGAGGACCCCGGGGGTCACCTTGTTCTCGTCGACCTCCTTGGCCAGCGGGGCCAGAGGGGCGAGGTGCGTCAGTGCCAGGCTTGCGGTCATGTCATGCATTGTCGCGGACGCCCGCGAAGAGGTCGTCCTCGGGGATGCTCGTCTCGACCAGGGAGCGCGCCAGTTCGTACTCCTCGGTGGGCCAGACCTCCTTCTGGATGTCCATCGGCACCCGGAACCAGCCCCCGTCGGGGTCGATCTGGGTGGCGTGCGCGATCAGCGCCTTGTCACGGATCTCGTAGAAGTCGGCGCACGGCACGTGCGTGGTGAGCGTGCGCTCCATGCGCTCGAACTCGTCCCACCGCTTCAGCCAGTCCGCGTACGGCGACTCAAGGCCGCGCGCGAGCAGCGCCTCGTGCAGCGCCTCCGTGCGGGGGCGGTTGAAACCCTGGTTGTAGTAGAGCTTCTGCGGCTGGTACGCGGGGCCGTACTCGGCCTCCGGGTACTTCTCGGTGTCCGCGGCACCCTCGAAGGCCACGATGCTGATCTTGTGGGTCATGATGTGGTCGGGATGCGGATAGCCCCCGTTCTCGTCGTAGGTCGTGATGACCTGCGGCCTGAAGGAGCGGATGGAGCGCACCAGACGGCCCGCCGCCTTGTCCAGGTCCTCCAGCGCGAAGCAGCCCTCGGGCAGCGGCGGCAGCGGGTCGCCCTCGGGCAGCCCGGAGTCGACGAACCCCAGCCATTCCTGCTGCACACCGAGGATCTCGCGCGCCTCGTCCATCTCCTTCTTGCGCACCTCGTGGATGTGCTCCTGCACATACGGGTCGCCCTGGAGCTTGGGGTTGAGGATGGAGCCGCGCTCGCCACCCGTGCAGGTCACGACCAGCACGTCCACCCCCTCGGACACGTACTTGGCCATCGTGGCCGCGCCCTTGCTCGACTCGTCGTCGGGGTGGGCGTGAACGGCCATCAGTCGTAGCTGCTCAGTCAAGGTCGATCCTCATTGATTCGTCGCGGAAAGCGGCTTCTATAGTGACCGAATCGGGGGGCGAATTAATCCCGGGACCGGGTCCCGGACTCCGGCCGGGAGGCGATCATGAGCGCGGTGCGCGAGGAGGTGCCCAAGGACCGTTACGGACGGTCCCGGGACCGCCACGCCGATCGGCGGCTGCGGGCGGTGGGCGCGGTGCTCGGGGTCGCGCTCCTCGCCCTGGTGGGCTGGCTCGGCTACCACTACGTGGCGGGCCAGAAGGTGTCGGGCGAGGTGATCGCCTTCAAGGTCACCTCGGACAGCGCCGTCGACGTCCACCTGGAGGTCCGCAAGGACGCGGACACGCACGGTTACTGCACGCTGCGTTCGCGCTCGGCGGACGGCACCGAGGTCGGCCGCGCCGACTTCCGCTTCGACCAGGACTCCGGGCGGGTGGACAAGGTGGTGACCCTGCGCACGACGGCGCGCGGCACCAGCGCCGAGCTGGTCGGCTGCCACGCCGACTGAGCCGCCGCGCGCCCGCTCGCACCCCCCTCGCACTCCGCCCCCGTTCCCCGCACGCCCCGCGCACGCCGCGCTCACGCCCCTCACGCCCCATTCTTCGAGCCCCACGGTCAGTGCCAGGCCGTGGCCAGGAACACCGGCCTGGGCTGGGCTGACGCAATTCTGATCGGTTATGTCCTCCCCCTTCGGCTTCGCAATTGTTAGGCTCGTGGTTTCGCCCACCCGTGAGGGAACATGCTTCCGGGTAGGGCGATGCTTTGTATTCCCAGTACCTACGAGGAGCACCTGTGACCCAGACCAGCGAGAACGTCACCTGGCTGACCCAGGAGGCGTACAACCAGCTCAAGGCGGAGCTGGAGTACCTGTCTGGTCCCGCGCGCATCGAGATCGCCAAGAAGATCGAGGCGGCGCGCGAGGAGGGCGACCTGCGCGAGAACGGCGGGTACCACGCGGCCAAGGAGGAGCAGGGCAAGCAGGAGCTACGGGTGCGCCAGCTCACTCAGCTCCTGGAGAACGCGAAGGTCGGCGAGCCCCCCGCGGACGACGGTGTGGTGGAGCCCGGCATGGTCGTCACCATCGCCTTCGACGGCGACGAGGACGACACCCTGACGTTCCTCATGGCCTCCCGCGAGTACGCCAGCTCCGAGATCGACACGTACTCACCGCAGTCCCCGCTGGGGGTCGGTGTGAACGGCAAGAAGGTCGGCCAGGACGCCGAGTACGAGCTGCCGAACGGCAAGACCGCCTCGGTGCGCATCCTGGCGGCCAAGCCGTACACCGGCTGAGCCGTACACCGGCCGACCGCCCTCAGGACGGCACCTCCCGCACCCGGGCCGCCGGGCCCGCCCCGCAGCCGCGGAACGGACCCGGCGGCCGTGTCATGCCCCGGCCCCGCGCGCCGCGCGTCCCCCCGCGGCCCGCGTCACCCCTCGGCCCTGCGGTACTTGCGGACCGCGAGGGTGCGGAAGACGACGAGGATCAACAGCGAGTAGAGCAGCGACGCCCACACCGGGTGCTGCATCGGCCAGGCGCTCGACGGGGACACCCCGGGGTCGCCGAAGAGCGTGCGGCACGCCTGCACAGTGGCGCTGAACGGGTTCCACTCGGCGATGTGGCGCAGCCAGGGCGTCATCTGGCTGGAGTCGACGAACGCGTTCGAGATGAACGTCACCGGGAAGAGCCAGACCAGGCCGCCCGAGGTCGCCGCCTCCGGGGTGCGCACGGAGAGCCCGATGAGCGCGCCGATCCAGGTGAAGGCGTAGCCGAGCAGCAGCAGGAGCCCGAAGCCGCCCAGAATCTCGCCGATGTTGACCGACTTCGCCGACCCCGGGCGCCAGCCCACGAGCAGCGCGACGACCGCGAGGACCAGCAGCGTGAGGGCCGTCTGCACGAGGTCCGCGACGGTGCGCCCGGTGAGGACCGCGCCCCTGGTCATGGGCAGCGAGCGGAAGCGGTCCACGAGGCCCTTGTGCATGTCCTCGGCGATACCGGCGCTCGCGCCCGCGGTCGCGAAGGTGACGGTCTGGGCGAAGATCCCGGCCATCAGGAAGTTCTTGTACACCCCCGCGCTCGTGGTGCCGCCGACCTGGATGGACCCGCCGAAGACGTAGGTGAACAGGATGACGAACATGACCGGCTGGATCAGGCCGAACAGCACGACCTCGGGAATCCTGGTCATCCGCAGCAGGTTGCGCCGGGCGATGACGAGGGAGTCCCGCACGGACTGGGCGAGCCGCCCGCCCTGCGCCCTGGGGGCCCCGGTGCCCGCGGTCTCGGTGGCGGCGCTCACTGGTCGTTCTCCTTGTCGTCACGCGTTCCGCTGTCGCTGTGCGTCCCGCTGTCGCTGTGCGTTCCGCCGATGGCGTCTTCTCCGCCGTCCGGGCCGTCCGGGCCGTCCGGGTCGTCGGCCGCGCCCGCGGTGGTGCCGTCCTCGGCGGCGTGGCCGGTCAGGGAGATGAACACGTCGTCGAGGGTGGGGCGGCGAAGGCCGATGTCGTCGATCTCGATGCCCCGGGCGTCGAGGTCCCTGATGATCTCCGCGAGCAGCTTGGCGCCGCCGGTGACGGGGACCGTGAGCCTGCGGGTGTGGGTGTCCACCGTGGTGTCGCCCTTGCCGTAGCCGCGCAGCAGTTCGTCGGCGGTGGGGATGTGCTCGCTCTCGTGCACCACGACCTCGACGCGCTCGCCCCCGATACGGGCCTTGAGCTGGTCGGAGGTGCCGCGGGCGATGACGCGCCCGTGGTCGACGACGGCGATGTCGTGCGCGAGGCGGTCGGCCTCCTCCAGGTACTGCGTGGTCAGCAGCAGGGTGGTGCCGGAGGCGACCAGCTCCTGGATGACCTCCCAGAGGGCCTGCCTGTTGCGCGGGTCGAGCCCTGTGGTGGGCTCGTCCATGAACATGACGGGCGGCGAGACCACGAGGGCCGCCGCCAGGTCGAGCCTGCGGCGCATGCCGCCCGAGTAGGTCTTGGCCGTACGGTCGGCGGCGTCGGCGAGCCCGAAACGTTCCAGCAGCTCGTCGGCGCGGGCCTTGGCCGCCTTCGAACGCATCTGGTAGAGCTGGCCGACCATGTGCAGGTTCTCCCGGCCCGTCAGGTACTCGTCGACGGCCGCGAACTGGCCGGAGAGGCCGATGGAGCGGCGCACCTCGGTCGGGTTGGCGAGGACGTCGACGCCCGCGACGAACGCCTTGCCGCTGTCGGGACGCAGCAGGGTCGTCAGGCAGCGCACTGCGGTGGTCTTCCCGGCGCCGTTGGGGCCGAGCAGGCCGAGGACGGTGCCCTCGGGGACGTCGAGATCGACTCCGTCCAGCGCTCTGACGTCGCCGAAGGTCTTCACCAGAGCCTCGGCGTAGATGGCGCCTGGCATGAGTTCTCCAAGTGTTCGGGTCGCCCCGCGTGGGGTGACTTCCTACGAAACCGCGGACATGCGGGACTCGCCCGCGGTGGGGGGCCGAGCGAGCCGAGAGGGCACAGAGTATCGCGATGTATCGCGTTTCCTCAATGCGGTGGGGCGCGTGGGCGCCAGGGTGTTCCCGTGGGGGTGGGACGGCGCCGCGGAACCCGCCGTGCGGGCAGCCCCGAGGGGCCGGCAGGTGGTCCTTTCGTACCTTGGAGGGGGCGCAAGCCCGCTCCTAGCATGGCGTTCATGACGGAAATCGAGCCCTTTCCTGTGCGCCTGCCCGAGAGCGATCTTGAGGACCTGAGGGAGCGGCTCGCCCGCGTGCGGCTTCCGGAAGCGGAGACGGTGCGCGACGGTACGCAGGGCATCGATGCCGAACGGCTGCGGAGCCTGCTGGACGCCTGGCGGCAGCACGACTGGCGCTCCCTGGAGGCGCGCTGGAACGCGATACCGCACTTCCGCACCGAACTCGACGGCCTGGACATCGCGTTCTGGCATGTGCGCTCGCCCGAGCCCGACGCCTTTCCGCTCGTGCTGACCCACGGCTGGCCCGGCTCGGTGCTGGAGTTCGAGACGGTGGTCGGGCCGCTGACCGACCCGGTGGCGCACGGCGGCTCCGCCGCAGACGCCTTCGACGTCGTCGTACCGGCGCTGCCCGGCTTCGGCTTCAGCGGGCGGCCGGGGGAGCGCGGCTGGAACCCGGGCCGCACCGCACGCGCCTGGGCCGAGCTGATGACCAGGCTCGGCTACGAGCGCTTCGGGGCGCACGGCGGCGACTGGGGCGCGTTCATCGGCACGGAGCTGGCGCGCCTCGCGCCCGACAGGGTCGCCGCCCTGCATCTGACCATGCCGATCGCGTCGCCGTTGCCCGAGGACCTGGCCACCGCCGACGAGGCCGAGAAACGCATGATCGCCAGGCGGGACGCGTTCATGCGGACGGGACCCACCCATGTGATCGCCCAGGGGATGCTCCCCCAGACGCTGGGCTACTCGCTGCTCGACTCCCCCGCGGGGCTCGCCGCCTGGCTGGCCCAGGCGCTGGTCGGCTTCTCGGACACCCGTCCGGAGGCGGGCGGCGGCGTCACCCTGGAACAGCAGGTGGACGACATCGCCCTGTACTGGTTCACCCGTACCGGCGCCTCCGCCGCCCGCTGGTACTGGGAGGCCCTGCGCTGGACGCCACGCGGTGCCGAGGCGGAGAACGCGCTGCCGGTGACCGTGCCCACGGCCTGCACGCTCTTTCCCGGCGAGCCCTTCCCCGTCGCCCGGCGCTGGGCGGAGCGCCGCTACCGCGACCTCATCGGCTGGCACGAGATGGAGTACGGCGGGCACTACCCGGGCCTTGAGCAGCCAGGCCCGCTGGTCGACGAGGTCAGGAACGCCTTCCGGCAGGCCCGCGCCGACTGACCGCCAGGACGCGGGGCAGCGCTGCCGCCGCGCCGCGGGTCCGTGCGGCTGTCGGGTCGTCTCCATGCCGCCGGAACCTAACACCGACCTCTGACAACGGCGGGAACGCCGGCCGTCGCGCCGAGGCGGAGGACAGCGCTCCGGCCCCCGCCGACAGGGCGCAGGAACGGGGGGCCTATCCGGTGACCCGGTACCCGGCCGCCCGCAGCGCCCCGCCGACCTCCGCGCAGTGCTCGGGTCCCTTGGTCTCCAGATGGACCTCCACCTCCGCCTCCGTCAGGCCGAGCCTGGGGTCGGTCCTGACGTGGCTGACGTCCAGGACGTTGGCGTCCGTCGCCGAGAGCACCGCGAGCAGCGTGGCGAGGGCGCCCGGACGGTCGGTGAGGCGGAGCCTGACCGCCAGGTAGCGGCCCGCCGCCGACATGCCGTGCCGCAGGATGCGCTGGAGCAGCAGCGGGTCGACGTTGCCGCCGGAGAGCAGCGCCACCACCGGGCCCTCGAACGCGCCGGGGTCGCCGAGCAGCGCCGCGACGGGGCTCGCACCGGCCGGCTCCACGACGAGCTTGCCGCGCTCCAGGCAGTGCAGCAGGGCGCTGGAGAGTTCGTCCTCGGTGACCGTGCGCACCTCGTCGAGCAGGTCGGCGATGATCCGGAACGGCGCCTCGCCAGGACGCCCCACCTTGATCCCGTCCGCCATGGTCGCCCCGGCCTCCACCGACACCGGACGCCCGGCGCGCAGCGACGGCGGGTACGCCGCGGCTGCGGCCGCCTGCACCCCCACGATCCGCACGTCGGGCCGCAGGGTCTTGACCGCGATGGCGACCCCCGCGGCGAGCCCCCCGCCGCCGACCCCGACGACGATGGTGCGCACCTCGGGGCACTGCTCCAGGATCTCCAGGCCGACCGTGCCCTGCCCCGCGATGATGTCGGGGTGGTCGAAGGGGTGGATGAAGACCGCGCCGGTGCGCTCCGCGTACTCCTGCGCGGCGGCCAGGGTCTCGTCCACCACCTGCCCGTGCAGCCGTACGTCCGCGCCGTACTCGCGGGTGGCCGCGACCTTGGGCAGCGGGGCGCCGACCGGCATGAAGACGGTGGAGCGCACCCCGAGCAGCGAGGAGGCGTGCGCGACGCCCTGCGCGTGGTTGCCCGCGCTGGCCGCGACGACGCCCGCGGCGCGCTGCTCGGGCAGCAGCCCCGCGATGCGCACGTACGCGCCGCGTACCTTGAAGGAGCCGGTCCGCTGGAGGTTCTCGCACTTGAAGTGGACCGGGGCGCCGACGAGGGCGGACAGGTGCCTGCTGCCTTCGAGGGCGGTGACCCTGGCCACCCCCGAGAGCATCTTCCTGGCGCCGCGTACGTCGTCGAGGGTGACCTGGGAAGGCGATCCGGCGAGGCGGTAGTTCATGGCGACCAGTCTGGCAGCTCGCCGCGGCCGCGGCCCGCGGCGGCCTCCCGGCCGCGGCCGCCGGGCGGCGCCCGCGTACCCGTCCGGGTTTGCACCGGTCCGGTACACCCCGCACCGCGGCCGCGTACCCTGTCCTGCAACCATCAGGCACCATCAGTCTTCGCACGAAGTGAGCCCCGGCCATGCCCACAACACAGGAAATGTCGATGGACATGACGACTGCCGGAGACACCGGCCTTCTCGACACCCTCCAGCACCAGGTGGCGCTGTTCGCGCGCCGCGCGGAACAGACCCGGCTCGGCGGGGTGGGACAACTGCGGGGCACCATGGACCGCGCCGCGTACCTGCTGCTCAACCGACTCGACAACGAGGGCCCCATGGGGGTCAAGGCGCTCGCCGCGAGCATGGGCATCGACTCCTCGACGGTGACCCGCCAGGTGGCGCCGCTGGTCGACGCGGGGCTGGTGAAGCGGACCTCGCACCCCGAGGACGGCAGGGCGGTCGTGCTCGAACTGTCGCCGCGCGGCCTGGAGCGCCTGGAAGAGGTGCGCTCCTCGCGGCGCACCCTGATGGCGCAGCTCACCGAGGACTGGGAGCAGGAGGAGCGCGCCCAGTTCTGCGCGCTGCTCACCCGCTTCAACGCCGCCCTCTCCGCCCGCCAGGGCGCCGCCGCGCCGCCCCAGCAGGACGCGACGGACACGGCAGGCGCGGCGGGCACCACGGGAGAAGCGGGCTCGTCGCGGCAGCAGGTGGCGCCGTCCGGCTCCTGACCGCGACCGGCCTCGTACGGACGCCTCGTACGGACCCCGGCGTCCGGCCCCCCGACGCCCCTCGGGGCCGAACCCCGCGTCCGTCCCGCCGACTTGTGCCGCGCCCCTTGACCGGACGTCCCCTTCTGGCCTGAGATTGCGGGAAGTTTCTGTACGTTGCCTCTCCCCCGGTGCCCCGAGCGTCCCGGGCGGAGAAGTTCCCCCGTACGGGCGACGGAGGCGTGGTGAGCGGACGGCGCGCGTCCCAGGACGCCCGCCGGGCCCGGGAGTTCGAGGCGTACGTCGCGGGCGCGGCAGGGCGGCTGCTGCATGCCGCCACGCTGCTCACGGCGGAGGTGCCGGGCCGGGCGCCGCGCGCGACCGCGCTGCTGACGGGCGCGCTCGCCGCCACCATGGCGGCCTGGGACCGGCTGCGCGGCGAGGACCCGTACGACCACACCAGGCGGCAGCTCACGCAGCGCTACACGCGCGGCGCCTGGCGCGACCTGCTGCCCGCGCCGCGCGGCGCCGACGGCGCGGGGCGCGGCGTGCTCTTCCGGCTCGGCCCACGGCAGCGGCTGATCCTGGTGCTGCGGCTCTACGAGGGCGTGGCGGAGGAGCAGACCGCGGCCCTGGTGGGCCTGGCGCCCGAGCGCGTACGGGCGCTGTACGAGCGGGCGCTCACGACGGTGCTCGACCCGCCCGCCGCCGCCCCCGGGCTCGCGAAGGTGGTGCCGTCGTGAGCCGCGCGGAGCGGCGGGAGGCGGCGGTGCGGACGCTGCTTGACGCGGGCGGGCCCGCGGCGGTGCCGCCGGGGCTCGGCGACGCGGCGGCGCGCCGCGGCGAGCGGCTGCTGCGCCGTCGCAGGGCCGCCCGCCGGGTGCTGTTCGCGCTGCTGTGCCTCGCGGCGGTGGCGTTCGCCGTGTGGGCGCTGTGGGCGCGCCCCTGGGAGGGACCGCCGCCGTCCGACGTCACGCCGCCGCTGACCGGCTGGTGAGGCACCGGCCGGGCGGCATCGGCCGGTGCGCGGCTCAGTCGAGGGCCTGCTTGAGGTCGGCCATCAGGTCGTCGGCGGACTCGATGCCCACCGAGAGCCGCACCAGGTCCGCGGGGACTTCGAGGGCGGAGCCGCTGACGGAGGCGTGCGTCATCCGTCCCGGGTGCTCGATCAGCGACTCGACGCCGCCGAGCGACTCGCCGAGGGTGAAGACACGGGCCCGGTCGCAGACCCGCACCGCCGCCTCCTCGCCGCCCTCGACCTGGAACGACACCATCCCCCCGAAGCCCTTCATCTGCTTGGCGGCGGTCTCGTGCCCCGGGTGCTCGGGCAGGCCGGGGTACAGGACGCGGGTGACGCGCGGGTGGCGGGTCAGCATGTCGGCGACGCGCGACGCGTTCTCGCCGTGCCGGTCCATGCGCACCGGCAGGGTCTTGATGCCGCGCAGCACCAGCCAGGAGTCGAAGGGCCCGGCGACGGCGCCCATCGCGTTCTGGTGGTAGGCGAGTTCGTCCCCGAGCGCGGTGTCCGCGACGACGAGGGCGCCGCCGACCACGTCGGAGTGGCCGCCCATGTACTTCGTCATGGAGTGCACGACGATGTCGGCGCCGAGCGCCAGCGGCTGCTGGAGGTAGGGGCTCGCGAAGGTGTTGTCCACCACGAGGCGCACCCCGGCGGAGCGCGCGACCTCGGCGAGCGCCGCGATGTCGGTGATGCCGAGGAGCGGGTTCGACGGCGTCTCCACCCAGATCAGCCGGGTGCGCTCGGTGATCGAGGCGCGCACGGCGGCCGGGTCCGAGGTGTCGGCGACCGACCACTCGACGCCCCAGCGCGAGACGACCTTCGCGAAGAGCCTGAAGGTGCCGCCGTACGCGTCGTTGGGGATGACGACGTGGTCGCCGGGGGCCAGCAGGGTGCGCAGCAGGCAGTCCTCGGCGGCGAGCCCCGAGGCGAAGGCCACGGCCCTGCGGCCGCCTTCGAGCGCGGCGAGGTTGGTCTCAAGGGCGGTGCGCGTGGGGTTGCCGCTGCGGCTGTACTCGTAGCCCTCGCGGAGCCCGCCCACGCCGTCCTGCTTGTACGTGGAGACCTGGTAGATCGGCGGGACCACCGCCCCGGTGCGCGGGTCGGCGGTGTTGCCCGCGTGGATCGCCACGGTCTCGAAGCCGTGCCCGGTGTGGATGTCGGTCATGGGGCCGAGGGTACTTGCTGTGACACGGTGCGCAGCGACGGGTGAGGCCGTCGCGGGGCGGGCGGTTCGCCAATTGTCGGACCGGTCTGGTTCGCTGGTGTCATGGAGATTGTGTGGGTGCTGATCGCGTTCGTGATGCTGGGAGCGGTCCTCACGCCGGTGCTGCGGCGCGGCCGGGGCGGAATCCGGCTCGCGGTCCCCGGCTCGCCCGACGCCGCGGACCCCGCGGACTACGGCTTCGCCCGCCAGGAGGAGCTTGACATCCGGGTGCCGGGCCCCGACCAGGACCTGATGGACACGCTCGACCTGGTGCAGCGCACTGGCGACTACCGCGGCGCCGCCCAGTTGCTCGCGGGCACCGACGCGGGGAGCGAGACCCGCTGGCAGCGGGTGCAGGCGTTCGCGGGCGCCGCCTCGCTCGAACTGGCCGGGCGGCCCGGCGGGGTCAGCGAGACCCCGGGCGGCCAGTGGCTGCGGGTGTGGCGCCTCGAAGCGCCGAAGGACGCGGGCGCCGCGGCGGTGCACGCGGAGTTCCTGGTCCAGCAGGCGTGGCGGTCGGGCTCCGCCGGTACGGACGAGTTCCGCATCACGCTGGAGGAGGCGGCGCGGGCGTGCGGCGAGGCGGCGCTGCTCGCGCCGGGGGACCCGGTGCCGTATCTCGTCGAGCTGTCGGTGGCGCGCGGGCTCGGGTATCCGCGCGAGCGGTTCGAGCAGCTCTGGCTGAAGATCCTGGACCGTGCGCCCGCCCACATGGGGGCGCATCTCGCGGCGCTGCACTACTGGTGCGAGAAGTGGCACGGCTCCAAGCAGCTCGCCGACTCCTTCGCGCAGGCCGCCGCGGCGCGCGCGCCGCGCGGCTCGCTGCTGGCCGCGCTCCCGCTGTTCGCGGTGCACGAGCATCTGCCGGACGTGAACCTGGTGCGCACGTTCTACCGGAGCGAGGACGTCACCAAGGCCGTCGAGGGCGCCCTGTACGCGGTGCACTCGGCACGCTCCGACGACCCGATGCTGGCGCACGTCCGCCATATGCTGCTGTTCTTCCTGGTCCGCTCGGAGCGCTGGAGCGAGGCGATGGACCAGGTCATCCACATCGACGGCCACGTGGGCGCCCTCCCCTGGACCCTCGACGAGGACCCGGCCGCAAGCTACGCGGTCTACCGCGCCCTGGCGGTCGCGGGCTACGAGGCCAACGGCGGAAGCCCGGCGACGCTGCCGCGGTAGGGGGCGAGGGGGGCCGCGCCCCCCTCGATCGCCGCAACGGCGAGCAACCACGACGCCGAGGGCCCGGCGGAATCAACGACTCCCCGGCCCAGGACGGGGTGCAGGGCAGGGGGCCGAAGGCCCCCACCCGAAAACACACCCCTGTCAGATCGTCGCCACGTCAATGACGAACCGATACCGCACATCACTGGCCAACACCCGGTCATAAGCCTCATTGATCTGCGAGGCCCCGATCACCTCGATCTCCGAACCGAGCCCGCGCTCCGCACAGAAATCAAGCATCTCCTGGGTCTCCGCGATCCCCCCGATCGCCGACCCCGCCAGGGTCTTGCGGCCGCCGAGCAGCGAGAACAGGTTGAGCGACACGGGCTCCTCCGGCGCCCCCACGTTCACCAGCGCCCCGTCCGTCTTCAGCATCCCGAGGAACGCCCCGAGGTCGAGCGGCGCCGAGACGGTGGAGACGATCAGGTCGAAGGTGCCACGAAGCTGCTCGAAGGTGGCCTCGTCACCGGTGGCGTAGTAGTGGTCGGCGCCGAGCCGCAGCCCGTCGTCCTTCTTGCGCAGCGACTGGCTGAGCACGGTCACCTCGGCGCCGAGCGCGTGGGCGGTCTTGACGGCCATGTGCCCGAGGCCGCCGAGGCCGATCACGGCGACCTTCTTGCCGGGGCCCGCGTTCCAGTGCCGCAGCGGGGAGTACGTGGTGATGCCCGCGCACAGCAGCGGTGCGGCCACGTCGAGTGAGAGGCCGTCCGGAATGCGCACGACGAAGTTCTCGTCGACGACGATGTGGGTGGAGTAGCCGCCGTAGGTGACGTCGCCGTTGCGGTCGACGGCGTTGTAGGTGGCGGTGTTGCCCCTGAGGCAGTACTGCTCGTGGCCGGCCAGGCAGTTCTCGCACTCGCGGCAGGAGTCGACCATGCAGCCGACGCCCACCCGGTCGCCGACCCGGTGGCGGGTGACGCCGGGGCCGGCCTCGGTGACGATGCCGGTGATCTCGTGGCCAGGCACCAGGGGGAAGATGCTGCCGCCCCAGCCGTCGTGCGCCTGGTGGATGTCGGAGTGGCAGATGCCGGCGTACTTGATGTCGATCAGCACGTCGAACTCGCCCGTCGCCCGGCGCTCGATGGTGGTGCGCTCCAGCGGGGCCTTCGCTGCGGGTGCGGCGTAAGCCGCGACGGTGGTCATGGAGAGGGGTCTCCTCGGAACTGGGAGTAGCTGGATCGGGCCCCCGGCCGGCTCCGGCCGGGCACCGTCCTCACGGTCCCTCGCCTCCCGACGGCCACCAAGACCCCCGTTTCGCCTACGAACGCCGTGCGTACCACCGCCGGGGTCAGGCTGGTACGCGTACCACGGCGGATACTGGAAGCATGAGCGACCACCCCGACCTGCCCCTCGACCGGCGTGCCGAGCTGGGCGAGTTCCTGCGCACCCGCCGGGCCAGGCTGAAGCCGTCGGACGTGGGCCTGACCGAGTACGGACGCATCCGCAGGGTGCCGGGGCTGCGCAGGGAGGAGCTGGCCCGGCTCGCCGGGGTGTCGGTGGCGTACTACACCCGGCTCGAACAGGGCAACGGGAACAACGTCTCGGCCGAGGTGCTCGAAGCGATCTCCCGGGCGCTGCGACTGACCGACGCCGAGCGCGCGCATCTGACGCATCTGGCGCAGCCGACCCGGCACAAGAAGCAGCGCGTCCCGCAGCGTGAGCACGTACGGCCGTCGCTCCAGCAGTTGCTCGACACGCTGACGGGCGTGCCCGCGTACGTGGTCGGCAGGCGCTCCGACGTGCTGGCGTGGAACCGTCCTGCCGCCGCGCTGTTCTGCGACTGGGCGTCGAAGCCGCCGCGGGACCGCAACTGGGCGCGGATGGTCTTCCTCTGCGACGGCTCGCGCGACCTGTTCGTCGAGTGGGAGCAGAAGGCCGCCGACGTGGTGGGGCACCTGCGGATGGACGCGGGCCGGCACGAGAACGATCCGGTACTGAACGCGCTCATCGGGGAGCTGTCGGTGAAGAGCCCCGACTTCCGTCGGCTGTGGGCGGCGCACGACGTGCGGGAGAAGGCGTACGGCACGAAGGCGCTGCGGCATCCGCTGGTCGGTGAGATGACGCTGCACTACGAGACGTTCTGGCTGTCGACGGACGAGGGGCAGGCGCTGGTGACGTACCAGGCGGAGCCGGACACCGCGTCGGCGGAGGCGCTGCGGTTGCTCATCAGTTGGGGCGCTGACGCCGCTTCGGCGCTCGACAGCAAGTCGCTCTGAGGGGCGGTGGGGCGTGTCCTGAAGGGCCTGCGGCCCTTCGACCCGCCGGGGAGTATCCGGCAAAGTCCGGCACCGCCGGAACGCACCGCGGTGGTTTCTCGCCGTTGCGGCGGAGAGTGAAGGGCCTGCCGGCCCTCCGACCGGGCGGAGGAAAGTTCGGCACCGCCGGAACGCACCGCGGTGGTTTCTCGCCGTTGCGGCGGAAATGGAGGGCCAGGCCCAGCGGCCCTCCCCTCCCCTGCCCTCCCCTCAACCGGGGGCCGAGGGGGCCGCGCCCCTCGGAACCGCCGCGACGGCGCGCAACCGCCACGGACCTGCTCGGCGGTGCCGAACCCCCCTCAGCCCCCTGAAGCAACAAACTCCCGCGTAACTCGCCGTAACGGCGAAAACCCGCCCCAGCCAGGCCCGGCGACGTACACCGGGCCCCGCCGGAGCGGGTGGAAGGGCCGCAGGCCCTTCACGGAAGTGGTCGGGTGCGGCCGTCAGGCCGCGGAGCCGGCGACCCAGTCCTGCCAGCTCAGGTTCCAGCCGTTCAGCCCGTTGTCGGGCTGCACGGTCTTGTCGCCGGTGTTCTGGACGACGACCACGTCACCGGTCAGCGAGTGGTTGTAGAACCAGGCGGCGGGGGTGTCGGGGTCGTTCGCCCCCTTGGCGTCCTGGAGGCCGACACAGCCGTGGCTGGTGTTGACGCTGCCGAAGATGCCGGAGCCGCCCCAGTAGTTGCCGTGGATGAAGGTGCCGGAGCTGGAAAGACGCATGGCGTGCGGCACGTCCTTGATGTCGTACTCGCCCTTGCCGTCGTCATCGGTGAAACCGACCGTCGCCCCGTCCATCCGGGTCTCCTTGAACTTCTCGGAGATCACCATCTGGCCCTCGTACGTCTTGTTGTCGGGCGAGCCCGCCGAGATCGGGATGGTCTTGATGACCTTGCCGTCCTGGGTGACGTTCATGGTCTTCTTCTTGGCGTCGACAAACGACACCTGATTACGACCGATCTTGAACGTCACCGTCTTCTGCTGCACGCCGTAGACGCCCTTGGCGCCCTCCACCCCGTCCAGGGCGAGCTTGAGGGTGACCGTGGAGCCGGACTTCCAGTAGTCCTTGGGGCGGAAGTCGAGGCGGTTGCCGCCGAACCAGTGGCCGACGACCTCCTGGCCGCTGCTCGACGAGACCGTGATGCCCTTCTGCACGGCGGCCTTGTCGGTGATCGCCTTGTCGAAGTTGATCGACACCGGCATGCCCACGCCGACGGTCGAGTTGGCCTCGGGGGTGAAGTTGCCGATGAAGCTGTTGCTCTGCGAGACCGTGGTGAAGGACGCGTTCTCGTGCGCGGCGCGGCCCGCGGAGTCCTCCGCGGTGGCCGTGAGCTTGTAGGCGGTGGCGCGCTCAAGCTGTGCGCTGGGCGCCCAGCTCTTCTTGTCGGCCGATATCTGCCCCGCCACGGAGTCGCCGTCGGAGCTGGTCAGCTTGACGTCGGTGAGCGTGCCCTTGGCCACGCTCACCTTGGCGGCGTTGTTGATGCTGGCGTTGGTGGAGCCGTTCTTGGGGCTGACGGTGATCTGCGCCTCGGACGCCTTCTTGGCCGCCGCGTCGTCGGCCTGCGCCTGCGAGCTGTCACCGCCGGGGTGGCCGGAGCCCTTGCCGTCGTCGTCGCCTCCGCTACAGGCGGAGAGGACGAGCACCCCGCCGAGCAGTGCGGACACGACGGTGAGCCGCCTGCGCCGCTTGCTGTCCGTCATCACACGCTTCTCCATCGTTGCCGAATCCCCAGAAAGCCCGAAGTCCCGTACGCCTCTGCGCCTGTTCACCGTGCCGGCCGTCCGCCGCCATCATCCCCGGCCGGACCCCGCGGAGGCGAATCGCCCCGCGCTCGTGGGGCGCGGGCTCGGTGTGCTCCGGTCGAGTACGTCATGGGCGGGCAGGTCCCGGACACCGTGGCGCACACGAGAAACACCAAAAATTCATGATATCTCCTGCTGGTACGACCATAGGTCTCGGGTTCCCCCGCACACAAAGAGGATGCGGAGGGGCCGCCGCCGGTTCCCGTGACTATCCCGAGACCCGTCGCGTTCATTAGCATCGGTCTCGATTCGCACGCCAATTCGCCCGCACCCCAAGGGGATCGATAGTCCGTGACCACCGCACGCCGCACGCTGCTGACCGCCGCCATCGCGGGGGTGCTCCTGGGTGCCCTGTGGTTCGTCCCCACCGTGAAGGCGAACGCCGCCGCGACGTCCGCCGCCTCCCACGGCGCCCCCATCACCCCCGGCGACCAGGGGACTTCCGGCGTACGCGGCCCGGCGCCCGCGGCGTACTCGGACGGCACGGGCGAGCTGCCGGAGACCGGCGCCTTCAACACCAAGCCGTATCTGATCGGCGGCGCGGTGTTCCTCGTACTGGGCGCGGGCATCGTGGCGTACTCGCTGTACCGCGGGCGCGAGGAGCTGTACGAGGGCCCGGAGGAGGAGTCCTGAACTCCCCTCCGCACGCCCGCCATCGGCCCCACCACCACCCCGCAGCCCTCCTCACGGCCGCCCCGCGGCCACCGTCGCGGTCCCGTACGGGCGCCGGGGACGCTTCGTCTCAGCCGCCCCACCCGAAGTGACACATCTCACACGCCCCGGCCCGTCACGCCGCCCCGCGCGGGCGGACCTCAGGCGAGCGGCCCCGTGACGGTCTCGACGGCACGCACCAGCGACCCGTCCCGTACGAACTCCTCGGCCGCCGCGAGGTCGGGCGCGAGGAAGCGGTCGGGGCCCGCCCCGGCGACGCCCGCGGCCCGCACCGCGTCCAGTACGGCGCGGGTGGCGGGGGCCGGCTCAAGGCCGGTGCGCAGCTCGACGGCGCGGGTCGCCGCGTACATCTCGACGGCCACGACGCGCGTGAGGTGGCCGACGGCGGTGCGCAGCTTGCGCGCGGCCGACCAGCCCATGGAGACGTGGTCCTCCTGCATCGCGGACGACGGGATGGAGTCCACGGAGGCCGGGACGGCGAGCCGCTTCATCTCGCTGACCAGGGCGGCCTGGGTGTACTGGGCGATCATCAGACCGGAGTCGACGCCGGGGTCGTCGGCGAGGAACGGGGGCAGCCCGTGCGAGCGGTTCTTGTCGAGCAGCCGGTCGGTGCGGCGCTCGGCGATGGAGGCGAGGTCGGCGGCGGCGATGGCGAGGAAGTCCAGTACGTAACCGACGGGGGCGCCATGGAAGTTCCCGTTGGACTCGACCCGTCCCCGGCCGCCCTCGACGCCGCCCGGTTCGGCGAAGAGCAGTACCGGGTTGTCGACGGCGGCGGCGAGTTCGCGCTCGGCGACCGTCCTGGCGTGCGCCACGGTGTCCCGGCCCGCGCCCGCCACCTGCGGCGCGCAGCGCACCGAGTACGCGTCCTGGACCCGGGGCGCGTCGTCCTGGTGGTGCCCGGTGAGCCCGGAGCCCTTCAGCACCGCGAGCATGTTGGCGGCGGCGGCCGCCTGGCCCGGGTGGGGGCGGATGGCGTGCAGTTCTGGCGCGAGCACCCGGTCGCTGCCGAGCAGCGCCTCCAGGGTGAGCGCGGCGGTGATGTCGGCGGCCCGGTGCAGCGCCTCCAGGTCGTCGATGGCCATGATCAGCATGCCGAGCATCCCGTCGGTGCCGTTGAGCAGCGCGAGGCCCTCCTTCTCGCGCAGCTCCACCGGCTCGATGCCCTGCTCGGCGAGCAGTTCGGCGGCGGGGCGCACGGTGCCGTCGGGGCCCTCCGCCTCGCCCTCCCCCATGAGCGCCAGGGCGCAGTGGCTGAGCGGGGCCAGGTCGCCCGAGCAGCCGAGGGAGCCGTGCTCGTGGACGACGGGGGTGATGCCCGCGTTCAGCACGGCGGCCATGGTCTCGGCGACGGAGGGGCGTACGCCGGTGTGCCCCGAGCAGACGGTCTTCAGCCGCAGGAACATCAGCGCCCGCACCACCTCACGCTCCACCCGCGGCCCCATGCCCGCGGCGTGCGAGCGGACGATGTTGCGCTGGAGCGCGGTGCGCAGGCCGGGGCCGATGTGGCGGGTGGCGAGCGCCCCGAAGCCGGTGGTGACGCCGTACACCGGCTCGGGCGAGGCGGCGAGGGCGTCGACGGTGTCCCGCGCCGCCGCCAGGGTGGTGACGGCCTCCGGCGCCAGCACCACCGCGGCACCGTGCCGTGCGACGGCGACAACCTCGGCGGTGGTGGCACCCCTGGTCCCCACCGTCACGCTGTGCATATTCATATTCAAGACCCTACGCACTGAATCATTCAGTGTCACGGGGGGTTGGGGGGCGGGGACCGGGGGCGGGGTCCTGGTGAGCCGAGGGGGCGGGGTCCGTGGGCCACGCTGCGCGGCGGCTTCGAGTGGGGGGCTGGCGGCTTCGCCTGTCGACAGGGCGGCCTGGACGTGTGCACCGGATTCTTCGGGACGACCGAGTTCGCGGGAGACACGGGCCAGGTTCAGGAGCCCGCCGCATTCGAGTCGGGTGTCTCCCCCGGCCGCGCGCAGGGCATGCCCGCCTCGTGAGACGAGCAGGACAAGAAAGACGAGTCAACCGAAGCCTTCACACCGGCTGGTAGTCACCGTGCGGAAGCGCAAGTGGCCATACGGCTTCGAAGGATTCACGGCACATCTTGATCACTTCGGGCTCCGTAGAGGCCAGTTGGTCCGACGCGAGCCCGTTCCCCGTACAGGTCAGGAACACCACGAGGCGATCGTCGAACACGTAGTAGTCATTTCCCGGGAATACCAGGGAGGAGACCGGTCGACGAGGCGCCCGGCGGATGTCTTCGCCGGCCCGCACCATGGGATGGGCGATGCTGTGGGACCAGATGGCCTCACGCTCGAAACCGGTCAGCAGCTCGCCGAATTCGTCCGCGGCGATCGACCTCGTTGACTTCCCTGCTCGAAGAGCCCACCCCTGCACCACCCACGTTCCACGGTCCGTGCGGTAAATCGTCGGGGGGCCGACTGTGGCGCCGGTTACTGCTTCCTGGCTGTCGGCGGCGTGCGGCGGCATGCCTCAGTTGGTGATGCGGCCGCCGCTGACGTCCACCGTGAGGCCGGTCAGCCAGGCGGCGGCGTCGGATGCCAGGAACAGGGCCGTCTGGGCGACGTCCTCTGTCGTACCCATGCGGCCGAGCGGATGCATGGCCGCGACCTTCTGCTGGATGTCGCCGGCATAGTGACTTCGACCTTCTCGGTGCGGATGGACGACGGCGCGATGGAGTTGACGCGGACTCCGCGGGGGCCGATCTCGGCGGCCAGGTGCCGGGTGAGCATGACCAGTCCGGCATTGGCGACGCCGTAGGCGAGGTTGGCCCGGCTGGGCCGGCGCCCGGCGGCCGAGGACATGGTGATGATCGAGCCGCGGCCGCGTTCGAGCATGCCCGGCAGGAACGCCTGGATGGTCAGGAACGCGGAGGTGAGGTCGGAGTCGAGGACCTCGTGCCAGCGCTGTTCGGTCAGTTCCGTGGAGGCGGTGGGGCGCCCCTGGCCTCCGGCGAAGGCGGCGAGGATATCGACCGGGCCGAGGTGGGACTCGGCCTGTCGGCGCACGCGGTCGAGCGCTGCCGAGTCGGTGACGTCGGCGACGACGGAGAGGGCCGTTCCGCCCTGGTCGGTGATGTCGGCGACGACCGCGTCCAGGGCCTCTTGGTCTCGTCCGACCGCGCAGATCGTGGCGCCCTGGGCAGCGAAGGCCCGCGCGGTACGCGCGCCGATGCCGCGTGACGCGCCGGTGACGACGGCGGTCTTGCCCTGTAGGTCCGGGTAGGTGCTGAGCATGTGAGGGGCTCCTTGTAGGCGGGCGGCGGCAGGGGCCCGTGCGGGTCTTTACCGGTGCGGCGTGCGTCGGGTCCGCGGCATCAGGACCGCGACGACCACCAGCCACACGGTGCCGCCGAAGCGCACGACGGGAAGGAGATAGCTGAAGCCGAACGCCAGCAGGGTGAGCGTGGAGACCATCCCGACGGCGGCGAGCACCAGTCCGCTCCACGCCACGGCACGCGGCAGCAGGCCGACCAGCAGGCCCGGCACCGAGACTCCGGCGATGAGCAAGGCGAACATCACCACGTACGCGGGGCCGCCGGACAGGAACGACAGGTCGGCCAGGGCGCGTGCGAGACCGGAACTCGCGTCCGCGGGCAGTCGGCCTGTGGTCCAGGCGAACATGGCGCTGGCCGTCAGTGAGCCCGCCGCCAATACCCCTCCGACCAGGGTGATCGCCGAACCTGGCGCGGCGATGCCCAGCGCGCGCAGTCGGCGGTAGAGCACCGCTGCCGAGATCGCCAGGGGCACCGCGGAGGAGAACAGCAGGAAGGCACCGGCCTTGATTGTGGTGCCGTGCGCCTGGGCGTGGTCCAGGACCGCGAGGCCCGAAGCCTCGGGGTGCGGAGTGGAGCGGTTGGCGACGACGTACGCGACGGTCAGCACGGCGAATGCCAGGACGGGGACCAGCAGGGGTGGGCCTGACTGCCGGCGGCGTGCGGCGGTTTCGGGGGGCTGCGGGGCAGGGGCGGTGGTCATGGGGTGCTCCTCGATCGTTTCTATACCCACGATAATGATTACAAAGCGAAATGATTGTCAAGGAGCTATGGTGTCACCATGAGTGCGAATCGTGAGGATGGCGGGTCCAGGCCCGAGGGAGGCGCGGCCTTCCTACTGGCCCAGCTCGGAGCGCACGCGGCCGCCCGGTTCGCGGAACGGATTGCCGGGCTAGATCTGACCCCCGCACAGGCAGGGGTCTTGCGCCTGCTGGCCGGCGCTCCAGGGCGCAGCCAGCGCGAACTCGCCGACCAGCTCGGGATGCCGCCAAGCCGGTTCGTCTCGTTCGCCGACGAGCTGGAGGAACGCGGGTTGATCGAGCGCCGCAGGAATCCCAGCGACCGGCGCTTGCACGCACTGCACCTGACCGACGCGGGCGTCACGCTGTTGTCCGAGCTGAGAGAGGTCGCCACAGCTCACGAGCAGCAGACCTGCCAGGCACTGACCCCCGACGAGCACAAGCAGTTGCGCGCGCTGCTCCATCGCCTGGCGGCGCAGCAGGGACTCAGCCCCGGAATCCACCCCGGCTACCGATGGATCAAGCCCGACCGCATGCCCCGCTCTCGCGTACAGCTCCCCCCCGAGGAATCACCCACCCCGGGCCAGAGCGGAACCGACTGAAACCGGCCGGATGTGAGGAAGCCGCTTCGGGAAACGGCCGCCCCCACATGCAATCGCGTTCGACGAACCAGGAAGCTCGACATGTCAGAAATCACCCAGCGCACCCTCATGGTCAACGGCATCGGCATGCATCTGGCGGAGGCCGGGGAGGGGCCTGCGGTCGTGCTGCTGCACGGCTTTCCGGAGCTCGCGTACTCCTGGCGGCATCAACTGACTGCCCTGGCGGCAGCCGGGTATCGGGCCATCGCCCCCGATATCCGCGGTCACGGACGCACCGACGCCCCCGCGGAGGTGGAGGCGTACGGCATGCGCACGATGATGGCCGACATCACCGGCCTGATGGACGCGCTGGAGGTGGCCGAAGCAGTAGTCGCCGGTCACGATCAAGGCGCACTGCTGGCATGGGCGCTGGCCGAGGCGCACCCGGAGCGGGTGAGGGCCATCGCCGCGCTCGGTGTGCCGTACCACCCAAGGCCGCCGATGCCGCTCACGCGGGCGCTGGCCGCCCACCGCCAGGGCACATTCAACGTCGTGACCTACTTCCAGCAGCCGCACATCCCGGAAC
Source organism: Streptomyces sp. NPDC050560 (assembly GCF_044457285.1). Lineage (NCBI taxonomy): Bacteria > Bacillati > Actinomycetota > Actinomycetes > Kitasatosporales > Streptomycetaceae > Streptomyces > Streptomyces sp. NPDC050560. The sequence continues at coordinate 31,687 of NZ_JBITGT010000014.1, forward strand.
GGGAGCTGGAGGCGGATGTGCGCGACACGCTGCTGCGGGTGTTCGCCGCACAGTCCGGCGACGCCGACCCGGATCTGGTGCCGACCTGGCTCACGGGCACCCCGGAGGGTGCGGGATTCCTCGACGTGCTTCCGAAGCCGGACCGGCTGCCGTACTGGCTGAGCGAGGCCGACTTGAGCCATTACACGGCGGAGTACGGGCGCACCGGCTTCACCGGCACCCTCAACCGCTACCGCAGCGTCGACGCCGACTGGTCGGACGTGCCCGAACTCGGCACCGGCACCCTCACCCAGCCCGCCGTCTACATCACCGGCGACATGGACTCCGCCTACCGGCTCGGCACGCTGGAACCGATGAAGGCCCGGCTCACGGAGCTACGCGCGATCGTCATCCTGCCCGGCTGCGGCCACTGGACCCAACAAGAGCGGCCCCACGAGGTGAACGATCAGCTGATCGCCTTCCTCAACGGCCTGAACCGGACGCGGTAGCCCCCCCCCGGCCCACAGCTTCCCCAGGAGAGCCCCGCAGACAACAGGCGAGACGAGTTGACCGGCCGAACGCAGGCCGCATCGAACAAGAGGAGCAGTCGATGTCGTACCCGCCCGCTCGATATCACGGTACCGGTGGCAGGATCAGCGCCGCCTACCGAGTCGCCCGGCAACCGCCTGAGCTGCCGATGAAGGCAGGCACCGCGAGCTACCTGTATTGACCACGAGCGTTATTGACAGGGATGGGTGCCCGTGACGCAGCTGAAGCATGGACTCAGAAGCGGGGCGGCTTGGAACCGCCCCCTATCGCCTACCGCCGTCCTGGCGCGCGATGTTGAGAAGCGAAAGCTTGCGGTCGAGATGTTGCGGTGGGCACCCGTGGGGCCGTGCCGCAGGATCAGCCGGCACGAAGACCCGCAAGATGGATGCGGACGAAACGGCGCCAGGGGCCGTCATCTCCGTCCGGTGAAGCGGCGACCACCCCGCGTATCGCCAGGATGAGGTCCTTGATGTCATCCGCTGTCACAGCCTGCGCCAGATACCCCGACTCGACCGCATTCTGCGTCAGCTGCCGGACGCGGTCCGCGGTTCGCGCGCTCACGTCGTCGTCACGGGGCACGCGGTCGGTCAGGGAGGTCGCGTAGCGGCGCTTCTCCGCGTTGAAGGTCCCTACGAAGTCCAGAAACCGCTCAAGGCCGGCTGCGGGATCGGGATCTTCAAGCGCAGTCGCTGCGGCCCGGTCCATTTCCTCGACGAAGAGCCGCGCGATGGCATCGAGGAGAGCGTCCTTGCCCGCGAACCGCCGGTAGATCGTGCCGACGCCCAGACCGGCACGGGCGGCAATGGCCTCCATGCTCGCCTGCGGTCCCTGCTCGGCAAAGACCGCACGTGCGGCGTTGACGACGATCGCATCGTTGCGCAGCGCGTCCCGGCGGGGGCTGCGAGGGGTGGCCGAAGGGCTGGTTCGTGGGCTCACCGGCCCGAGTGTACTCAAAACGGAATCAGGATTCCGACCCGTGTTAAAGTGAATATAGATTCCGTTTTGATGAGGAGAACCTGCTCATGAGGACCACGACCGGCTGGCAGAGCCTTGACCCGACCAGCAACGCACTGACCCGCGTCACCTTTGAGCGGCGTGATCTGCGCTCGGATGACATCGCCGTGCGGATCGACCACTGCGGCGTCTGCCACAGCGACCTGCACCGCATTCACGGGATGCTCGGCGAGAAGGACCTCATCCCCGGCCACGAAGCCACCGGTGTCGTCGTCGCCGTGGGCCAGGCCGTCACCGGATTCGCCGTGGGCGATCGGCTCGCCATCGGCACGATCGTCGACTCGTGCGGCGAGTGCACCATGTGCGAGACCGGGCAGGAGAACTACTGCTACAACCGCCCGACCACCACCTACGGCGGCACCGACCGCATCGACGGCACCCCGACCAAGGGCGCCTACAGCCGCGAGTACGTCCTGCGCGAGAAGTTCGCCTTCCATCTGCCCGACGCGCTCGACCCCGCCGCCGCGGCGCCGCTCTTGTGCGCCGGCGTCAGCGTCTGGGAGCCGCTGCGGGCCGCTGGTGTCGGCCCCGGCAGCCGGGTAGCTGTCGCCGGGCTCGGCGGGCTCGGCCACATCGCGGTCAAGCTCGCCGCCGCGCTGGGAGCCGAAGTCACCGTCCTCAGCCGCAGCACGGCCAAGGAGCAGGACGCTCGGAGCCTGGGGGCCGGCGGACTGCTCGTGACCGCCGACGAGGCACGGGTCGCCGCCGCCCGAGGCCGTTTCGATTTCATCCTCGACACCATCTCGGCCGACCATGAGCTCTCACCGCTCATCGGCATGCTGGGCCTCGACGGAACCCTGTGCGTCCTCGGAAACCCCCTGCTGGCCGGGCCGAAGCTCTGGGAACTGGGAGCGGGCCGCAAGAAGCTCACCTCCTCCGGCACGGCAGGGCTGCGGCAGACCGTGGAGATGCTCGGGTTCTGTGCCGAGCACGGCATCACAGCTGACGTCGAAACCCTTCCCTCAAGCGAGATCGAAACCGCCCTGGACCGCCTTGCCGCCGGCGATGTCCGCTACCGGTTCGTGCTGGACATGTCCGACCTCGACAAGTAGGCGACCCCCGTGAGGCCAGAGCCCGAGGCAGAGTACGGCCTGGCTCTGGCCTCGCCTTTTGCTCCCCAAGAGATGCTGCATGTGTCCCATCCCAATGCACGGTTGACCGTCTATGGCAGACGCCTCTTGATCAAGCGAGTCCGCGCCGGCAGGCCCGTCGCCCATGTCGCCGACGAGATGGGCCTCTCCCGCACCACCGCTCACAAGTGGGTCCGGCGCTGGCGAGCCGAGGGCGACGCGGGCTTGTATGACCGCTCCAGTCGCCCCCTGTCGACACCCCACCGCACCCCCACCGACGTTGAGACACGGATCTGCGAGCTGCGGTGCGAGCGCAAGCTCGGCCCCGCACGCATCGGTCCGATCCTGGCCATGCCTGCCTCGACGGTCCATCGCGTTCTGGCCCGCCACCAGCTGAACCGACTGCGATGGATGGACCGGCCCACCGGCCAGGTCATTCGCCGTCACGAACGCGAGCATCCGGGCGAACTGGTCCACGTCGACATCAAGAAGCCCGGCAACATCCCCGACGGCGGCGGCCACCGGATCATGTCCCGCCCGCAGGCCGCCACAAACCGGCAGGTCACGACCGGCGCACGCAGGGGCGGCAGCCCCGTCATCGGCTACAGCTTCGTCCACACCGCCATCGACGATCACTCCCGGCTCGCCTACAGCGAGGTTCTGACCGACGAACGCAAGGAGACCGCGGCGTCCTTCTGGGAACGAGCGAACGCCTTCTTCTCCGCGCACGGCATCACTGTCGAGCGTGTCCTCACCGATAACGGCTCCTGCTACCGATCCCAGATGTTCGCCCAGACTCTCAACGCCGCTGGGATCGCCCATAAGCGCACGCGACCCTCTCGCCCGCAGACCAACGGCAAGGTCGAGCGCCTGAATCGCACTCTGCTCGACGAATGGGCGTACGTGCGCCCCTACTCCAGCAACGCCGAACGCACCGAGGCTCTGGCGGCCTTCCTGCACACCTACAACTACCACCGGTGCCACACCGCACTCGAAGGCCAGCCACCGATCAGCCGTGTGAACAACCCTGCGGGTCAATACAGCCACCTCGCCACCGGCGCCAGCAGCCATGGCCAATTCGGCCTGTACCGATGGGACTTCACCGATGCCCCCAGCGGCCCGGCACCGCACTACCACCGATCCATCTCGGAGTCGTTCTTCATACTCGCCGGCACGGTACGGCTGTTCGACGGCAACCACTGGATCGACGCGACACCAGGCGACTTCCTCTACGTACCCGAGGGCGGCGTGCACGCCTTCCGAAACGATTCCGGTCAGCCCGCCTCCATGCTTCTGCTGTTCGCGCCTGGAGCGCCGCGCGAGGCGTACTTCGAGGGCCTCGCCGGCCTCGGCGAGTTGACGGAGGACGAGAAGGCCGAGTTCTTCCTGCGCCACGACACCCACTGGCTCTGACTCGCCGGGACGATCCGCGCCACCGAGCCCCCGGAACCGCCCGCGCGGGCCCCACAGCCATCGACCGGCTGCTGACCCGCACGATCACCGTCTTGTCCTCGGAGAAGAAGGAGGTGTGGCCGAAGCTGGTCGCTACAAGCGCCTCCTCAAGTTGACTCGGCGGGCTTCGCGGGTGCCCGTTCCCCCGCCCGTGGAGCCCGCGTGCCGGCGCGCACCGCCGTCACCCCCCACGTCGTATAGCGCACAGTGGCCGTGCCGCCCTGGGTGGTGACCATGGTGGTCAGGGGGGTGAGGACTTCTGTTGCCCTGTCAGGGGGGAGGCTGGTGAGGCCGCCCGAGGTGCGCAGGAGGTCGAGCAGATGGGAGGCGGTGTAGGTGTGTTGCCAGTCGTGGCGCCACACTTCGGGCTCCTCGAAGCCGCCCGCCTCGCGGATTCCGTCGGCGGCCCTGTCGTAGAGCCCCCGGTAGGCGTCGAGGATCGAGGTGTCGGACCCGTGCCCGCCCGCCGCGGGGGAGTCGGGGGCGGCCTTGCGCACGGCCGCGGCGAGGGCCTTCGCCAGCGGCGGCGGCAGCTCGAAGACATGTCCGAACGGGGCCAGTACGCCGCCCGGCCGCAGCACCCGTGCCGCCTTGGCCGCGCCTGCGACCGGGTCGACCCAGTGCCAGGCCGTGCCGGAGACGACCGCGTCGAAGGTGCGCCCTGCCGGGTCCCACTCCTCGAAGGTGGCGGTCTCGGCCTCGACGCCGCCGCGCCGCGCGAAGTCGGCCATCCGCGGATCGGGCTCGACGCCGAGCACCGTGCGCCCCGCCGCAAGGAACTGGCGGGCCACGATGCCGGTGCCGCAGCCGACGTCGAGGATGCGGGTGCCGCGGGCGGCCGCCAGGACGCGGTCGACCACGGCCTGGGGGTACGGGGCCCTCGCCCGGTCGTACCGTGCGGGGTCGACGCCGAAGGACTCCGCCATGCGGCGGTGGAGGTGGGGTTCCGGGGCTGGTGACGACGGTATAGTGACCATGCGCCCACTCTAGTGGGCAGGCGCCCACTAAAACCCGCGGCGTTCGCTCGCGGCGAAAGGAGAGGATGCGCGGTGCCCACCGGCGTAGCGCTCCGCGACCCGCGTCGGCAGCTCTTCGACGCGGCGGAACGCGTCCTGGCCCGGGACGGGGCCACCGGCCTGACCAGCAGGACGGTCACCACGGAGGCGGGTGTCGCGAAGGGCGTCCTGCACCGGCACTTCGCCGACTTCGACGCCTTCCTCACCGAGTTGGTGCTCGACCGCATCGCGGGGGTCGAGGCGAGCGCTGCGGTGCTGCGGGAGCGCGCCGGGACCGGCAGTGTCACAGGCAACGTGACCGACGCGCTGGTCACCGGCTTCGGGCCCGCCATGGTGTCGATCGTGACCCTCGTCATCGCCCGCGACGAGCTGCGCAGACGGCTGCGTGCGGCGGGCACCGCCCGGTTCCCGCTGGTCGGGGAGGGCGCGGCCGTGATCTCCGGGTACCTGACCGCGGAGCGCGACCTCGGCAGGCTCGCGCCCGACGCCGACGTCGACACCCTCGCGCCCACCGTGATCGGCGCGGTGCACCTGCTGTTCACCGAGCGGAAGGACGCCCCGCCGGACCCGGAGGCGGTACGGAAGGTCGTGGCCACGGTGCTGGCAGGCGCCCTGCTCTGACCGGGGGCGGAGGGGCGGGAGCCGCGCCGGTGCGGGGCGGAAACGACAAAGGCGAGGAGTCGGTTCTCCTCGCCACTCTCAACGTATAGCGCACCCGGGGGCTTGCCACAAGGCCCCCTCGGCGAGGGAGTATCTGCCGCCGGTACACCGCTGAGCTGGAAGAACGGGGTTGCGAAGGTGCGTGTTGTGTTGACGACCTACGGGTCGCGGGGGGATGTCGAGCCGGTGGCGGCGCTTGCGGCGGCGGTGCGGGGGCTCGGGGGCGAGGCGCGGGTGTGCGCGCCGCCCGACGAGGAGTTCGCGGCGCTGCTCGATCGGGCGGGGGTGCCGCTCGTGCCGCTCGGGCCCCCGGTGCGCTCGGTGGTGAGCGGGCCGAAGCCGCCGGACGCGCGGGACGCGTTCCGGCTGGCCCCGGCGCTCGTCGCCGCGCGGTTCGAGACGCTGATGGCGGCGGCCGAGGGCTGTGACGCGCTGCTGGCGACCGGGCTGATGCCCGCGGGCGCCAGGGACGTGGCCGAGAAGCTGGGCATCCGCTATGTGCTGGCGTGCTTCCATGTCTTCGGGCTGCCCTCGCGGCACTTCCCGCCGGGCGCGCGCCCCGGCGCGCAGTCCCCGGCGGACGAGAAGGACAACCGGGTGCTGTGGCGGCACGACGCCGAGCGGGTGAACGCGCTGTATGGCGAGGCGGTCAACAGCGGTCGCGCGGCGATCGGTCTGCCGCCGGTGGAGAACGTCCGTGACCACGTCCTGACGGACCGGCCGTGGCTCGCGGCGGACGAGACGCTGTGCCCGGGGCGCGGCATGACGGACCTGGACGTGGTGCAGACCGGCGCCTGGCTCCTGCCCGACGAACGCCCGCTTCCGGCCGGTCTCGAAGCGTTCCTCGGCGCGGGCGAGCCGCCGGTGTACGTGGGCTTCGGCAGCATGGCCGCGTACGCGCCGAGGGACGTCGCCAGGGTCGCGGTCGAGACGGCGCGGGCGCTCGGCCGCCGGGTGGTCCTCGCCCGCGGCTGGGCGGGGCTGACCCCGGTCGACGGCGCCGACGACTGCTTCGCCGTCGGCGAGGTCAACCAGCAGGCGCTGTTTCGCCGGGTGGCGGCGGTCGTGCACCACGGCGGCGCGGGCACCACGACGGCGGCGGCGCGCGCCGGGGCGCCGCAGGTGGTGGTCCCGCAGATCGCGGACCAGCCGTACTGGGCCCGCCGGATGGCCGAGTTGGGCGTCGGCGCCGCGCACGACGGCAGGACGCCCACCGTCGAATCCCTGACCGCCGCGCTCGCCACCGCCCTGGCCCCCGCGACCCGCGAACGTGCCGCAGCCGTGGCCGCCCGGGTACGCCCCGACGGCGCCACGGTGGCCGCGAAGCTGCTCCTCGACGGGGCGTGAGGGGCGGGCAGGCAGCGGTGCCCCTCGTTCCCTGCGCCTCCGGCCCGGCGACCGGCGCCCCCGCCCGCGCAACCGGCCCGGCGCCCGGCGGCCACGTGAGCGGTCCGTCGGGAGAGCCCGTCTAGGGCCTGACCATGCGGTCCTGGTCCCGCGGTGGTGTGCCGCCGTGCCAGTCGAGCGGCTCGCCGAAGCGGACCAGTTGGCCGTACAGGGCGGGGTCGACATGCTCGGCGAGGATCAGGTCGAGCAGTGGCCCGGCGGCCTCGGCCGGTGGCTTCGCGCCGCTGTAGTCGCTGAACCAGGGCCGTGAGGTGGGGGTGTCGACCATGCCGGGGCAGACGGCCGCGACCAGGGTGCCGTCGGCGAGGTCGGCGGCGCGGCGGCGGGCGGCGACGGCGCGCACGGCCGCGACCTGGGCCACCTTGGAGGGCACGTTCAGCCAGAGCGGCCAGCCCGCCTCGCGCGCCGTGCCGTCGTGCACGGCGCGGCGCCACGAGGCGACGGCGTCCTCGACCTGGTCGAGGCTCGCGCCGTCGAACAGGGAGTGCAGCCGGGGGTCGAGACGGCCGAGGGTGCCCAGGCTGCTGGCCACGACGAGCAGCCGCCCGCCGGGGCGCAGCACGGGCCCGAAGGAGCGCAGGACGGCGTGGGTCGCGGTGTTCGAGACGTCGATGAACTCGTCGGCCCGCTCGGCCTGCGAGTCCTCGGGCAGCAGCCGCGCGACCGCGTTGGACACGACGACGTCGACGCCGCCGTACCGGGCGCGCAGGTCGGCGGCGAAGCGCGCGATGGCGCCGGTGTCCGTGACGTCGAGGACCGCGGCCTCGACACGGGCGCGCGTCCCGGGCAGCCGCGCGGCCTCGTCGGCCGCGCGCGCCACCCGCTCCTTGTCGCGCCCGGTGACCAGGACCAGGTCGTCCTCGTTCATACGGGCCGCGAGCCCCTCGGCGACGGCGCGTCCGAGCCCCTGGTTGGCCCCGGTCACCAGGGCGATGCGTGAGACGTTCATGGGGACCACGCTAGGAACGCCCGTATCCATGAGTCCAACGAAAGTCACACATGGGTGGTATGCGTAAACGTCATGGACTTCACGGATGTGTCGCTGACCGCGCTGCGGGTCTTCCGGGCGGTGGCCGAGCAGGGGACGTTCACCGCTGCCGCCGGGTCGCTGGGCTATACGCAGTCGGCGGTCTCCCGGCAGATCGCGGCCGTCGAGCGGGTGGCGGGCGCGGAGCTGCTGGAGCGACGGCGCGACGGGGTGCGTCTTACGGCGGCCGGGCGGGTCGTGATGCGCAGGGCGACGGTCGTGCTCGACGAGATCGAGGCGGCCGCGAGGGAGCTGTCCGGGCTGCCGGGGCAGGCGGGGACGGTCCGCCTCGGCTGGTTCCCCAGCGCGGGCGCCATCCTCGTCCCCCGCGCCCTGGAAGCGCTGCGCCGTACGGACCCGGGTCTGCGGGTCGTCGGCCGCGAGGGCGGCACCCCCGCGCTGGTGCGCGCCCTGCGCGCGGGCAGCCTCGACATCGCCCTGCTCGCCTCGGCGCCGCCGTTTCGCGCGCCGGACACGGAGTCGCCGCCGCTGGCGGTGCGGACGCTCACCGAGCGCGCCCTGTGTCTGGCGCTGCCCGCCGCGCACCCGCTGGCCAGGGGCGACTTCGTGGACGTGGCCGATCTGCGCGGACAGCGCTGGATCGCCGGGTCCACCTCGGGCGAGGACGGTCTGATGGGGGTGTGGCCGGGCCTCGACGAGCGGCCCGAGATCGTCTGCACCGCCCGCGACTGGCTCGCCAAGCTCCGCCTCGTCGCCGCCGGGTACGGGCTGACCACCGTGCCCTCCGTCCTCGCGTCCGAGGCGCCGCCGGGCGTGCGCATCCTGCCGGTGCGCGGCGGCCCCCAGGAACAGCGGCGGCTGCTGCTGGCCCGGCTCCCCCACCCGCCGGCCGAGCCGGTACTGCGGGTGGCGGCCGCCCTGCGGGACGTCGCCGTCGAGACGGCGGGCGCCCCGGGCGGCGCGCCGGAACCCGTCACGCCGGGGCCGCCGCCAGGCTGAGGAAGCAGGGGCGGAGCAGGTCGATGACGTCGTCGGGGGCGGCGTCCGCGAGGTGGGTGAGGCGCAGCAGGTACCGCTCGGCGACGACGCCGTGGACGATCGCGCCGAGCAGGCTCGCGCGCAGGTCGGCGACCGGGGCGCCCCTGCACCAGCGGGTCATCGCCGTGCTCCGGGTCAGGGACGGCCTCGTCGTCTCGTACCGCGACTACATCGACCCCCTGGTACTTGCCGAGGCCCTGGAAGGGGTCGGCGGGACGCCCGGGTAGCGCGCCCGCGCCCCTCCCACGGGCCGCCGCCCCCCTCGCGCGCGGGGGCGGCGGCGGGTCCGGGCCCGTTCAGACGCCGAGCAGCCGGGCCGGGTTGGTCGCGGCGGCCAGGCGCACGTCGTCCTCCGACAGTCCCGCGTCGTGGAGCACGCCGAGGAACACCCGCAGCAGGTCGGCGGGCAGCGGGTTGTTCCCTCCGAAGAAGTCGCTGGTCAGGACGGTGCGTGCGGCGCCGACCTCTTGGATCAGGGAGACGACCTCGGCCGGGTCGTGCCTGCCGGGCGACACGGTGGGCCAGCAGAACTCGACGAACGCGCCGAGCCCGGCCGCCCTGTGCACCAACTCCCTGGACGCTCCCACGGAGTTCGACAGCGGATGGCCGAACACGACTCGTTCGTATCCGATCCGGTGCGCTTCCTCCGCGACGGCGAGCGCTTCGCGTGGCGAGCTGTGACCGGTGCTGAGCATGACGTCGTGGTGCCGGGCCAGCCGCAGGATCTCGTGGGCCGGTGCTGTGAGCCCGCCGTCGTCGTCGACCAGCGACAGGGTGCCGAGGCGGGCGCCGTCGAAGTGCTCGAAGGCCGCGTCGAGGCGGCGGCCGAAACCTCCCCGTACGTAGTCGTTGCGGGAGCCCCAGGTGGGCAGGAAGACGGCGCGCGCCCCCATGTGGACGGCCGCCTCGACGGCGAAGGGGTCGAGGCCCCCGGCGAGCGGGTTGAGGGTGATGCTGCCGTGCACCTGGACGGGGCCCTTGTACAGCTCCTTGATGAAGGGCAGCGCCGAGACGGTCGGCCACAGGTGGGACTTGAGCGAGACGGCCCTCATTCCGGCCCGTTCCGCGTGCGGCAGCCACTCCCACTCGGGCGCGGCCTTGCGGAAGAGGGTCGTGGAGAACTCGACGTCGATATGGCAGTGCAGGTCGACGGCGCCCCGGACGAGTCGGTCGTAGACGGTTTCCATCGCCACCTCAGTGCATGTGCGTGCCGCCATCAACGACCAGGGTCTGGCCGGTGATGAAGTCACTGTCGGGAGAGAGGAAGAAGGAGACGGCACCTGCCAGGTCGGCGGGGAGCTGGACGCGCGGCAGCGCCCGGTCGGTGACCCGCGACTGGCGGTACTCGATCGTCTTCTCGTCCGGGTCCTCCTCGCTCAGCGTGCTGCCGGGCGCGACACAGTTCACACGGACGCCCTTGGCCCCCACCTCCTTGGCGAGGGTCTTGGTGAAGCTGACGATGGCGCCCTTGGACGAGACGTAGTGGATGCGGCTCGCGGAGCCCTTCAGCGCGGTGCCCGAGCTGATGTTGACGATCTTCCCGTAGCCGTTCTCTGCCATGTGCGGGACGACGGCCTTGCACACCTGCCAGGTGCCCCGCACGTTCACCCGGAACATCAGGTCCCACTCGTCGAGTTCGATGTCGCCGAAGGGGGCGCGCGACATCGGCACGACGGAGAACACCGCGGCGTTGTTCACCAGTCCCGCGATCGTGCCGAACGTCTTCAGCGTGGCGTCGACCATCGCCGCGATCTCGTCCTCCTTGGAGATGTCGACGCGCACCGCAAGCGCCCTGCCGCCGTCCGCGGTGAGCTGCTGGACCTTCTTGTGCGCCGCCTCGTAGTCGAGGTCGGCGACGACGACGCTCCAGCCGTCCCGCACGAGGCGGTCCGCGTACTCGGCGCCGATGCCGTGGGCGGCTCCGGTGACGATGACCGCGCCGGGCTTCTCGCTGCTCATTCGGGTGTGCTCCTCACTGCTCTGGCGTGATGTGCGGGTTGCGTCATTCAGTCGAGCGTGACGGTGACGGACTGCTCCCGGCCGTAGCTGAGGAGTTCGTCGAGCCCGCTCTCCTTGCCGATGCCGCTGCTCTTGAAGCCGCCGAAGGGCGATCCCGTGGGCCGCTTGCCGGCGCTGTTGACCGAGATGTAGCCGGACTCGATGCGGCGGGCGGTGCGCAGCGCGAGGCTGATGTCCTTCGTCCACACGTTGCCGGTGAGCCCGAACGGCAGCATGTTGACCTCGTCGATCATGGTCTCGTAGTCGTCCCAGTCGAGGATCGACATGACGGGCCCGAAGATCTCCTCCCGGGCGATGGTCATGTCCATGGACACGTCCGCGAAGACGGTCGGCTCGACGAAGAAGCCCTTGTCGAGGCCGGTGGGGCGGCCGCCGCCGAAGAGGAGGTCCGCGCCCTCCTTCCTGCCGGTCTCGATATAGCCGGTCACCTTCTCGTAGTGGGCGCGGAAGGCGATCGGGCCCATGTCGGTGCGCTCGTCGAGCGGGTCGCCGACGCGCAGCTCGCCGACCCGCGTGACGAGCGCGGCCAGGAACTCCTCCTTCACGTCCCGGTGGACGAACACCCGCGAGGACGAGCCGCAGGACTGCCCCATGGAGCGTGCGAGGTTCATCGCGGCGACCGAGGCGCGCGCGGCCCTCACGGGGTCGGCGTCGGGGAAGACGATCAGCGGGTTCTTGCCGCCCAGTTCGAGCGAGTGGTGCTTGATCGTGGGGGCGCCCGCGGCCATGATGCGCGCGCCCGTGGGGACGCTGCCCGTGAAGGCGACCCGTGGCACGTCCGGGTGGCTGGACAGGGCGTGCCCGGCGCGCGCGCCGGAGCCCGTGACGATGTTGAGCACCCCGGCGGGGAACACGTCGCGTACCAGCTCGGCGAGGCGGAGCGCGGACAGCGACGTCTGCTCCCCCGGCTTGGCGACGACGGGCGCGCCCGCCGCGAGCGCGGCGGAGACCTTCGCCGCGATGAACTTGACGGGGTGGTTGAACGGGACGATGCGCGCGACCACGGGGTAGGGCACGAACTCCGTGTACGTCAGCGCGTCGGGGCCGCTCGGGATCGTCCTGCCCTTGGTCTCCCCCGCGATGCCCGCGAAGTAGCGGATCTCGCCCGCCGCGCCGCGGACGTCGGCGCGCATGCTGGTCAGGGGCAGGCCGCCGTCGATCGCGTCCAGCCTGGCGAGTTCTTCAAGGTTGTCCTCAAGGACGGCGGCGTAGGCGTGGAGGACCTTGGCGCGTTCGGCCCAGGGGGTCGCCGCCCACGCGGGGCCCGCCCGCCGTGCGGCCTTGACCGCGCGGTCGACGTCCTCGGGTGTGGCGTCGGGGAGTTCGCCGGCGGTCTCCTCGGTCGTGGGGTTCTCCGCAGGCAGGACGGCCCCGTCCGACGCGGGCACCAGTTCGCCGTCGATCAGCATGCCCCGCGGGGGCACGGTCGGGTTCTCAGCCACAGCACGATCACCTTTCTGGAAAGGGACACAGGGAGAGGAGGCGGGAGGAGGCGGGAGGAGGCGCGGGGAGGGACACGGAAGGGGGGCGGGCGCCCGTCGGACGGCGGTCGGCCGCGTCAGATTTCGAGGCTCCGGCCTCGTCGGGCGTTGAACCAGATGAGGCCGCCCATGACGACGAGCAGCACCCCGACCCAGAGCACACCGATGGTGGCGACCTGTGTGGTCTGGCCGTTGGTCCACAACTGGTACATCTCGACGGACATGGTTTCCTGCCCTGGCGCGGCGAGCATGACGGCCATCGCGAGTTCCTTGCTCGCCATCAGGAAGACGAAGACGGCGCCCGACACCAGCGAGGGGCGGACCAGCGGGAGGACGACCCTGCGGAAGGTGGTCCAGCGCGGCGCGCCGCTGATGTCCGCGGCCTCTTCGAGGCTCGCGTGGATCTGGAGCATGCCCGCGGAGGCGTAGCGGACGCCGTAGGGCATATAGCGGACCGCGTAGCCGATCATCAGGATCGTCAGGGTGCCGTAGATCGGGAGCGGGACGTTCAGATAGAACGCGACCAGCGAGAACCCGAGGATCGCGCCGGGGATGACCAGCGGCATCATCGCCAGTTGCTCGAAGACCCAGCCGCCGGAGACTCTGACCCGCAGGTGCAGCCAGATGCCGACGGCCGAGATCGCCATGATCGCGACGGCGGCCACCGCGCCGACGATGACGGTGTGCTCCACCGACGGCAGGAAGGACTTGAGGCCGAGCACATGCGCGTAGTTGCTGCCGGTGAGCAGCTTGAGCTTGCTCCAGCTCGGCGCGGAGTAGTACGGGACGAGCGAGGCCCACAGGATGATCCCGACCGGGGCGATGAGCGCCACCACGCCGTAGACGGCGATCGCCGCGGTGCCGAGCCACCGCCTGGCCCCCAGGTCGGCCCTGCGCGGCCTGGTCAGCTTGCCGCCGATCCCGGCGAACGCGGCGGCGCGCCTGTTGACGCGGTGGGTCAGGTAGAGGAGGACGACGACCCCGAGCATGAGGACGATCGCGTAGGCGCCCGCCATCCCGTAGTCGGGCGGGAAGCCCTGGGTGTCGAGGAAGATCGACGTGGTCATGACACGTACACGTCCCGGCAGGCCGATCAGGGCCGGGATCTCGAACGCCTCCAGTGTGCGGACGAAGATCAGCAGGGCCACCCCCACGACCGCGGGCATCGCGAGCGGGCCCGTCACCTTCCTGAAGACCTGGAAGGTGCTCGCGCCGGAGACGGCCGCGGACTCCTCAAGGGAGGCGTCCTGGGTGCGCAGGACCGCGCCGAGGAAGAGGAAGGCGAGCGGGGCGCCGATCAGGCCCTCGACCAGGATCATCGCCGTGAGGCTGTGGGCGTCGATCAGATGGCCGACCCCGAGCAGTGTCCGCCCTGCCGAGTTCACCGGGCCGTCGGGCCCGAGGAGCATGATCCAGGCGATGGAGTAGAGGATGTACGGGATCGCCAGCGAGAGCAGCATCACCACCCGGCACAGCGCGGCGCCCGGGGCGTTGGTCCGCTCGACCACCCAGGCCAGTACGCCGCCGATCACCAGCGCGACCGCCGTGGCCCCCGCGGTACTGATCAGCGTGTTCCTGACAACGGTCAGCAGTTCGTTCTGGCCGAAGAGGTCGGTGTAGTTCGCCAGGGTCGCGGCGCCCGGCTCGCCGAGCGGCGTCGTGCTCGTGAAGCTCCGTACGATCACGCTGTACAGCGAGGGCAGGACCAGCACGGCCACCAGCAGGCAGAGCAGGATCAGCGGTATCCGGCCACCGCCGGCGGCCGGCTTCCCCGCCTCGGCCGTGACGGGTGCGGTCGGCCGCGTCGTCTCACGCGTTGCGAGGGCCATCGCGTCACCCGACGAAGTTCTGCTTGTAGATCTCGGACCACTGGGTGGTCTGCTTGAAGGTCGTGTCCGGGTCCATGTACTGGGCCTTGAAGCCGCCCTTCTCGGGCTTCAGCTTCGGCACCTCGGCGTCGACCCCGGGCTTGCCGGGAATGCCGCCACCGGCCTGGATGATCTTCTGTCCCGCCTCGCTGAACATGAAGTCGAGGAAGAGCATGGCGGCGTTCGGGTGCGGGGGCTGCTTCACGAGGGAGATCCGGGAGAGCTGCGCCGTCACCGGGTTGAGCGGTACCCAGTCGACGGGGGCTCCCTTGGCCTTGCTCACCTCGACCTGGTCGTTGAAGACTTCGAGCGCGATCGGCTGCTGTCCGCTGACGACCTGGTCGATCACCGCGCGGCCCGAGGAGTCCAGGTTGGCGATCTTCTGTCCGGCGAGCTTGTGGATATAGGCGTCGGCCTTGGTCTTGCCCCAGGCGTCGATGAGGTTGCCGAGGAAGAGCGGCCCGCCCGAGGTGTCGCTGGTGCTCCAGGCCATCTTGCCCTTCCAGCGCGGGTCGAGCAGGTCCTCGTAGGTCTTGGGCGCCTCGCTCGGCTTGACGCTCTTCGTGTTGTACGCGAGCGCCATGAAGTACTGGAGTTCGGTGCCCCAGTAGCCGTCGGACGCCTTGAGGTCGGCGGGGTAGTCGGCGAGCTGCGGCGACTTGAAGGGCTGGAGGACCCCGGCCTCCTTCAGCAGCGACGACGTCCCGGTGCCGTCGACGAGGTCGACCTTGTAGCGGCGGGACTTGTACTCCTGGACGGTCTTCTGGGCGACGTCCGTGGAGTTGCCGCGGTAGTAGTCGACCTTGATGTACGGGTACTTCGCCTCGAACGCCTTGACCAGCGGTTCCACGAGCTGGTCGGGGATCATCGTGGTGTACCAGAGGAGGTGCTTCTCCTTCTTGGCACCGGCCGTGAGCGCCTTCGTGCGGTCGGACCCGGTCTGCATGGCGATCTTCGCGCTGTCCCCGGAGTTACCCGTTCCGCCGGCGCCGCCGCATCCGGCGAGAGCGAGGGTGGCCATCGCGACGCCCGCCGCCGTGACTCTCGATCGATACTTCATCCATCGGCTCCTCATCGTTGGTGACCACGTCAGGGCCCACGTGTGAGTGGCGTCACGGACCGTAGCTCACTTTGGTATAACCATTCAATGGAATGGCATGGATTTACCTTTTGCATATTCAAGGTGACGTACCGGCCACATCCATGGGCAGCACTCCTGGGCGCCCCCACGGCTGTGTGCGGACGCGAACATCGGCACCGCGCCCCACAGGTCGGTTTCACGCCACCGAGTTAGGCTCTTCGCGCCGGTTGGCGAGGAAGCGCGCCTTCTTCTGGCGATTCCCGCACGTACCCATGTCGCACCATTTGCGAGTGCGACTCCGACTGGTGTCGAAGAAGGCGGCCCGGCAGGTCGGCGAGGCACACAGGGCCAGCCTTCCGTCCCGCTCGCCCGCGAGGACGGCGATCGCGTCGGCGGCGATCACACCGAGGGCGTCCTCCACTCCGGAAGCCGACCCGAGCCGCCACCGCCGCTCGCCCTCGGGCGTCAGGAGCGCCGCGGCCCGCCCCTCGGCGCTGCGGTCGTTGATGACGCGGACGGCGGAGGCGGGCAGCGCTTCCCCCATCGCGGCCGCCGTCGCGGCGGCATGGATGGACTCCCTCAGCTCCCGGGCGAGATCGAGCTGGGCCGGGGTGCAGGAGTCCACGGCGAGGCCGTTCACCGCCAGCCAGTCGACGAGCCGCCGCGGCGCCGGGATGCGCTCCACGGCGTTGCCGTGACGCTCCGAAAGGGTCCCCGTGAAGCTCGTCGCCAGCACGCTGCCGAGGCGGAAGTCGGGGAACGCGGTGCGCATGGAACCACCTTAGCCGGTTGCAAGGCGGCTCTGGGAGCTGCTAGAACCGTCTTAGCCGGTTCACGGCAGGTCGTGGCCGGTCCCGCGAAGGCCAGGAGGTCCCATGCCAGGTCCGACCAGCGACGTACAGGACGTACAGGAGTTCGAAGCTCACGCCACGGACGCCGACCTCGACGAGCTGCGCGCGCGACTGGCGGCGGCGCGGCTGCCGGAGGCCGAGACGGTCCGTGGCGCCGCGCCCGGCCCCCGCCGGTGGGAACAGGGCGTTCCGCTCGCCGACCTCGTCGACCTCGTGCACTACTGGCGCACCGCGTACGACTGGCGGTCGTTCGAAGCGCGGCTCAACCGGATCGGCCAGTTCCGTACGACCATTGACGACTTGGGAATCCACTTCCTGCACCGCCGTTCCGCGCGCGCGGACGCCACTCCCCTGGTCCTGACGCACGGCTGGCCGGACAGCGTCGCCCGGTTCGTGGACGTGGTGGACGAGCTGGCAGATCCGAAGGACGCGGACGCACCGGCGTTCCACGTCGTGGTCCCCTCGCTGCCGGGCTTCGGCTACAGCGACAGGCCGACCACCACCGGGTGGGGGACCGAGAAGATCGCGGCCGCCTGGGTGGAGCTGATGGGAAGGCTCGGCTACCACAGGTTCGCAGCCCACGGCGGCGACTGGGGAGGCAATATCACCACGGTCCTCGGCGGCAGGTTCCCGGCGCACGTCCTCGGCATCCACACGACGTTCGCCGAGGGGCCGCCCGGGCTGACGACGGACGGGCTGACGCCGGTCGAGCGCGAATGGGTCGAGGAGACCCGCCGTTTCTGGAGTCACCGCGCGGCCTACGCGAAACAGCAGGCGACCCGCCCGCAGACCATCGGCTATGCGCTCGTCGACTCGCCGGTCGGGCTACTCGCCTGGATACTCGACAAGTTCGCCGAGTGGTCGGACACCGGGGACAGCCCGTTCGAGACGATGTCCAGGGACCGCGTTCTCGACGACGTCACCCTGTACTGGCTGACGCGGACCGGCGCGTCGGCGGCCCGTATCTACTACGAGAGCCACAACGCACTGGACCCGGAACTCCGGGTCGACGTCCCGTCCGCCATCAGCGCCTATCCCCACGACACCGAGAAGTGCCCGCGCCCCTGGGCACGGGAGCGGTACCGGCGGATCGTCCGGTGGAGCGTGGCAGAGGCCGGGGGCCATTTCCCGTCGCTCGAAGTGCCCGGGTATTTCGTCAAAGACCTGCGAGAGGGGCTCGCGGCGGTACTGGCGGCCGCCCGGTGAACGCGGCCGGGAGCCGACCGGACACCGCTTTCCGGGAAAGTTCCCCTCTTGCCATAATCACCGGCGTGCACCATGACCGTTCCGACCATGCCGACCGGCCCTTTCGTTCTGACTGGCCCGCGTACGCCGCCTTCTGGGTCGGGCTGCTCTACGCGGCCGTCAGCGCGTACTGGGGGGCGGGCGGCACCGCGGGGCTCGGGACCGTCGGCGGTGAGATCGCCAGGTCGGCGCGGGAACGCGACCCGGGGATGTTCGTGGTGCTGTGGCTCACCGTCGGGCTGAAAATCGTCGGCGCCCTGCTGGGCCCCGCGCTCGTGCCCCACCGGCGGCTGCGACGGCTGCCGCGCCGTCCCGTGCTGGTCCTCTCCTGGGTCGCCGCCGCCGTACTCACCCTGTACGGAGGCGCGTTGGTCGTCGGGCAGGCGCTGGTGAAGGCGGGGGCCGTGGCGGCGTCGGCCGACATGGACCGGAGGGCCTTCGACTGGCACCTGTTCCTGTGGGACCCGTGGTTCCTCGTCTGGGGCCTGCTGCTGGGCGCGGCGGTCCTGCGCACCCGCGGAGCGCGGCCGAAGCCGTGAGGTGAACGGGCCGCGGGGCGGGGCGGGTTGATGCCGGGGTTCCGCGTCGGCCGACGTGGCCTCAGATGCGGCGCCCCCGTACATGGCGGCGGTCCGTGGGGCTCTGGGCGGGGGCGTCCGCGAGCCTGAGCACCGGGTCGTCGGGGCCCTCGCGGCCCGCGACGACCGGGCCCGTGGCGCGGGCCGCCTTCGCGCGGTACTGGGCCGCGTCCGCGAGCCTGAACAGCCGCCTCGCCGACCTGAGCGGGCCGATCGGATCGTCCGTGGACGCCACCCCGCAGGCCACACCGTCGCCGATGCGCAGTTCGAGCGCGCGGCGGCAGACCTCGGCCGCGACCCGCACCACGTCGTCCGCGGGCGGCCCCACCGCGAGCAGACAGAACTCGTCCCCGCCGAGCCGCGCCACCAGCGCCCCCGGCAGCCGGGCGCCGCACACCGAGAGCACCGTGCCGAAGCGCTCAAGCAGGCGGTCGCCCGCCGCGTGGCCCTGGCTGTCGTTGACCCGCTTGAGGCCGTTGAGGTCGCAGACCGCGAGGCTGACCACGGCGCCCTCCGCACGGTGCCGCTCCACCGCCTCGTCGAGCCGCATGTCGACCGCGCGGCGGTTGGCAAGCCCGGTCAGCGGGTCGGTGAACGCCAGCCGCCTGGCCTCCTCAAGCCGCTCCGTCTGGGCGAGGCCCGCCGCGACCACGCTGGCGAGCACCGTCGCGAACGCCGCCTCCCGGTGGTCGAAGACGGGGGCGCCGACCGGGCGCGCCACATACAGCTCGCCCCACGCCCGGCGGTCGAGCACGATCGGCGCCACCACACAGCAGCCGCGCCCCCTGCGGCGCAGCGCCGCGGTCCTGGCCAGGGCCGCGGCGCGCGGGGCGCCCGGGTGGCAGTAGCCCGCCAGGCCCTCGGGCACGGCGTCGGCGGTGGCCACCCAGGCGCCGGGGGCGCCGCCACCGGCCCAGCGGTCGTGCAGGAACTCGGTGATCTCGGGGAAATCGTCGACCGGATACGCCTCGTCCTCGGGGAACGCGCTCTCCTCGCCCGCGTACTCGCCGACGTTCGCCAGCACCCGCAGCCGGCCGCGCTCGCGCTCCCACACCGAGAGCGCGGCGAAGGACGCGGAGAGCGCCCGGCGCGCGCCGTCCGCCGCCGCGCTCCAGGACTCACGCGGTGTCGACGCGGCGGCCATGCCCCGCGCAAGCTCCACCACGGCCCGCAGCCGCACGTCCTCGCCCATTGGTCCAGATTATGGAGATACGTTCGGCTCGCGCGCCGGGGCGCACACTCCGGCACACACCGGGCACGGCTCCCCGGAGGCACCGGGAGGCACCGGGAGGGGCGGCGGGGGCTAGAGCCCGGGCCAGCGGGGCGCCCGCTTCTCGTTGAAGGCGGCCACGCCCTCCGCCCGGTCGCCCGAGAAGGCCACCGTGCGCCAGGCCGCGTCCTCGATGTCGAGCCCGGTGCGCAGGTCGAGGCCGTGCCCGAGGCGCAGCGCCCGCTTCGCGGCGCGCAGCCCGACAGGCGAGTTCGCGGCGATCCTGGCGGCCAGCGCCAGCGCCTCCGCGCGGTCCTCGCCCTCCGGTACGAGGATGTCGACGAGGCCCTTCTCCGCGGCCTCGGCGGCGGGCACCCGGGCCGCCGTGAAGATCAGCTCGGCGGCGCGCGCCGCGCCCACCCTGCGGGGCAGCAACTGCGTACCGCCGCCGCCCGGCACCACCCCCACCGACACCTCGGGCAGCCCCACCACGGCGGTGGCGTCGGCCAGGATCAGATCGCAGGAGAGGGCCAGCTCGTAGCCGCCGCCGAGGGCGAAGCCGTGCACGGCGGCCACGGTGGGCATCGGCAGTTCGAGCACGGCGGTGTAGGCGGCTCGGGTGACGGGGCGCTGGCGGCCCAGCTCGGCGTCGCCGAGGGAGCCCCGCTCCTTCAGGTCGGCGCCGACACAGAACGCCCGCTCGTGCGTGGAGGTCAGCACCGTGGCCCTGACGTCCGCGCCGTCCCCTCCGTCCGCGCCCGCGAGCGCCGCACACGCGGCGGTCAGGGAGCGCGCCACCTCGGTGGAGATGGCGTTCATGGCCGCGGGCCTGTCCAGCACCAGCTCGGCCACATGCCCCTCGCGCCGCACGCGGACGAAGTCGCCGTACCGCGTCTCGGCCGTCCGGCCCGTCCCGCCGGTCCCGTCCGTCCTGCCGGTCTCGCCCGTCTCGTCCGTCTCGCCCATGGCCCGTGCCTCCCTGGCTCCCGGTGTCACACGTCCCCGCGTCCCTGCCCGCACGCCACACGGCGCACACGCGGCGGACACCGTCCCGGATCATCCCAGCGGCAGCGGGGCACCGGGCTCC
The DNA here is from genome assembly GCF_044457285.1 of Streptomyces sp. NPDC050560. Lineage (NCBI taxonomy): Bacteria > Bacillati > Actinomycetota > Actinomycetes > Kitasatosporales > Streptomycetaceae > Streptomyces > Streptomyces sp. NPDC050560. The sequence goes on from NZ_JBITGT010000014.1 coordinate 52,280, forward strand.
GGGGGGGCGGGGCCGCGGTTGCGCGGGGGCGCCGGGGTCAGCCGCGGCGGGTGAGGAGCCAGGGCTCCACCACGCCGAGCCCCCGCACCGGGCGCTGCCACATCGGCTGGAGCGCGAAGCGGTACACCGGCGGCTCCCGGCCCTCCTTCTCCGCCTCGGCCTCGGCGCGCGCCGCCTCCTCCTCGGACTCGGGGGCCTGGCCCGTCCTGGTCAGCTCGGCGGCGAAGGCGCCGTCCACCAGGACCGCGTCCCGGGGCGCGATCGAGGTGAGGCGGCTTGCCAGGTTGACCGTGGTGCCGAAGACATCGCCCATCCGGGTGGTGACGGTGCCGAAGGCGATGCCGACCCGCAGCTCCGGCATCGTCTGGTCGTTCGCCATGGTCTCTATCAGCAGCAGCGCGATGTCCGCCGCCGTACCGGCGTCGTCGGCCGCGTACAGGACCTCGTCGCCGAGGGTCTTGATCAGCCGCCCGCCGCGGGCCGCGACCAGGTCGGCCGCGGTCGTCTCGAACGCCTCGACCAGCTCGCCCAGCTCCTCCTCCTCCATCCGGCGGGTCAGCCGGGTGAAGCCCACGAGGTCGGCGAAGCCGACGGCCAGCCTGCGGTCGACCATCTCGTCGTCGTCGGCGGCCTGCACCACCCGCCCGGTGGCCGCCGCGAGCTGCCGCCGCCACACGTAGACGAGGAACTCCTCAAGCTCCGGCAGCAACAGCTCGACCAGCGGATACGTGACCTCGGTACGGGTCATGCCGGGCTCGGGCGGCTCGGTGAGACCTTCGAGGAACGAGTCGATCTGCCACTCGGCGAGCCGCGCGGTGGTCTGCCCCGTGGAGCGCGCCACCTGCACCGCCATCGCCTCGCTGAGCAGCCCGGCCTCCACGAGGCCCGCGAGCCGCCGCAGCGCCAGTACGTCCGCCTCGGTCAGCGCCCTGGCCTGGCCGATGTCGGCGAAGCCCATGGCGCGCCAGAAGCGGGACGCCAGCTCCATCGAGACCCCGGCGCTGCGGGCCGCCTGGAAGGGCGTGTAACGGCGCTCGGCGCCCAGGATGAGCCCTTCGAGGCGCAGCGCCAGGGGGTCGTCGCCCTCCTCGGGGTCGCCCGCGCCCGGCCCGTCGATCCGGTCGGCGGCGGGCTCACCCGCGTGACCGCCCCCGTGCCCACCGGTCGGCGCGGGGCGCCGGGAGGCACCGGGGGACGGGGTCGCACCGGGGGACGGAGCCGTGCCCGGGGCCGGGTCCGGGGTCTCACCGGGAGACGGGGCGTCATCGGGGGCCGGGGTTTCACCGGAGGGATCGGCCTCGCCAGGAGACGGGGTCTCACCGGGGGCCGGGGTTTCACCGGAAGGCGCGGCTTCGCCGGGAGACGGGGTCTCACCGGGCTCCCGCCCCCGCGGCGTGAAACCGCCCGGATCAGGGCCCTCCGCTTCGCCGTCGCGCGGCGCCGGGCGCTCCCCGCCCCGGCCCTCGCCACCGGCCCCCACGGGACCTTCGGGGGTCCCCCGCCCGTCGCCGGGTACGGGGGTTCCCGCGCCCGAGCCCGAGTCGTCGACGGTCACGCCAGTTGCCCTTCCGATCTGCCGGGGTGGGGGGTGGTGCTGGAGCCCCAACCCTACTGAGACACCTCCGGGGGTCGGCGACGGACCCGCGTCCTACCTGCTCTTTCCGGCCGCGCCCCCGCTGCGTGGCCACCCGGCCGCACCGGGCCGCCGCCCGGGAGCCGCCCGGGAAATACAGTACGACAGGTGTGCCCTGGGTCACTTCCGCGTCGGCGCAAGGCCACCCGTAACTCCCACGGGCCCCCCTCCCTCCGAGGGGGCGCACCCCGCCCGCACGGGCCATGCGGGCATGCCGAAACCGCGCCCCGGCCGCCGCCGGGAGCCGCGCGGGCGGGGCGTGACTACTCGGCGGCGCCGCGCAGATGCACGATGTCGCCCGCCGACACCGGCTGCTGCACCCCGTCCGCGGTGGCCAGAACCAGTCGCCCCTCGCCGTCGAGCGCGACGGCCTCCCCGGTCGTCGAGCCGCCGCCGGGCAGTTCGGCGCGCACGGTGCGGCCGAGGGTGGCGCAGCCCGCCGCGTACGTCTCCTGGAGCCGGGAGACCGCCGCGTCGCCGTCGGCCGCGCCCCAGTCCCCGTACCAGTCCTCGACCGCGCGCAGCACGGCACGCAGCAGCACCTCGCGGTCGGTGGCGCGGGCCCCGGCGAGGGCGAGGGAACCTGCGGTGGGCACGGGCAGTTCGGCCTCGCGCAGGGTCACGTTGAGCCCGATGCCGACGATGACGGCGTCCCCCGCGCGCTCGGCGAGGATGCCGCCGGTCTTGCGCTCCTCGCCCCCGATAGTCACCAGGATGTCGTTGGGCCACTTCAGCGCGGTGTCCACGCCCGCCTCCCTGGAGAGCGCGGAGGCGGTCGCGACCCCGGCGAGCAGCGGGAGCCAGCCCCAGTGCCGCTCCGGCACGTCGGGCCTGAGCAGCACCGAGAAGAAGAGCCCGGAGCGCGGGGGCGCCGTCCACTGCCGGTCGAGCCTGCCGCGGCCCGCGGTCTGCTCCTCGGCCACGAGGACGGCGCCCTCCGGCAGGTCCGCGGCGCGTGCCCTGAGGTCGGAGTTGGTGGACCCGGTGGCGGTGACCACGTCGAGGGAGGTCCACAGCGCGCCGGGCCGCACCAGCGCGCGGCGCAGCGAGTCGGCGTGGAGCGGCGGCCGGTCGAGGTCGGACCAGCGGCTTCCGGAAGGATCGGACGTCATGGTCGCCACCCTAGGTCGGAAATTGCCCCCGCCCCAGGGCCCCCGACGTCCGTCGGGCGGCCGTGTGGTCAACACCGCACCGCCGGGCAGAAGGGGCGCCGATACCCTACGTTCGAGTAACCGCCCGTCCCGCACGTTCCAGCAGTCACGCCCGCCCGCAGGGAGCCGCGCCACGATGTCCGAGCAGTCCCAGCAGCAGCAAGACCCCGCCGAGCCCGCCCAGCCGCCCGCGGCGCACACCACGGCGGGCAGGCTCGACGACCTGCGCCGCCGTATCGACGAGGCGGTGCACGCCGGTTCTGCGCGCGCGGTGGAGAAGCAGCACGCCAAGGGGAAACTGACGGCGCGTGAGCGGGTGCTGATGCTGCTCGACGAGGACTCCTTCGTGGAACTCGACGAGTTCGCCAGGCACCGCTCGACCAACTTCGGCCTCGACGCCAACCGCCCGTACGGCGACGGCGTGGTGACCGGGTACGGCACCGTCGACGGCCGCCCCGTCGCGGTGTTCTCGCAGGACTTCACCGTGTTCGGCGGGGCGCTCGGCGAGGTGTACGGGCAGAAGATCATCAAGGTGATGGACTTCGCGCTGAAGACCGGCTGCCCCGTCATCGGCATCAACGACTCGGGCGGCGCCCGCATCCAGGAGGGCGTCAGCGCGCTCGGGATGTACGGCGAGATCTTCCGCCGCAACACCCACGCCTCCGGGGTGATCCCCCAGATCAGCCTGGTCGTCGGGCCCTGCGCGGGCGGCGCGGTGTACTCCCCCGCGATCACCGACTTCACCGTGATGGTGGACCAGACCTCGCACATGTTCATCACGGGCCCCGACGTCATCAAGACGGTGACGGGCGAGGACGTCGGCTTCGAGGAACTGGGCGGCGCCCGCACCCACAACGCCACCTCGGGCGTGGCCCACCACATGGCGGGCGGCGAGAAGGACGCCGTCGAGTACGTGAAGTCGCTGCTGTCCTACCTGCCGTCGAACAACCTCAGCGACCCGCCCGCCTTCCCCGAGGAGGCCGACCTCGCCGTCACCGACGAGGACCGCGAACTCGACACGCTGGTGCCGGACAGCGCGGGACAGCCATACGACATGCACACCGTCGTCGAACACATCCTGGACGACGCCGAGTTCTTCGAGACCCAGCCGCTGTTCGCGCCGAACATCCTCACCGGCTTCGGCCGGGTCGAGGGCCACCCGGTGGGCATCGTCGCCAACCAGCCCCTCCAGTTCGCCGGCTGCCTCGACATCGCCGCGAGCGAGAAGGCCGCCCGCTTCGTGCGGACCTGCGACGCGTTCAACGTGCCGGTGCTCACCTTCGTCGACGTGCCAGGATTCCTGCCCGGAGTGGATCAGGAGCACTCCGGGATCATCAGGCGCGGCGCCAAGCTGATCTACGCGTACGCGGAGGCGACGGTGCCGCTGATCACCGTGATCACCCGCAAGGCGTTCGGCGGCGCGTACGACGTGATGGGCTCCAAGCACCTCGGCGCCGACCTCAACCTCGCCTGGCCCACCGCCCAGATCGCCGTCATGGGCGCCCAGGGCGCGGTGAACATCCTGCACCGCAGGACCATCGCGGGCACCCCCGAGGACGCGCGCGAGCCGCTGCGCGAACGGCTCATCCAGGAGTACGAGGACGCCCTGCTCAACCCCTACACGGCCGCAGAGCGCGGCTATGTCGACGCGGTGGTGCTGCCCTCCGACACCCGCCGCCATATCGTCCGCGGGCTGCGGCAGCTCCGCACCAAGCGGGAGAGCCTGCCGCCGAAGAAGCACGGGAACATTCCCCTGTAGCCGCCGCGCGCGCGTCCGTGGGCGCGGCGCGCGCGTCGCACGCGTTGCCGAGCGAGTTGCCGAGCGAGGAGCCGAGTGGTGATCAAGGTGGTGCGGGGCAATCCGACCCCGGAGGAGCTGGCGGCCGCGGTCACGGTGGTACGGGCCGCGGCGGCGCGGCGCGCTCCCGCGCGGGAGCGGGCCGCGGCGCCCGGCGCCTGGTCGGACCCGGCGCGCGTCGCCCGCGGCACCCTCCCGGCGCCCGGGCCGGGGGCCTGGGGGCGCACGTACTGGCCCGTGTGACACCCCGGCGCCGCCGGTGCGGGAGCGGGTGACGGCCGGTGCGCCGCCCGCGCCTCCAGATGAGTACGCGTACTCAGGCCAGGCGCGGCCGGGGGCCGCAGGATCGTAGGCATGCTGTGGTCGGACCCCGCGGACGAGCCGCCGCGCGAACTGCGAGACGCGCAGCGCAAACTGCGCCGCGGCGGGGTCCTGGTGGCCGTGTGCATGGTGCTGATGATGCTGTTGATCGGGGTGCTGTAGCCCGCCGCCCGATCGGTGCGGCGTGGCGTCCGATGGCGGACCGCACGGGGGTCCCGCGGTGGGCGGGTCGCCCGGACGGCAGGCCCTAAGCTGCGCGTATGAGTGAATCCCGGCGGCGCCTCGTGCTGGCCTCACAGTCCCCTGCCCGGCTCGGGCTGCTGCGGTCCGCGGGCTTCGCGCCCGAGGTCGTCGTCAGCGGCTTCGACGAGGACACGGTCAGCGCCCCGACCCCGGCGGAGCTGGCGCTGAAGCTCGCCGAGGCGAAGGCGTCCGTGGTGGCCGCGCGGCCCGACGTGGTACGCGGCGGCGCGCTCGTCGTCGGCTGCGACTCGGTGCTCGACATCGAGGGGCGGGCGTACGGCAAGCCCGCGGACGCGGAGGAGGCCACGGCACGCTGGAAGGCGATGCGGGGCCGCTCGGGCACGCTCCAGACCGGGCACTGCGTGTACGACACCGCGAGCGGACGGCACGCCCGCGCCACCGCGTCCACGGTGGTCCACTTCGGGGAGCCCACCGACGCGGAGATCGCCGCCTACGTCGCCTCCGGCGAACCCCTGCGGGTGGCGGGCGCGTTCACGCTCGACGGCCGCTCCGCCCCGTTCGTCGACGGCATCGAGGGCGACCACGGCAACGTCATCGGCCTGTCCCTGCCCCTGCTGCGCACCCTCCTGCGCGACCTGGGCGTCAGCGTCACGGAGCTGTGGGCCTGACCCCGCCCCTGGCGCGCCGGGCCCGCACCCCGGCCTGACGGGACGGCAGCCTCCGTACTCTCCACCACTCTCCGCCCGCCAAAGCCCCTCGGGCACTCCCGCCCGCCGGAGCCCCTCAGCCCGCGGGCGCGGCGGCCGGTGGCTCGCCGGGGCCCGGCTCGGCCTCGCGCGGTCCGCGCGGCTCGCGCGCCGCCGGCGGGTACGCCACCAGGACCAGCACCACGAGGCCGAGCACCACCACCATCGCGGCGAACGCGCCCCAGCCCACAATGCCCACGCAGAACGCGCCGAGCACCCCGTGCACCACCGCCACGCTGATCAGCAGCAGCCTGGCCACCCGGCCTGGCGGCAGGTTCCGTATCGCTATCCGTATCAGCAGCGCGGCGCACAGCAGCAGATAGAGCGCGGCGAGGACGCCCGCCGCCCAGGACGACACCTTCATCACGTCCGGGTCGAGCCCGGCGAGCGACATCCGCTGCTCGTCGACGACGAGCCCGAGGAACCAGTTGAGCAGCCCCGCGCCGACCGCCTCGACGAGCAGCACGATCGCGGCCACCCAGGCCACAGGTCGCCCGGCCATGGCGCCCACCCCCTCTGTCTGCTTCTCGCCTGTCTCGCCTGTCTCGCCGGTCTCCCCGGCTCGCCCGCCTTGTTACCGAAGGTACGTTCGGCCTGGCGAGCAGGCTACTCAGGCGTAAACGCCGGGACAAGAGCCCGCGCACCCCTGGTCGGCACCGCCTGTAAAGGGGGAAAAGGGACACATGGCGCCTGTAAAAATCCGGGGGTTCCCTAGTGGGAACCCCACAAAGAAAGTCGACGAGGCGCAGCGCCCCATTACAGAGACCACAGCCGTGTCAGCGGGCTAAAGTGCGGTGAGGGGGGTCCGCATACCAGGCAGGACAAGGGCTTTCGAGCATCGAGTGTTACCCGCTGCACGCTCTGAGTGGGCAAGCTCACCCTTGGGGATGAGTCCTAGACCCGTGTCGGCAGTCCCTAAACTCAGCTTGTTTCAAGGAGGAAGCCATCGTGCGCAAGGTGCTGATCGCCAACCGGGGCGAGATCGCGGTCCGGGTGGCCCGGGCGTGCCGGGACGCGGGCCTGACGAGTGTCGCCGTCTACGCGGAGCCCGACAGGGACGCGCTGCACGTGCGGGCCGCGGACGAGGCGTTCGCCCTGGGCGGTGACACCCCGGCCGCGAGCTATCTCGACATGGCGAAGGTGCTGCGCGCCGCGGCGGACTCGGGCGCGGACGCCGTGCACCCCGGCTACGGGTTCCTCTCGGAGAACGCGGAGTTCGCCCAGGCCGTGCTCGACGCGGGCCTCACCTGGATCGGCCCGCCGCCGCACGCGATCAGGGACCTCGGCGACAAGGTGGCGGCGCGGCACATCGCGCAGCGCGCCGGCGCCCCGCTGGTGGCCGGCACGCCCGACCCGGTGGCGGACGCGGACGAGGTCGTCGAGTTCGCCCGTGAGCACGGCCTGCCGGTGGCGATCAAGGCGGCGTTCGGCGGCGGCGGCCGCGGCCTGAAGGTGGCAAGGACGCTGGAGGAGATCCCGGGTCTCTACGAGTCCGCGGTGCGCGAGGCGGTCGCCGCCTTCGGCCGCGGCGAGTGCTTCGTCGAGCGCTACCTCGACCAGCCGCGGCACGTGGAGACGCAGTGCCTCGCGGACCGGCACGGGCATGTCGTGGTGGTCTCCACCCGTGACTGCTCGCTCCAGCGCCGCCACCAGAAGCTGGTCGAGGAGGCCCCGGCGCCCTTCCTCTCCGACGAGCAGAACGCCCGGCTCTACGCCGCGTCCAAGGCCATCCTGAAGGAGGCCGGCTATGTGGGCGCGGGCACGGTCGAGTTCCTGGTGGGCAAGGACGGCACGATCTCCTTCCTCGAAGTGAACACCAGGCTCCAGGTCGAGCACCCGGTCACCGAGGAGGTCTCGGGCATCGACCTGGTGCGCGAGATGTTCCGTATCGCCGAGGGCGAAGAACTGGGCTACGACGACCCGAAGTTGCGCGGGCACGCCTTCGAGTTCCGGATCAACGGCGAGGACCCGGGCCGCAACTTCCTGCCCGCCCCCGGCACCGTGACCACCTTCGCGCCGCCCTCGGGCCCCGGTGTCCGGCTCGACGCGGGCGTGGAGTCGGGCTCCGTCATCGGCCCCGCGTGGGACTCGTTGCTGGCGAAGCTGATCGTGGTCGGCGCCACCCGCAGGCAGGCCCTGGAGCGGGCCGCGCGGGCGCTGGACGAGTTCCGTGTCGAGGGGATGGCGACGGCGCTGCCGTTCCACCGCGTCGTGGTACGGGACCAGGCGTTCGCGCCCGAGCTGTCCGGCTCCGCCGACCCGTTCACCGTCCATACCCGGTGGATCGAGACCGGGTTCAAGAACGAGATCCCCCCGTTCACCGCCCCCGGCGCCGAGGCCGACAGCGACGACGACTCCAACCGCGAGACCGTCGTCGTCGAGGTCGGCGGCAAGCGCCTCGAAGTGTCGCTGCCCGCGAGCCTCGGCATGTCGCTGGCGCGCACCGGCCTCGCGGCGGGCGCCAAGCCCAAGCGGCGCGCGGTGAAGAAGTCGGGCCCCGCCGTCACCGGCGACTCGCTGGCCTCCCCGATGCAGGGCACCATCGTCAAGGTCGCCGTCGAGGAGGGCCAGGAGGTCAAGGAGGGCGACCTCGTGGTGGTCCTGGAGGCCATGAAGATGGAGCAGCCGCTCAACGCGCACCGCGGCGGCACCATCAAGGCCCTCAGCGCCGAGATCGGCGCCTCGGTCAGCTCCGGCGCGGTCATCTGCGAGATCAAGGACTGACCGCGCGCGCAGGACCCCACGGGCACCGTCACCCGGCCCGGCCGAATCGCTCGGCCGGGCCCCCGCGCGTTGCGGGCGCGCTACCGTGAACACGGGAGCGACCGCTCGAACACCCGCGCCGCCTCCCGCCGCGCGCGCTCACCCGCGCGAGACCCCTTCGACCGAGGAACCCCACGGTGAACGACCAGCGCCGCGCCGATGACACCACCGGAGCGGTGAGCCACGCCCCCGCCCCGGCTCACGGCACCGGTGGCGCGCGCCGCTGCGGCTGCCGCTCCGAGGCCGAAGGAGGCACCGCCGCGACCGCCGTGCTCGACGGCGCCGGGGACTCGGCCGTGCCCGGCGGTACGGACCTGGGCGGGCAGCCCGAGGTGCCCGCGCCGCGGCGCCGCGCGGACGCCCGCCGCAACTATGGGCGGCTGCTCTCGGAGGCCCGCCGCACCTTCGCGGAACAGGGCACCGACGCGCCCCTCGAAGAGGTGGCGCGCCGCGCCGGGGTCGGCATCGGCACGCTCTACCGGCACTTCCCCAACCGGGAGGCGCTGATGAGCGCGGTGTTCGCGGACGCCGTCAGCGATCTGCTGGAGCGCTCGGGCGCACTGCGCGAGTCCCCCGAGCCCTGCACGGCGCTCGTTACCTGGCTGCGCGCCCTTATCACCCATGCGAGTGAATATCGGGGGCTGTCCCGGAGCCTTATGACGGCGTGCCACGACAGTACGTCGGCGCTCGCCCGGTGCAGCGACCCCATCCACGCGGCGGGGGCCGCGCTGCTGGAACGGGCCCAGGAGGCGGGCGCCGTACGGCAGGAGGTGTCGATCACCGACCTGATGCAGCTCACCAACGCGATCGCGCTGGCCGCGGAGGAGACCCCCTGCGAGCCCGACCTGGCGGACCGCCTGCTCCGGCTCACCCTGCGGGGCCTGAAGGGCGCGTGAGCGCAGCCTGACGGCGGCCGTGGTCCGCCAGGGCCGGAAGACCCTGAACACCGCAGGTCCCGGCGGACCCGGCAAACTCCGGCACGGCGGGCCCGGCGCGGACACCGTCCTTCAAGGCAGGACGCCTACCGCCCGCAAGACCCGCAGAGGTCCACCCGCCCCGCGGCGCGCCCCAGCGGCGCTCCCGTGGCACGGCTCCAGGGCCCGGCCCTCCGGCGGCCCCGAGGCGTATCCCCGGGCCCGCCCCGGCGGAGCGCCCGGCGCCCTACCGGCGGCGCAGGTCCGCGACTCTCGCGCGTTCCCCTGGCCCCTCGCCCGCCAGTATGGCGGCGCCTCTGAGCGCGGGCCCCGCGACCTGGCGGCGCGGCCCCGGCAGCGGCATCTCCCGGCGGCCGGGCGGCTCCACGGACGCGGGCGCGTCGTCGGAGCCGCCGCTGACGGTGATCTGGACGCCCTGGTCGGCCAGTGCCTGAAGCTCGGCGCCCGCACGGTCGTCGTGCCCGGGCGGGGCGTCGGTGACGAGGCGGGAGATCACGTCGGTCGGCACCGTCTGGAACATGGTGTCGGAGCCCAGCTTGGTGTGGTCGGCGAGCACCACCACCTCGGCGGCCGCCTGCACCAGCGCCCGGTCCACGCTCGCGGAGAGCATGTTGGACGTGGACAGGCCGCGCTCGGCGGTCAGACCACTGCCGGAGAGGAAGGCGCGGGACACCCTGAGGCCCTGGAGCGACTGCTCGGCACCGCTGCCGACCAGCGCGTAGTTGGAACCGCGCAGGGTGCCGCCGGTCATGACGACCTCCACGCGGTTGGCGTGGGCGAGCGCCTGGGCCACCAGCAGTGAGTTGGTGACGACGGTGAGCCCTGGCACCCGGGCGAGGCGGCGGGCCAGCTCCTGGGTGGTGGTGCCCGCGCCCACCACGATGGCCTCCCCCTCCTCCACGAGGCCCGCGGCGACATCGGCGATGGCGGTCTTCTCCGCGGTGGCCAGGTGCGACTTCTGCGGGAACCCGGACTCCCGGGTGAACCCGCCCGGCAGCACCGCACCGCCGTGCCTGCGGTCGAGGAGTCCTTCTGCCTCCAGCGCGCGCACGTCCCGCCGTACGGTCACTTCGGAGGTCTGGACGACGCGGGCGAGCTCCCGGAGCGACACGGCTCCGTTGGCCCGCACCATTTCAAGGATCAATTGGCGACGTTCTGCAGCGAACACGGAACCGACAGTAATGCCGTCGACCGTCAGCTTTCAGCAGTTTGCGCCGAAAAACAGAAGTTGTACGCAGCGGGCGTCAGAAGGTGGTATACGCGGTGCACGGGCCACCGTGGTGCCTCGGCCGCGCCCCCGCCACGCCCCGGTCAGGCCCCCGGCGGCACCCCGGCCGCGCCCTCGCGCGGCCGGGCCACGCGCCCGCTCAGACCGCGGCGTCCTTGCGGGTGTGGAGCTGGCGCGCCACCTCCGCGAGTGAACCGGAGAGCGACGGATAGACGGTGAAGGCGTTGGCGATCTGCTCCACCGTCAGGTTGTTGTCCACCGCGAGCGAGATCGGGTGGATCAGCTCGGAGGCGCGCGGCGACACCACCACCCCGCCGACGACCGTGCCCATCCCGGGGCGGCACAGCAGCTTCACGAAGCCGTCCCTGATGCCCTGCATCTTGGCGCGCGGGTTGCGCAGCAGCGGCAGCTTGACGACCCGGGCGTCGATACGGCCCGCGTCGATGTCGGCCTGGGTGTAGCCGACGGTGGCGATCTCCGGGTCGGTGAAGACGTTCGACGAGACCGTCTTCAGGTTGAGCGGCGCCACCGCGTCGCCCAGGAAGTGATACATCGCGATGCGGCCCTGCATCGCCGCGACGGACGCGAGCGCGAAGATCCCGGTGACGTCCCCGGCCGCGTACACCCCGGGCGCGGAGGTGCGCGACACCTTGTCGGTCTTGATGTGCCCGGAGTCCGTCAGCCGTACCCCGGCCTCCTCAAGACCCATCCCCGAGGTGTTGGGGATGGCGCCGACCGCCATCAGGCAGTGTGTGCCGGAGATGACGCGGCCGTCGGCGAGCGTCACCTCCACCCGGTCGCCGGCCCGCTCGGCCGACTGGGCGCGGGAGCGGGCCATCACGTTCATGCCGCGGCGCCTGAACACGTCCTCGAGCACGCCCGCCGCGTCCGGGTCCTCGCCCGGCAGCACCCGGTCCCGGCTGGAGACCAGCGTCACCCGGGAGCCGAGCGCCTGGTACGCGCCCGCGAACTCGGCGCCCGTGACGCCGGAGCCGACCACGATCAGCTCGCTGGGCAGCTCGTCCAGTTCGTAGACCTGCGTCCAGTTGAGGATGCGCTCGCCGTCGGGGCGGGCGTCGGGCAGCTCCCTCGGGTGGCCGCCGGTGGCGATCAGCACCGCGTCGGCGGTGAGGGTCTTCTCCTCGCCCTCCTGGTCGCGCACGACGACCTCGCGCGAGCCGTCGAGCGCCTGGCCGCCGCAGAGCCGGGCGAAGCCGCGCAGCACCCGGGCGCCCGCGCGGGTGACGGAGGCGGCGATGTCGTGGGACTGGGCGAGCGCGAGGCGCTTCACCCTGCGGTTCACCTTGCCGAGGTCGACGCCGACCACCCGGGCCGCCTGCTCAAGCGGCGGGGTGTCGTCGGCGACGATGATGCCCAGCTCCTCGTACGAGGAGTCGAACGTGGTCATCACCTCCGCGGTGGCGATCAGCGTCTTCGACGGTACGCAGTCGGTCAGCACCGATGCCCCGCCGAGACCGTCGCGGTCCACGACGGTCACCTCCGCCCCCAGTTGCGCGGCGACCAGGGCCGCCTCGTATCCGCCGGGTCCGCCACCGATGATCACGATCCTCGTCACACGCCCCATTGTCCCGTACTCCTCGGGCCGCGCCGCCCCGGGGGGCGAACGCCCGTGCCACTGCGCACGCGCGCAGCGCCGGGCGCACCGCCCAGGCCGCCCGGGCGGCGGACGAAGTCCCGGCACGAGTCACTGCCGTACCCTCGACCCCATGTCGCTCTACGCCGCGTACGCGGGCAATCTCGACGCCCGGCTCATGTCCCGCCGCGCACCGCACTCGCCGCTGCGCGCCACCGGATGGCTGAACGGCTGGCGGCTGACCTTCGGCGGCGAACACATGGGCTGGGAGGGCGCACTTGCCACCCTGGTCGAGGACATCGACCCGAGCGGGCAGGTGTTCGTCGCGCTGTACGACCTCGCGCCCATGGACGAGGACTCCATGGACCGCTGGGAGGGCGTCGGGCTCGGCATCTACCGCAGGACCAGGGTGCGGGTGCACACGCTCGACGGCGAGGAGACGGCGTGGACGTACGTGCTCGACGGGTACGAGGGCGGACTGCCCTCGGCCCGCTATCTGGGTGAGATCGCGGACGCGGCGGAGTCCGCGGGCGCTCCGTACGACTATGTGATGGAACTGCGCAAAAGGCCCTGCTGACGGGGCACGCCAAGGAGCACAACAAGACAGCGCAGGAGACAACAAGACAACAATCACACTTCTGCGCCTGTTCCATCTACGCGCGTAGGCGTATACGGGCTACCCTCGGGCACGTGAACGCATCTCTTCTTCCGGACGACATCCAGGGCGATCCGGGCGCCGCCGCCGACGCGGCCGCCACGCGCCTGCGCGGCCTCACCGGCGCCGGTACCCACGACGTCGCCCTCGTGATGGGCTCCGGCTGGGCGCCGGCGTCCGACGCCCTGGGCGAGGCAGAGTACGACTTTCCCGTCACCGAACTGCCCGGCTTCACGCCGCCGGGGGTCGCGGGCCACGGCGGCCGGGTCCGCTCGTACCGCCTCGGCGGGAAACGCGCGCTCGTCTTCCTCGGCCGCACGCACTACTACGAGGGCCGCGGCGTCGCCGCCGTCGCCCACGGCGTGCGCACCGCGGCCGCGGCGGGCTGCAAGACGGTCGTGCTCACCAACGGCTGCGGGGGCCTGCGCGAAGGGATGCGCCCGGGACAGGCCGTGCTGATCAGCGACCACCTGAACCTGACCGCCGCCTCCCCTCTGGTCGGCCCGCGCTTCGTCGACCTCACCGACCTCTACTCCCCGCGGCTGCGCGCCCTGTGCAGGGAGATCGACCCCACCCTCGAAGAGGGCGTGTACGCCCAGTTCCCCGGGCCGCACTACGAGACCCCGGCGGAGATCCGCATGGCCCGGGTCCTCGGCGCCGACCTGGTCGGCATGTCCACTGTCCTGGAAGCGATCGCCGCCCGCGACGTGGGCGCGGAGGTACTCGGCATCTCCCTGGTGACCAACCTGGCCGCGGGCATGACGGGTGAGCCCCTGAGCCACGAGGAGGTCCTGCAGGCGGGCCGCGACGCGGCGACCCGCATGGGCGGCCTGCTCGGAAAGGTCCTGCCGAGACTGTGAGCAAGCCGCGCACCGCGCGGAAGCAGCCGCCCCCGAGCCACCCACGACGCACCCCGAGCCGAACCCCCGCCACCGCACCCCCGAGGGCCCCCGTGACAAACCCCCTCCTCACCCAGGCCCGAGCCTGGGCCGCAGAAGACCCCGACCCCGAGACCCGCGCCGAACTCACCACCCTGATCACCACAGCCGACACGGAAGAGTTGGCGTCCCGCTTCTCCGGCCCGCTCCAGTTCGGCACGGCGGGCCTCAGGGCCCGCCTCGGCGCGGGCCCCGCCCGTATGAACCGCTCCGTGGTCATCCGCGCGGCCTCCGGCCTCGCCACGTACCTCCGCCAGGACCCCGCCACCCGCGACGGCCTCGTCGTCATCGGCTACGACGCCCGCCACAAGTCCGACGTCTTCGCCACGGACACCGCGGCCGTCATGACGGGCGCGGGCCTGCGCGCGGCCGTGCTGCCAGGGCCCCTGCCGACCCCCGTGCTCGCCTTCGCCATCCGCAGCCTCGGCGCGGTCGCGGGCGTCATGGTGACGGCCAGCCACAACCCCCCGCAGGACAACGGCTACAAGGTCTACCTGGGCGACGGCGCCCAGATCGTGTCCCCGGTCGACCAGGACATCGCGGCGCTGATCGCGGCCGTCGGACCGCTCGCTGACGTACCGCGCCCGGACGGCGGCTGGCAGACGCTCGACGGGTCGATCGTCGAGGCGTACCTGGAGCGCACGGACGCGGCACTCCCGTCCGGGTCCGGAGGCCCCCGCACCGCCCGTACGGTGTACACCGCGATGCACGGCGTCGGCACCAGCACCCTGCTCGCCGCGTTCGCGCGCGCGGGCTTCCCCACGCCCGCGCTGGTGGCGGAACAGGCCGCGCCCGACCCGGACTTCCCCACGGTCGCGTTCCCCAACCCGGAGGAGCCGGGCGCGATGGACCTGGCGTTCGCTGCCGCGCGCGAGCACTCCCCCGACCTGGTCATCGCCAACGACCCGGACGCCGACCGGCTGGCCGTCGGGGTGCCGGACGCAGCGGCGGACGGCGGCTGGCGGATGCTGCGCGGCGACGAGGTGGGCGCCCTGCTCGCGGCGCACCTGGTGCGCGGCGGCGTACGCGCCGGAGCGGACGGGGGCGCGGACGCCGTGTTCGCCACGTCCATCGTGTCCTCGTCGCTGCTCGCCAGGATCGCCGCTGCGGCCGGGGTGGGGCACGAGGAGACGCTGACCGGCTTCAAGTGGCTGGCCCGGGTGAAGGGGCTGCGCTACGGCTACGAGGAGGCGCTCGGCTACTGCGTGGACCCGGAGGGGGTGCGCGACAAGGACGGGATCACGGCAGCGCTGCTGATGGCGGAGCTTGCGTCGGCGCTGAAGGCGCAGGGGCGCGGCGCGGCGGACCTGCTTGACGACCTCGCCATGGAGCACGGGCTGCACGCGACCGACCAGTTGTCGGTGCGGGTGGAGGACCTTGCGGTGATCGCGCACGCGATGCGGCGGCTGCGCGAGGCGCCGCCGGAAGCGCTCGGCGGGCTGCGGGTGACCGGCACGGAGGACCTGGCGGACGGCGCGGGGGGCCTGCCGCCGACGGAGGGGCTGCGGTACGCGCTGGAGGGCGAGGCGGCCCGCGGCCGGGTCGTCGTACGGCCGAGCGGTACGGAGCCCAAGCTGAAGTGCTACCTGGAGGTGGTCACGGAGGTCCCGTCGAGGGACCGGCTCGACGGGGCACGCGCGCGGGCCGCGGACCTGCTCGGGGCCCTCAAGCGGGACCTCGCGCGCAGCGCGGGCCTGTGAGTCGGCCGCGGGAAGGGGGCGACCGGTAGAGTGGTGCGGCGCGGGGGCCCGTACCCCAGCAGGCTAGAGGGCGCCGGTTTAGGTCCGGTGTGTCGTGGGTTCGAGTCCCACCGGGCCCACTCAAGAGATGCGCTCGAAGAACGCTCGGTCGGCGATGCGGCGCAGGGAGTCATCGCGGCCAGGTAGATGGCGTGGGCGTGGTCGGCCGAGGCCAAGCAGTCCTCCTGGTGCGCCTCGGCCCGGTCGGTCGCGCCGCAGGCCCCGGGTTCACGCCGTGGCGGTCTGTTCCAGTTCGTCGATGAAGGACTGCCAGCCGGCGAGCAAGCCTTCTTTCTGCTCCGGGGAGAAGCCGGGGGCCTCCTGGGTGAAGTGCATGCGGGTGCCGTCGGCGGTGGCCGTCAGTTCGACGACGATCCTGGCCCGGCCCGGCTCGGCCGGGCGGTCCGTCATCGTGAACACGAGCCGCTCGTCGGGGGTGACCTCGATGAACTCTCCGGTCCAGTCGATGGTGTTGCCGTCGGGCAGGACCATGCGGGCGCTCCAGGTGCGTCCGGGCTCCGCGATGAATTCGAGACTGTCCAGCGGCACCTGGACGTCTTTCCCGCCGAACCACCGCGCGAAGTGCTGCGGCGTCGTCCAGGCGGCGAACACCGCGGCAGGCGGCGCGGCGAAGCTGCGGTCCAGCTCGATGCCGTCGGCGGTGATTCCGGTCATTGCTGCTCCTTGCTCAGTGTGGTCAGGTGCTCGTCCAGGGCGGCGAAGCTGTCCGTCCAGAAACGCTCGTAGTCGTCGATCCAGGCCGCTGCCGCGCGAAGGGGACGCGCGTCCAAGGCTGCCGGACGATATTGAGCGTTGCGCTGCCGACGGACGAGCCCGGCAGCCTCCAGAACTCGCAGGTGCTTGGACACGGCGGCGAACGTCATCGCGAACGGCTCGGCCAGCTCACCCACGGCGCACGGCCCCTGCACCAGTCGGGCGAGCAGCGCCCGACGCGTCGGATCTGCCAGCGCGGCAAACGTGCGGCTCAGCTCGTCGCTCTGCTGCATCTCTCCGCTCCCCTCTACTATTCAACCTATCAGTATTATACCGCGTGGTTGAATAGCCAGCTCAAGGCGGGCGGCGGAGCGATACCCCTGTCCGGTGATGGTGCTCGACGAGGGGACGTCAACCGCAACGCCATGCCACGGGATTCGCCGCGCGAACGCGGAGACTGCGACCCCGTCGGCGGAGACAGCGCCTTGACCGGGATGGCACGTTCGACGAAGTCATTCGCAAGACAGGTCTTGGGGCATGGCGTCAGCCGCCCGACGTCCGGTAGCGATCGGCCATCGTGGTGAGGATGCGGGCAACCTCCTCACGTAGCGCGGGTGGCGCGAGGACCTCGGCCTCGGTGCCGAGCTTGAGGAGCTGGGGGATCGTGTGGGCGAAGGACTCCGTCGGCACGATCGCACGTACCCAGCCGTCGGCATCCGGCGCGGTCGCCGTGCGTTCGGCGCTGGCGGCGAGGGCGGGCTCCCACAGATCTGTCAGACGTTCCAGGGCGGCCGGTGAGATCCGCAGGACGGCCTCGCCGGTGTGCCGTCGTGCGTCGAAGTCGTCCAAGGACTCCTGCCAGTGCGCCGCGAGGACGAATCCGGTGGGACGCTCGAAGACCTCTTCCAGGACGTCGAGGCCGAGGATGCGCGAGACGCGGTAGCTGCGGATCTTCTGCTCGTGGCGTGCGACGAGATACCAGTGACCGGACTTCAGCACGAGGCCCAGCGGCTCGACGGCGCGGGTGATCTCGCGGGGCTCGGCCCATCGCTCGTAGCGAATCCGCACCGCGTGGTCGGTCCAGACCGCGTCGGCGATCTCGATGAGGAAGGGGGTCTCGTCGGCATCGCGGTACCAGCCGGGGGCGTCGAGGTGGAAGCGGGCGGTGATCCGGGCCGCCCTGTCCCGGAAGTCGGGGGGAAGGGCGGCCATCAGCTTCAATTGGGCTGCCGTCGTCAGGGCCCCGAGACCAAGATCGGCTGCGGGCCCCGACAGGCCGGTGAGGAAGAGCGTCTCGGCCTCGCCCGAGGTGAGGCCCGTCAGACGGGTGCGATACCCGTCGATGAGCTGATATCCGCCGTCCTGACCCGGCTCGCCGTACAGCGGAACACCGGCCGCGCGCAGGGCTTCCATGTCCCGGTAGACGGTGCGCACCGAGACCTCCAGCTCGTCGGCCAGCTCCTGAGCCGTCATCCGCCCACGGTTCTGCAACAGCATCAGGGCGGAGACGAGACGGCTGGCACGCATAGGGAGACTCTCTCAGAGCCCACTGACAAAGGGTGTCAGTGAAGGCGCCTTAGCGTGCTTCTCGACGAACACGATCTTGCGGGCGAATCGCATCTGCGACGGCAGGCCGGCACGGGTTCGTGCTCCCTTGCCCGCCGATTTTTCTTGGAGGATCGATCCCTCGTGCCGCCCCGTGCTCGCCTTCTTCTGCTCGCGCTCGGCATGTTCGCCCTGGGAACCGACGGCTACGTCATCGCCGGGCTGCTGCCCGCCATCGCCACCGACCTCGGGGTGAGCGTCAGCGCGGCCGGTCAGCTCGTGATCGTGTTCTCGCTCTCCTATGCGATCGGCGCTCCCGTGCTCGGCGTCGCGACCGCGGGGCTTCCTCGGCGCCCCGTGCTCGTGGCAAGCCTCGCCGTGTTCGCGCTCGCCAACTTCGCCGCGGCCGCCGTCGGGTCCTATGCCGGGCTGCTGCTCCTGCGGGTGCTGGCCGCGCTTGCCGCCGGGACCTTCGCACCCGCGGCGGCCGCAGCAGCGGCCTCGCTCGCGTCTCCCGAGCGACGCGGTCGGGCGCTCGCGCTGGTCGGCGGCGGCATCACCGTCGCCAACGCGGTGGGGGTGCCGATCGGCCTGATCATCGGCGGAACGCTGGGGTGGCGTGCCACGTTCCTCACCGTCGCCGTCATCGGCGCGGTCGCGGCGATCGGCCTCACGGTCCTGCTGCCTGCCATCCACGCGCCCCGCCCGCCGGGCCTGCGCGACCGGCTCGCCGTCGTCCGGCTGCGCGGGATGCCGCGCGGGATGCTCCTCAGCGGCCTCTGGATCGCCGGCGCGTTCGCGCTGTTGACCTACATCAGCCCCGTCCTCGACGCCGTCGGCCGCGTCCACGGGAGCGCCCTGAGCATCTGGCTGTTCGTCTTCGGCCTGGCCGCCACCGCCGGCAACTCGCTCGGCGGCAGGGCAGCGGACCGGCATCCCGCGAGGTGGCTGACCGCCATCAGCACCGGCGGCCTCATGTGCGTCCTCGCCGGATTCGGACTCCTCGCCACGCTGCATGTCCCCGCGGTCACCGGCGCCGTCGCCGCGGCCGTGCTGCTCGGAGCATGGGGCGTCTTCGGCTGGTCCTTCGCACCCATCCAGCAGAACTGCCTCATCGCGATCCGGCCCGAGCGCGCCGGCATCATCCTTTCCCTCAACACCAGCGCGGTCTACCTCGGCATGTCCCTCGGCGGCCTCATCGGCTCCGCAGCCCTCAGCTCCTCGGGCCCCGCCGCCGTGGGCTGGACCGCCGCCGCCATCGAATCACTCGCACTCCTGGCGGCTTTGACCGGCGCAAGAAGCAGGCAGACCGCCGACGCACACCTCACCCAGGACGCTCCTCTGGCAGAGCGCCTCAAGGAGGGGTGACAGCGGCGCGCGGCGGCAAGAGTCGTCGTTCGCGCAGCTCGTGGCACGGTGGCGGCGGTCCGTCACGGGCGGCCGCGGTAGTGGTCGGCGAGGGCCGTGAAGGCGGCCTTGGGCTCCCACGGCATGTCCGGGTAGGTGTCGCCGTTGCGGTCCTCGAAAACCTTGACGATGCCGAGTCCTGCCAGGTCCAGGTCGCGGCGGGGGTCGTCGGGGCGGTGCGGGTAGTTGTAGAGCGCGAAGAGGTACACGAACGCGGCGTCGACGCCTTCGGTGTCGAAGATCTCCAGCAGTTCCAGCAGGTAGGCGGCCTGGCCCTGCTCGTCGCGCTCGTAGTCGCCGTCCAGCCCGACCGGGCGGCCCGACTCGTCGTGTTCGACGATCTCCATGCTGCGCGGTGCCACGTCGGCGGAGCCCCGCCAGCCCGCCGTGCCGAAGCCGGTGACGGCGACGGGCTTGCCCTGGGCGACCAGGGCGCGCACTCCGTCGCGGAACCGGTCGGCGACCTCGGCGGAGCGGATCAGTTCGACCGACATGATGTCGAAGAGCGTCCAGTCGACCCGCTCGACCGGTACGCAGGCGTAGGTGACCTGCCCGCGGAAGTGGTCGCGGACGGCGGTGACCGCGTCCCCGAGGAAGGCGTTGAGGCGCGCACTCGCCTCCGCGAGCCTCACGGCCCGCCCGTCGGGCTCGTCCAGCAGCAGGGCGAGCCGTTCCTCAAGGGTGTCGCCCGGCAGGAAGCCGTGGTTCATGATGCTCAGCTCGACGCCGGTGACGAACACGACGTCGGCGCCCGCCCGCCTGACCCGCTCCGCGCGCCGGGCGCAGTCGGCGAACAGCGACAGGATCTCGGCGGGCGTCAGATCCAACGGGTAGGGCGAGAACCAGACTTCGAGCCCGAGTTCGGCCGCGCAGCGGGCCGCCAACTCCAGCCGCTCCGGGTCGCCTCCGACGAGGTGGACGGCGTTGCAGTGCAGGTCGTCACGGATGATGGCGAGTTCCCGCCGCACCATGTCGGGTTCGAGGCTCCGGCGGGAGATCTCGCCGCCGTGCAGGAAACCGGTGTCGTACGCGATGCCCCTGGCCCTCATGGGTCCCGTCCTCTCGTCGTCGTGGCTGACGCGTCGGACGCTAGAGAGAAAAGTGCGTGCACGCAAGTTTGCGTACGCGCAATCCGATGGGGATACTGGGGCCGTGACGGCGACACGGCGTACGGGGCTGCGCGAGCAGAAGAAGCAGGCCACGAAGGAGGCGCTGCGTGCGGCGGCGCTGCGTCTCGCCCTGACGCGCGGTCCTGAGAACGTGCGCGTGGACGACATCGCCGAGGCCGCCGGGGTCTCGCCGCGGACCTACAACAACTACTTCTCCAGCCGCGAGCAGGCGATCGTCGCCGCGGTCACGGCCGACAGGGAGGCACGGGTCGCGGCGGCCGTGGCGAGCCCGCGGCCCGGTGTCGGGCTCGCCGAGGCGGTGGTCGAGGCGGTCGTGGAGCAGTACACCGACCCCGGCGAGCGGCACCGCGACGCGCTGCTGCTGATCACCACCCGCCCGGCGCTGCGCGCCGCGTTCCTCGACACGACCGGTGAACTGGAGAGTCCACTCGCCGATGCGATCGCGGGGCGCCTCGGGGACGGCGGCGCGCTCACCGCCCTCGTGCTCGCGGCGAGCGTGGCCGCCGCGGTCAGGGTCGCGCTCCAGCAGTGGACACGGCCGGTCGCGGGCTCGTCCACCGGACTCGTCGTCACGTCGGGCCCGCTGCCCGACCTGCTGCGCACCGCGCTCGCACCGCTCGCACCCGCCCTGGACGCGGCCGGGGAACGGACGGGGGGAAGCGGCTCGCCCCGGGGCTGACCCGAGCCGGGCGCCACGCGTGCACCGGATCGCCGGGGTGTGGTGCGCGAAGTGGCGGCGGGCTCAGAGGAGTTCGCGGATCAGGGGCACCAGGGCGCGGAACGCCTTCCCCCGGTGGCTGATCGCGTTCTTCTCCTCGGCGCTCAACTCGGCGCAGGTGCGGCTCTCGCCGTCGGGCTGGAGCACCGGGTCGTAGCCGAAGCCGCCGGTGCCCTCGGGGATGTGGCGCAGGGTGCCCCTGAGGGTGCCATGGACGACGCGCTCGGTGCCGTCGGGCAGCGCGAGGGCCGCCGCGCAGGCGAAGTGGGCGGCGCGGTGCGGGGCGTCGATGTCGCCGAGCTGGGCGAGGAGCAGGTCCAGGTTGGCCTTGTCGTCGCCGTGCCGGCCGGCCCAGCGGGCGGAGAAGATGCCGGGGGCGCCGCCGAGTACGTCCACACACAGGCCCGAGTCGTCGGCGACCGCGGGCAGCCCGGTGGCCCCGGCCAGGGCGTGCGCCTTCAGCAGGGCGTTCTCGGCGAAGGTGACACCGGTCTCCTTGACGTCGGGCACATCGGGGAAGGCGTCAGCGCCGAGCAGTTCACCCGGCACCTCCTCCGCGGCCAGGATCGCCCGGAGTTCGGCGATCTTTCCGACGTTACGGGTGGCGAGGATCAGGCGGCTCATACGCCCAGTATCGGGGCCGCGGCCCGCGCCACAGAACCGGGTGCCGCCCGCGCCCGCGCCCATGACTGGGGCACTGGCTGAGTAGGAACGCGGATGTGGGGCCCGCCGTGGGTTCGTAGCGTCGTCGGTATGAAGAGCACACTGACGGATGACGACGCGCCGCTTGAGCTGTCCGGCGCGGGGCAGACGCGTCGGCCGTCCCCGGGCGACCTGGCGTGGCGGGCGTTCCTCGCCGTGCTGGTCATGGCCTTCGGCTGGTTCGTGGGCGTGGTCGGACCGTTGTTCGCCATCGCCTGCACCAGTTGCCAGGACGGGGTACGCGACCCGCGCTTCTACGGGGCGTTGACGACTCTCGCCTGGTACGTGGTGCCGCTCACCGTCGTGGGCACGGTCGTGGGCCTCTTCCTCCCCAGGGCGGGCGCCCGGGCGGGGTGGACCGGCACCGGCGTGCTCTTCGTGCTGCTGATCGCGATCGTGGCCCTGGGGCAGGCACCGGCCTGACGAGAGGGCCCGTGGGGCGGCGGTCGCACACCGCGGCGGGGGCGGCGGCCTAGGGGGTGCAGACCTTGGTCAGTTCGCCGGCCGCGTCCGTGACGGGGGTGAGGTCGGGGGTTTTGTCGCCGTCGTCGATGGCGTCCCGGACGCTGTCGACCGCGTCGCCGAGGTGGTCCACGGCCTTGTTGACGTCCGTGTCGTCCGTGCGGTCGCCGATCTTGTCCAGCTTGTCGCCGATGGCGTCGATGGCGTCGCGCGCGTGCGCGGAGTCGTCGGCGCCCTCGACCGCCTGCTGGAGGTCGGTGACGCTGTCGGCTATCGAGTCGGCGGTGCTGAGGCAGTCGAGCGCTCTGTCGACGGCCCCGCACCCCGTCATCAGCGGCACGGCGAGTGCCAGGCCCGCCACTGCGGCGGCGAACGTGCTACGGCGGCCCCGAACCATGTCTGCGGTCCCCTTCCAGGAGTCGCCGCGGGGACCCCGGAAGGCCCCCGCGACCCGTACTCCTAAGAACGCCAGCGGCGCCGCCCTTGGTTGCTTCTTTACCCGATGTTCGGCGCCGTCCGAGGGGGCGCACGGGTGCCCGGGGGAGCGCTCACCGCGGACGAGGGGGCGCTCGCCCGGGGCGGCCCGGGTGCAGCGGGGCGGCGGGCGGGCGGTGGGTCAGACGGCTTCCGTGGCGAGCACCGCGCGCTGGACCTCGGCGAGTTCCGAGCAGCCGCCGACGGCCAGGTCGAGCAGGGCGTTCAGCTCCTTGCGGGCGAACGGCTCGGCCTCCGCGGTGCCCTGGACCTCGACGAAGCGACCGTCGCCGGTGCAGACGACGTTCATGTCGGTGTCGGCGCGCACATCCTCCTCGTAGCAGAGGTCGAGCAGCGGCTCGCCGCCGACGATGCCGACGGAGACGGCGGAGACGGTGCCGGTCAGCGGGGCGCGCCCGGCCTTCACCAGCTTCTTGCCGCGCGCCCAGGCCACGGCGTCGGCGAGCGCCACGTAGGCGCCGGTGATGGCGGCGGTACGGGTGCCGCCGTCGGCCTGGAGGACGTCGCAGTCGAGGACGACGGTGTTCTCGCCGAGCGCCTTGTAGTCGATCACGGCGCGCAGTGAGCGGCCGATGAGCCGGGAGATCTCGTGCGTACGGCCGCCGATCCTGCCGCGCACGGACTCGCGGTCGCCGCGGGTGTTGGTGGCCCGGGGCAGCATCGCGTACTCCGCCGTGACCCAGCCCTCGCCGCTGCCCTTGCGCCAGCGCGGCACGCCCTCGGTGACCGAGGCGGTGCACAGGACTCTGGTGTCGCCGAAGGAGACGAGGACGGAGCCCTCGGCGTGCTTGCTCCACCCCCGGTCGATGGTGACGGGGCGGAGCTGGTCGGGGGTACGGCCGTCGTTACGAGACATGGGCCGACCCTATCGAGCGCGGCCGTCTGCTCCTATCGGGCGGGCGGCCGCGACCGCGGGGGCGCCGGTGCGGGTACGGACCCCTCCCGGCGCCGCGCGCCCCGCCGCGCGCCCCCGCGCCGCGCCCCACGCCCCGTTCCCAGGCCCAGGCCCCGCGGCTACATCATGTCCTGGATGTCCGCCGCGACCGGGTCGGCGTCGGTGCCGATGACGACCTGGACGGCGTTGCCCATCTTGACGACGCCGTGCGCGCCCGCCGCCTTCAGCGCCGCCTCGTCCACCTTCCCGGGGTCGGCGACCTCCGTACGGAGGCGGGTGATGCAGCCCTCGACCTCCTCGATGTTGTCGATGCCGCCGAGCCCGGCAACGATCTTCTCCGCCTTGCTTGCCATGCTTCCTCCCTCGTCGGGGCGGCTCCACCACGTACGCCCGCTCTGTCTCGTTAAACCACGGTTGGCCCATCTTCGCGAGCGCCCGCCGCACCCGTACCGAAGGATGGCGGTCACGGACGGCGATCGCGGCAGCGGACGGCGGCGTGGCGCGACCGGTCGGCGGCCACCCGCGTGGCGGCCGGGTGAGCAGGGAGGCGGATGCGATGAGCGCCGACAGCGCGACGGCGGCGGGAGCGGGGGCGGGCGGGAGCCGGTGGGGGCGGATGTTCCAGGGCCTCCAGAAGATGGGCCGCAGTCTCCAGCTCCCGATCGCCGTGCTGCCCGCCGCGGGCATCCTCAACCGTCTCGGCCAGCCGGACGTGTTCGGCGACGACGGGCTCGGCTGGACGAACGTCGCCAAGGTCTTCGCGGCGGCGGGCGGCGCGCTGCTCGACTCGGCGCTCGGGCTGCCGCTGCTGTTCTGCGTCGGTGTCGCCATCGGCATGGCCCGCAGGTCCGACGGCTCCACCGCGCTCGCCGCGGTCACCGGGTTCCTCGTGTACTTCGCGGTGCTGCACGCGTTCCCGGTGGACTGCCCGAGCGGGTCGGTCTTCGCGGCCGGGGGCATGTGGGGCGGGGCCTGTGTGCCGAAGGCGGGCGACGCGGCCCCGGCGACGTACCAGAACCCCGGGGTGTTCGGCGGCATCGTGCTCGGCTACGTCACGGCGCGGGTGTGGCAGCGGTTCCACAGGACCCGGCTCGTGGACTGGCTCGGGTTCTTCAACGGCCGCCGGCTCGTGCCGATCATCATGGCGTTCATCGGGCTGCTCTTCGCGGCGCTGTGCGTGTGGGTGTGGCAGCCGATCGGGGACGGGCTCACCTCGTTCTCGAAGTGGCTCAGTGACCTGGGGGCCTGGGGCTCCGGCATCTTCGGCGTGGCGAACCGCGCGCTGCTGACGGTGGGCCTCCACCAGTTCCTGAACACGTTCCTGTGGTTCCAGTTCGGCGACTACACGAGGCCGGACGGCACCGTGGTGCACGGCGACATCAACCGCTTCCTCGCGGGGGACCCGAGCGCGGGGCAGTTCACCACCGGCTTCTTCCCGATCATGATGTTCGCGCTGCCCGCGGCGGCGCTGGCGATCACGCACTGCGCGCGCCCCGAGCGGCGCAAGGTCGTCGGCGGTCTGATGCTCTCGGTCGGTCTCACGTCGTTCGTCACGGGGATCACGGAACCGATCGAGTACTCGTTCCTGTTCATCGCCCCTGCGCTGTTCGCCGTCCACGCGGTGCTGACCGGTGTGTCCATGGCCGTGAGCTGGGCGCTCGGGGTGAAGGACGGGTTCAGCTTCTCCGCGGGGCTCATCGACTACGTGATCAACTGGAGCCTCGCGACGAAACCGTGGCTGATCATCCCCATCGGGCTCTGCTTCGCGGCGGTGTACTACGCCCTCTTCCGCTTCGCCATCCTCAAGTTCGATCTGCACACGCCCGGCCGGGAGCCGGAAGAGGAGGCGGAGGAGCGAGAGCGCGACAACGTGAAGTGAGGCGCGGCCCCCGGCCGCCTCAGATCTCGTAGACCGCGCTCGGTGCCGCCAGCTCCGCCGGGCCCTCGTACACCTCGCGCGCGTCGACGAGGTTGCCGACCGGGTCGGTCCACGGCGGGATGTGGGTCAGGACGAGCCGCCGCGCCCGCGCCTCCTGCGCCGCGGTACCGGCCTCGCGCCCGTTGAGGTGCAGGTCCGGGATGTTCTCCTTGCCGTAGGTGAACGCCGCCTCGCACAGGAACAGGTCGGTGTCCGCGGCGAGTTCGGTGAGTTCCTTCGACGGTCCCGTGTCCCCCGAGTACGTGAGCGAGCGGCCCGCGTGCTCGACCCGTACGGCGTACGCCTCCACGGGGTGGCGCACCTTCTCCGTGCGCACGGTGAACGGGCCGACGTCGTAGCTGCCCGGCTTGACGGTGTGGAAGTCGAAGACCTCGCTCATCGAGGACGCCGAGGGGGTGTCCGCGTACGCCGTGGTGAGCCGGTGCTCGGTCCCCTCGGGGCCGTAGACCGGCAGCGCGGGGCAGCGCCCGCCCTCGTGGCGGTAGTAGCGCGCGACGAAGTAGGCGCACATGTCGATGCAGTGGTCGGCGTGGAGATGGCTGAGGACGATGGCGTCGAGGTCGTAGAGACCGCAGTGGCGCTGCAACTCGCCCAGGGCGCCGTTGCCCATGTCGAGGAGCAGCCGGTAGCCGTCGGCCTCTACGAGGTAGCTCGAACAGGCCGATTCCGCGGAGGGGAACGACCCCGAGCAGCCGACGACGGTGAGCTTCATTGGAGCTGGAACCTCCGCGCGGGCAGGACGGACGGGGCATCGTGCGGTCCGACGAGCGTAAGGCGCGAGGCCACGGGGCGCTCCTCCGTCGCGGGCCGTTGTGGGGGAACTCACCTGCGGTGTCACCGGTTCGGCGGGCTTCGGGGCACCGAGCGGCGCGGCGGCGTGAAATCGCCCCCGGCGCATGAGAGTGAACGGCCGCGCCATGGGCGGGCAAAGCGGCGCTCGCGGCCCCGGTGACGCGGGTAGCGTCGGGGCATGGACGAGAGGTCGTGGTGGCTCGCGCTGGGGGGCGTGATGCTGCTCGCCCTGGTCGTGACCCTGGTGGACGGCTGGGGCCGCAGCGGGCGCAGACCACGCGGCGCCCCGCGCGCCGACGGCACGGGCGGCGAGCGGCCGCGCCCGGGCGAGATCTGGTGGACCCGGGAGCCGCGCCCGCCGGAGGGCACCGGCGGGCAGCGGGAGCATGAGGAGCGGGGGCACGACGGGGAGCGGTCGCGCGGGGAGCAGTCGCGCGGGGAGCAGGGGCGCGGCGAGTACGGGCCTGGCGAAGATGGGCCCGGCGGGCCGGAGGACGGGGGCCCGGAAGACGAGGCGGGGGGTCGCGGCGGGCAGGGCCGCGGGGCCGGTTCAGGGGGCGCGGCGGGACGGGGCTCGTCGCCCGGCGCCGGTCACTCCTGGGACGCGGGGACCGCGGACGGCGGGGCGCACGAGGCGCCGTGCGTGGTTCTGTCGCTGCGGGGCGACGAGGTGTGGGTGGTACGGATCACCGGGCGCAGGGACAAGGCGCGCAGCGGGGTGATAGCGCTGCCGCCGGGCGCGGTCCCGGGCGCCGGGGGCCGCGCGGGCTTCGTCGAGACGGACGCGCCGCACCCCGTGGCGCTGCGCCGCTTCCGGCGCCGCGCCGGGGTGGTGGACCCGGCCCTGTGGGACCAGATCCGCCACCTCGCCGACCCGGGCCACCAGTGAGCGGCGGCGCCCCCTGAGCGCGTTGATATGCACTTGCGTGTAATGGCCAGGTGTTCGTGCACACCGGTGCGCGAACCGGCGATGCTGCGCGTGCTGTCGATCGCCTGGGGTGAACCGTCGGTACTCGGAGGATCGCATGGACCAGTCTCTTCCCCCTGTACCGTCGGAGGTAGGGATCGCGCGGCTGTACGGGCTTACAGGAGAACCGGACCACCCTGCCCTGGTCCAACCCGGCCTCCTCCCCGGGCGCCCAAGGAAGGGCGCGCCCGACTGGGAAAAGACAGCCCGCCACCGCCTTCACAATTTACTCAAACCCGACCATACGAACGCCGTGGGCGGCCAGGAGAGGGCGGACGCCTTTCGCTGCGCGGCTGATGGTCATGGCGGTGGTGTTGAAGAGCTGCGCGGGTGTCGTGGTCGGTTCCGATGCTGACTCAGCCGGTGTTCGCGGCCACGTCGTAGATTCCGTACGGGACCGCTTTCTCGGCCTGGCCGGAAACGTCGTGTGTCTTGACCTTCACGGGCTGCCCTGCGGGCCGCCATTCCTGCCCGACGTTCTTGTAGCCGCCGATCAGCTTCTTCTTGCTGTCCACGCTGGTCACCGGGTCACCGGGTCACCGGGGCACCGGCATCCCGGTGCCGGTGTGCCTGCGTGCCTGCTCGTTGAGGTAACGGAACTGGGCACCCCTGTCGGGATGGTGAGTGCCTTCGATGGTCTCGGCGTTGACCTGCAGGCTGAAGCCTTCTTCCCGCAGCAGGTCGGTAACCGAGTCGGCGGAGCCCCGGTGCCCCTGCCGGGTCAGCTCCGCTGCCGGCTTCCGGGTCGGCTTCGTCGTCCACCGCAGCGGCGACATCGGGGCACCCCGCTCGTCGGGCTCGACCATCGCAAGCAGCGCCGACCGCAGCCCCGGATCAAGGACCACAGCCCTCTTGCGGCCACCGCCAGGACGGCCGAGTCGTCCCAACAGAGTTTGTCCCGACCGCGGTCCGGCCGCTCCGCGAGAGACTGTGCCCTCCTGGGCCCCGGCCGCGGCAGCGACGAGCCTGATCCCACCATGGCCCAGCGACAGTGCCTCCGCACTTACGGCCAGCCGACGCTGACGCTCGTCCAGATGCGGCAACAGCACCTGGAACTTCGCAGACAGAAGGGCCTCGATCCCCACCGGTCTCCCAGTACCGGGACAACGGGCCCCACCCCTGGAAGCCACGACTTGTTTCCCGGCAAGTTCTCAAGGTCCTGTTCAGCGCCTGGCTTTTGTCGACGGGGGTGGTGTGTTGGGCCGGGTGGCCGCCAGGTGGGCTGCCGGAGCGATGGGAGCACCGCTGCCGCTGGTGAGGGTGGTGGACGGGCCGGGGTTGGAGGGGGCCGATGCCAGATACGGACCCACCGGATTGGACACGCCGGGAAAAGCATCAGCCGGCTGCTGCGCACCAGCCCTGTGCCGCGTAGCCCGCGCTACTCCGGGGTTGATGCGGAAGCCCGGGTGCTTGCCCCGGGACTGCAGGGGCAGTTCCGCATCGCGCAGCACCGCCTCCTCAGCAGCACTCGCCCTACGGTCGGGCTGGAGCAGACCGTGAAGGCGCTGGCGGGCTGCCTTTTCCCAGTCGGGCGCGCCCTGCCTGATGGACTGGGGGAGAAGGCCGCGTTGGACCAGGCCGGGGTGGTCCGGTTCTCCTGTAAGCCCGTACAGCCGCGCGATCCCTGTGGCCGACTCGACAGCCAAGCCGGCACGGGCGTCTTTACTGGCCCGCGCTACTCCGGGGTTGATGTGGAAGCCCTGGTGCTCGCCCCGGGACTGCAGGGGCACTTCCGCATCGCGCAGCACCGCCTCCTCAGCAACACTCGCCCTGTTCTGGGGGTGGAGCAGACCGTGAAGGCGGCGGCGG
>NZ_JBITGT010000014.1:81659-82241 GCF_044457285.1 Streptomyces sp. NPDC050560
GCTGCCTTTTCCCAGTCGGGCGCGCCCTGCCTGATGGTCTGGGGCAGAAGGCCGCGTTGGACCAGGCCGGGGTGGTCCGGTTCTCCTGTAAGCCCGTACAACCGCGCGATCCCTGTGGCCGACTCGACAGCCAAGTCGGCTCGGGCGTCTTCACTGGCCCGCGCTACTCCGGGGTTGATGTGGAAACCCGGGTGCTTGCCCCGGGACTGCAGGGGCACTTCCGCATCGCGCAGCACCGCCTCCTCAGCAACACTCGCCCTGTTCTGGGGTTGGAGCAGACTGTGAAGGCGTTTGCGGGCTGCCTTTTCCCAGTCGGGCGCGCCCTGCCTGATGGTCTGGGGCAGAAGGCCGCGTTGGACCAGGCCGGGGTGGTCCGGTTCTCCTGTAAGCCCATACAGCCGCGCGATCCCTGTGGCCGACTCGACAGCCAAGCCGGCTCGGGCGTCTTCACTGGCCCGCGCTACTCCGGGGTTGATGTGGAAGCCCTGGTGCTTGCCCCGGGACTGCAGGGGCAGTTCCGCATCGCGCAGCACCGCCTCCTCAGCAGCACTCGCCCTGTTCTGGGACCTGAGCAGATTATAA
>NZ_JBITGT010000014.1:82341-172304 GCF_044457285.1 Streptomyces sp. NPDC050560
GCGCGCCCTTCCTTGCGCGCCGGGGGAGGCGGCCGAGTTGGCTCAGGGCAGGGTAGTCCGGTTCTCCTGTAAGCCCGTACAGCCGCGCGATCCCTGTGGCCGACTCGACAACCGAGCCGGCTCGGGCGTCTTCACTGGCCCGCGCTACTCCGGGGTTGATGTGGAAACCCGGGTGCTTGCCCCGGGACTGCAGGGGCAGTTCCGCATCGCGCAGCACCGCCTCCTCAGCAGCACTCGCCCTGTTCTGGGACCTGAGCAGATTATAAAGGCGCTGGCGGGCTGCCCTTTCCCAGTCGGGCGCGCCCTTCCTTGCGCGCCGGGGGAGGCGGCCGAGTTGGCTCAGGGCAGGGTAGTCCGGTTCTCCTGTAAGCCCGTACAGCCGCGCGATCCCTACCTCCGACGGTACGGGGGGAAGAGACTGGTCCATGCGATCCTCCGAGTCACCGATACGGACATCACCCATCGCTTCTCACTACGCGCTCCGAGTACCGACGGTTCACCCCAGGCGATCGACAGCACGCGCAGCATCGCCGGTTCGCGCACCGGTGTGCACGAACACCTGGCCATTACACGCAAGTGCATATCAACGCGCTTACTGATCATTTCAGAATGGGGTGCGGAGTCGTCGCAAGCAGATGATGCTGCAGGCGAGTGGGAGGAGCCCGTGGTGGAGGGCGGCGCGTGTTTCGTACCGGGTCCGGGGGCGTGTGAACTGGTGGAGCCAGGCCGGGGTCCGCTCGACGACCCAGCGGGTCCTGCCCGGGCCGGACCGGTGCGGGACGCCGCGGCGGGCGATATCGGTGTGATAACCCGGGCCCGGAGCAGGCGGCGATACCTGCCGAAACCGTAGCCGCGGTCCGCGCACAGACGGACCGGCCGGTGACGCGGTCTCCCGTGCGTACCGCGGATGTGAGGCATGGCGTCCAGCAGGGGCATCAGCCAGGTGACGCCACGCCGGACCATGTCCAGCTCAGCCGCCCCTCACAGTTCCGCCAGAAGGACCCCCGCGCAGGGCAGCCCGGCCGGCTGCCGACAGGCGACCGGGACACCTATGACGCCCCGGCGGACGCGCAGACAGCAAGGAGACCACCCGTTCCCACAGGCCATCAGGCACAAGATCACCCGACACCCGCACAACTCCGCCGCCACTGTCCCCAACCGCCAAACCCTCCAACCGAACTCATTCTGAAATGATCAGCAAGAACGGACGCGCCCCCGGAAACCGTCCCGGGGGCGCGGGGGCCTGGAGCCCAGGCAGGGGCCTAGGCCGTGTCGTTTGGATCTTCGCGGGGGTGCGACGCCAGCTACGGCACCTCGCCGCGTTGTCGGACCGCCCACGTACGCCCAGTACGAGGACGATCCTCCGCCTTGCGATGCTCCCCCACAGCCCGAAGGGCGTGGGAGGTACCCCCAGCATCTGACGCCGCACCCTGGTCCACGAAGATCCAAACGACACGACCTAGCTAGGCCCAGAGCTGGCCCTGCAAGGTCTCGATGGCCTCTTCTGTGGTCGCCGCGGTGTAAACCCCGGTGGAGAGGTATTTCCAGCCACCGTCGGCCACGATGAACACGATGTCCGCGTGCTGCCCGGCCTTGGCCGCCTTGCGGCCGACACCGATCGCGGCGTGCAGTGCCGCGCCGGTCGAGACGCCCGCGAAGATTCCTTCCTGCTGGAGCAGTTCCCTGGTCCTGGTCACGGCGTCCGCGCTGCCCACGGAGAAGCGGGTGGTCAGCACCGACGCGTCGTACAGCTCGGGCACGAAGCCCTCGTCCAGGTTGCGCAGCCCGTAGACGAGGTCGTCGTAGCGCGGCTCGGCCGCCACGATCGCGACGTCGGGCTTCTTCTCGCGCAGGAAGCGGCCGACGCCCATCAGAGTGCCCGTGGTGCCGAGGCCCGCGACGAAGTGCGTGATCGACGGCAGGTCGGCCAGGATCTCGGGGCCCGTGGTGGTGTAGTGCGCGGCGGCGTTCCCGGGGTTGCCGTACTGGTAGAGCATCACCCAGTCGGGATGCTCGGCCGCCAGCTCCTTCGCCACCCGTACCGCGGTGTTGGAGCCGCCCGCCGCCGGGCTCGGCACGATCTCCGCACCCCACATGCCGAGCAGGTCACGCCGCTCCTGTGAGGTGTTCTCCGGCATCACGCACACCATGCGGTAGCCCTTGAGCCTGGCCGCCATCGCCAGTGAGATACCGGTGTTGCCCGAGGTGGGTTCGAGGATGGTGCAGCCGGGGGTGAGGACGCCCTCCTTCTCCGCCTGCTCGATCATGTGCAGCGCGGGGCGGTCCTTGACGGAGCCGGTCGGATTGCGGTCCTCCAGCTTGGCCCAGATCCTGACGTCCGGTGCCGGGGAGAGCCGGGGCAGCCGCACCAGCGGGGTGTTGCCGACGGCCGCAAGCGGGGAGTCGTAGCGCATCGGGGCTCAGACCCGGCCCCCGGCCACCGCCGGGAGGATCGTGACGCTGTCTCCGTCGGCGACCTTGGTGTTGACACCGTCGAGGAAACGGACGTCCTCGTCGTTCAGGTACACGTTGACGAAGCGGCGTAGCTGGTCGGCGTTGTCCTCGTCGAGGAGGCGGGCCCGCAGGCCGGCGTGCCGGGTCTCCAGGTCGGCGATGAGCTGCGCGAGGGTGTCCCCGCTGCCCTCGACGGCCTTCGCGCCGTCGGTGTACTGGCGCAGGATGGTGGGGATGCGGACCTCGATGGCCATGTCTTGGCTCCTGTCGGGAGGGTGTCGGGTGGGCGGCTCGGCACCGCGGCCCTGGTGACGGGCGCCCGGCCACCGCGGGGCCGCACGGCGCCCCGCCGTACGGCCGCGGGCCCGGTGGCCGCGCGGTGGTTCAGCACGTACAGATGGCGCTCGTGAGCCTGCACAGGTCGACATGGAGCCGCGCCGCGCCGCATCCGAAGGCCCCGAGCAGGCCGGAGGCGGAGCGGGCGTAGCCGAACGGGACCGCGCGGGGCCCCGGCATGCCGCTGCTCACGTCAGGGGGAACCATGCGGTCATCGTATCGATTCCCCCCTGAACGGCGGGGGACTGATCTCGGGTCGTGGATGAACGGCGCCCGGCATGTGGGATAGCGCGGCACGGCGCCGGGGAGCGCGTCGATGATTGAACGGTTTCGCGATGTTTATCCGTTTTATTCGGTTTCGCATGGTGACTCGCCCTCCGAGAGACGCTCCGTAGACATGCGACAGAGACGAGGAGCACACCGTGATCACCCGAGAGCAGATCCCCAGCGTGCTCGACCACGCGGTATACGACAGCGAGGGCAACAAGATCGGGGACGCCAAGCACGTCTTCCTCGACGACGCGAGCGGGCGCCCCGAGTGGGCCAGCGTGAAGACCGGCATGTTCGGCAACCGCGAGTCCTTCATCCCGATCAGGGACGCCAGCCTGGTGGAGGACCACCTGGAAGTGCCGTTCGACAAGACCAAGGTCAAGGAGGCCCCCGAGGTCGACGTGGACTCCGGTGGGCATCTGTCGGCGGAGGAGGAACAGCGGCTCTACGAGTACTACGGGGTGGACTGGGACGCCGCCTGGCAGGACGCCAACGAGCCGGACCGCGGCTGGGCCGGCGGTGCGGCGGGCGCGGCCGGTGCGGCGGGCGCCGCGGGGGCCGCGGGCAAGGCCGGGGACCAGCCGTCCGCGGCGACCGGCATGACCGCGGGCACGGCGCGCACCCCGGACATGGCCGCGGGCACCGCCGGGGCCGACGCCACGGCCCCCGGCTCGATGGACATGCCGGGCGAGGGCCGGGCCGGCGACGCGTACATGGTCCGCTCCGAGGAGCGCATGCACATCGGCACCGAGCGCCGTGAGACCGGCCGGGCCAGGCTGCGCAAGTACGTCGTCACCGAGGAGACCGACCAGCCGGTGCGGCTGCGCCACGAGGAGGTCAAGGTGGTGCGCGAGCCGATCGACGAGTCGGACCGCGCCTCCGCGGCCACGCCCGGCGCGGGCATCGCCGAGGGCGAGCGCGAGGTGACGCTGCACGCCGAGCGCGCCGTGGTGGAGACGGAGACGGTGCCGGTGGAGCGGGTCAGGCTCGCCGTCGAGGAGCACACCGAGGAGGAGACGGTGCACGGTGAGGTCCGCAAGGAGCGCATCGACGTCGACCTCCCCGAGGACGCCGGGGGCTCCGGCGGCGGGAAGAGCGGCGGACAGCGGTGAGGTGACCCGGTGCGGACGCCAGGCGCCACGCGGCGCCCGGCCCCCCTGCCCGGCGGGCCAGGAGCGGTGACGGGCTCCGGGTCCGCCGGCCCCCGCGGCCGGCGGGCGGTCCGCCTCATGAGGTCGCATCCGCGTTCGGCGGCGGGCGGGGCGAGACCGGTGGCGCCCCGCCGAGCGGGGCACCGAACGGGGTCGGATGAGCTGCGGAGTCTCGGGCCGGCCCGGCAACCCTGCGGGAGGACGGGACCGGAGTTCCCGGGCGACCGGGAACGGGGAGGGGCGCGGGAGCGGCGTCAGTAGGCGTCGACGACCCGTACCTCTTCCTCCTCCACCACCCCGTCCAGAATGCGGAACGACCGGAACTGGAACTCGCCGAAGCCGTCCGTGTCGGCCGTCGAGACCAGGACGTAGTGGGCTCCCGGCTCATTGGCGTACGAGATGTCGGTGCGCGACGGGTACGCCTCCGTGGCCGTGTGCGAGTGGTAGAAGATGACCGGGTCCTCCTTCCTCGCGCGCATTTCCTTGTCGAGTTGCAGCAGGTCATGGGAGTCGAACTCGTAGAAGGTGGGCGAGCGCGCCGCGTTCAGCATGGGGATGAAGCGCTCGGGCCTGTCCTCGCCCTCGGGTCCCGCGACGGCCCCGCACGCCTCGTCGGGGTGGTCCTTGCGGGCGTGCGCGACAATCCTGTCGTACAGATCCTGGGTGATGGTCAGCATGCGGGCCAGGATAAGCGGCCACCGTGCTCATTCCGAGGGCTGATACACGGCCGTCCGTATCACGGACATCCGCCCGGGGCACGGCCCTGGCGGCGGCCTCACGGGGAGTCGGTCGACGGGAGCGCGCGAGCGGCGCGGCGGCGTGCCAGCGCATGGCCCGCGACCATCAGCAGCGCCCAGGGCGGCGCGCAGTACAGCGAGACCCTGGCGTCCTTGTCGACGCCCATCATCACCACCACGAGGGCGATGTACGCGAGGCAGAACCAGCCCGCGTACGGCGCGAGCGGCGCACGGAACGGGGTCTCGGGCAGCGCGCCGCGGCGCACCGCCGCCCGGTGCCGCAGTTGGCAGACCAGGATGACGACCCACGCCCACATCCCGGAGATGGTCGCGAAGGAGACCACGTAGGTGAACGCCTCCCCCGGCCACTGGTAGTTGACCCAGACCCCGGCGAGCATGAGCACCGCGGAGAAGGTGGTGCCGGTGAGCGGGGTGCCACCGCGGGAGAGCCGGGCGAACCTGCCGGGCGCCTGGCCGCTGAGCGCCAGGTCGCGCAGCATCCGCCCGGTCGAGTACATGCCGGAGTTGCAGGACGAGAGCGCGGCGGTCAGCACGACGAAGTTGACGATCCCGGCGCCCGCCGCGAGGCCCATCTTCTGGAACGCGGCGACGAAGGGCGAGACGTCGGCGGCGAAGGCGGTCCATGGCACCACGGAGAGGATCATCACCAGGGCGCCGACGTAGAAGACGGCGATCCGCCAGGGCACGGTGTTGATGGCCCGCGGCAGGGTGCGCGCCGGGTCCCGGGACTCGCCCGCGGTGACCCCGACGAGTTCCACGGCGAGGAAGGCGAACATGACGATCTGAAGCGTCATCAGGGTGCCGCCCACACCGTGCGGGAAGAAGCCGCCGTCGGCCCAGAGGTGGCTGACCGAGGCGTCGTCACCCGCGTCGGAGAAGCCGAGCAGGAGGATGCCGAGGCAGATCAGGATCATGCCGACGATGGCGGTGACCTTCACCATGGAGAACCAGAACTCCAGCTCGCCGAAGAGCTTCACGGAGATCAGGTTGACGCCGTAGAGGACCGCGGTGAAGGCGAGCGCGGAGGCCCACTGCGGGATGTCCCACCAGTACGTCATGTAGGTGGCGGCGGCCGTGACCTCCGTGATGCCGGTGACCACCCAGAACAGCCAGTACGTCCAGCCGGTGGCGAACCCGGCGAGCGGGCCGATGAACTCGCGCGCGTACTCGGCGAAGGAGCCGGACACCGGGCGGTACATGAGGAGTTCGCCCAGGGCCCGCATGATCAGGAAGATCACGACACCCGAGACCGCGTAGGCGAGCACCAGGCTGGGTCCCGCCTTCGCGATCGCCTTCCCCGCGCCCAGGAAGAGCCCGGTGCCGATCGCGCCGCCGATGGCGATCATCTGGATCTGCCGGGCCCCCAGCGCCCGCCGGTACCCCCCGGAGCCCCCCTCCACCACCGCCTCGGCCGGTCTTTGCCCGTCGTCCTCGGTGTCCAGCTCGACAGAGGTCATGGAACTCCCTTGCCTGGTCCTGGTACGTCCGCGGACTGCGCAACACCAGAAATAGCAGGGGTGGGGCTTATGGGCTTATTTATGATCGGCCAGACGGGCCGTCACGGCAGCAACGTCGCCACCAATGTCTCCTGTAGCGAGCCGAGCCACAGATAGGCCATGACCAAGGGCTTGCGGGGGTCCTCGTCGGGGAGGCGGAACAGGTCCTCGATCTCGTCCTCGTCCTTGACCTCCAGGCGTTCGCCGAGGGCGAGCCGCAGGTCGTTGAGGGCGCCGAGCCAGCGGCGTGAGCCCTCGGGGTCGAGGTGGAGTTCCGCGGAGCCGCCGGTGGGGACGAGGGCGTCGAGGGAGCGGATGACGGCCAGGGCGTCGTCGCGTTTGCGGGCACGCAGGTCGTTCTCGGTGTAGCGGCGGAACTCGGCGGCGCGCTCGCGCTGCTCCGCGGCCTCCTTGTCGTCCGGCGGGCGGCGGCCGGGGGCCTGGGGGCCGCCGTACGCGTCGGGGAAGAGGCGTTTGAGCACGGGGTCGCTCGGGGGTTCGCTCGGGCCTTCCTCGAAGAGCTGTGCGAGCGGGTCGTCGGGGGTCTCCTCGCCGGGGCCGAAGAGTTCGAGGAGCTGGGTGGCGAGCGACCTGATGATGGAGATCTCGACCTCGTCGAGCGTGACGGCGGCGCCGCCCCCGGGGATCGGTGTGAACTGTCCTGACATGGAGTGGGCCGCCGCTTCCGATGCTGCTTGAGGGTTCATCCGGCCGTGCCGGGGGCCGGTCCGGGAACCGTACCCCGCGATCCTCCGTCCACGCCCGTCCGCGCCCGCCCCGGCACGTGCCACGGCGACCGTTTCTCCGCGGCCGTGCGCCCGCCGGGGGCGCGTACACCTAATCGTTCCAGCGTAACAAGGGCATGACCGGACGCAGAAATTCCGCGCATGGTCGCGCCGGTTATCCGGGAGGGGCGGGGAGGGCCGGGGGCGGCTTATTTCTGTTGCATTCCGGACGGCCGTACGGGGCTTTTGGCGGGTTTCCGCGAGGGTTTTACGGGGGTCTTACGAGGGGTTCCTTCCGGGGTCGGCCGTGGGGGCGTCCTGTATAGGGCGAAAGGGGGTGGTGGCCGGTGAACTGCCGTGGTCGAGGGGTGGAATGACGGGTGACGGGGGTGTCGCGCGGTTCCGGCGGGAAGCTGCGTCGGCGTATGACAATTGAGTCGGGGTGCGCTCAGAAGAAGCATAAAGGGGGCGGGCGGGCGGCCGAAACGGCTCTGGCAGAATGGGCGGCGACTGAGAATCAGGGAACGAGTTTTCAGGAGAGTCCCATGACTGCGGTATCCAGAGTCGTCGCCCGCGAAATCGTCGACAGTCGCGGCAATCCGACCGTCGAGGTCGACGTCACCCTGGAGGACGGCTCCTTCGGCCGCGCGGCGGTCCCCTCCGGCGCCTCCACGGGCGCGGGCGAGGCCGTGGAGCTGCGCGACGGCGACGCGTCCCGCTTCCACGGCAAGGGCGTGCGCAAGGCCGTCGACGCGGTGAACGGCCCGATCGCCGACGCACTCGTCGGCCTCACCGCCGAGGACCAGTCCCTCGTCGACCGTACGATGATCGACCTGGACGCCACCGCCAACAAGGGCAGCCTCGGCGCCAACGCGATCCTGGGCGCCTCGCTCGCCACCGTGAAGGCCGCCGCCGCCGCGCACCGGCTGCCGCTGTACCGGTACGTGGGCGGGGTGGGCGCGCGCCTGCTGCCGGTGCCGATGATGAACATCATCAACGGCGGCGCGCACGCGGACAATCCGATCGACTTCCAGGAGTTCATGATCGCCCCGGTCGGCGCCGACAGCTTCGCCGAGGCGGTGCGGATGGGCTCCGAGGTCTTCCACACGCTGCGCAAGGCGC
This sequence comes from Streptomyces sp. NPDC050560, assembly GCF_044457285.1. Lineage (NCBI taxonomy): Bacteria > Bacillati > Actinomycetota > Actinomycetes > Kitasatosporales > Streptomycetaceae > Streptomyces > Streptomyces sp. NPDC050560. The sequence continues at coordinate 90,654 of NZ_JBITGT010000014.1, forward strand.
TGTCCGACGCGGGCCACAACACCAACGTCGGCGACGAGGGCGGCTTCGCGCCGAACCTGCGCTCGGCGGACGAGGCGCTGTCGTTCGTGGTCCGCGCCGTCGAGGCGTCCGGCTACGAGCCGGGCCGCGACATCTGCCTGGTACTGGACCCGGCCACCTCGGAGTTCTTCCGCGACGGGGTGTACGACTACGCGGGCGAGGGCGTCAGGCGCTCCGTCGACGAGCACATCGCGTATGTGACGGAGCTGGTCTCGCGCTACCCGATCGCGTCGATCGAGGACGCGATGGCGGAGGACGACTTCGACGGCTGGAAGCAGATCACCGCCTCGCTCGGCGGCCGGATCCAGCTCACCGGCGACGACGTGTTCTGCACCGACGTGAACCGGCTCCGGCAGGGCATCGACGGCGGCTACGCCAACTCCATCCTGGTGAAGGTCAACCAGATCGGCTCGCTGACCGAGACCCTGACCACCGTGGAGAGCGCGCACAAGGCGGGCTACACCGTGGTGATGTCGCACCGCTCGGGCGAGACCGAGGACACCACCATCGCGGACCTCGCGGTCGCCACCAACTGCGGCCAGATCAAGACCGGTTCGCTGTCCCGCTCGGACCGTACGGCCAAGTACAACCAGCTCATCAGGATCGAGGAGGAGCTGGGCTCCGAGGCGGTCTACCCCGGCGACAGCGTGCTGCGGGTGCACTGACCCGGGGGACCGCGGGACGCGGGTCCCGGTAGATTCGGGCAGATGCGTCCCACCTCACCAGCCGCCGCCACGCCCGCCCCCGGTCTCCACTCCCCCGCCCCCGCCGGTGAAGAGCCCGCGGGGGCCGGGGGCCCCGCCGCCGTGCGCCCCTCCCCCGCCGCGTCCGTGCGCGCCTTCCACACGGCCTTCGGGCTCGACGTCGGCGCGGTCCCCGCCGAGGTGCCCGCCGCGCTCGGGGAGCACAGGGCGCGGCTGCTCGCGGAGGAGGCGGCCGAGGTCGCGGAGGTCGCCACGGGCCCGCTCGACAAGCTGGCGCACGAACTGGCCGACGTGGTGTACGTCGCGTACGGCACGGCGCTGGTGCACGGCATCGACCTGGACGCGGTGATCGCGGAGATCCACCGGGCGAACATGACCAAGGTCGCCCCCGACGGCACCGTGGCGCGCCGCGCGGACGGCAAGGTGCTCAAGGGCGGCCACTACCGGGCGCCCGACGTGGCGGGGGTGCTGAGGGAGCAGGGGTGGAGGGGCCCGGCGCAGGACACGGCCTGACCCCGAAGGGGCCGAAGGCCCTTCAGCTCCCGCCGCGACGGCGGGCCACCGCACGGGACAGGACCTGCGGCACCAAGCCCCGACCGGCCCCTGTCCCGCCCGCTACTGGTGCTGGAGCGTGGCCCACAGACCGTACCCGTGCATGGCCTGGACGTCGCGCTCCATCTCCTCGCGGGAGCCGGTGGAGACCACCGCGCGGCCCTTGTGGTGGACGTCCATCATGAGCTTGGTCGCCTTGTCCTTCGAGTAGCCGAAGTACGCCTGGAACACGTAGGTCACATAGCTCATCAGGTTGACCGGGTCGTTGTGGACGATGGTCACCCAGGGCAGGTCGGGCTCCGGTACCGCCGAAGCCTCCTCGGTGGCCTCGGGCTTCTCGATCTCAAGGGGGGCTGGTGCCGTCACAGGCCCCATGCTGCCACTTGCGGCGTGTCGTCGCACACATCCCCCGGCCTGAAATCGTCAGTCTGACGAGATGGGGGTAGCATCGAAGCATGAACCCTGCGGACCTGGGCCTGCCGGTGGACGTCCCGTCGACGGCGCTCTTCACCGACCAGTACGAGCTGACCATGCTGCAAGCCGCGCTGCACTCGGGGACCGCGGACCGGCGCTCCGTCTTCGAGGTCTTCACCCGGCGCCTGCCCGACGGCCGCCGCTACGGGGTCGTGGCCGGCACCGGGCGGGTGCTCGACGCCGTGGAGAACTTCCGCTTCGACGACCAGGTGCTCGGCTTCCTGCGGGACAAGGAGATCGTCGACGCGCGCACCCTGGACTGGCTCTCCGGCTACCACTTCTCCGGCGATATCTGGGGCTACCCGGAGGGCGAGGTGTACTTCCCCGGCTCGCCCGTGCTGCGGGTGGAGGGCTCCTTCGCCGAGTGCGTGCTGCTGGAGACGGTGCTGCTGTCCATCCTCAACCACGACTCCGCCATCGCCGCCGCCGCGTCCCGGATGGCCTCGGCCGCGGGCGGGCGGCCGCTGATCGAGATGGGCGCCCGCCGCACCCACGAGCTGGCCGCGGTGGCCGCCTCGCGGGCGGCGTACATCGGCGGCTTCACCAGTACCTCGGACCTCGCCGCGGGCTTCCGCTACGACATCCCGACCGTCGGCACCTCGGCGCACGCCTTCACCCTGCTCCACGACAGCGAGACGGACGCCTTCCGCGCCCAGGTGGAATCGCTCGGCCGGGGCACGACGCTGCTGGTGGACACCTACGACGTCGCGGAGGCGGTACGGGCGGCCGTGGCGGTCGCGGGCCCCGAACTCGGCGCCGTCCGCATCGACTCGGGGGACCTGCTGCTCGTGGCGCACCGGGTGCGCGGCCAGCTCGACGCGCTGGGCGCCACGGGCACCAGGATCGTCGTCACCTCCGACCTCGACGAGTACGCCATCGCCTCCCTCGCCGCGGCCCCGGTGGACGCGTACGGGGTCGGTACCCAGCTCGTCACGGGCTCGGGGCACCCCACAAGCTCCATGGTGTACAAGCTGGTGGCCAGGGCCGAGTCCGGCGACCCCGGGGCGCCGCTCGTACCGGTCGCGAAGAAGTCGCTGGGCGGGAAGCTGTCGGTGGGCGGCCGCAAGTGGGCCGCGCGCCGTCTCGACGCCGACGGGGTCGCCGAGGCCGAGGTCGTCGGCACCGGCGCGGTGCCCGCCGCGCTCGCCGACCGGCAGCTCCTCGTGGAGCTGGTCAAGGGCGGCACGGTGGTGACCAGGGAGCCCCTGGACACGGTGCGCGACCGGCACGCCGCGGCCCGCGCCAACCTGCCGCTGTCCGCCACCCAGCTCTCCCGGGGGGAGGCGGTCATCCCGACCGAGTACCGGTAGCCGCGGGGGCGGGACGGAGCGGGGTGCGCCGGGTGCGCCCGGGCGCCCCGGGGGTGCGCCCCCCGGCGCTCCCTGTGGTATGCGCCGGGGCCCATGCCCGCCCTCGCGGAATGCCGGGCCAGTCCCTAGGGTCTGTGAGGTGAACTCCGTCGGAGCGGGCGCCCACGGGGCGCGGGCCGCCCGGCCGGTCCCCGGGTCCGGCCCCGCCCGCCCCCGGCCCCGAGCGCCAGGACTCCCCGAAGGCACCGAACCCCCGAAACTCCCCGAAGTCCATGAAAACCCCTCGAAGAGGACACCCGACATGCGTCGTGCGTTGATCGTCGTCGATGTACAGAACGACTTCTGCGAAGGAGGCAGCCTCGGCGCCCCAGGGGGATCGCACGTGGCCGCCGCCATCACCGATCTCATCGGGGAGGCCCCGGCCGGCTACCAGCACGTGGTGGCGACCAGGGACCACCACATCGACCCCGGTGACCACTTCTCCGACCACCCCGACTTCGTGCACAGTTGGCCCCCGCACTGCGTGGCGGGCACCGAGGGCGTCGGCTTCCACCCGAACTTCGCCCCCGCGATCGCCTCGGGCGCCGTGGACGCGGTCTTCGACAAGGGCGCGTACGCGGCCGCGTACAGCGGGTTCGAGGGCTTCGACGAGAACGGCCTCTCGCTGGCCGACTGGCTGCGCGGGCACGAGATCACCGACGTGGACGTCGTGGGCATCGCCACCGATTTCTGCGTACGGGCCACGGCGCTGGACGCGGCCCGTGAGGGCTTTCGCACCCAGGTCCTGCTCGACCTCACCGCGGGCATCCACGCGGACACCTCGGAGGCGGCCCAGCGCGACCTGACGGACGCGGGCGTCGCCCTCACCGGCAAGCCGGTCCTCTAGACCTTCCGGCCCCCGCCCAGGCGCGGCCGGGCCCGCTCCCGGGCGCGGTCGGCAGGGCCGCGGCGCCGCGCTATGCGGCGCGGCCCGTCGAAGGGCCCGCGGGTCCCGTGGCGCCGTGCTCCCAGAGCGCCCGGATCGGGTGCCACAGCTCGGCCGCGTCACCGCGGGCGTCCCGCCATATCAGGCCGTCGGGGTGGTGCAGCACGGCCGTGATCTCGTCCGGGGTGGGCGGCTCCGTGTTCCCCCGCAGGTAGACGCCGCGCAGTCCGGTGTTGCGCAGCCGGGTCAGGGCCCGTGAGCGGTTCACCGAGCGCACCACCACACGCACCGTGGCCGCACCGGCACGCACCGCGCCCGGGGCGCCGGGGGCGGCCAGCGTCAGGGCCACCACCATGCTGCCGTCCGGCTGCTTGCTGTACCCTCCCGAGCTCATTCCGGTCACACCCCCGGGAGACGTCGCGTCAATAAGGAATCCACAGGACGCACCTAAACACGACCGGCCGCCACCCCGCTAGGGGGCGACGGCCGATCATGCTCTGAACTGGGACTTTACCTGTTTATTTGGCGGAGGGCGCCACCTGGACGGTCAGGGTCGAGCCGTCCTTCGGCTCCTTGAGGATCTTGATCTGGGTACCGGTGTCAGGAACGCGCACACTTCCGGCGGGGTTGTCCTCCGACCAGTACGAGCCCTTGTGGTCGTCGAAGACGGGGACCCCGGGGCTGGACGGGATCTTCAACGGCTCGTCGGCCTGGTGCAGCGTGAAGCCGTCGGTGCGGCGGGTGCTGAAGGGCGCGTCGAACGGCTGGATCTTGTTCCGTACGACGGTGCCGTCCGACCAGCGGAGCGGGTCCGGGTGCGAGTCGACCGGCAGGATCAGGCCCTCGCCCGGGTGGACGCTGGTGTTGTTGTCGACCTGGGAGGTGTCCCAGAGCCAGACCATCAGGCCGTTCTGGTACGGGTAGTGCTCCACCCAGTCGGGGCGCTTCGCGGAGCCGAAGTTGTACGGGCCGACCTTCAACGTCCTGTCGTACGACACGTACTGCCGGTTCTCGGCGATGTAGTACTGGTCGTAGTCCTTGGTGAAGGACTCGCCGATACGTGAGAAGCCGGAGGCGGTCCAGCCGCCCGCGTCGGACTCGGCGTCGTCGGAGAAGACGGGTTGGCCGTCGGCGGTGACGGTGATCTCGTCGGCGGCGAAGCCCTTCTGCGCGACCCCGCCGTCCGTCAGATAGCGGAACCTGAGCTGGATCTTCTTCCCCGCGTAGTCGTCGAGCGGGAACACCAGGTCCTGGTAGGCGCCGTTGGTGCCGGTGAGCACCGGCCGGTCGCCCGCGTCACGCGGGAGGGGCTTGCCGTCGGCGGTGCCGTCGAGCGGGGTCCAGGTGGCGCCGTCGTCCGTCGACGCCTCGGTGTAGAGGTAGTCGTAGTCCTTCTCGATGTCGTACCAGCCCTTGAGCGACAGCTCCGCCTTGCTCTTCCCGGTCAGGTCGACGGATCTGGTGAGGGTGTTCTTCAGGTTGTCGCCCATGCCGCTCCACCACTGGGAGTCGCCCTGGGCGGGCTTGGCGACGGTGGTGGTGACGGACTTCTTCGGCAGGTCGACGACGAGCGCCTGGGGGTTCTTGGTGTTGTACTCCTCGACCCCCAGTCTGTGGGCGGACCTGGTCGCGGCCTTGGCCTCGTCGTAGGTGAGCCAGCCGAGCTGGAGCTTGTCCCACGCGGTCATGTCGCCCGGCAGGTCGCCGATGACGTCCTTGCCGGTGCCGAGCCAGGAGCCTGCGGACATCAACGACCAGTAGCCCACGGAGTTCTCGGAGCTGCCGACCGTGTCGTAGAGGTCGGGCAGGCCCAGGTCGTGGGCGTACTCGTGGGCGAAGACGCCGAGTCCGCCGTTCTCCGGCTGCATCGTGTAGTCGCCGACCCAGATGCCGGTGTCACCGATCTCGGTGCCGCCCGCCTGGTTGTCGGCGGGGCCCGAGTGGCCCGCGTCGTTGCCGTACGCGTACCAGCGGTGCGCCCAGACCGCGTTGGTGCCCTCGACCCCGCCGCCCGCGGACTCGTCCTCGCCCGCGTGCACGATCTGGAAGTGGTCGATGTAGCCGTCGGGCTCGTTGAAGTCGCCGTCGCCGTCGTAGTCGTAGCGGTCCCAGGTGTCGTACTGGGCCAGGTCGGCCTTGACCTCGGCGTCGCTCTTCCCGGCGGCCTTCTGGTCCGCGACCCAGGCGTTGACGCCGTCGCGCACCAGGTCCCAGACGCTGTCGCAGTTGGTGGCGCCGCAGTAGTTGGAGCCGTAGCGGGCCTCGTTGTACGGCACCTTGACCCAGTCGGAGACCTCGCCGTCGACCGAGTAGCGGCCGGAGGAGGTCTTCTCGTAATAGGTCTTGAGCGATTCCTTCTTCTTGCCGCCCGCGTCCTTACCCGTGCCGAAGTACAGGTCCTGGAAGTGCTGCCGGTCGAAGTCCGCCTGCCAGTCGGTGCTGTTGTCCTGGCTGCGGTCGGGCTGCGCTATCTCGTTGTGCTGCGGCCCCGGCTCGCCGCCGTACTGCACGACCGGCGGCTCGGGCCCGTCGGGGCCGTCCGGGTCGTACATCGTGGTGTCGTCGACCTTGTCGCCGAACTCGGCCAGGATGGTGAAGATCTTGTCGGTCTTCTCCCGGCCCAGCTCGACGTACTTCCTGTCGCCGAGCCTGACGACCTGTGAGCCGTCCTTCTTCTGCACGTGCTTCCTGCCGGACAGCACGTCCTGCATGGCGGCCCTGCGCCGGCCGTCCTGCTCCTTGCTGAAGGGGCCCGGCAGGTTGTGGGCGCCCAGGCCCTTCGCCGCGCCGGGGGCCGGGTCCTGACGGTCGATCGCCGCCGGGGCGCCCGCGTGCCCGTCGGCCTGCGCCGTGGTCGCGTAGGCCGAGAACGCAGTGGTGGCGGTGGCCATCGCCACCACCACCGCGCCGGTTCTGAACATGCCGAATCTTCTTGGGATTCTTCTCACGTGGATTTTTCCTCCCCCGCGCCCGCGCGCACGGTCCGGGGGTCCGGACGTGGGGGTCCGCGCGCGGTATCGCGTCACAAGTGACGACATTCGACCGGAGTTGACGAAGAAAAGACAGACCTTGACTTGTACAGGTCGACTGCACTACGCGCGTCACCCGTCCCGTCCGCTCTCCGGAATGCGGACGCGCGAGGACGGCGCCGTGGACGGCAGCCGGGCGCAGAACACCGTCCATCCACTGGACTCGGTGAATCCGTGCGCCCCTTGTGCACCGGCACCGTGGGTTAGGCCACGCTTACCGCCAGTGCCGCTCGGGCATACAGGGGAGGGCGGGAGCGGCGTGCACGGCCGTGTCCCGCGCCCGTATCGCACGCCGTATCCGCACCAGCGGCCCGTCCGGCAGTGTCGCCGGTCCGCGACCGTCACGCGCCTTCCCGTCGGTACCGCCGCTTCGAGGACTGATCACGCCATGCCCCGTCCGACCGCCGCACAGATCGCCTACGGTCTCTCCACCGTCGTGCTCGCCACCGTCGCCATGCTGCTGCTGTCGCAGACGACGTCGGGCGCGGGCGTCGTGGTCGTCGCGCTCGTCGCGCTCGCCCTCGGGGTGGTGGTCGCCGTGGCGGTACGGATGCCGCGGCATGCCCGGCGCCTCGCGCAGGAGCGCCCGCTGCCCGCGGCGGTGCCGGCCCAGCGGACCGCGCCGCGTCACCTCACCGGGCACGGCGTCTCCGACAGCGCGCGTGGCCACTCCTCCCGCTGAGCCCGCGCGGCCCGCCGCGGCGGGCCGCGTCCCGTGGGGCGCGCTCACGGGGTGCTGACCACGACGGTCTTCGCCGACTTGTCGTGCAGCCCCTGCTTGTACGGGCGGTCGAAGAACGACCAGCCGCCGCAGATCGCGGTCCACACACAGGCGCAGCAGAAGGCGAACGGCAGCCAGAGCACCGCGGCCCTGCCGAGCGAGGCGCCCACCGAGGGGTTGGTGCCATTGCTGAGGTTCGCCACCCGCATCCGCAGCCAGCGCTTGCCCAGGGTCTGACCGTTCCTGGCGATGAGGAACGTGTCGTAGACGATGTAGAGCACGGCCGCGATCACGGACTGTCCGAACGACTTGCTGAATCGCATCTCGTCCGGGTCGACGTGGTACTCGCTGGTGCCGACGCCCCAGGAGATGAGGCCGACGACGATCCCCACCAGGATCATGTCGATGATCCGGGCGAGCGTGCGCCGCCACGAACCGGCCAGCGGGGGCATCCCGGCGAGCGGGTCATCCCCCGCGCCCTGCGGGCCGCCGCCGTAGGGGCCGCCGGGACCCGCGCCGCCGGGGCCTCCTCCGTACGGGCCTGCGGAGCCGCCCCCGTAAGGGCCGCCCGGACCGCCGCCGTACGGGCCGGAGCCGCCGGGCGGGGTGGGGCCGCCCGCGTCGCCGGGGGGCGGGGTGCCGTAGGGGCCCCCGCCGCCTGACGGGGGCGGCTGCTTCCTGAACGGGTCGTCCTCCGGCGGCGGCGGTTCGGTGCTCATGGCCCGAGTCCAACCCGGATCGCGCCACCGCGCATCCGGCGGGGGGCCAGACGGGGGTCGGCCGCGCGTGCGCTTTCTGAGGGCGGGTCAGGAACCGGCCACGAACGTGCCCGCGGCCTTGTCGTGCCAGCACTGCCGCCACGGCCGGTCGACGACGCACCAGAGCAGCCCGAGCAGCCCGACCACCAGCAGGCTCGGCACCCACAGCACCAGCCAGCGCCGTAGCGCCCCGCCCAGCGACGGGGGCTCGTACCCCTCGATGTCGCGCACGCCGAGCCCGAGGAGCCTCTTGCCCAGGGTGCGGCCCCACTTGGCGGTCGGCAGCACCTCGTACAGCACCCCGACGACCACCAGCACCGCGAGCACCGCGGCGAGGTAGCCGCCCGTGGTGCCGTCGAGGACCCAGACCTTGACGGTGCGTCCGGTGAGCTTGGCGGTGTCGATCTTGCCGTGTACGTGGTCGCTGCCCCTGGTGTACAGCGGCACCGCCGCGGCGGTGGTGACGGCGCCGACGACCACCGTGTCGATCAGCCGGGCCGCGAAGCGCCTGCCGAGCCCCGCGGGCCGCGCCGCGGCCTGGGCCTGCGCCGCCGCCTGGAACGGGTCGACCACCGGCGGCTTCCACGGCACCACCGGCTCGTCGGCGCCCGGCTGCGCGAGCCGCCGCACGTCGCCCGCCCAGCCCCCGCCGCCCTGCTGGGGCACGGCCCCGCCGTGACCCGCCGGATAGCCGTAGCCGCCGGGCGCGCCGGACGCGGAACCGCCCGGGTAGCCGTACCCCCCGGAGGCCGGGGGCCCGCCGCCCTGGGGCGGTGCCGGGTAGCCGTAGCCGGCCGGTGCCTGGCCGCCCTGCGGGGGCCCCGCCGGGTAGCCGTAGCCGGGGGCCGCGGGCCCGGCGGGCGGCTGGGCCGCGGTGGTGGCGACCGGATAGCCGTAGCCCGCGGGCGGTGCGGCGCCGGGGCCCGACTGGCCGGGGATCTGCGGGGCCGCGGGCGCGCCGAACTGCCCCGCGGACTGCTGGGGGATGCGGTTGTCGCCGGGGGGCGCGGCCTGGTCGCCGCCACCCGGCGGGGCCGCGGGCGGGCCGCCGCGCCCGGTGCGGATCGTCATGGTGCCGTCGTCGGCGGAGTCGGCGCCCGCGCCACCCGGGCCCGGCCTGCGGAAGGTGACGGTGCCGTCGGTCGCGGGCTCGTCCCCGGCGCCCGCCGTGGGCCGCCGGGCGCCGGGCGGTTCCTCGCCCACGCGGCGGATGGTGACGGTGCCGTCGCTCACCGGCGGGCCCGCGGGCTCCGCGGCCTCGGCGGGGACCCTGCGGATGGTGACCGTGCCCTCGGGCTCGCCCGCGTGCACCGGGGCGGGCGCGGGGGCGCCCGGCTGCCGGGGGTCGGCGCCGGGGCGCGCGCTCCAGGGAGCGGCGGGCTCCTGCGCGCCGGAGGCGTCGGCCGGTTGCCCGACCGGGGGCTGCTCGGCGGACTGTTGCGCGGGGGCCGGGTCCTGGGGCTGCGGCGCCGGGCCGGGGTCCTGCCCGTCGAGGAACAGGGGGCCCGTCTCCTCGGCCGCGGGCGGCGGCATGTGCGGCGGCGGAGCGGGGGCGGGGGCGACGCCGGGCGGCGGCGACAGCGTCTCGCCGGGGCCCGGCGCCGGGCGGCTGGTGCCCGGCACCCAGGTGGCGCCGTTCCAGTAGCGGACATACCCGGGGATGGACGGGTCCGGGTAGTAGCCCTCGCGGGGGCTTTCGTCGCCGGGGGCCGGAGTTGGGGCGCTCATGTCCGTCATCCCGTATCTGCTCGGGGGATTTTTCTGAGGGTCCCACATCTATCAGACCCGCCGGAGCGTCCGTGCCCCTCGGACACCGCCGCGCACCCCTCGGTGACCGTCCCCGCGCCGCCCGTTGCGGGGCCTTCGCGGCACCCGGGAAAAAAATTCCGCCGACTCGCGTAACGCCGGGCCGTTGACGCCCTCGCTCCCGGTACGGGCCCCACCGCCGGGTCCGTGAGCGGGAACAACGGAAAAGAGAGGAAGACGCCATGTACTCCGTGGTGGAACGCGAGATCGAGTTGCTGCTGATCCTTTCACCGGACCAGAGCATCCCGGTACCGGCGAAACTGCTGTACCGCACGGATGATCCGTGCGCGGTGCGCATCACCTTCCACGTGGGCACCGACACCCCCGTGAGCTGGACGTTCGCCCGAGACCTGCTGATCGAAGGGGTGTTCAGGCCGAGCGGCCAGGGGGACGTCAGGGTGTGGCCCTCGCGGTCGGAGGGCCGCGACGTGGTGCTGATGGCGCTGAGTTCGCCCGAGGGGGAGGCACTGCTCTCCGCCCCCGCGGTGGCGCTCTCGGCATGGCTGGAGCGGACCCTCAGGGTGGTACCGCCGGGCTCTGAGGGTGAGCGACTCGGTATCGACACGGCCCTCACCGAGTTGCTCACGCGCCATGTTTCCGAGGGGCCGTGGGCGTAGGTCGGGTCACACTGCCGCGGCAGTACGTCGTCGTGGAGCGGGGTGCGGCGCCCGGGGGACATCCCGGGCCGCAGCGGTCGCGGGTGCGCCGCGCCCCCGCTCCGGGCGGCACGCTCAGAGGTTGCCGCGGCGCTCCTGCTCGCGCTCGATGGCCTCGAAGAGGGCCTTGAAGTTGCCCTTGCCGAAGCCCATCGAGCCGTGCCGCTCGATCAGCTCGAAGAACACGGTGGGACGGTCCTGGACCGGCTTGGTGAAGATCTGGAGCAGGTAGCCGTCCTCGTCGCGGTCGGCGAGGATCTTCAGCTCGCGCAGGGTGTCGATCGGCACCCTGGTGTCGCCGACCCACTCCCCCAGCGTGTCGTAGTACGAGTCCGGGGTGTCGAGGAACTGCACGCCGGACGCGCGCATGGTGCGCACCGTGGTGACGATGTCGTTGGTGGCGAGGGCGATGTGCTGGACGCCCGCGCTGCCGTAGAACTCCAGGTACTCGTCGATCTGGGACTTCTTCTTGCCCTCCGCGGGCTCGTTGATGGGGAACTTGACCTTGAGGGTGCCGTCGGCGACCACCTTCGACATCAGCGCGCTGTACTCGGTGGCGATGTCGTCGCCGACGAACTCCTTCATGTTGGTGAAGCCCATGACCTTGTTGTAGAACTCCACCCACTCGTTCATCCGGCCGAGTTCCACGTTGCCCACGCAGTGGTCGACGGCCTGGAAGGTGCGGCGGGCCGGGGGCGCGACGATCGGTTCCGCGGCGGTGAAGCCGGGCAGGTAGGGGCCGTCGTAGTGGCGGCGCTCGACGAGCGTGTGCCGGGTGGTGCCGTAGGTGGCGATGGCGGCGAGCACCACGGTGCCGTGCTCGTCCCTGGTCTCGTACGGCTCCGCGAGCCCGCGCGCGCCGTGCTCGACGGCGTAGGCGTACGCCTTCCTGGCGTCGGGGACCTCGATGGCCAGGTCGACGACGCCGTCGCCGTGCTCCGCGACGTGCTGGGCGAGGAAACGGCCCCACTCGCTCGCCGCCTTGATCACGGAGGTGAGCACGAACCGGGCCGAGCCGCTCTCCAGCACGTACGTCGCCAGTTCCCGGCTGCCGTTCTCGGGACCCGCGTAGGCGACGAGCTTCATGCCGAACGCGGACGCGTAGTAGTGGGCCGCCTGTTTGGCGTTGCCCACCGCGAAGACGACCGCGTCCATGCCGTTCACCGGGAAGGGGTCGGCCTGTCGCGCGGTGGCGGGGGTGTCCTGCGGGTGCGCTGAGGTGGTTGCCATGTACGAAGGTTCGCGCCGCCCGGCAAGGTGCGCAATTGTTTGCGATTTCGCTGGGCAGTATGTATATCGGAGGTGCCTGGTCAGCGGGCGATCTGTGCAGTATGACCACCTTGGAGGCGGTGTGGCGATCGATCGCCTCGACGGCAGGCTCATCGTGCTGCTCGCCCGTGAGCCCCGGATCGGCGTGCTTGAGGCGTCCCGCCGGCTCGGGGTGGCCCGTGGCACCGTCCAGGCCAGGCTGGACCGGCTCAGGGCCACCGGGGTGATCCGCGGCTTCGGCCCCCAGGTCGACCCCGCGGCACTCGGCTACCCCGTGACCGCGTTCGCCACGCTGGAGATCAGGCAGGGCATGGGCGGCCAGGTGCGCGAGCACCTCGCGACCGTCCCCGAGGTGCTGGAACTGCACACCACGACCGGCAGCGGCGACATGCTCTGCCGTCTGGTGGCGCGCTCCAACGCGGACCTCCAGCGGGTCATCGACCTGGTCGTCGGCTTCGACGGGATCGTGCGCGCCGCCACCGCGATCGTGATGGAGAACCCGGTGCCGCTGCGGATCATCCCGCTCGTGGAGCAGGCGTCCCAGGACCCGTGACGCCCCGGCTCCCGGCCGCGCGCGATCGGTGGGAGTGCGTAAGGGCTCGTTTCCCGGACCGAAACTCCGTACATTCACACTTTTCACCGTGATCCCCACGGGGGACATTCCCGCGCCACCGGCCCACACGCAGCGTCACCCCCGTACGCCCCCTTCGTTCCCCCCACATCGTCGGCCGCCCCCCGACCCCCCACCACCCGGCGGCACCTCCCCACCACCCCGCACCCGTACGGCGAGCCACCCGCACGCCACCCGCCACCCGTCCTTACCTGTCCTTCACCCGTACGCACCCACGTCCGGCACGCGGCCGAGCATCCGGCTCGGGCGGCCGGAACCACTGAGGAGATGACGCGGATTGAACTTCTGGGACTATCTGGTGGGCCGCCACCAGCAACTTCTCGCCGACGCGGGGCAACACGCGTCGGCCGTCTTCCAGTGCATGGTCGCGGCGACGCTGATCGGTGTACTGATCGGGGTCGCCACGTACCGCAGCGAGTGGGCGGGCAGTCTGGCGACGACCGCCACCTCGACCATCATGACGATCCCCTCGCTCGCCCTGATCGGCCTGCTGATCCCGATCGCGGGGCTCGGGGTGGCGCCGACCGTCATCACCCTGGTGCTCTACGGGCTGCTGCCGATCGTGCGCAACTCGATCGTGGGTCTGCGCGGGGTCGACCCGGCGCTCGTGGACGCGGCCAACGGCATGGGGATGTCACGCCTCGCCCGGCTGCTGCGGGTGGAGCTGCCGCTCGCCTGGCCCGCGATCCTCACCGGCATCCGGGTCTCCACCCAGATGCTGATGGGCATCGCCGCCATCGCCGCGTTCGCCTCCGGGCCCGGTCTCGGCAACGAGATCTTCCGCGGCATCGCCTCGCTGGGCAGCAAGAACGCGCTCAACCAGGTGCTCTCCGGCACGCTCGGGATCATCGTGCTCGCACTTCTGTTCGATGCCGCCTATGTCCTGATCGGGCGGCTGACCATTCCGAGGGGGATTCGTGCCTGACACTCCGACCACGACCACAGGCGAGCCCGCGGCGGGCGGGCAGCCGGCCCCCGACCGGACGACGACCGGCGCCACCATCGAACTGGAGGGCCTGACCAAGCGCTACCCGGGCAGCGGCACGGCCGCCGTGGACAACGTCAGCATGGAGATCGCGGCCGGGGAGATCGTCATCCTGGTCGGGCCCTCGGGCTGCGGAAAGTCCACCACGCTGCGGATGATCAACCGGCTGATCGAGCCGACGTCGGGCCGTATCACCATCAACGGCGAGGACGTGACCCGGATGGACCCGGTGCGGCTGCGCCGCAAGGTCGGGTACGCGATCCAGTCCTCGGGCCTCTTCCCGCACATGACGGTGGCGCAGAACATCGCGCTCGTGCCGAGGATGGTGGGCTGGTCCAAGTCCCGTACCAAGGAGCGGGTCGCGGAGATGCTCGACCTGGTGGGGCTCGACCCCGGCGAGTTCCGCGGGCGCTATCCGCGCCAGCTCTCCGGCGGGCAGCAGCAGCGCGTCGGGGTGGCGCGGGCCCTGGCGGCCGATCCCCCGGTGCTGCTGATGGACGAGCCGTTCGGCGCCGTCGACCCGATCACCCGCGACCATCTCCAGGACGAACTGATCAGGCTCCAGCACGAACTGCACAAGACGATCGTCTTCGTCACCCATGACTTCGACGAGGCGATCAAGCTGGGCGACCGTATCGCGGTGCTCAGGGAGCAGTCCCACATCGCCCAGTTCGACACCCCGGAGGCGATCCTCACCCACCCCGCCGACGACTTCGTCTCCGGCTTCGTGGGCGCGGGCGCCGCGCTGAAGCGGCTGAACCTGACCCGGGTGCGGGACGTGGGGATCACCGACTATCCGACGGTGAGCCTCGACGATCCGCTTCAGCACATCTTCGACCGGTTGCGTTCGGAGAAGACCAACGAGCTTCTGCTGCTCGACCGGAAACGGCGCCCGTATAAGTGGCTGCGCCGTGGGGACCTCACGCTCGCCAAGGGCTCGCTCGCCCGCGCCGGGACGCTGGTGCACGACACGGTCACCCGGGACGCCACCCTGCGCGACGCGCTGGAGGCGGTGCTCACCGACAACGCGGGCCGGGTCGCGGTCACCGGGCGGCGCGGCGAGTACGAGGGCGTCGTGGACATGGAGACGCTGATGAACTCCGTCCACGAACTGCTGGAGGAGGACCGGCTCGACGCGCTGGAGAACCAGCACGAGCTGGCCGAGAGCCGCAGGTCGCGCACCGAACTGGCCCAGGAGGGCGGCTTCGGGGAGGGATCGTCATGAGCCCGTCGAGCCGTGCCCCTGGGCCGCCCGCGGAGGGCCGGGGCGGCAGCGCCATAAGAGGTGAGGACGAGCGCACGGCGGGCGAGCACGACGTCAAGGGCCGGGCGTTCCGCGACTCGGGCGAGGCCGCGCAGGAGGCGCCGCCGACCGCGCGGGCCGCGGCCCGGGAGCCGGCCAGGATCACCTGGCCGAAGCTGGCGCTGCTGCCCGGCTTCGTGGGCCTGATCCTGCTGGCCACCTGGATCTGGTACCAGGGCGCCGACCTCGACGCCGTCTCCCGCAACTCGCTGGCCAACGGCAATATGTGGGTCAGGCTGTGGCAGCACGTCGAACTGACCGGCATCTCCACGTTCTTCGTGCTCATCATCGCGATCCCGCTGGGCATCCTGCTGACCAGGCCCGGGGCGCGCAGGGCCGCCCCGCTGGCGATGGCGCTCGCCAACATCGGGCAGGCCACGCCGTCCATCGGGCTGCTGGCGCTGCTGGTGATCTGGATGGGCGTCGGCATGAAGGCGGCGCTGATCGGGATCATCATCTACGCGGTGCTCCCCGTGCTGTCCAACACCATCACGGGCCTGCGAGGAAACGATCCGACACTGCTGGACGCGGCGCGCGGCATCGGGATGTCGCAGTTCGCGGTGCTCGGCCGAGTGGAGCTGCCGCTCGCGGTGCCGCTGATCCTGGCCGGGGTGCGCACCGCGCTCGTACTGAACGTGGGCACGGCGACGCTGGCCACCTTCGGCGGGGGCGGCGGCCTCGGCGACCTGATCAGCGCGGGCATCACCAACCACCGGATGCCGGTGCTGATCCTCGGCTCGGTGCTGACGATCAGCCTGGCGCTGATGGTGGACTGGCTGGCGTCGCTCGCCGAACTGTTGCTGCGGCCACGCGGGTTGGAGGTGCGGGCATGAGGATCTATCGACCCCGGCGAGGGGTGAGGACACGGGCCGCGCTCGCGGTCGCGGTGAGCGGGGCGCTGCTCGCGGGCTGCGGCCTGACCAGCGGCTCCCCGATGGCGGACGCGGTACGCCCCGGCTCCATCGGGCAAGGCGAGCCGCTGAAGGGCGCCCATCTGACCGTGGCGTCCAAGGAGTTCACCGAGCAGTTGGTGCTCGGCGCCGTCATGGGCATCGCCTTCGAGGCCGGGGGCGCCGACGTGGTCGACCGCACCGGCATCCAGGGCTCGTTCGGCGCGCGCGCCGCCGTCGAGAACGGCGACGCGGACGGCATGTACGAGTACACGGGCACCGCCTGGATCACCTACCAGGGCAACGCGAAGCCGGTGCCGGACCCCGACAAGCAGTGGAAGGTGGTCAAGGAAGCGGACGCGAAGAAGGGCATCGCCTGGCTGCCGCCCGCCTCGCTGAACAACACGTACGCGCTGGCGCTCAACCAGGCCAACCTGCGCAAGTACAAGCCGAAGACCCTCTCCGACGTGGCCGCGCTCGCCAAGAAGAACCCGGGGGCGGTCTCGCTCTGCGTGGAGGGCGAGTTCTCCGCGCGCGAGGACGGGCTGCCCGGGATGCAGCGCGCCTACGGGATGAAGCTGGCGTCGAACAAGATCCAGAAGATGGACGGCGGTGTCGTCTACACCCAGGTCTCCCAGGGGCGCTGCACCTTCGGCGAGGTCTTCACCACCGACGGCCGCATCCAGGCCCAGCATCTGACGGTGCTCGCCGACGACAAGCACTTCTTCCCCAACTACAACGTGGCCCCCGAGATCCGCGCCAGCACCCTGAAGAAGTACCCGGGTATCGCGGACGTCCTCGACCCGATCACGAAGAAGCTCACCAACAAGGTCGCGCAGGAGCTGAGCGCGAAGGTCGACGTGGACGGTGAGGACCCGCACGAGGTGGCGCTCGACTGGCTGAAGAAGGAGGGGTTCGTGAAGGGGGGCTGACGCCCCCGGCGACAACGGTGGGGCGGAGGCCCGGCGGCTCCGGCCGGGTCGATGCCCCGGCGGCTCCCGTCCGGCTTGCAAAGGGTTCTGTGCAAAAGGTCCGCTGCAAAGACTTCGATGCAAAGGAAGCCTTGCAAAGGTCTCTTTGTAAGCCGTAGGCTGGGGCCATGAACGATGACGCGAACCGCGGGGCGGGGGCGGCCCGCGACCCGGGCGCCGCCGCCCCGCGCAGGCTGCGCACCCTCGACGCCCGCTCGCTGCGCGGCCTCGCGCACCCGCTGCGGATGGAGTTGCTGAACACGCTGCGGCACGACGGCCCGGCCACCGCCTCGCAGCTCGCCGCGCGGCTCGGCGAGTCGAGCGGCGCCACCAGCTACCACCTGCGCCAGCTCGCCGAGCACGGCTTCGTCGAGGACGCGCCGGAGCAGGGCAAGGGCCGGGAGCGATGGTGGCGGGCGGTCGAGGAGGGGACCCAGTTCGACGACACCCTGCTGACCGACTCCAACCCGGCGGTGCGCGGCGCCGCCGACCTCTTCATGCACGAGGTGGCCGCCACCCACACCAGAGAGCTGTCCTCCTGGATCGGCTCCCGCGGTGAGTGGCCGCGCGCCTGGCAGCGGGTGAGCGACGTCAGCGACTTCACCATGAGGCTCACCGCCGGGCAGGCGCGGGAGCTGGGCGAGAAGATCCACGACCTCATCGAGAGCTACCGGGTGCCGGACCCCGACGCCCCCGCGGACTCCGCGCAGGTGCGCCTCCACATCCACGCGTTCCCCCGGGGCCCGGTCCCCGGCGCCGACGACAGCCGGTCCCCGGGGCCCGGCACCGCACCCCCGGACGCCTGAGCGTCCCCGCGCCCCGCGCCGCCCTACGCGCCCCTCGCCGCGCACCCACAGACCCACACGGCACCCACAGGAGAGGCCCGCCATGCACCCCGACGTCCATCTGATGCTGCACCACGCCCGCGCGGCCGAGCTGTACCGGCGGGCGGCCACGGCGGGGCCCCGGCACCGGCTGCGCACCGAGCTGGGCTGGGCCCTTGTCGGCCTCGGCCTGCGCCTCGCCACCCCGCGCCGCCCGCTCCCCGCCCTGCCGGGCAGCCCTGCGGCGGTCTGACCCGCGCCGCCTCCCCCTGAAGGAGCGGGCCCCTGAGGGAGCGCGCTGGGGAGTGTCTTCAAAAGAGCGTCGTCCGCCTGGAGGGCGGGGTCGGGGTGGTCCGGTGCGTGCGGTCGCAAGGCGGAGGAGGGAGTCGACGCGGCGCGTCGGCGACCGACGACAACGCGGCGAGCGTGCGTGCCGGGCCGCCCCGACCAGACGGGCTTTTGAAGACACGACCTAGCAGGCCGGGACCGAACCGCCCTTCTGCAAGGCGTGCAGCGCGCTCACCGCGCCCTTGAGGGTGGTCACCGGGACCAGTCTCAGGCCCTTCGGCAGCTCCGCCCCGGCGTCCGCGCACTCGTCCCTCGGGACCAGGAAGACCGTGGCGCCGTCCCTGCGGGCGGCCTGGGTCTTCATCTGCACCCCGCCCACCGCGCCGACCTTCCCCGCACCGTCGATGGTGCCGGTGCCCGCGATGGTGCGGCCCCCGGTGAGGTCGCCGCCGTCGCCGTCGCCCTCCAGCTTGTCCACGATGCCGAGCGAGAAGAGCAGCCCGGCGCTCGGGCCGCCCACGTCGGCCAGTTTCAGCGTGACCTCGATGCCGTCGCCGTCCCTGCCGAGGTAGCCGAGCGCGGCCGCGGTGGCGCTGTCCTGGGAACGCTCCATCTCCCGGGTGTTGTGCTTCTCGATCTCCTGGGTGGAGTCGCCGCTCGGGTAGACCGCGTCACGCGGCATCACGGAGCGGCCGGTGTCGAACCAGCCGTCGATGATGTCACCGAGGTACACGTCCGCGTCGGGGCTCGTGGCCACGATCGTGGTCATACGCAACTGCCCCGAGGTCTTCCTGGTGTCCGCGCCGCTGATCGTGATCACCTGGGTGCCCTTGTTGCTGCCCAGCACGTCGGCGGTGAGGCCCGGCTGCGCCACGGAGAACGGCAGCGGTACGAACACGGCGGCGAGCACCAGCGCCAGGGCGGGGGCGGCGCAGACGGCCAGGAGCGCGGGACGCCCGAGTTTGAACAGCACGCACCAAACCTATCTTGACGCCCCGGGGACACTTCGCCCCCGGTGCCGCCCGCGGCCTCATCTGAGGGCGTCGGCGACCTCGCGGGCCGCGTCCATCACCCGGGCGCCGACCCGTTCCGGCACCGCGTCGGAGAGCATCACCACCCCCACGCTGCCCTCCACGCCTGTCACCCCGAGCAGCGGCGCCGCCGCGCCGCTCGCGCCGGTCTCCAGCTCGCCGAAGGTGAGGGTGTAGCCGGGGTCGGCCGTCGCGCCCTGGCGGGCGGCGAGGATCGCCCGGCCCGCGGCGCCCCGGTCGAGCGGGTGCCGGAAGCCGGTGCGGTAGGCGACGTGGTAGTCGGTCCAGGTGGGCTCGACGACGGCGACCGCCAGCGCCTCGGAGCCGTCGACCAGCGTCAGATGGGCGGTCGCCCCTATGTCCTCGGCGAGCGAGCGCAGCGCGGGCAGCGCCGCCTCCCGCACCAGCGGGTGCACCTGCCGCCCCAGGCGCAGCACCCCGAGCCCGACCCTGGCCCGGCCGCCGAGGTCGCGGCGGACCAGCGCGTGCTGCTCCAGGGTGGCGAGGAGCCGGTAGACGACGGTTCTGTTCACCCCGAGCTTGTTGGACAGCTCGGTGACGGTCAGGCCGTGATCGGTGTCGGCGAGCAGTTTGAGGACGCGCAGTCCCCGATCGAGCGTCTGGGAGGTCTCCGCGGTCACGACGCCCACTCCTTCGCGTGAGGGGTCGGCGGCCCCCGGTGCGCAGGCGCCGCCGCCGGTCCCACGGCGACGGGCATCGGGGCCGCCGGTCGGCAGACGGCCGCACGGGGGTACGCCGCTCCCCCTGGGCCGCATCGGCACCGGCACGCTCCGCCGCGCCGCCGCCGGGCCGTGTCCTTCGACACGCCCTGGCCACGAGCCGCCACGGGGCGTTTTCAGATAGCCGGGACAGTAGCGACCCAAGTCCGCTCAGCGAAAGCCATGGTCCAGAATCCGGTCACCCGCATTCGACATCGCCCCGTATTGCCCCGTTTTCCCCGGCGAACTTCGGCCATGACAGGCTCTCCACAGACTCCGAGCGAATCCCACAGAAACAAACCGAATTCCCGAAATCCGCTCGCCCGCCTTCACAAACGGAATCCCGTGAATACGACACCGGGTGCGCGGACGCGGAGGTACGGTCGCGCGGGCGGGTCAGTGGGAGCGGGTGGCCCACTCCCGGACCTTGTCGATGCGCTGTCGGAGCTGCCCCGCGGTCGCCTCCGCGCTCGGCGGGCCGCCGCAGGCCCTGCGCAGCTCGTTGTGGATCACGCCATGGGGCTTGCCGCTCTGGTGGACATAGGCGCCGACCAGGGTGTTGAGCTGCTTGCGCAGCTCAAGCAGCTCCTTGTGGGTGACCACGGGGCGCCGCTCCGCGGGCAGTTCGAGCAGGTCGGCCTCCTCGGCCGGCTTCTTGCGGCTGTGCGCGATCTGCCGGGCCTGGCGGCGCTGGAGCAGCAGTTGCACCTGGTCCGGTTCGAGCAGCCCAGGAATGCCGAGGTAGTCCTGCTCCTCGTCGCTGCCGGGGTGCGCCTGCATGCCGAACTCGGCGCCGTCGTACAGGACCCGGTCGAAGACGGCCTCGGACTCCAGCGCCTCGAAGGCGAACTCCTCCTGTTCCCCGGTGTCCTCGTCCTCCTCGCGGTTCGCCTCCGCCATTTCCTTCTCGGACTCGGCGTACGGGTCCTCCTCGCCGTCCTTCTTCGGCTTGTCGAGCACATGGTCCCGCTCGATTTCCATCTCATTGGCGAAACCGAGGAGATCAGGAATCGTCGGCAGGAACACCGAGGCGGTCTCGCCGCGCCGCCTCGACCGTACGAAACGGCCGACGGCCTGGGCGAAGAAGAGCGGCGTGGAAATGGTGGTGGCGTAGACGCCGACGGCGAGCCTGGGCACGTCGACGCCCTCGGACACCATCCGCACCGCGACCATCCAGCGGCCGTCGCCGTGGCTGAACTCGTCGATGCGGTCGGAGGACCCGGTGTCGTCGGAGAGCACCACGGTGGCCCCGTGCCCGGTGATCTCGCGCAGCAACTTGGCGTAGGCGCGCGCGGAGTCCTGGTCGGAGGCGATGACCAGGCCCCCGGCGTCGGGGATGGACTTGCGGACCTCGCCGAGGCGCCGGTCGGCGGCGCGCAGCACATTCGGCATCCAGTCGCCGCGCGGGTCGAGCGCGGTGCGCCACGCCTGGGACACGGCGTCCTTGGTCATCGGCTCGCCGAGCCTGGCCTCGATCTCGTCGCCCGCCTTGGTGCGCCAGCGCATGCTGCCGCTGTAGCTGAGGAAGATGACGGGGCGCACCACGCCGTCGCCGAGGGCGCTGCCGTAGCCGTAGGTGTAGTCGGCGGCCGAGCGGCGTACGCCGTCGTTGCCCTCCTCGTACGCGACGAACGGGATCGGGTTGGTGTCGGAGCGGAACGGGGTGCCGGTGAGGGCGAGGCGGCGCGCGGCCGGCTCGAACGCCTCAAGGCACGCCTCGCCCCAGGACTTGCTGTCGCCCGCGTGGTGGATCTCGTCGAGGATCACCAGGGTCTTGCGCTGCTCGACCCGGTTGCGGTGCAGCATGGGGCGCACCCCGACGCCCGCGTACGTCAGCGCCACGCCGTCGTACTCGCGGCTGAGCGGGCCCGCGCTGTAATCAGGGTCCAGCTTGATCCCTATGCGGGCGGCGGCCTCCGCCCACTGCTTCTTCAGGTGCTCGGTCGGCGCGACGACGGTGACCTGCTTGACCACGTGGTGGTGCAGCAGCCAGGACGCCAGCGTCAGCGCGAACGTGGTCTTCCCCGCGCCGGGGGTCGCGACGGCGAGGAAGTCGCGGGGCTGCTCCTGGAGGTAGCGGTCCAACGCGCCCTGCTGCCAGGCACGCAGCTTGCCCGCGGTGCCCCAGGGCGCGCGTCCCGGGAAGGCGGGTGAGAGGGAGTGCGAGTGGCTGCTTGTGGTGGTCACGGTCTTTGCTGGTCCAGGCTCGACGACGGGGGACGGCGAGCCACCCTACCGGCGCCGCGGGGCCCAACCGGGTGAAGCAGGCCGGGTGGTGGCCCGGTGCGAGATGGCTCACAGCGACGGCTCACCGAGGTACGCCCGGGGCCCGGCCGCCCCGGACCCGGCGTGCTCAGCCGCCCTGGACGACCACCGCCGCCTGCGGGCGGATCGGGAGGCGGTTCGCGGGGCGCCCGGTGGCGGCGCGCACCGCGGAGGCGATGGCCGCGGGGGCGGTGACCGCCGGGACCGCGCTGACCGACTTGGCGCCGAACGGGGCCACCACGTCGCGCTCCTCGACGAGCCGCACGAGGCGGATGTCGGGGGTGTCGAGCGCGGTCGGCAGGGTGTAGCCGGTGAGGTCGGGGTGGCGCAGCAGGCCGCGGGGGGTGCGCAGGTTCTCGGTGAGCGCGGCGCCGACGCCCTGGGTGATGCCCGCCTCGATACGGGCCCTGAGCCTGGCCGGGTTGAGGACGCGGCCGACGTCCTGCGCGACGGCCAGCTCCACCACCCGTACCGAGCCGAGTTCGATGTCGACGTCCACCACGGCGCGGATCGCGCAGAACGCGAGCCCGACGAACGCGTCGCCCTGGCCGTGCCCGTCGAGGGGTTCCGTGGGGTGCGGGCGGCACTGGGCGGTGGCCCACAGCTCCTTGCCGTCCATGGCCTCGGTGACCGTCGTGGAGAGTACCCCGTCATAGGAGGTGATCTTGCCGTCGGTGATCTCCAGCAGCTCGGTGGACATGCCGAACTTGTGGGCGAGCGGCTGGAGGAGCTGGGTGCGCACCATCTTCGCGGCGCGCTCCACGGCGCCGCCCGACACCCAGGTGTGCCGGCCGCGGCAGCCGGGCCCCGCGGGCGGCTGGTCGGTGTCCACGGGCGCGACGTGCACCTCGTCGATGCCCAGGGTCTCCTGGACGATCTGCCGGGCCAGGGTGGTGAAGCCCTGCCCGGTCTCGACGGCGGCGCAGATGACGGTGGCGACGCCGTCGCGCACCCGCACGGTGGCGGTGGAGACCTCGTCGGTGCCCTCGGCGCCGAGCATGTGGACCATGCCGAGCGCGTAGCCGACGCCCCGGCGCACGGCCCCCGGCTCCCCCGCGCCCTCGGGGCCGCCCGGCAGCAGCCACTGGTCCTCGGGGGCGTCCTTGGGCAGCGTCGGCAGGTCGGCGTCCTGGACCGCGGCGAGGAGTTCGGCGACGGGCGCGGGGCAGGTCACGGTCTGCCCGGTGGGCAGGGTGTCGCCGGTCGCGAGGACGTTGCGCAGCCGCAGCTCCACCGGGTCGAGGCCGAGCTTGCGGGCCAGCTTGTCCATCTGGGCCTCATACGCGGCGCACACCTGCATGGCGCCCTCGCCGCGCATATGGCCCGAGGGCGGGTTATTGGTGCGCACCGCCCAGCCCTCGATGAAGGCGTGCGGCACGACGTAGGGGCCGCAGGCGAAGGCGACGGCCGCGGCGAGCGCGTCGGACGAGGTGTCCGCGTAGGCGCCCGCGTCCAGCAGGATCTGCGCCTCGACCTTGACGAGCCTGCCGTCGGCGTCGGCGTGGTGGCGGTAGCGCAGCAGGGTGGGGTGGCGGTGGACGTGGCCGAGGAAGGACTCCTCGCGGGTCGCGGTGAGCTTCACCGGGCAGCCGGTGCGCAGCGCCAGCAGCCCGAGCGGCAGGTGGAAGCCGGGGTCCTCGCGGTCGGAGGTGGCGCCGGGCACCCCGGTGACGACGACCTTGACCTGGTCCTCGGTGAGCCCGAAGCAGGCGGCGGCGGTGTCGCGGTCGCCGTGCGGGTCGGTGGAGGCGATGTACAGCTCCACGCCGCCGTCCGGGCGCGGCACGGCGAGCCCGGCCTCGGCGCCGATCGGGGCGGGGTCCTGGCGGCCGATGCGGTACAGGCCCTCGACGACGGTCTCCCCGGCGGCCTCGGGGTCGCCGTGGGAGAGCGGGATGTGCCGGATCAGGTTGCCGTCGGGGTGCAGCGGCTCGGCCTCGAACGCCTGCTCGGGGTCGGTGACGGGCTCCCGTACCTCGTACTCGACGACGACGGCGGCGGCGGCCATGCGGGCGGTGTCGGGGTGGTCGGCGGCGACGGCGGCGATGGGCTCGCCGTGGTGGCGCACGACCTCGGAGGCGAACACCGGGCGGTCGGCGGTGCGCCGGCCGTGGGCGGGGGTGCCGGGGACGTCCTCGTGGGTGACGACGGCCCGTACGCCCGGCATGCCGCGGGCGGCCGAGGTGTCGATGGACAGGATCGCGGCGTGCGGGTGCGGGGAGCGCAGCACGGCGGCCCACAGCAGCCCCTCGGCCCACAGGTCGGCGGCGTAGGGGAAGGTGCCCTCGGTCTTGGTGCGGACGTCCTCGGGCGCCAGCGAGGAGCCGATGCCGTGCGGCAGGGGCTCAGCGGTGGTGGCTGCCGGGGCCTCGTTGCTCACGCCCTGCCTCCGTCGTCCTCGTGGCGTGCGGTGTCCTGCGGGGTGCCGAAGGCGGTGTGGGCGGGGTCGGTGCCGCCGGGGCGCGACGGGCGCGGGCGGGGTCTTGGCCGGGCCGAGCGCCCCTCGCCGTCGGCGCCGTCGGCCCCCTCGCCGCCGTCCGGCCCGTACCCGGGCTCGGGGTCGCCCGAGCCCTGGCGGCCCGCGACCACCTCGCGCACCGCGTCGAGTACGCCCCGGTAGCCGGAACAGCGGCAGAGGTTGCCGCTGAGGGCCTGCCTGGCCTCCAGGTCCGTGGGGTCGGGATTGCCTTCGAGCAGGTCGTGGACGGTCATGGCCATGCCCGGGACACAGAACCCGCACTGGACGGCGCCGCACCCGGCGAGCGCCCGCTGCACATCGGACGGGGTGCCGGCGGCGGCGAGCCCCTCGACGGTGCGCACCTCGCTGCCGGCCGCGGTGGCCGCGGGGACCAGGCAGGACGCGACGAGCCGGCCGTCGACCTTGACGTTGCAGGCGCCGCACTCGCCCTGGGAGCAGCCGTCCTTGGCGCCCGCGAGGCCGAGGCGCTCGCGCAGCACGTACAGCAGGGACTCGCCGATCCAGGCGCCGGTCACCGGCCGGTCGGTGCCGTTGACCCGCAGCACGTAGGAGTGGAGCGGGTGTTCGTCGTACGGCAGCGGTGCGGTGGCGTCGTCCTCGGGGGTGACGGACGGGTCGGCGAGCGCGTGCGCCTCGGGGGCGCGGGGGGCCTCGGGGGCGTCTGCGTCCGCCCCGTCCCGTGGGGCGTCGGCGGCGTCCCGCTCGACGGTCTCGGGGCCGCTGTCCGCGGGGTCCTCGGGGGCGGCGTCGTCCTGGCCCGTGTCGTCGGGGGCGCCCTCGGCCGCCGGGTCCTCGGGGGCGTCGAAGGGCTCAAGCTCCGGGTCGCGGGTTCCGGCGAACTCCTCGACGGCGGGCGGCTGCTGCGGCGGCGCGAACTGCTCGGCGTGCTCCCGCGGGTGGGGCGCGCGCGCCCCCGGGATCTGGGGCTCGAACGCCCCGGGCCCGCCCGGGTGCGGCGCCCGCTCCCGGCGCGGATAGGGCTCGTGGGCGTAGGGGCCGGGCGCCGGGCGCGGCTCGGGGCGCACACCGGTGCCGTACGCCTCGCCGCCGGGCGCGGGGGCTCTTCCGCCGCCGTACAGGGGCTGTTCGCCGGAGTCGTACGGGGACTGCTCGCCGGTGTCGTAGGGGGACTGCTCGCCCGTGTCGTACGGGGACGACTCGCCGGTGTCGTACGGGGTCTCGGCGTGCTCCGCAGGGGCGGGCGGGTAGCCGGGGCCCTGGTGGGCCCGTTCGCCCGGCGCGCGGGTGTCGGGCGGCGGGTAGGGGCCGGGCCTGGCGGCACCCCGAGGGGCGTATGGCGCCGGGCGCCGGGCGCCGGGCGCGTTCCGCGGCGCCGGGCCCTGGCGTGCGCCGTCGTCGGGCCTCGGCCGCTCGGGCGCGTCGGGGCGCAGGCGCGCGTACGGGCGCACGAGGGGGTGTTCCTCGGCTTCGGGCGCGCCCTGCGGGCGGTGCTCGGCGGGCCCCTGCCCGGGGGCGGCGTGGTCCTCGCGCCCCGCGCCGCCCCAGGCCCTGCCGGTGTCGGCGGCGCCCGGTGCGGCCGCCCAGGGCGCGGGCGCGCCGCCCGGCAGGGTCTGCGGCGGGGTGCCGCCCCACTGCTCCGCGAGCGCGGACGCGCTGAACTCCCCCGACTCCTCCGGCAGGTCGCCGCGGGCCACGGGGATGGACCACTGTCCGGTCACGTCGGTGCCGTCGCCGCCCTCGGCGGGCGCGTCGCCCTGCGGGGGCTGGTACCAGCCGGTCCGCGTCTCGTACCCGTAGCCGTCCTCGGGGCGCGCCGGGGCCCAGCCGTCGCCCCCCGCGGCGCCCGGCAGCGGCCAGACGCCGGTGGAGGCGGGGTCGGCCGACCCGTCGGGCAGCGGGGCGACCGTTATCTGCGGCGGTACGTAGCCGTGGCCCGGGGCGGCGAGCGGGATCTCGTCGTCGCCGCCGGTCAGATGCTCGGGCAGCTTGACGAAGGCGGTGGCGTCGGCGTCGTAGTCGCCGCCGGGCGTGGGCTGCCAGCCGCCCGTGGTGCCGGTGCCAGGATCGTCGTGCTCGTCGTCGGTCACGACAGCGCCCTCCCCAGTGCTCGTCGGGCCAGCGCGGCGACCGTGCGCCGCAGGTGCAGGACGCCGGGCGGCAACTGCTGGGGGGAGCCGTCGGCTGCGGGTTCCGGATCGGGGATGCAGGCCGCCGCGACGTACTCGCCGAAGGCCGCGGGCGCCTCGGGGACCACGGTGCGCCCGCTGTCCCAGTCGATGAGCGAGGCGATCCACTGCTCGGCCTCGACGGGGCGCAGCGGCATCGGCGCGACGGCGCCCACGGCGCACCGCACGCCCCGGCGCGCGGGGTCGAGCACCAGCGCCACGGACGCCACCGCGCGCCCGGGTCCGGTGCGGCCCGTGGCCTTCAGGAAGACCTGGGGGGCGTGCAGCAGCGGCACCCGTACGAAGCCGATGACCTCCCCGCCGCGCAGCAGGTCCATCCCGGCGAGGAGATGGGACACCGGGACCTCTCTGCGGTCGCCCTCGGGCCCCGCGACCACGAGGGTGGCCTCCAGCGCGGCGAGCACCGGCAGGGTGTCGCCGGTGGGCGCGGCGCTCGCGATGTTGCCGCCGAGGGTGCCGGCGTTGCGGATGTGCGGGGGGCCCGCGGCGCGGGCGGCCGCGGCGAGGCCCGGGATCAGGGCGGCGAAGTCGGGGCGGCCGATGCGGGCGTGGGTGAGGCCCGCGCCGAGCAGGGCGTGCCCGTCCTGGTACTGCCAGCCGCGGATCTCGCTGATCCGGCCGAGGCCGACGAGCGCGGCGGGCCGCAGCAGGCCCGCGTTGACCGAGGCCATCAGGTCGGTGCCGCCCGCCACCGGCACGGCGGCGGGCATGGCGTTGAGTGCCGCCACGGCTTCGTCCAGCGTGCCAGGCAGTGTCACCGTCGGTGCCTTCAGCGCTTTCTGCGGTGCGTGCGTGGTCAAACCGGCTGCCCCTTCCCGCTGTCCCGTCTGATCCACCTGCGCCGTACGGTACGTGCCTCCAGACCGGACGTTGGCCACTCTGGCACATCTTCCCGGGGCCCCGGCACAGGGGTCCGCTAGGAGGCATTCCTCCGGGGTGCCGGTGGTTGGGCCGGTTTGCTGCCCGCTTGACCGCCAGGGGGCGTTGGCGTATTTCGGCGGGGCTTGTGTGACTTTCTCCCCGCCCCTTCCGGCGGCCGGGCGGGGGCGGGGAGCGTGACTCACACGGTCGGGGGCGGTCCCTCGACGGGGCGGCCGAGTACGCCGGGGCGGCGCTGCCAGGGCAGGGGCCCGGTGGGCGGGCGGTAGGCCACGCCGAGTGCGTCAAGGCGCCGGTAGTGCGCGGTCATGCGCCGCAGGAAGTCCTCGTGGTCGCGCTCGGCGGGCGGCGGCAGGGTGCTCCAGGCGACCTCGGCGAACGCGACGAGGCGCGGGAACACCTGGTAGTCGACGCGGCCCTGATCCTCCATGACCTCCGTCCACACGTTGGCCTGGGTGCCCAGGATGCGGGACGCCTCCTCGGGGGTGAGTCCCGGCGGCACGGGGTCGAAGCGGTGGACGTCCTCCAGGGTGCGCACGTAGCCGATCGGCACCGGCTCGTCGTCGCCGCCGTCCTGCCGGTGGTCGAGGTAGACCTGCTGCTCCGGGCACATCACGACGTCGTGGCCCGCGCGCGCCGCGGTGACGCCGCCGCCGTAGCCGCGCCAGGAGGAGACCGCGGCGCCGGGCGCGAGGCCGCCCTGGAGGATCTCGTCCCAGCCGATGAGGCGGCGGCCGCGGTCGGCGAGCCAGCGGTCGAAGTGCCGTATGAACCAGGACTGGAGCTGGTCCTCGTCGGTGAGGCCGAGTTCGGCCATGCGGGCCTGTGCGGCGGGCGAGGCGCGCCACTCGTCCTTGGGGCACTCGTCGCCGCCGATGTGGACGAAGGTGGAGGGGAAGATGTCGAGCACCTCCTCCAGCACGTCCTCGTAGAAGCGCAGGACGGCCTCGGTGGGCGCCAGGATGTGCTTGCTGACGCCCCAGTTGTCCCAGACCCCGAGCGCGGCGGTGTCCACGACGTCGGTGTTGCCGAGTTCCGGGTAGGCGGAGACGGCGGCCTGGGAGTGTCCCGGGATGTCGATCTCGGGCACCACGGTGATGTGCCGCGCGGCCGCGTAGGCGACGATCTCGCGCAGGTCGTCGTGGGTGTAGTAGCCGCCGTGCGGCCGCTCGTCCCACAGCGGGGACGCGCGGTGGCCCGCCTTGCTGCGGGGGCGCCAGGAGGCGGCCGAGGTGAGCCTGGGGCGGCGCTCGACCTCGATGCGCCAGCCCTGGTCGTCGGTGAGGTGGAAGTGCAGGACGTTCAGCTTGTGCGCGGCGAGCAGATCGAGCCACCGCAGAACGCCCTCCTTGGGCGTGAAGTGCCGCGCCACGTCCAGCATCATGCCGCGCCAGCCGAAGCGCGGCGCGTCCTCGACGACGACGGCGGGCACGCTCCAGGAGCGCCCCGGCGCGAGCGGCGCGCGGCGGAACGCCTCGGGGCCGAGCAGTTGACGCAGCGTCTGGGCGCCCCAGAAGACCCCGGCCGGGCCGCCGCCGTCGATCCTGACGGCGTACTCGTCCACGATGAGCCGGTACGCCTCGGGGGCGAGCGCCCGGTCGATCCTGAGCACGATGCCGCTGTCGCTGCCGCCCTCGGGCAGCGGGAGCCCGGTGGCGGCGCCGAGGGTGGCGCGCAGCCAGTGGGCGGTGGACTCGGTGCCGGGGGCGGCGTGCAGCGGGGTGCCGGGGCCGAGCGGGTAGGCGCCCTCGCCCGAGGGCACCCGCCAGGCGCGGCGCGGGGCCGGAATCAGATCCTCGAATGTCACGGGTGTTCCCTTTCCGTCCGCTCGTGGCGGGACGCGTGTCTCAGTCCTTGACCGCGCCGCCGAGCCCGGAGACGAGGCGGCGCTGCACGAGCACGAAGAAGACGAGGACGGGGACGGTCATGACGGTGGAGGCCGCCATGATGCCGCCCCAGTCGTTCTCGTCCGGCTTGAAGAAGACCAGCAGGGCCATGGGGAGGGTGGACTGGGAGGTGTCGCTGATGATGAACGACTTGGCGAACAGGAAGTCGTTCCAGGTGGAGATGAAGGAGAAGACGCTGGTGGCGACGAGCCCCGGCAGCACCAGCGGGAAGAGGATGCGCCACAGGAACGCGGCCCGGCTCGCCCCGTCGAGCGCGGCGGCCTCCTCGATGGCCTCGGGCACGGCCCGTACGAAGCCGCGCAGCATCCAGATCGCGAACGGCAGCGAGAACGCGATGTGCGGCAGGATCAGCGAGCCGAGCGTGTTGAGCTGGCCGGCGTCCCGCATCAGGAAGAACAGCGGGATGGTCAGGGCCTCCACCGGCACCATCTGGGCGATGAGGAACATCACCAGCAGCGTGGTGCGGAAGCGGAACCTGAAGCGGGTGACGGCGGTGGCCGCGAGGAACGCGATCAGCGCGGACACCACGACGACGCTGACCGCCACCACGAGGCTGTTGACGAAGTAGCGGCCGAAGTCCTGCTGTCCGAAGACCCGTCGGAAGGAGTCGAGGGAGGGGGCGAGCGTCCAGGGCCGCGGCCGGGTGGACTCGACCTCACCGGCCGGTTTGAACGCGGACAGCACCATCCAGTACAGCGGGAAGGCGACGACCACCGCGATGACGAGCGCCGCCGCGTCGGCGCCCCAGCGGCGCCCGCGCCTGCGGCGCCGTATGCGCGCGGGGCGTTCGGCGCCGGTCGCGGGCGCGGCGCCCGGCTGCGCCGCCGCGGCCGCCGTCGCGGCCTGGGACACGCTCACAGCCCCTCCCCTTCCCGGCCGTCCGCTCCGGCGCGGTCCTGACGGCGCAGCAGCCGCAGGTAGACCAGGGTCACCGCGAGCAGGAGCAGCAGCATCACGACGCCGATCGCGGAGCCGAGGCCGTACTGCGACGACGCGAACGCCTTCTGGTACGCGTACACGTTGAGGACGAGGTTCTGTCCCGCGATGCCGCCGCCGTTGGTCATGACGTAGATCTGGGTGAAGACCTTGAAGTCCCAGATGACGGACTGCACGGTGACGACGACCAGGACGGGCCGCAGCATCGGCGCCAGCACCGAGCGCCAGACGCGCAGTTGGGAGGCCCCGTCCAGTTCCGCGGCCTCCAGGACCTCCCCGGGCACCGCCCTGATGCCCGCGTAGACGGTCACCATGACGAACGGGAAGGAGCACCAGACGACTTCGAGCAGGACGAGCGCGAAGGCGCTGTAGCGGCCGTAGGTCCAGGAGTGGTCGCCGAGCCCGAGTACCTTGTTGACGGGCCCGAAGTCCGGGTCGAAGAGGAACACCCAGACCGTGGAGCCGGTGATCGCGGGCGTGGCCCAGGCGCCGAGCGCGGCGAGCAGCAGCGCCAGCCTGGGCAGCGCGCGCACCCGGGTGAGCAGCACGGCGAGGGCGCAGCCGATGGCGAGCGTGCCGACGACGCAGGCGCCCGCGAACAGCACGGTCGAGGCGAGCACCCGCCAGAACTCGGGGTCGCCGAAGAGGTCCGTGTAGTTGCCGAAGCCCCGGAAGGACGTCGGCTGTCCGCCGCTGACCTGCGCCTGGGTGTAGTCGAGGAACGAGATCAGGCCGAGCTGGTAGACGGGGTAGACGAGGAGCCCGCCGAGGACGACGAGCGCGGGCGCGAGATAGAGCCAGGGGGTCCATCCCGGGTGCGCGGGCCCGCGGCGGCGGGTCCCGGCTGCGGGCGAGGGCGGCGGCGGGGCCGTGAGACGCGGCCCCGCGGCGGCCTGTGGCGTGGTCACGGTGCGGGTTCCCGGCCGGTCACCCGGCGTTCCCGAAGGCGTCGTCCATCTTGGCCGCCGCCTCCTTCGCCGCCCCCGCCACGTCCTTGCGGCCGCTGATGACCTCCTGGAACATCGTCGGCAGCACCAGCGACGCGTCGATCTGGCCCCAGCCGGGCGACGCGGGGACGAACTTGGCGCCCGCGCCGAGGGTCTTGATGAACGGCGCCACGAACGGCTCCCGCTGCGCGGCCTGTTCGCGTACGTCCTTATACGTGGGCAGGAAGCCCATGCCGTCGAAGAGTTCGCCCTGGGTCTTCTTGGAGGCGAGCCGCTCCATCAGGTCGACCGCGAGGGTGCGGTGCGACGTGCTCTTGAGCACGCCGAGGTTGTTGCCGCCCGCGAACGCCGGGGCGATGTCGCCCTTCTTCGCGCCGGGCAGCGGCACCACCGCGTACTTCCCCTTGACCTTGCCCGCCTCGATGGCCTGGTGGTTGAAGTCGCCGCCGATGGCCATGGCGGCCTTCCCCGTCGCGAACGCGGTCACGGTGTCGTTGCCGCCCCAGCCCGCGCACTTGGCGGCGGGGCAGTTGTCGTCGCCGAAGAGGTCCGTGTACGCGGTGATGCCCTTGCGGGCGGCGGGGCTGTCGATGGACGAGGTGTAGGAGCCGCCGTCGGCGGTGGCGAGTTCGCCGCCGCTCGCCCAGATGAACGGCATGGCGCCGTAGGTGTAGGCGCCGCCGACCGCGAGCCCGTAGAGGTCGGGCCGCGCCTTGTGGACGGCGCGGGCGGCCTCGGTGACCTCGGCGAGGGTGGTGGGGACGGCTATGCCGAGGTCCCTCAGGACGTCGGTGCGGTAGTAGAGGGCGCGGACGCCGACGAAGAGGGGCGCGCCGTACACCCTGCCGTCGACGGTGACCGACTCGCGGGCGGTCGGGTCGGTGTCCTTGGCCTCGTCCCACGTGCCGAACTCGCCCGTGATGTCGGCGAGTCCGCCGTCGTGGACGTAGCCAGCGGTGTCCGTGTTGCCGTACTCGATGACGTCGGGGGCGCTGTCGGGGTCGTTGAACGCCGCCTTGATCTTCTCCGCCCTGGTGTCGACGGGGATGTACTCGACGCGCACGTCGGCGCCGTCGTGGGCCTTCTCGAAGGCGTCGACCGCGCGGTTCACGGCCTGCTGCTTCGGCTGGTTGTCGACCTCCTGGAAGAGCCAGACCCGCAGGGTTCCGCTCTTGTCGTCCTTGGCCGTGCCGGAGCCACCCGAGGTGCTGGGGGCGCAGCCGGCGGCCAGGGCGAGAACGGTGAGTGCGGCGAGGGGGGTGGCGATTCGGGCGGGAAGCTTCATCGGCATCCTCTGGGCGGTGTTGCACCACGCGCAACGGGTGATTCGTGCTGCGCACCGACATCACGGAGGCTAGAAGGTCGGGGACACGCCGACAAGAGGTCTGTACCAGTGTTGTTGGCCGGTCTTCGGCCCCGCCCGTGGCGGGCCGGTGCGCCTCCGCAGCGGCCCGGCGGGTCCTCTCAGGGGCGGCGGCTCACGCGCCCGCGGGCCCGTAGGACGCGGCGATCTCCTGTGAGCTGGGCCAACGGCTGTACGCGGGCTCCTTGGGCCAGCCCTCCGGGGAGTCCTGCCACTCCTCCCTGCGCCCGTAGGGCAGCAGGTCGATCAGCGCGAAGGAGTAGGTGAGCTGCTCGGTGCCGCGGCCGTCGGTGTGCCAGGTGCGGTAGACGGTGTCGCCGTCCCGCAGGAAGACGTTGACGGCGAAGCCGCCGTCGGGCGGGGCGCCGATGTCGCTGCCGAAGGAACTGTTCGCCGTCGAGTACCAGGTCATCGTGTTCCCCACCCGGTGGCGGTAGGCGAGCGCCTCGTCGAGGGGGCCCTGGGTGACGACGACGAACCTGGCGTCGTACTTCTTCAGGAAGTCCAGCCGGGCGTACAGGGAGGTCAGCCCCGTGCAGCCGGGGCACTGCCACTCCTCGCCCGCGGACCACATGTGGCTGTAGACGATGAGCTGTGACGCGCCCTCGAAGACGTCGGCGAGCCGTACGGGGCCGTGCTCGCCCGCCAGGCGGTAGTCGGGCATCTCGACCATCGGCAGCCGCCTGCGCTGGGCGGCGATCGCGTCGAGTTCCCTGGTCGCGGCCTTCTCCCTGGCGCGCAGGGCGGCGAGGTCCCGCTGCCAGGTCTCGGCGTCGACGACGGGCGGCAGTGCGTGCGCTGCTGTGGTCATGGCGGTCCCTCGCTCATCCTGTGCGGCCTCCGGTGGCGGAGGCGTTCACAGGCGTAGACCCCGGGGGGCCGCCGAAGTCATCGGTGGCGGGCGGGGCGGCCGGCGCGTGGCGGCCGCGGGAGCCCGGCGGGTACGCACGGTGAGCGGGCGGGCCGTGAGCGTGGCGCGCGGGCGCGCCCGGAGGCGCGCGGAAGACGCGGGCGGGCGCCCGGGGCCGCCAGGCCCCGTCCCCCACGCCCGCTCGTCCCCCTGAGCAGTGCGGCTACTTGTCGTCCTTCTTGCCCTTGTCGCCGCCCGCGCCCATGGACTCGTAGATCTCCTTGCACATGGGACAGACCGGATACTTCTTGGGGTCACGGCCCGGCACCCACACCTTGCCGCAGAGCGCGACGACGGGCGTGCCGTCGAGCGCGCTCGCCATGATCTTGTCCTTCTGGACGTAGTGCGCGAAGCGCTCGTGGTCGCCGTCGCCGTGCGACGTCTGCGGCGTCGGCTCTACGAGGGTCCCCGTACCTGCCCCGCGCTCGGGCTCAAGAGTGCTCATACGCCCAAGGGTACTGAAGCCGCGGGACATCAGTTGAAACAGTCACCAACTGCCTCCGGCCGGTGTTCGGGGGCCCGTACGGGGTGGCGGCGGGCGGTGTCAGTTCAGGGAGGCGTCGTCGGGATAGGTGGCGACCATGGCCAGTTCGTTGCGCTGGCGGCGCAGGACCTGGCGCCACAGCCGCTCGGGGGACGGCGAGGACACGTCGCCCGGTTCCGACTCGACCACGTACCACGCGCCCTCGCCCAGTTCCTCCTCAAGCTGCCCGGGGCCCCAGCCCGCGTACCCGGCGAAGATCCGCAGCGAGCCGAGCGCGGACGCGAGCAGTTCCGGCGGGGCCTCCAGGTCGACGAGGCCGATGGCGCCGTGCACCCGCCGCCAGCCGAGCGGGGCGCTCTCGCCGCCCTCGCCGCCGCCCGGGACGACGGCGACGCCGAGCGCGGAGTCGAGGGAGACGGGACCGCCCTGGAAGACGACGCCCGGGGCGCCCGCGAGGTCGCCCCACCCCTCCAGGATGTCGCCGACGTCGACGGGGGTGGGGCGGTTGAGCACGACGCCCAGCGAGCCCTCGTCGTCGTGGTCGAGGACGAGGACGACGGCCCGGTCGAAGTTCGGGTCCGCAAGGGCGGGGGTGGCCACGAGCAACCGCCCCGTGAGCGAGGACACCTCGGTCATGCCTGACATGATCCCGCATCTTCCTCTCGGGGGAGCAGCCGATGATGGGACTTCGTCCTTCTCTTGGGCATTGTCGCCCGCACCCCGCCTCCCGGGCATCGCACCCCGCGCCCCCGCCGCCCGGTTCCCCGGGGCGGGCGGCCCGGCACTCTTCAAACTGTCGCTGCGGGCGTACAGTTCGGGCGCCGGATGGGTCATGTACCCGTTTTGTGGCGAATATCTCCGGGCGGGAACAGCACGGTCCGGTGTCGTCACCGGGCTTACGGAACAGGGGGCCCCGCCCATTACTCTTGGGCATCCGGCCCACCGTCTCTTCGGAACGCGAGATTCATGACCGTCACCGATGATGTCCTGCTTGTCCACGGCGGCACCCCGCTTGAGGGCGAGATCCGTGTCCGAGGCGCCAAGAACCTTGTGCCGAAGGCCATGGTCGCCGCCCTGCTCGGCAGTTCGCCGAGCCGCCTTCGCAACGTCCCCGACATCCGCGACGTCCGCGTCGTACGGGGGCTGCTCCAGCTTCACGGCGTCACGGTGCGGCCGGGCGAGGAACCGGGCGAACTGGTCATGGACCCGACCCGGGTGGAGAGCGCCAACGTCGCCGACATCGACGCGCACGCCGGGTCCTCCCGCATTCCGATCCTCTTCTGCGGCCCGCTGCTGCACCGCCTCGGCCACGCGTTCATCCCGGGCCTCGGCGGCTGCGACATCGGCGGCCGCCCGATCGACTTCCACTTCGACGTGCTGCGGAAGTTCGGCGCCAGGATCGAGAAGCGCGCCGACGGCCAGTACCTGGAGGCGCCGCAGCGGCTGCGCGGCACCAAGATCGCGCTGCCGTACCCCTCGGTGGGCGCGACCGAGCAGGTGCTGCTGACCGCGGTGCTCGCCGAGGGTGTGACGGAACTCTCCAACGCCGCGGTGGAGCCCGAGATCGAGGACCTGATCTGCGTCCTCCAGAAGATGGGCGCCATCATCGCGATGGACACCGACCGCACCATCCGCATCACGGGCGTCACCCGGCTCGGCGGCTACGCCCACCGCGCCCTGCCCGACCGCCTTGAGGCGGCCTCCTGGGCGTCGGCGGCGCTGGCCACCGAGGGCAACATCTATGTGCGCGGGGCGCAGCAGCGCTCGATGATGACGTTCCTGAACACCTACCGGAAGGTGGGCGGCGCCTTCGAGATCGACGACGAGGGCATCAGGTTCTGGCACCCGGGCGGCGCGCTCGACGCCATAGCGCTGGAGACCGATGTGCACCCGGGCTTCCAGACCGACTGGCAGCAGCCCCTGGTGGTCGCGCTGACACAGGCGAACGGCCTGTCGATCATCCACGAGACGGTGTACGAGTCGCGGCTCGGCTTCACCTCGGCGCTCAACCAGATGGGCGCCCACATCCAGCTCTACCGGGAGTGCCTCGGCGGCTCCGACTGCCGCTTCGGGCAGCGCAACTTCCTGCACTCGGCGGTGGTCTCCGGGCCGACGAAGCTCCAGGGCGCGGATCTGGTGATCCCCGACCTCAGGGGCGGCTTCTCGTATCTGATCGCGGCGCTCGCGGCGCAGGGGCGCTCCCGGGTGCACGGGATCGACCTGATCAACCGCGGCTACGAGAACTTCATGGACAAGCTCAAGGAGCTGGGCGCCAAGGTGGAGCTTCCCGGCAAGGCCCTGGGCTGAGCCCTGCCGCCGCGGGGGCGGCGGCGGGGGCCGCAGCAGGCCGCCCGGGTCTTCGTGCGGCGCCGCGGCCCCGGGAAAGCCGGACGGGGCGGCCTCGTCTTGAGGCCGCCCCGTGGGACGGCAATGGCCCCTGACGGGGCCCGCCCGGCCGCCGCCGGGGTGTGGTCACTTGCCCTTGGCCGCTTCCTTGAGCTTGGAGCCCGCGGACACCTTCACGCTGTAGCCGGCCGGGATCTCGATCGGCTCACCCGTCTGCGGGTTGCGCGCGGTACGAGCCGCACGGTGGGTGCGCTCGAAGGTGAGGAAGCCAGGGATGGTGACCTTCTCGTCGCCCTTCGCGACGATCTCGCCGACGGTCTCGGCGAACGCGGCCAGCACGGCGTCGGCGTCCTTGCGGGTCACCTCGGCGCGGTCGGCCAGCGCGGCCACCAGCTCACTGCGGTTCATGTTTGTACTCCCGTGTTCAGCTTGCGTTGAGGCGTGAGATCGAAGGCCGATGCTGCCAGGGCCCATGCAGGTCCCCGGACCGGGTCCTGAGGAGACCTTCGCGCCCAGAGAGGCATCCTGCCCCCACCTGCGGCGGGAAAGCCAATCCAGCACCCTTGGGAGTCACACGAAAAGCGCCACTGCCTCGAATCGGTGACGCTCCGTCCGCTCCCGGCAGCGGAGGGCAGGGCCCCGCGAGTCCCTGCCCCGACACCCTAAAGTCTGTTTCCGGTCACTTGCCCACGACGCGCCGTTCGTCAGGCCGTGGTACCCGTCACAGCTACGCCCGCGGCCTTGGCGGCCCGGCTGACCGCGCCGGCGACGGCGCCCGCCACCCGGTCGTTGAAGACGCTGGGGATGATGTAGTTCGGGTTCAGCTCGTCGGCGCCGACGACGTCCGCGAGCGCGGTGGCCGCGGCCAGCATCATGTCGGTGTTCACGGTGCGCGACTGGGCGTCGAGCAGGCCGCGGAAGACGCCGGGGAAGACGAGCACGTTGTTGATCTGGTTGGGGAAGTCGGAGCGGCCCGTGGCCACGACGGCCGCGGTCTGGCGGGCGATCGCGGGGTCCACCTCGGGGTCGGGGTTGGCCAGCGCGAAGACGATGGCGCCCTCGGCCATGGCGGCCACGTCCTCGGCGCCGAGCACATTGGGCGCGGAAACCCCGATGAACACATCGGCGCCGCGCACGGCGTCCTTGAGGGTGCCCGTGGTGCCCTCGGGGTTGGTGTTGTCGGCGATCCAGCGCAGCGGGGAGTCGGGGGCGGCGCCCACCAGGTCCTCGCGGTCGCAGTGCACCACGCCGTGGATGTCGGCCACGACGGCGTCCTTGACACCGGCGGCGAGCAGCAGTTTGAGGATGGCGGTGCCCGCGGCGCCGGCCCCTGACATCACGACGCGCACGTCGGCGGCGGACTTGCCGACCACGCGCAGCGCGTTGGTGAGCGCGGCGAGGACGACGATGGCGGTGCCGTGCTGGTCGTCGTGGAAGACGGGGATGTCGACGGCCTCGCGGAGTCTGGCCTCGATCTCGAAGCAGCGGGGCGCGGAGATGTCCTCCAGGTTGATCCCGGCGAAGCCGGGGGCGATGGCCTTGACGATCTCCACGATGGCGTCGGTGTCCTGGGTGTCCAGGCACAGCGGCCAGGCGTCGATGCCCGCGAAGCGCTTGAACAGCGCGGCCTTGCCCTCCATCACCGGGAGCGCGGCCCGTGGCCCGATGTTGCCGAGGCCGAGCACGGCGGAGCCGTCGGTGACGACCGCGACGGAGTTGCGCTTGATGGTGAGGCGGCGCGCGTCCTCGGGGTTCTCGGCGATGGCCATGCAGACCCGGGCGACGCCCGGCGTGTAGACCATGGAGAGGTCGTCACGGTTGCGGATGGGGTGCTTCGACTGCATCTCGATCTTGCCGCCGAGGTGCATCAGGAACGTACGGTCGGAGACCTTGCCGAGGGTGACGCCCTCGATGGTGCGCAGCTTGCCGACGATCTCGTCGGCGTGCGCGGTGGAGCTTGCGGCGATGGTGACGTCGATCCGCAGCTTCTCGTGCCCCGAGGCCGTGACGTCGAGTCCGGTGACGGACCCGCCGGAGGATTCCACGACCGTGGTGAGCTGCGAGACCGCGGTGCCGCTCGCGGGCACCTCAAGGCGGATCGTCATCGAGTAGGAGACGCTGGGCGCCGTTGCCATGGCCGACTTCCTCTGCTTTCCCTCTGTGTCGCGCGCCGGAGCCCGCGGCTCTCTTTCCCCCACCCGGGCGGCGCCATTTGATGGTCGCACCTACCCCCGGGTACGCGTTAGCCGCCCCCGCCTCGCGACCAGCTTGTTCGTCCACTGTTCCCGGAGAAACCCCAGATAAGCGGAAAGACATTTCCACCATACGGTATTTATGGTGAGGTACCGGAAGCGGGGGACGGAGTCTGCGGTGCGGGCCCGTGCAGCGCAAGGTATCCGCTACGGGTGGGTACGGGAACGCAAAGTGCGGAGCGCCACAGCGGGCTGCCGGGGCGGCCGCGGGCCGACGCACGAGAGGCCCGCGCCAACGGATGGCGCGGGCCTCTCGCTCACGTTCATGACACCGGCCCGCCATGCTCGCCTCGCGGCAAGTGGTCGCTCGAAGCGACTAAGGTTGGGCCCGGGGGCGTGGATCGGGCCGGTGCCACGTCCAAGGTAACAAACGTTCGGCCGCGGGTGATTCCCGTACCGGCAAAGTCGATTCGGGAGCGGCCGGGTCCCGTCAGTCCCGCAGAAGCTCCGGCACACCGTCCGCGTCGGGCGCGTCCGCGGGCAGCGAGAGGACCGTCAGCTCCCTGGTGGCGCGGGTCAGCGCCACGTACAGCACCCGCAGTCCAGGACGCGGCGCGTTCGCCGCGCCGCCCCCGGCGATGCCCGCGGGCGACACCACGAGCGTGGCGTCGTACTCCAGGCCCTTGGCCTCCAGGCTGCCGAGGACCACCAGGCGCTCGCCGAGGCCGCCGAGCCAGCCGCGCGCCTGCGCGCGCCGCTCCATGGGGACGATCACCCCGACGGTGCCGTCCACGGACGCCAGCAGCGCCACCGCCTCCTCGCGCACCGCGGCCCCCACCGCGTCGCCCCGCGCCGTGTCCACCGCGCGGAAGCGGGGCCGCAGGCCCGTGCTGCGGACCGCCTTCGGGGACTCGGCGCCCGGCATGGCGCGGGCCAGCACCTGGGCGGCGAGGTCGGCGATCTCGGCCGGGTTGCGGTAGTTCACGGTGAGCGTGAAGCGGCGGCGCGGCCTGCTGCCCAGGGCCTCCTCGCGGGCCTCGGCCGCCTCCTCGGCGTCGGGCCACGAGGACTGCGCGGGGTCGCCGACCACGGTCCAGGTGGCGCGGCGCCCCCTGCGGCCCACCATCCGCCACTGCATCGGGGTGAGGTCCTGCGCCTCGTCCACGATCACGTGCGCGTACTCGGTGCGCTCGCGCGCCAGCCGCTCGGAGCGCTCCCTGCGGCTCTCCTCGCGCACCGGCATCAGCTCCTCAAGGCCGGTGAGCTGGTCGAGCGGGTCCGCCTCGCGGCGCGGCGCGGGGCGCGCGGGGGCGCCCAGGATCGCGTGCAGTTCGTCGAGCAGCGCCACGTCGTGCACGGAGGGGGCGGAGGAGGCGGAGGGCGCGCCGCCGCGCAGCGAGCGCGCCAGCGCGCGGGACTCGCCCGGGGTGAGCACCCGGCGCGCCCAGCGGCCGAGCCTGCGCTCGTCCGCCATCGCCGCGAGCACGTCGTACGGGGTCAGCTCGGGCCACCAGGCGTCGAGGAACTCGGCGAAGCCGTCCTCCGCCGCGACGTCCTCGTCGAAGGAGGAGCGCAGTTCCGCGGCGAGCTGGGGGTCGTCGTGCCGGGACGCGGCGCCCGAGCGCTCCCACAGCGCGTCGAGGAGGAGCCGGCGGGCGCGCGGGCGCAGCAGGTTCACCGGGGCGGTGCCGCCGAGCACGGTGCGCCGCACCCCGGCGAGGTCGGCCGCCGCCAGCTCGATCCTGCGGCCGAACGCGACCACCCGCAGCAGCTCCGGCCTGCCCGGCCGCTCCAGCGCGCCGCGCGCGGCCCTGCGCAGCACCTTCACCATCCGCGCGGAGCCCTTGACCCTGGCCACCGCGGGCGGGTCGTAGCCGGTCGCGGCGGGGGCGCCGCCTGCGCGGGCGGGGGTGCCTGCTGTGCCCGCTGTTCCCTCGTAGAGCGACCCGATCGCGCGGATCGCGACCTGGCCCTCCTCCCCCAGCGACGGCAGCACGCCCTCGGTGTACGCGACGAGCAGCGGGGTCGGCGAGACGATCAGGATGCCGCCCGCGTACCGGCGCCTGTCCTGGTAGAGCAGATAGGCGGCGCGGTGCAGCGCGACGGCGGTCTTGCCGGTGCCCGGGCCGCCCTCGACGAGGGTGACGGAGGCGGCGGGCGCCCTGATCACCCGGTCCTGCTCGGCCTGGATGGACGCGACGATGTCGTGCATGGTGCGCCCGCGCGCCCGGCCGAGCGCCGCCATCAGCGCGCCGTCCCCGACGACGGCCAGCTCACGGCCGTCCAGGCTGGCGGTCAGCTCGGGCCGCATCAGGTCGTCCTCGACGCCGAGCACCCTGCGCCCCTTGGAGCGGATGACACGGCGCCGTACCACCCGGCCCGGGTCGACCGGGGTCGCGCGGTAGAAGGGGGCCGCGGCGGGGGCGCGCCAGTCGACGACCAGCGGGCTGTAGTCGGAGTCCAGGACGCCGATGCGGCCGATGTGCAGGGTCTCGGCGATGTCGGCGCGGGCGCGGCCGTCGGGGTCGGTGCGCACGGCGCCCTCCGCGGGCTCGACGGCCGTGTAGGCGCCGTCCGGGCCCTTCTCGCCGTCCCGGCCCGCGAGCAGGTCGACGCGGCCGAAGAGGAAGTCCTCGAACTCGTTGTTCAGGCGGCTCAGGTGCAGCCCCGCGCGGAAGACCTGCGCGTCCCGCTCGGCGAGCGCCCCCGGGGTGCCGACCTGGCCGCGCGCGGCCGCGTCCCGCATCAGGAACTCCGCCTCGTCGATCTTCTCCTCAAGGCGCCGGTAGACCAGGTCGAGGTGGCGCTGCTCCTCGCCGGTCTCCCGGTCCCGGACGGACTCGGGGGTGCCGGCCGCCGCGGCGTGCGCGGCGTGCGCGGTGTCGCCGATGCCCGCGATGTCCGCGGCCCTCCCCCGGTGTCCGGCGTTTCTGGCGTAGCTGGCGTCCTGCGCGGCCACGAGGTCCCTTTCTGCCCTACGGAACAGCCGTCCACCGTACGCGATGCCGCGCCCCGGAACATCCCGGCGTGGGTACCGGAACGCTCCGGTGCCCACGCCGCACCCGCTCAGGAGTGCAGGGAGACCAGGCGCTTTCCGTCGAAGGTGCGTACCTCGAAGTGGTCGATGTCGTTGGGCGGCAGTGACGCGCCCCCGTGCACGTACAGGGGGTACTTCGCGGACGCGTACGTACTGTTGGCGATGCCGTAGCCCCACTTGGGCACCGCCCAGGAGGCGAGGGTCTCGCGGGCGCCGTCCTTGGCGTAGGCGACCAGGGTGCACCGCAGGGGCCCGTGCACGTTGGTCAGCTCCAGCATCGCGTGGGTGCCCCACGCCTTGCGGTCGAGGCCGAGGGTCGCGCTGACCTTGGTGGCGGAGTCGGTGGCCCGCAGGGTCTGCGGCATGGCGCGCAGTTGCGCGTGCTCGCTCGGCATGGCGGTGTGGGCCGCGCCCCGGCGGCCGTCGGTGATGGCCACGACGGCGGTCGGGCCGCCGATGATCAGCGCGGCCGAGGCGGCCACCAGCGCCATGGTGCGCCTGCGGCGCCTGGCGCGGCGGGCCGCGACCTGCCCGAACAGCTTCTCGGAGAGCCCGGGGCCCGGTTCCGGCTCGTACGGCACGGCGGGCACGGAGGCGGCCGCGGACTTGGGCTCGGGTGTGGCTCGGGGCGTGGAGGGGGGCGCGGGGGCGGCGGTCCCCGGGGCCGCGGAGGCGGTTCCCCGGGCGGCGCCGGGTGCGGTGTCCTGGCCTGGGGCGTCCGGCAGGCCCGCGAGTGCGGCCAGCATGGGGGTGACGCCGACGAGGTCGTCGAGGTCGCGCGCGCAGCGGTCGCAGTCCGCGAGGTGCTCCTCGAAGGCGGTGGCCTCGGCGTCGTCGAGGATGCCGAGGGCGTAGGCGCCGACGGTCTCGTGCACCGAGCCGGGCGCGGCGGCGCCCCCTGGGCCCGGGGTGCCCCGCTGCTCGTCCGTGCTCATGAGGTCACCCCCCGTTCTTCGAGTGCGAGTTTCATGGAGCGCAGGGCGTAGAAGACGCGGGAGCGGACGGTGCCGCTCGGTATCCCGAGTTTCTCGGCCGCCTCGTTGACCGTACGGCCCTTGAAGTATGTCTCCACGAGCACCTGGCGGTGGGCCGGGGTGAGGTCGCCGAGCGCGTCGGAGAGCGTCATCAGCCAGAGCGCCCTGTCGATCTCGTCCTCCGCGGGGATCACCTCAAGCGGGGCCGGGTCGACCTCCTGGGGTCTGGCGAGCCTGCTGCGGTGGCCGTCGATGACGATGCGGCGGGCGACCGTGACCAGCCAGGGGCGCACGGAGCCGGTGGCACCGGCCAGTGCCGCGGCGTTCTTCCAGGCCCTGATCAGGGTCTCCTGGACGATGTCCTCGGCGCGCTGGCGGTCGCCCGCGACGAGCCGCAGCACATACGCGTGCAGCGGTCTGGCGTGTTCCCGGTAGAGGGCCCGCATCAGCTCCTCGTCGGGTTCCGGCGGCGAGGCGCTGACGCGAGCCCTCGCCGGGCGTTCATCGGCCACGGCGGATTCCTCGCGCACGCGTACCTCCGGGTTCGCCTCGTCGGCTGGCCCCCAGGGGTACGTACGGTAATTGCTGAGCGTTCAACAACTCTACGGGGAATCCGGCGGAGGCAGGTGCGCGGGGTGCCGGGGGCGGGACCGGGGCGCGGGCCGAGGGCGCCGGGCAGGCCCGGCGTCAGACGGGGCCCACGGCGGCCTCCCTGGCGGCGCGGCGGCGGTGGCGGGCCACCCGCTCGCGGTTGCCGCAGGACTCGCTCGAACACCATCTGCGGCGGTGGCCGCGGGAGGTGTCCAGATAGATCAGCGGGCAGTTGTCCCCGGCGCAGCGGCGCAGCCTGCCGCGCGCGACCGGGTCGGTGAGCAGGTCGACGGTGTCGCGCGCGAGAAGGGAGAGCAGGGCGTCGCAGCCGGGCTCCCCGAGCAGGGTCCGCACCAGGCGGCCGTCGGCGCCCGGCACCGCACGGGGCACCGGGGGCGCCTTGCTGGCCAGGTCGTTGACGCGGGCGAGTGCCGCGGTGGGCCGCGGGGCCCGGCCCTCCAGCTCGGCGACTACCAGGCTCCCGACGCAGCCGCGCAGCTCGTGGAAGGCGGCGGTCCAGTGCGGCCCCGCGGCGGGCGGCGTACTGCCGGGCGGCAGCAGTCCCTCGGCCGCGCACCAGGCGAGCAGCCGGGGCAGCGAGTCGAGGTGCTCGCAGGGATGGGTGGTGGCGAGCAGGTCGAGACAGATCCGCCCGGAGTCGAATCGGGGTTCGCGGGCCGCTGCCGTGCCGGGGCTGCTTGCCATGAGCCTGTCACCGCCTTGCGGGGGTCCGGTGGTTGTGCCCTCCCCCCTACAGTGCCCGCGTCGGGCCCCGCCCGGAACCCGGTGTTCGCAAAGCGGGGCCGCGCGGTGCGCGGGGAGGGCGCCCCCGGGGCGGGGACGGCCGTGGCCGGACGGAGCGGTCCGCACCGGGCCCGGCGGTGGCCTGACGTGCGCGCCCGCGCCCCGTCCCCCGTACGCACGCGTCCCTTTACGCCCCGTACTTGTCCCCTGCCGAGGGGTCGAAGGCCAGCCGGTAGCCGCGCTTCACCACCGTCTGGACCAGCTTCGGGGCGCCGAGTCCTGCGCGGAGGCGGGCCATCGCGGTCTCCACGGCGTGTTCGTCGCGGCCCGAGCCGGGCAGCGCCCGCAGCAGGTCGGCCCGGGAGACGACCCACCCGGGGCGGCGCGCGAGCGCCCGCAGCAGCGCCATGCCCGCGGGCGGCACGGGCCTGAGGGCGTCGTCGACGAGGGCCGCGTGCCCGCGGATCTCCAGACGGTGTCCCGCGACCGGCAGCACGGGGGCACGGGCGGGCAGCTCCCGGCAGACCAGTTGCACCAGCGGGCCGAGCCGGAAGCGGTCGGGCTGTACGGTGTGCACCCCGTGCGCCTGGAGCGGCTGGGCCGTGACGGGGCCCACGCAGGCGGCGAGCACGTCGTGCTCCAGGGCGCCGAGCAGTCCCGGCAGCATGCGGCGCTCCTCGGCGCGGCGCAGCAGCGAGGCGGCGGCGGGCGCGCTG
Source organism: Streptomyces sp. NPDC050560 (assembly GCF_044457285.1). Lineage (NCBI taxonomy): Bacteria > Bacillati > Actinomycetota > Actinomycetes > Kitasatosporales > Streptomycetaceae > Streptomyces > Streptomyces sp. NPDC050560. Next base: position 135,456 of record NZ_JBITGT010000014.1, read on the forward strand.
GTGAAGGCGAGCGCGTCCACGGCGCGCGCGGCGACCGCGTCGAGGAGCCGGTCGACGGGCCCGATGTCCTCGGGCGGCATCCACCGGTACACCGGCACCCCGACGACGTCGGCGCCCGCGTCGCGCAGCGCGTCCACGAAGCCGGGCAGCGGCTCGCCGTGCAGTTGGACCGCGATCCGGGGCGCGGTGCCCGCCCCGGCGACCTCGGCGAGCAGCCGGTCGAGCACCTCCGCCATCGACTCGGAGCCGGGCGACCAGGTCTCGCTGAGCCCGAGAGCCCGCACGGCGCCCTTCACCTTGGGGCCCCTGGCGAGGAGTTCCGCCGCGCGCAGCCGGTCGAGGAGCGGCTCGCCGAGCCCCCAGCCGTCGGCGGCCTCGATCCAGCCGCGGAAGCCGATGGCGGTGGTGGCGACCACCACGTCGGGGGGCCGGCTGATCAGCCCCTCGGTGGCGGCGAGGAGTTCCGTGTCGTCCGCGAGCGGCACGATCCGCAGCGCGGGCGCCTGCTGCACGGCGGCGCCGCGCCTGGTGAGCAGCGCCGCCAACTCCTCGGCGCGGCGCGCCGCGGTGACTCCTACCGTGTAGCCGCTGAGCGGCCCCGTCTGCTGCTCGTCCATGACCGCCGATCCCACGTCCCGAGGGGTTGTGCCGAAGAGCCTCGCCCGGGCACGTGTCGGGCTCGGTTCGCCGCGATGTCCGCCGTGTTACCCGTGCTGCCGCGGGGCGGTGGTTGTGCCCGACGGCACCGGGCGCGCACGGCGCGCGGGTGCGCCCCGCAGGTATACGGCCCGGGTGACTCCGTAACAGGCAGCGTAGAAGACGAGGAAGCCGAGGAAGGCCGCGGTGCCGGTGCCCGCGGTGTCGTAGGACTGGCGCAGGGCGAGGTTGACGCCGAGCCCGCCGAGCGCGCCGACGGCGCCGGTCAGCCCCATCGCGGCGCCTGACATCCGGCGCGTCCAGGCCGCCGCCGCCTCGCCGTCGAGGCCGCGGCTCTCCGCCTCGGCGCCGAAGACGGCCGGGATCATCTTGTACGTGGAGCCGTTGCCGAGCCCGCTGAGCAGGAAGAGCGCGATGAACGCGGCGGTGAACAGCGGCAGCGACGCCCGTACGGAGGCGAGGGCGACGAGGGCCGTGGCGGCGGCCATGGCGGTGAAGTTGGCCTGGGTGACACGGGCGCCGCCGTACCGGTCGGCGAGCCTGCCGCCGACGGGGCGCGCGAGGGAGCCGAGCAGCGGCCCGAGGAAGGTGACGGCCGCGGCCTGGAGCGGGGTGCGGCCGAACTGGGTCTGGAGGACGAGTCCGAAGGCGAAGCTGTAGCCGATGAAGGAGCCGAAGGTGCCGACGTAGAGGAACGCCATGGTCCAGGTGTGCGGGTCGCGCGCGGCCTGCCGGACGGCGCGGGTGTCGCCGCGCACGCCGGTGAGGTTGTCCATGCGGCGTGCGGCCAGGACGGCGGCGAGCACGATCAGCGGCAGGTAGAGCGCGAGCAGCAGCCGGGGGCCGCCCCCGGCGCCGATGACGGCGAGCGCGAGGAGCTGGACGACGGGGACGCCTATGTTGCCGCCGCCCGCGTTGACGCCGAGCGCCCAGCCCTTGCGGTGCTGGGGGAAGAACGCGTTGATGTTGGCCATGGAGGAGGCGAAGTTGCCGCCGCCGAGCCCGCTGAGCGCCGCGCACAGCAGGAGGACGCCGTACGGGGTGCCAGGACGCATCGCCGCGAGCGCGGCGGCGGTGGGGAGCAGCAGCAGGCCCGCGGAGACGACCGTCCAGTTCCGGCCGCCGAAGCGGGCGACGGCGAAGGTGTAGGGGACGCGGACCACACCGCCGACGAGGGTGGCCACCGAGGCCAGCGCGAACTTGCCCGCGGGGTCGACGCCGTACTCGGGCCCCATGAAGAGCACGAGCACCGACCACAGCGTCCACACCGAGAACCCGATGTGCTCGCTGAGCACCGAGAACAGCAGGTTGCGGCGGGCGACGCGGGCCCCGGTGCGGGCCCAGAAGCCGGGGTCCTCCGGGTCCCACTCGTCGATCCAGCGGCCCCGGCCGCCTGGCGCCGCGGTGTGCGGCGCCTTCGCCCCGGCCTCTCGTCGCGCGCTGGATGCCGTCATGCCACGCCCCTTCGTCCGTCGTCGGTCCGTCGTCGGGGCGACGCTAGGCACGGGGCGTTTCGGGGCTGTGGCGGACGGGGGCGGCCCGGCGAACGTTGCGCTCACCGGGGGCGTGCGGGCGAGGTGAGGTGCGGGGGCGTGCGGCGGCTGGTGCGAGGTGCGCGGCGCACGCGGGCGTGCGGTCAGGCGTTCACGCGGTGGCGCGCGGTCAGGCGGGTGCGCGCCTGGCGTGGCCGCCGGGCGCCCGGTGCGCGCCGCCGTCGCGGGCGCCTCCGTCGGTGCCGGGCGCGGGCGGCGCGGGGGGCCTTGCGCGGTCGCGCCTGCGCGCCCCGTCGGGCCACAGCCGCGGCCGCCGCCCGGCCGCCAGGTCCTCCACCCAGCCGAGGGCCGCGACGGCCACCGCGATCATCGGCCACACCAGGACGAACATCCACAGCGTGTACGTCTTGTCCAGGGCGTTGCCCCAGCGGTCGTCCATGAACGGCAGCTTCCACGCCTGGTCGATCAGCGGCACGGTGAGCATGATCAGGGCGTTGTGCCAGAGGTAGATGGTCACGGCGCGGTTGTTGGAGAGCGTGACCAGCTTGTCGAACGCGGCGAGTCTGCCGGGCAGCCGGCGCCAGGACGGGGAGTACTGGAGCAGGATCAGCACGAAGCCGAAGGACCAGGCGGCCTGGGCGAGCGGGATGTCGCCCAGGTCCCAGCCCTCCTCCGTGAGGTGCCCGTGGGCCCACCAGATCCCGAACACCATGATCAGCGAGGCGCAGGACACCGCCATGTAGCGGGGCACCTTCCGCAGGGCGCCCTCCTGGTGTGCGACGCCGAGCATCCAGCAGGAGCCGTACGTCATGAAGTCGGTGAGCGCGCGCCCCGTCTCACCGGGGATGTCGACGAGGCCGGTGGTGACGACGGCGGTGACGGCCATCGGCGCGAGCACGGTGGCCAGCGGGAAGCGGCGGAAGGCGCGCAGCAGCAGCGGGGTCGCGATGACGAACCACAGGTAGGCGCGGATGTACCAGAGGGGGCCCGCGGCCTGGTCGGCCCAGGTGGTGTCGAAGAGGCCGCCCGGGGAGGCGATCTCGTCGGGGTACGGCGGCGCCCCCACGGGGACCAGGTAGTTGAGGAGCTTGAGCCGGCCCCAGGTGGGCCCCTCCTCCGCGGTGGGGTCCCAGTGCTGGAGGAAGAGCAGCACCAGCACCACGGCGCCGAAGAGCCACATCGGCGGCAGCAGCCTGCGCATCCGGCCCTTGATCACGCCGAGCGCGGGCCTGCTCAGCGAGCGCGCCATCAGCGATCCGGCGAGCGCGAACATGACGCCCATGGAGGGGAAGAGGATGGACAGCCAGGCCCATCCGAAGAGGTGGTAGACGACGACGCGGACGAGCGCGACGGAGCGGAGCAGGTCGAGGTACCTGTCACGGCCCGGTCTCGCGGGCGCGGCCGCCCCCTCGCCCGCGCCGTCCGCCTCCGGGGTGTGCGGCGTCATCCGACGGGCCTCCGATCGTTGGCGCGCCTGCGGGGCGCGGGGATGACGCCCGGTGCCTCCACGACACCGGTGCGGCGGAGCTTCTGCCAGCGCAGCCGGCCGCCGGTGAGGGCGGTGATCCAGGACTGGAGCAGGACCACGTACATGAGCTGCCGGTACATGATCTGCTGGAGCGGCAGCGAGATCAGATGGTGCATGGGCTCGCGGTCGAGCCGGAACGCGTACGCGGCGCAGACGGCCTGGAACAGCAGGATGCCGAGCCACGCCATGAGGGTCCTGCCGGTGGGCCCGAAGACCAGGCCGTACACGAAGAAGAGGTCGATGAGCGGCGCGAGCAGCGGCGCCAGGACCATGAACAGGGAGACGAACGGCAGCCCGACCCGCCCGAAGCGGCCCGAGGGCCCCCGGTCGAGGACGGCGCCCCGGTGCTTCCATATCGCCTGCATGGTGCCGTACGACCAGCGGTAGCGCTGGGACCAGAGCTGCTGCACGGTCTCCGGGGCCTCGGTCCAGGCGCGGGCGTTCTCCGCGTAGACGACGCGCCAGCCCGCGCGGTGCAGCGCCATGGTGACGTCGGTGTCCTCGGCGAGGGTGTCGTCGCTCATGCCGCCGATGGGCTCCAGCGCGGAGCGGCGGAACGCGCCGACGGCGCCCGGGATGGTCGGCATGCAGCGCAGGACGTCGTACATCCTGCGGTCGAGGTTGAAGCCGATGACGTACTCGATGTGCTGCCAGGCCCCGATGAGGGAGTCCTTGTTGCCGACCTTGGCGTTGCCCGCGACGGCGCCGACGGCCGGGTCGCCGAAGGGCTGGACGAGTTCGCGGACGGTGGACGGCTCGAAGACGGTGTCGCCGTCCATCATGACGACGAGGTCGTAGCGGGCGTTGGCGAGGCCCCGGTTGAGGGCGGCGGCCTTGCCCGCGTTGTGCTGGCGCACCACGCGCACGTTCGGCAGCCGCATGTCCTCGACGATGCGGGCGGTGCCGTCGGTGGAGCCGTCGTCGATGACGATGACCTCGACGGGGTGGTCGCTGCCCATCAGGGAGCGGACGGTGTTCTCGATGCACTTGGCCTCGTTGAACGCGGGCACGAGCACCGACACCGGTTCTGTGACCGGCGGCCCCCAGCTGAACCGTCTTCGGCGCACGCGGCGCGCGTGCGAGCCGGAGAGCACCAGCATCATGACGAACCGGGCGATGACCAGGACGCCGATGACGGCGAGGCAGACCACGAGCACGTCCGCGGTGTGGTCGGCGAGGGCGACGAGCAGCACCCAGGCCCTGCCCTTCCACAGGTCGAGGCCCCTGACGGGGGTGAGCGCGCTCGGCTTGCCGAGCGCGTCGGTGAGGTTGTCGAAGGTGTAGCCCTCGTGCTGCATCGCCGGCAGGTACCTGTCGAGGGCGGCCACGGTCTGGGCGCGGTTGCCGCCCGAGTCGTGCATGAGGACGACGGCGCCCCTGCCGTCGTGCGGGGTGGCGCGGCGGATGATCTCGGGGACGCCGGGGCGCCGCCAGTCCTCGCTGTCGCGGTTGTTGACCACGGTCACGTAGCCGAGGCTCGCCACGTACTCGGTGGGCGGCCAGGACTTGTTGTCGAAGGCGTCCGCGAAGGAGGAGTACGGCGGCCTGAACAGCGAGGTGCGCACCCCGGCGGCGCCCGCGATGGCGAGCTGGGTCTGGGACAGCTCCCAGTTGATACGGCTCCTGGACTGGAAGGCGAGGTCGGGGTGGTTGAAGGTGTGCACGCCGACCTCGTGGCCCTCGTCCACCATCCGCTTGACGAGTTCCGGGTAGCGGGACGTCATGGTGCCCGTGACGAAGAACACGGCGTGCGCATGGTGTTTCTTGAGCACGTCGAGCACCTTCGGTGTCCAGGTGGGGTCCGGACCGTCATCGAAGGTGAGCACGATCTTCCGGTGCGGGATACGGACGGTGTTGATCTTGCCGTCGGTGCCCTGGATGACGGGGCCGCCGTCGAGGATGCGGTGCGGCACCTTGTCGTAGTCGGCGGGCTTGGCGACCCGGTGGTCCGCGAGGATCTCGCTGTGCACATAGCCGCGCAGCATGAGCATCGCCATGATCGCCGCGAGCAGCAGCGAAGGCAGCAGGTAGCGCATGGGCAGGCGTCTCTTGCGGGGACCGCGCGCCGCCCGCCCCCGGGGCGCGGCGGAGCGCTGCCTGGCGACCCTGCTGCGGGGGGCCGTCCGGCCGTGGGTGGTGCGGGGTGTCATCGGACCCGGGCCTCCCGAGCGCCGGCCGGCTGCTCGCCGCCCTCGGGCGGGCTGGCGGGCGGGTCGGCGGGCGTGGTGTCGCCGCCACCGGGCTCGTCGCTCTGGTCGGGGCCGGGCGAGTCGGGCCTGCCCGAGGAGTCGCCGCCGCCCGGGTGGGAGGGGGAGTCGGCGGGGTCGCTCTTGCCGCCGCCCGGCTTGTCCGGCTTCGTGGACTGCCCGCCCGGGGTGCCGCTCGCGGAGTGCGTCGGGTCGGGGGACGGGGACTCGCCGCCGGTGGACGGTGCGGTGCCCGTGGTGCCCGACGGTGTGACGGAGGCGGAGCCCGCGCCGGAAGGGGCGGCGCTCTCGGTACGGGAGGGCACCGGCGAGGTGTCCACGGAACCGGCAGGCTTGCCCGCTTCCGGGCCCAGGCTGGGCAGCCAGGGGGCGTTGGAGTTGCCCGAGACCAGTGTGGCCACGATGACCACGGCGTAGACCGCGCATATCAGGCCGACGACGGCGCCGACCATGCGGAAGTGCCGTCCTCGGCGGCCCGACTCGTCGACGAACACGGGCCCGTCGGAGCCCTCGGGCTCGCCGCCGCCACGGGAGCGCAACTCGTCGAGATCCCGGCCGAGGCCGTCCATCTGGACGGTTACCTCGTTCGGGTCATGCGTGACCCCCGGTTGGGCGTCTTCTCGCCATTGTTCCATGCCTGCGCACATCCCCCCACAAGAAAAAAACCGGATGCGTCTTTTCGTGCGAGGTGCGGCCTTGAACCGGGCCCCCACCCGGTCCGAACGCCCCCCTTACCACATCGCACCCGGACCAAGAATGTAGCGCACGCCGGTGGTAACTGCTCTCCCGTGCCAGTCCGTGGTCCTCACGGGCCCGACTTCCGTGGCCGAAATTCGGCCAGCGGTATGCCCCTGAACCCGGCCTTCTTCCGCGCCGATCTCCGCTACGGAACGGCGTCGCGGGATAATCCACAGATCCTTCAGGACCGTGTGCCACACCAGCGATGCGGAGTCGGGGGCTCCAGGACGGTACGTCGCGCGCGGCGGTCGGCGCGCCTGGCCGGATAACCCACCCCTGCCAGTACGTAATTACGATTCTCCGCCATGTCCCGCCGCCCCGGAGCCACCCCTCGGGGACCGCCTACGGCCCCCGGTGCGTGACGTCCGCAGTTCGCTCGAAATGGGTATATGACGGTTCTGTCGACCGTCTGACTGAAAGATCATGTGAGTGACCCGTGAGGGCGGTGTGGAGGACGGCGCCCTCGATGATCATCGCTGGAAGCGTTCGCTCGCGTGAACGGACGGTTCGCACAGGGGGACGGTCGACGTCTTCCGTTCCGCCGTGGAAGCCCCTTCCGGCGACCGCGGCGGAACGGAAGAATGAGCCCATGACGCTGCGATACCGCGACCTCCGGGAGGTCGACCTCGGAAAGCTGGACAGCGCGGTGGCCGACTGGAAGAAAGTGGCGGACGACTTACGGAAGTTGAAGGGCAGCGCCGAGAACGGCCTGAAGGCGAAATCGGACTCGGCGCGCTGGGAGGGCGTGAACGCGGGGGTTACCCGCGGTTTCGTGAACAAGACCGCCAAGGAAATTGCCGATCTCTCCGCAGAAGCGGACAGTATTCACCATCTACTTGACGACGCTCATCGCGAACTGGTCAGAATCCAGAAGAAGTTGATCGGCCTGGTGGCGGAGGCGGAGGACAGGTCGTACGTCGTGACGGACGAGGCGGCCGACACGGTCACGGTCTCCGCACGCACCGCCCCCGGCGAGCCGGTGAACGAGGACGCCGCCACCGAGCGGGACCTCAAGCACTACGCCGACCAGATCAGTTCCTGCCTGCTGGAGGCGGAGACCCTCGACCAGGTCGTCGCCTTCGCCCTGGGACGCGTACACGGCAGAGACCCGTACAACGCGGGACACAAGACCTATGACTCCCTCAAAGACGCCGAGATCGACCCGGCGGCCTTCCAGTACCCTCCGGAGGCGTCGGACGACAGGTACCGGGCGGCGTGGGCGAGCGCGGAGCCGGGCGAGCACGACAAGTGGGTCTTCCGCGAGACCTGGTCGCTCGCCGACACGTACATGGCCCTGGCGGGCAACAAGCGCTCGGCGGAGTTCCTGACGCACTGGCTGGACAACACCGGGGAACCGATGCGGGTGCGGCCGACGGAGATGATGGGGGATCTGGAGTCGTTCCGGTCCGCGGTCCAGGATGAGTTGCGCCCCGGAAAGTTCGACAGCGGCTGGAAGTCAGGGAGTGTGCACGACGAACTCCGTCTCCCCGGGGGCGGCGACCGTGAGAACGTGCAGGACTGGTTCCACACGCTGAACGGCTACCAGTACCGCGTCCGCGGCGATACCACGGCTGAGGGGGAGAAGTTGACCGGCGAGGTGACCGTCGACGTGTACAAGCGCTACAACTGGGGCAATCCGGCGGGCGGCAAGCATCGCGACGACCTGGGGCCCGAGGGATGGATGGGAAGCCTGACGTCCGGCGTCTTCGACATCAAGCAGAACGATCTGGCGCATCTGCACACCACCGGGATGGCCCGTGACTACGACGTCATCGGGCACGAGACCTTCCACATCGGCTGAGCGGGCGCGCATGAGTGACGCGAGGATCGGCCGGGCGCTACTGGGCGTCTGCTGTCTGGCCCTGCTGGCGAGCGGCTGCGGTGACGACCGGTTCCCCCACCAGTACGAGGACACCGACACAAACGTCAGCCTGGAAACGGCCTTGAAGGACCACCAGGTGACACTCCCCCGCAAGGCCAGGGACGTCCGCTACTCGGCCAACAACCAGACCGAGGGCTATCCACTCCTGATGGAATTTCGCATACGGTGCGCATCCGCAACAGACTTCATCACCACGAACTCGTTCAAAAAGGCGACTCGGCATGACATGAGCGGTGGGCTCGTGTCTGCCGGCGCGAGCGAGGCGGGCTGGCGTCCCACCTCCGGAGATGCCTGGTACGTACGCCACTCGTCAGGTCACCGCTACTCCCTCGGCGCCCTGATCTCCCCCGAAAGCGGCGGCGACTGTCACGTCTGGGCCGCCACCTGACCCCCCGGCGACCACACGTACGGCGTCGTGGTGGTCACCTCGTGGAGGCCGAGGCGGCGGAGGATGGGCGCGCTGTCGGGTGAGGCGTCGACCTGGAGGTAGCGGGCGCCGCGCGCCGCGGCGAGGTTCGCCCGTGCGGACACCAGGGCGCGGTAGATGCCCCTGCCGCGCCACTCGGCCAGCGTGGAGCCGCCCCAGAGCAGCCCGAATTCGGTGCCCGGCCTGAACTCCAGCCAGGCCGCGCACACCACCTCGCCGCCCGCCTCGGCGACCAGCACCACGACGTCGTCGGGGGCGGCGGCCCTGCGCCCGATGAGGTCGTCGGCGAGCCAGCTCCAGTCGTCGTCCCACACCGCCGACTCCATGGCGGCGATCCGCCGCATGTCCGCGTCGGACGCGACCTCGCGCAGATCCACGCCCTCCGGCAGCACGGGGTGCGCGGCCAGCCGCTCGACCTCGCCGATCAGCACCGTCTCGCGCTCCTCCGGTACGAAACCGGCGGCGGCCAGTCGCTCCGGCAGGTCCTCCGGCAGGTCGTGCCCCCGGGTCTTCCACTCCACCGCCTCGCCGCGCGCGCCGAAGTGGGCGGTCTGGCGGGCGATCAGCGCGTCGAGTTCCGCGCCCCGTACGCCCACGTCGCGCGGGGCGTCCACGAAACCGCGGCGCTGACCGGTGATCCTCAGCAGCGGGCCGTCCTGTTCATGGCGCACACCCGGAGCAGGGGCGGACGGTCTCTGCCGCAGTTGGGCATCGTAAACCGCGAGCAACTGGTCGATATTCGTCATGGGCGAAACGGTATCCGCCATGGCCGGAATTCGGGATTCCCCGACGCTGACCTTCGCAAACTCCCCCGTACTAGGCGAACTTAAGCCATCTCCCGCACGCTGGCGCACGCCCGGAACCGGTCTAGGTCGTGTCGTTTGGATCTTCGTGGACCAGGGTGCGGCGTCAGATGCGGTGCATCGCAAGGCGGAGGATCGTCCTCGTACTGGGCGTACGTGGACGTTCCGACAACGCGGCGAGGTGCCGTAGCTGGCGTCGCACCCCCCGCGAAGATCCAAACGACACGGCCTAGGGGAGGCCGGACGGTCGAGGGGAGAACCGTATGTCCCAGGGCGTCGGAGCAAGGGCGTGCGCACGTCGGCGCGAGCGCCGGGCCGAGGGCGCGCCACAGCGGAGTGCGCACGCTTGTGCCCGCCCGCGCGCGGCACGGTCCACGGCGCCCGCGCGGGGCGAGGACTCCGCTCGCACGAGCGAACACCGGGCCCGCGCCTGGAACCCGCCGCCGTTAGTCCGCTGGCCCGCACCGCTTGACGGTTCCGCGGGGCCCGCCCTGTCCGCCGGGGCCACCGGGCCGCGCCTGGGGTAGCCCAGGGCTGGGGCCCGTTCGGGTTTCCGCCACGGCAGCGCGTTCATATCCCATGTCCCGTCCCCTCCCTCCGTGTCCTTCCGGGTCCTTCCGGGTCCTTTCGGGTTTTTTCGGGTCCGGCCGCGTCCTGGCGAACGCGCCTGCGGAGGGGCCCGGTTGAGGCTGCCGGTGCCGCCCCGCCCCGTGGGGTGCGGTGCGCCGTACCGCTCCTGTGCACTGACGTTCCGAGAAGAGGAAGAACCATGACCGAGACAGTCGTGACCCGCAGGCCCTGGGATCTGCGCCGACGGAGACCCGGGCCCGGCGCCACGGGGGCGCGGCGCGGCTGGCGACGACGCCCGGGGCCGGGGGCCGCCGAGGCCCAGCGGATCTGGGACGGCTGGCTCGCGCTGTGGAGCGGGAACACGGCGCTCGGCGCGGAACTGCTCGCCGAGCGGGTGACGGTGCACTCCCCGAAGCTGTCGGAGCAGTTGGACCCGAGCACCCTCGTCGACCGGGAGAAGGCGCTCGCCATGATCGGCGCCATCCACGCGATGACGGGCCTTGAATACACCAGCCAGGCCGGGCCCGTGGCCCAAGGCGACCTGATCGCTGGCGCCTGGACCTACACCGGCACCTACCGGGGCGGGCTGCCCGGCGCGACGGCGGCGCCCGGCACCCCCGTCACCAACGAGGGCGTCTACCTCCTGCGCCACACGGACGGCCGTGTCCACGAGTGGTGGAGCGCCGCGGACAACATGGGGCTCCTGCTCACCCTCGGGCTCCTGCGCAGAGGCTGACTCAGGACAGCGGCCCGGCCCGCCCCGCCGGTGGCGGGCGGGCCGTGGCTCACCCCAGGAACAGCGGGAAGCGCGCGGGCAGTTCGGGCCGCCCGGCTCCGTCGGGGGTACGGCGTCCCGTGCCGAGCCGGAGCGCGTCCTCGTCGGGGAGTGCCGCGGGAAGCGGTGTCCCTGCGATGTCCTCCAGCATCCGGCGCGCCTCCGCCAGGCACTCGGCGGGCGGCCCCGCGCGTCCTGGGAGGTGGGCGACCAGGTCGAGGTGGTGCAGCGTCCATTCGAGGACGTACGCGGAAAGGTAGTCCCCGGCCGTCAGCACCTCGTCCTGGGTCCCCACCCGCAGGCCGCGGTCGGCGAGCGCGGCGGCGCGGCCCGCGGCCGAACCCACGTCGTCCAGGTGGAACTTGAGCAGCCCCGGGTCCTCGTAGGCCGCGGCGAGGCGGACGGTGAGCGCGTCGAGGGGGTCGTCGCCTGTCGGCGGCTCCGCGGCGACCTGCCAGTAGGTCAGCGCGGTGCGGGTGGGTTCCTCGTCCATCGGCGTCGCGAGGGTGATCAGTACGTCCTGGGCGTCGATGACCAGATGGCAGGCCAGGTCGCGCACCAGCCAGCCCGTACACCCCGAGGGCCGTCCGAAGTCCTCGTCGGGGGTCTCGGCGACCGCCGTGCGCAGTGCCGTCCAGGAACGCGAGAAGAGATCCACGCGCGCAAGCTAGCAGCGCGCGCCCCGCGCGGCACGCGCTTTATGCGCCCCGGCTCCGCACCACACGCCCTTGCGAGCAGCCGCGCGCCCGCGCATGCCGCCCCCCCCACGGCCTCTGCACCCGCCGACCGCGGGCTCAGTGGCGGTACAGGTGCTCTTAAGCGGGCCCGACCACCCTGAGGCGTGAGGCACCGTCGGGAGGAGCACCGTCATGGCGCGGCGCGTGTGTGTGATCGGAGCCGGGGAGAGCGGGCTGGCGGCGGCGCGGGCGCTCGCAGCGCGCGGGGTCGCGTCCGAGGTGTACGAGCGCGGTCCCGGCGCTCCGGCACCCGGCGCGCGCCTGGGACGTTACGGCCACCTCCGTGACGTCGAGCCTCCCCTCCCTGAAGTGGGGCCGTGCCTCCGTGAAGTGGAGCCGTACCTCTGCGGGGTGGAGCCGTACCCAGGTGAATTGGCGCCGCCCCTCCGGCAAGTGACGCCGCCCATCCGGTTCCGTACCACCGTCGGTCTGGTCGAGCCGGACGGTGCCGGGTACACCGTGACCCTCGACGGCGGCCGGGCGCGCCACTTCAGCCATGTGGTGGTGGCGAGCGGCCTGCGGCGGGAGAGGCCTGGACGTGTCGACGGCTGCGCGGGCGGCGCCGGTGTCCCCTCGCGGTGCGGCGGCGACCGCGTCGCCGACTTCCCGTTCCTGCCCTCCGATGCGGCTCCCCTCATGGTGGGGCCGATGCGGCTGTTCCGGCGGATCGTGATGCCCGGCCACGAGCGGATGTTCTTCGTCGGTTTCGTCAGGCCGCGCGGCGCGTGGGCGCCGGTCGTCCTGGCGCAGGCGCGGTGGGTCGCCGAAGTCGTCGTGGGCGGGATCACGCTGCCGGGCCGCTCCCGTATGGCCGACGCGCTCATCACCGACGAACGCGCCCTCGGCCACCGCCTGCGCCACGTCCCCCACCCCACCGTGGAGATCGACGACCACCGCTACCGGCGGCAACTGCAACGCGACCGCGACCGCGCACGGCGCCCGGCCGCAACCCGGCAGGCACCGCCCCGAACTGCCGCGGCAGCCCCCGCCCCCACCCGGTGTTAACCTCCCCGCCATGACGACCCCCTGGCCCGACGACACCCCCGGCCTGCTGTGTCTGCCCTCGGGGCGGCGGTTGCGGGGGCGGGGGCTGCGACGGCCGGTGCCCGAGGGGGCCGCGCCGACGTATGGCGTGTATCTGCTGGGGAAGCGGCCCATGGAGACGGCGTGGGAGGCCCGTTGGGTGCGGTGGCCCGACTTCCGGCTGCCCTCCGACCGCGCGGACGCCGCCGCGGCGCTGGGCGACGCGTGGGAACGCGCGGCGACCGAGCGGGTGGAGATCGCCTGCGGTGGCGGGCAGGGCCGCACCGGGACCGCGCTCGCCTGTATCGCCGTCCTCGACGGCGTGCCGCGCTCCGAAGCCGTCGCCTACGTACGGGCCCACTACGCCCCTCGCGCGGTCGAAACCTTCTGGCAGCGGCGGTATGTGAGCCACTTCGGCGCGGACGCGACACACATCGGATGACCGGGGGCCGAAGGCCGGTCGGGCCGGTGGGACGACGGATGCGGCGGCGGTCCGTGAGGAAACCGCGCCCCGGGGATTGACGCGCTCACGTCACCCCCTTACCTTCCCGCATCGAAGCGTTTCGACATCTGCAATCGAAACGATTCGACCCCACATGGGACTCACCCAGGAGCCTCCCTTGGTCAAGATCACAGACGTGGCGCGGCATGCCGGGGTCTCCCCGAGCACGGTCAGCTACGCCCTCAGCGGCAAGCGCTCGATCTCACGGGAGACCAGGCAGCGGATCGAGGCGAGCATCCGCGAGCTGGGCTACCGCCCGCACGCCGGGGCGCGCGCCCTGGCCAGCAGCAGGTCGAACGTGGTGGCGCTGGTGGTGCCGCTGCGTACGGGCATGCACGTGCCGGTGGTGACGCAGTTCGCGGTGTCCGTGGTGACCGGCGCCAGGGGCCATGACCACGACGTGCTGCTGCTGACCCAGGAGGAGGGCGAGGACGGGCTGCGCAGGGTGGCGGACTCCGCGCTGGTGGACGCGCTGATCGTGATGGACGTCCAACTGCACGACCCCAGGCTGCCGCTGCTGCGCTCGCTGGCGCTGCCGTCGGTACTGATCGGGTTCCCCGCCGAGCCGGCCGGGCTGACCTGCATCGACCTGGACTTCCGGGCGGCGGGCGAGGCGTGCGTGGAGCAGTTGGCGCTGCTCGGGCACCGCTGTGTGGCCCTGGTCGGGTCGCCGCCGGAGGTGTACGTACGGCAGACCGGGTTCGCGCGGCGGGTCGCGCGGGGCTTCACCGCGGCGGCCGACCGGCACGGGCTCGCCTCGTCGATCCACCCCTGCGAGGCGTCGGGGGCCGCGGCGCGGCGGACCGCGGAGCGGCTGCTGCGCGAGCACCCGGCGCTGACCGGTGTCGTCGTCCACAACGAGGCCGTGCTCGAACCGCTGGTGGACGCCTTCGAGCAGCTCGGCCTCTCGGTGCCCGGGGACCTGTCGGTGGTGGCGATCTGTCCCGACAAGCTGGCGGAGGCCGCGAGGACCCCGCTGACATCGGTGGCGATCCCGTCCGCCGAGGTCGGGGCGCGTGCGGTGGAACTGCTGATGGCGAAGCTCAGCGGGGCGCCGGTGCCCGTGTCGACGCTGCTGCCGCCGCGGCTGACGGTGCGCGCGAGCACCGGTCCACGCGGCACGGGCTGAACAGATCACCGTGCGTGACGGGGAACGCACGGCGGCGCCCCGCACGTTGCAAGGGTGACGGCGGCCGGATCGGACTCAGGCCGTCCGCCGCCCACGGGCCCCGGTGCCCGTGCCCCACTCGATGGAGAGAGTGAGAGAGCCGGGCCGGTGACCCCGACTGCACCGGGGTCACCGGCCCGGTGCGCGCGCCCGGGGCCGAAGGGCCCGGGCCGGGCGCGGGGCCCGTGGCACAAGCGGCTCGGGCGGGCCGGGCAGTCCGAACAGGCCGAGCGGCCGTGCCGGTTACGGGCGCCGCGCCGACGGGGGCGGGGTCAGCAGGGGGCGGGCTTGCGCCAGTCGCACTCAAGGCCGCGGGGCCCGGCCGTGGCGGGGGCGCCGCCGCGGGTGGTGGTGTGCGGGGTCGTGGGCTTCACGGTGACGGTCTTGTCGGGGGTGGACGAGGCCAGCGTGACCACGACGGCATCCTCGATGTCCTCGACCGAGTCGGCCAGATAGTTGTTCAACAGGATGCTGTATGCCAGTTCCCTGCCGCTCGCGTCGGTGACATAGCCGGACAGGGCGGAGGCCCCGGTCAGCGAGCCGGTCTTGCCGCGTGCGTTCAGCGCCGCGGGGGTGTCGCACATCCGGGAGCGCAGCGAGCCGCCGGTGAAGCGGTCGGGGTCGCAGGCCACCGGAAGACCCCGGTACCAGTCGTCGTACCAGGGCTCGTGCCGTGCCGCCGTCAGGACCTGGGTGAACACGGCGGCGGGCACCATGTCCATCCGGGAGAGACCGGAGCCGTCGACCTGCCGCAGCCGGGAGGTGTCCACGCCGAGGCCCTTCAGATACGTGTCGACCGCGGTGAGCCCGTCCGTCCAGGTGCCGCGCCCCGCCGTCTTCTCTCCCATGGCCTTGGTGAGGATCTCGGCATGCATGTTGTTGGACAGTTTCAGGAAGGGGATGAGCAGGTCGGACAGTGTCATGGAGCGGTGCCCGGCGAGGGGGCGGGCGTCATTCGGGGTGGCGGCCCCGAGCCGGGTGTCCCCCGCGACCCGTACGCCGTGCGCGGCGAGCGCGTCCTTGAAGACGGCGGCGGCGTAGCCGGTGGGGTCCCAGACGGAGACCCACTCCTTGGCGGTGTCGCCCCCTGCCGGGACGCTGCCGTCGACGACGATGTCGTTGGTGCCGTGGCCGCGCTCCACGGTGATGTCCGCGTCGCTGTCGGCGGGCCCGGTGGTGGCGCGCACGTCGAGGTGGACGTAGCCGGTCTTCGGGGTGAGCGTGACATGGGGCCGGTCGCCCTGGTGCGCGCCCGGCTCTGCCTGGACGATCACGGTGCCGGTGTCGTAGTCGGTGTCGGGCGCCACGCTGAGCGCCGAGATCTGTGCCGAGTAGTACGCGGACTCGTCGTCGGCCGCCCAGGAGCGGCCGAGGCGCTGGTCGTCGAAGAAGGTGTCGTCGGCGACGAGCCGCCCGGTGACCCGGCGCACGCCGGCCGCGGCGACCTTGGCCGCCAGCTTGTCGTAGTCGGCGGCGAGCAGGGTGGGGTCCCCGGTGCCGCGCAGGTAGAGGTCGCCGGAGAGGGTGGCGCCGTGCCGCCTGCCGGTGGCCAGCACGTCGGTGCCGAAGCGGTAGCCGGGGCCGAGGACGTCCATGGCTGCGGTGGAGGTCAGCAGCTTGGTGTTGGAGGCGGGCAGCAGGCGGTCGCCGCCGCGGTGCTCGTACAGCACCTTGCCGCTGTCCGCGTCGGCGACGACGACGCTCGCGGCGGCGCCCTCCATACGGGGGTCGGCGAGGAGGGTGTCCAGCGCGTCCGGCAGGCCCCCGGCGGCGGAGTCCGCACCGGCGGGCGCCGCCCACACCATGGTCGCGACGGCCGCGGCGGCCAGCAGCCCGCGGGCCAGCCGACTGCCCCTGCCCCTGCGGTCCTTCGGCGCGTACCCCCGGGCCTTCGCCGCCGCGGAATCGCCCCTGGGTCTCAGTGATCTGCTCATGTCACAGCAGCATTCCGGCTGTTCGCCACCCGCGACAGCCCCCCGCAGTCTCGTTTGCACAGTCCTGACCGGGCGGTTCACCCGATCGAGGGAGCGCGGGCAGACGCGGGTGCACGGCGCGGGCGGTTCCGCTTGCCTGAACGGGCAGCCGCACTGAACGGGCAGCGCCCCGCGCGGGACACGGCCCCGGGCCGGCTCAAGACCCGCGTACCTGCGAAAAGCCCCCGGCCTGCTGGAAACTTCGCAGGTCGGGGGCTTCATGGGGTGGTGGAGATGGCGGGAATCGAACCCGCGTCCAACGGTGCGGAATCAGGGCTTCTCCGAGCGCAGTCCGCTGCGCTTTTCTCGGCCCCGGAGATCACGCGGACAAGTCTCCGACGGGCTCAGTCACAGTGAGTTTTCCCTCTACACCCCGTGACCGGGTCTAGAGGTGGAGTTCCCTAGCTGATGCCAGGATCCGGGTCGGGAACAGCCCCGGGCTGACACTTCGCAAGTCGCTACTTAGGCAGCGAGGGCGAAGGAATCGCGCTTGGTATTGGCGATTATTGGTTTCGGCCTGTGGTTAACGAGATCATGGCCGCTTCCTCGGCTCGCTTCCCCTGCTTCGACAGCCGCTGTCGAAACCGATCATCCCCATGTGGTGTTGTCAATCCGCACGTGGGAGCCCCACGTGCCACCCAGTGTAAGGGGAGAACGCCGGGGGAGGCCACCGTATTTCCGCGGGCCCGGGACTCCCCCTCCCTCACCCTCCGCGTCCGGGCGCGTACGGAAGCGGTGTCCGCCGCCCGCCCGGGGCCGCCCCGGGCGCTCCGCCCGACCCCGTCTCACGGAAGCGGGCAGCAAACGGGCATCCGGAACCCGGTCAGCGGGCCGGGGGTCCCGGCTGCCCGGTCCTGGTGCGCTGTTCTTGAGGGGGCCATGCCAGCGGAAGCGGGCAATCACGGGCAGACACGGGCGGGGTGTGCCCCTGGTCGGTCGTGGCAGGCGGGGGTAGAAACATCCCCACGAGTCCGAACGGGCATGGATGTTTCGAGAGGCGGGTGGAGATGAACGCGGAGGAGCGCCAGCGGCGCATCGTGCACGCGGCCCGCCGCTCGGGCTCCGTCGAGGTCACGGCGCTCGCCGCCGAACTCGGCGTGGCCAAGGAGACCGTACGCCGCGACCTGCGCGCCCTGGAGGACCACGGGCTGGTGCGCCGCACGCACGGAGGCGCCTATCCGGTGGAGAGCGCCGGCTTCGAGACCACGCTCGCGTTCCGCACCACCATGCAGGTGCCCGAGAAGCGCCGGATCGCCGCCGCCGCGGTGGAGTTCCTTCAGGACGCCGAGACGATCTTCATCGACGAGGGCTTCACCCCGCAGTTGATCGCCCAGGCGCTGCCCAAGGACCGCCCGCTCACCGTGGTCACCGCCTCGCTCGCGACCGCGGGCGTCCTCGCGGAGACGGAGAGCACCACGGTGCTGCTGCTCGGCGGCCGGGTGCGGCACGGGACCCTCGCGACCGTCGACCACTGGACGACGCAGATGCTCTCCGGCTTCGTGATCGACCTCGCCTACATCGGCGCCAACGGCATCTCCCGCGAACACGGCCTGACCACCCCGGACCCGGCCGTCGCCGAGGTCAAGTCGCAGGCCATCAGGGCGTCGAGGCGCACGGTGTTCACCGGTGTGCACACCAAGTTCGGGGCCGTCAGCTTCTGCCGGTTCGCCCGGATCGGCGATCTGGAAGCCATCGTCACCAGCGGTCTTCTGCCCTCCGCCGAGGCGCACCGCTACTCGCTCCAGGGCCCCCAGGTCATCCGCGTCTGAGCCCACCCCGTCCACCGCACGTCCCGCATCCCCCGCCCCTACGCAACCCGCCCACACATCCCGCACTCGCACCACTCCGCCCCCCACCGCCCCTCCTGCCTCCCCTCCCCCGTTCCATCCCGTCCCGTTCGGTTCCCCACCCCGCCCACCCGCCCACCTCCACACCGCCCTACCAGGAGCACCCATGCGAACCCCGAGCCGATTCAGGCCGCGCGCTCCGCTCGCCATGGCAGCCGCCGGGGCCCTGCTCGCCCCCCTGCTCTCCGGCTGCTGGACAGGAGCCGGTGGGACCGGTTCCGGCGGCAACTCCCTCAACGTGCTGATGGTCAACAACCCCCAGATGGTGGAGTTGCAGAAGCTCACCGCCAAGCACTTCACCAAGGACACCGGCATCAAGGTGAACTTCACCGTGCTGCCCGAGAACGACGTACGCGACAAGATCAGCCAGGACTTCGCCAACCAGGCGGGCCAGTACGACGTCGCCACCCTGAGCAACTACGAGATACCCATCTACGCCAAGAACGGCTGGCTGCACGAGATGGACTCGTACGCGAGGAAGGACACCGCCTACGACCAGGCGGACGTACTGCCCCCGATGCGGCAGTCGCTCAAGGGCGACGACAAGAAGACGTACGGGCAGCCGTTCTACGGCGAGTCGTCGTTCCTGATGTACCGCAAGGACATCTTCGCCGCGAAGGGCCTGAAGATGCCCGCGCACCCCACCTGGCAGCAGGTCGGGGACCTGGCGGCCAAGGTGGACGGCGCCAAGCCGGGCATGCGCGGCATCTGCCTGCGCGGACTGCCCGGCTGGGGCGAGCTGGCCGCGCCGCTGACGACCGTCGTCAACACCTTCGGCGGCACCTGGTTCGACACCAAGTGGAAGGCGCAACTGAACGCCAAGCCGTTCAAGGACGCCGTCCAGTTCTACGTGGACCTGGTGCGCAAGCACGGCGAGTCGGGCGCCGCACAGTCCGGGTTCGCCGAGTGCCTGAACACCATGACGCAGAGCAAGAGCGCGATGTGGTACGACGCCACCTCGGCCGCAGGCTCGCTCGAAGCGTCCAACTCGCCCGTCAAGGGCAAGGTCGGCTACGTGCCCGCGCCCGTGGAGAAGACGAAGAGCGCGGGCTGGCTCTACACCTGGGCGTGGGGCATCCAGAAGGCGTCCCGCAACACCGACAAGGCGTGGAAGTTCATCTCCTGGGCCTCCGGCAAGGACTACGAGCGGCTGGTCGGGCAGGAGTTCGGCTGGGCCGACGTGCCCGCGGGCAAGCGGGAGTCCACGTACAAGATCCCGCAGTACCGCAAGGAGGCCGCCGCCTTCCAGGACGTCACCCGCGCCGCGATCGAGAACGCCAGGCCCAACGACCCGGGGGTGCAGCCGCGCCCGGCGCCCGGTATCCAGTTCGTCGACATTCCGGAGTTCACCGACCTCGGTACCAAGGTCTCCCAGGAGATCAGCGCGGCCATCGCGGGACGTCAGTCCGTCGACTCGGCCCTGGACAAGTCGCAGCGGCTCGCCGAGCAGATCTCCGAGGAGTACGAGGGACGATGACCGCCACCACGACCCCACCGGTGACCACCACACCGCCACGCCAGGTCAACCCGTCCGGCAAGCTGCGCGGCTGGGTCACGCGGGCGCCGCTGATGCCCGCCCTGGTCTTCATGATCATCGTGACGCAGCTCCCCTTCGTGGCGACGCTGGTCATCTCCTTCTTCGACTGGAACGCCCTCTACCCCGACGCCCGCAAGTTCACCGGCTTCAGCAACTACGGCGACGTCCTCACCGAGCCCGACCTGCGGAAGTCGGTACTGACGACGATCATCCTGACGGTCGTCGTGGTGCTGGTCAGCCTGATCATCGGACTCGGCCTCGCGCTGCTGCTCGACCGCAAGTTCCGCGGCCGCGCGGCCGTGCGCACCCTGCTGATCGCCCCGTTCCTCGTGGTGCCGGTCGCCGCGGCACTGCTGTGGAAGCACGTGCTCTACAACCCCGAGTACGGGCTTCTGAACGGGCTGCTGCACTGGGTCGGCGGGGACGGCGCGACCCAGCCCGACTGGGTGTCCAACAACCCGCTGATCGCGATCGAGGTGTCGCTGGTCTGGCAGTGGACGCCGTTCATGATGCTGATCCTGCTGGCGGGGCTCCAGAGCCGCGACCCCCAGCTCATCGAGGCCGCCCGGGTGGACGGCGCCGGGGCCTGGCAGATCTTCCGCCATATGACGCTGCCGCACCTGCGCCGCTACCTCGAACTCGGGGCGCTGCTCGGGTCGATCTACATCGTGCAGAACTTCGACGCGGTGTTCACCATCACCTCCGGCGGCCTCGGCACCGCCAACCTCCCGTACACCGTCTACCAGAGCTTCTACCAGGCACACGAGAACGGACTCGCGTCGGCGGCCGGTGTGCTGGTGGTCATCGGCTCCATCATCATCGCGACCCTCGCGCTCAGGGTCGTCTCTTCCCTCTTCCGCGAGGAGGCGTCTCGCGCATGACCACCGCTGTCTCCCCCCTGCCCGTGGCCAGGCGGTCCCCCGAGCGGGCCCGCAGGCGCAAAGGCGCCGTGCTCGGCCTCGCCGCCTGGCTCATCGGCATCATCTTCTTCATCCCCATCGCCTGGATGGTGCTGACGTCGTTCCACTCGGAGCCCGACGCGGCGACCAACCCGCCGTCGATCGCGGTCTCGCTGACCCTGGACGGCTACCGGGACTTCTTCGGCGTGGGCGGCGGCGCCAGCCCCTGGCCCGCGTTCGCCAACTCGGCCGTGGCGTCGATCGGCTCCACGCTCTGTGTGCTGGTGCTCGCGCTGCCCGCCGCGTACGCGCTGTCCATCCGGCGGGTGCGCAAGTGGACGGACGTGCTGTTCTTCTTCCTGTCCACGAAGATGCTGCCGGTCGTCGCGGGGCTGCTGCCGATCTACCTGTTCGCCAAGAACGTCGACATGCTCGACAACATCTGGCTGCTCGTCATCCTCTACACCTCGATGAACCTGCCGATCGCGGTGTGGATGATGCAGTCGTTCCTCGCCGAGGTCCCGGTCGCGGTGATCGAGGCCGCGCAGATGGACGGGGCGCGGCTGCCCACGGTGCTGACGCGCGTGGTGGCGCCGATCGCGCTGCCGGGGATCGCCGCCACCTCTCTGATCTGCTTCATCTTCAGTTGGAACGAACTCCTCTTCGCCCGGGTGCTGACCGGGGTCGTGGCGCAGACCGCGCCCGTCTTCCTGACCGGCTTCATCACCAGCCAGGGCCTTTTCCTCGCCAAGGTGTGCGCCGCGTCGTTCGCCGTCTCCCTGCCGGTACTCGCGGCGGGGTTCGCCGCCCAGGACAAACTCGTCCAGGGCCTGTCGCTTGGAGCCGTGAAATGAAGGCTGCCGTCATCGAGTCCGTGGACCGGGCGGTCGTCACCGAGGTCCCGGACCCGAAGCCGGGCCCTCGCGACGTGGTCGTCGCCGTCGCCGCCTGCGGGCTCTGCGGCACCGATCTGCACATCCTGAAGGGCGAGTTCGCGCCGACGCTGCCGGTCACCCCCGGGCACGAGTTCGCCGGCGAGGTCGTGGAGACCGGCCGCGACGTCACCGAGGTCGCGGTCGGCGACCAGGTCGCCGTCGACCCCTCGCTGTACTGCCACGAGTGCCGCTACTGCCGCACGGGGCACAACAACCTGTGCGAGCGCTGGGCCGCGATCGGCGTGACCCGCGCGGGGGGCGCCGCCCAGTACGCGGTGGCACCCGTCGCCAACTGCGTCAAGCTGCCCGAGCATGTGCGCACGGAGGACGCGGCGCTGGTGGAGCCGCTGTCCTGCGCGGTGCGCGGCTACGACGTGCTGCGCACCTCGCTCGGCGCCCATGTCCTGATCTACGGCTCCGGCACCATGGGGCTGATGATGCTGGAGCTGGCCAAGCGGACCGGCGCCGCCTGCGCCGACGTGGTGGACCTCAACCCGGAACGGCTCGCCACCGCGCGGAAGCTGGGCGCGTCCGGCTGCGCGGTCAGCGCGGACGAGTTGGAGCGCCCCGGCGGCTGGGACGTCGTGGTGGACGCGACCGGCAACGCCGCCGCCATCCAGGACGGCCTCGGCCGGGTGGCGAAGGCGGGCACCTTCCTCCAGTTCGGCGTCGCCGACTACGCGACCCGGGTCACCATCGACCCGTACCGCATCTACAACCAGGAGATCACCATCACCGGCTCGATGGCGGTGCTGCACAGCTACGAGCGGGCGGCCGAGCTGTTCGCCGGCGGGGTGCTCGACCCGGACGTGTTCATCAGCGACCGGCTGCCGCTGGCCGACTACCCGACGGCGCTCGACCGCTTCGCGCAGGGGGTGGGGCGCAAGATTCTCGTGGTGCCCTGATCCTTCCCTGGGGCCCTCTTGTGGGGCCCCCTCCCCCCACCCCTCCCCACCCCTCCCCACCGCGAGACGGTGACCCGAGTCGCGGACGGCACGCGTCGTGGGCGGCCCCGGGCCGCGGGCAGCCCCCGGTCCGGGCGAGCCCGAGCCCCGGGCGGGGCCCCGAGTCCCTGGCGACCCGAGTCCCTGGCGACCCGAGTTCCTGGCGGCCCGAGTCCCAGGTGGCCCGGGCCCAGGACTCCACCCGCGTGTTTGCGCGCGATACGGCACCGCCGACCACGTATGACTACGCAGCGTGACGTACCTTCACGATACCCCGCGCGCCTCGCGACGGCCCCCCTCCCCAGTGGCCGGGCGGGGCGCGCGGTAGTGAAGGGGGGCGCGGGGGGTCAGCGGGAGGCGCGTTCGCGGCGGCGGACCGCGGACATGGCGCGCTCCGCCTCCCTGCGGTCCTGCCGCTCCCGCAGCGCCTGCCGCTTGTCGTACTCCTTCTTGCCCTTGGCCAGCGCGATCTCCACCTTGGCCCGGCCGTCCCTGAAGTACAGGGCCAGCGGCACCACCGTGTGCCCGGTCTCCTGGGACTTGGCGTCGAGCTTCTCGATCTCCAGGCGGTGCAGCAGCAGTTTGCGCCTGCGGCGGGCGCTGTGGTTGGTCCAGGTGCCCTGGCTGTACTCGGGGACGTGCACGTTGTGCAGCCATGCCTCGCCGCCGTCGAGCTGTACGAACCCGTCGGCGAGGGACGCCCGCCCCTGGCGCAGCGACTTCACCTCGGTACCGGTGAGGACGAGACCGGCCTCGTAGGTGTCCAGGATGTGGTAGTCGTGCCGCGCCTTCTTGTTCTGCGCGATCAGCTTGCGCCCTTTTTCCTTAGCCATAGTCCCGCCATTTTCTCACTTCTACTCGTTCGCCTCCGGTTTTATATCGAGGGCGCCCGAGGGGCCGTCGGCGGGAGGCGGTGGTCTCCTGGCGGGCCCGGGGGCGTCACAGGCCGCTGAGGACCGTCTGGGCCTGGGTGCGGGCGTGGTCGGTGGCCTCCAGGTCGGGGGTGATGCCCCGGCCGTCGAGGGTCCGCCCCGAGGGGGTGCGGTAGTGGCCGACGGTGAGTTCGGCCACGGAGCCGTCGGGCAGCGGGCTCGGCATCTGCACGGAGCCCTTGCCGAAGGTCCTGGCGCCGACGACGACCGCGCGCCCGCGGTCCTGGAGGGCGCCCGTGAGCAGTTCCGCCGCGCTCATCGTGCCGCCGTCGACCAGGGTGACCAGGGGCCTCGTGGTGTCGCCGCCGGGCTTCGCGTGCAGGGCGTGCTGGACGCCCTTGATGTCGTAGGTGGCGACGAGGCCGCCGTCGAGGAACGCGGAGGCGGCCTCGGTGGCCTCGGTGACCAGCCCGCCGGAGTTCCCCCGCAGGTCGAGCAGTATCCCGGCGCCCGCGGGGGCGGCGCGTACCGCGTCCCGTACCCGCTGTCCCGAGCCCTTGGTGAACGCCGAGACCTCGACGACCACGGTGGCGTGCGCGCTGTCGCCGAGCCGGGTGACGCTGACGGAGGGGTTGGTGAGGGTGGCGCGGTGCAGGGTGCGGTGCCAGGCGTGCGCGGCGCGCCGCAGCCCGAGGGCGACCGCGGTGTCGGCGGCGTCCCCGCCGCGCGCGTCGTCGCCGCGCAGGCGGGCCACGACCTCGGTCACCGGGAGCCCGGTGAGCCGTCGGCCGTCGATGTCGGTGAGCAGGTCCCCCGCGCGGATTCCGGCGCGGTCGGCGGGGGCGCCCGGCTGGACGCGGACGATCTCGGTGCGGCCCCGCTCGTCGCGCCTGACCCAGAGGCCGACGCCGGTGTACTCGCCGTCCAGGGACTGCTCGTACGCGGCGTAGTCGCCCTCGGAGTAGACGGCGCCCCAGCGGTCGCCGCTGCGGCTGACGGCGCGGCGGGCCGCGTCCGCGGCCGACGTGCCCTTGGCGAGCGCCCGGGTGGCGGCCTGGACGACCTCGTCCTCGCCGTGCCGACCCACGGGCGTACGGCCGCGCTCCGTCGGCCCCTCGAAGGAGCCGGTGGCCGCGCCGGTCACGAGCACCCCGGCGAACACCAGCGTCAGCGCGGCGCCGCGGCGGACGCGGCGGGGTCTGGGGAGCGGGTCGGAGCCGGACATGACGGTGAGTCTAGGACAACGGCGGACCGGCCACGGTCCGTTGGGACATCCCCAGACATGGGCCTACATCACACCTACGGACCCTTGCGATCACACCTTCAGATACTTGCGCAATGCGATGAACGCGGAAACGGCGGGCATCAGCAGGCCGATGGCGAGCACGAGCGGCAGCTTGGACAGGACCGCGTCCCAGCCCACGAAGTTGATCAGTGCCAGCTTCTGGGAGAGCGCGAGGCCGTGGTCGATGAGGAAGTAGCGGCCGACGACGAGCATGCCGCAGGCGAGGAAGCCGCCGATGAGGCCGGCCACCGCGGCCTCCATGATGAACGGCATCTGGATGTAGAAGTTGGACGCGCCGACGAGCCGCATGATCCCGGTCTCGCGGCGCCTGCTGAACGCGGACACCCGTACCGTGTTCACGATCAGCATCACGGCGACCACCAGCATCAGCGCCATGACGACGATCGCCGCCCAGTTCATGCCGTTGAGCAGTTCGAAGATGTTGTTCAGCGTGTCGCGCTGGTCCTGCACCGACTGGACGCCGTCGCGGCCGTTGAACGCCGTCGCCACGACCTGGTACTTCTCCGGGTCCTTCAGCTTGACGCGGAACGACTCCTGCATCTGGTCGGGGGTGAGGGAGTTGGCCAGCGGGGAGTCGCCGAACTGCTCCTTGTAGTGCTTGTACGCCTCGTCGGTCGACTCGTGGATGACCTTCTCGACGACCGGCATCTTCTTGAGGTCCCCGAGGATGTCGGCCTTCTCCTCCTCCGTGACGGCGCCCTTGGAGCAGTGCGGGTCGGACTCGGCGTCGCTCTTGTTGCAGAGGTAGATCGAGACGTTGACCTTGTCGTACCAGTAGCCCTTCATGGTGCTGACCTGGTCGCGCATCAGCAGGGAGCCGCCGAACAGGGCCAGCGAGAGGGCCACGGAGACGACGACCGCGAAGGTCATCGTGAGATTGCGGCGGAGACCGACGCCGATCTCCGACAGGACGAACTGGGCGCGCATGGCGGCTTCTCAGACCTTTCCGTGGGTCACATCGATCGCGGGGCGGCGGGTTCCTGTGCCCCTGGGGGCGGCGCGTGGGCCGCGGCGTGCCGCGCGGGCGTGGCGCGCGGCACGGGGCGTCGTCAGTGCTGGTAGCCGTAGACGCCGCGGACCTGGTCGCGCACGAGCCTGCCCTTCTCCAGCTCGATGACGCGCTTGCGCATCTGGTCCACGATGTTCTGGTCGTGGGTCGCCATGACCACGGTGGTGCCGGTCCTGTTGATGCGGTCGAGGAGCTTCATGATGCCGACCGATGTCTGCGGGTCGAGGTTGCCGGTGGGCTCGTCGGCGATCAGCAGCTTGGGGCGGTTGACGAAGGCGCGGGCGATGGCGACGCGTTGCTGCTCACCGCCGGACAGCTCGCCCGGCATCCGGTCGTCCTTGCCGCCGAGGCCGACGAGGTCGAGCACCTGGGGAACGGACTTGCGGATCTCGCCGCGGGACTTGCCGATCACTTCCTGGGCGAAGGCGACGTTCTCGGCGACCGTCTTGTTGGGCAGCAGCCTGAAGTCCTGGAAGACGGTGCCGAGCTGCCGCCGCATCTGCGGGACCTTCCAGTTGGACAGCCGGGCGAGGTCCTTGCCGAGTACGTGGACCTGGCCGTGGCTGGTGCGCTCCTCACGCAGCACGAGCCGCAGGAAGGTGGACTTGCCCGAGCCGGAGGACCCGACGAGGAACACGAACTCGCCGCGCTCCACTTCGAGGGAGACGTCCCGCAGGGCGGGGCGGGCCTGCTTGGGGTAGACCTTGGAGACGTTGTCGAATCGGATCACGGGAACACCACGAGTCGCCGGGGGTAGGTGAGCGTGACCATACGCGAACCCGGTGTCGGAGCGCAGTCGACGGCATGGGTTGCGCGCCCCTTGCCCCATTTGTCGCGCCCGCCGGGGAGCGGCGCCGGTGGTACACGGCGGCGCGCACGCCGCGGCCGCGGGAGGGGCCGGGCGGGGGGGCCGCGGGGGCGGGCCGGGCGGCCCCCGCGGTGTTCCCCGGGGGGCACCTCGGCGTTCCCCGGGGGCCCGGTGCGGGGCGCGGCGGAGGTCCGCGGGACGGGGAGGGGGACTGTGCCCGAATCCGGGGAAGCTGGCACAGTAGAAGGGGAACGGTTGTGTGTCCCCGGGCGTTATTCGATGAGAACGCTGCCCCGGTAGCCCCGCAGCGGCGGGAGGAGGAGAGCGCATGACCTACGACCGCCTGGTGTGCGCGAACTGCGCCTCACCGGTCAGCGAAGGGCGCTGTCCCGTGTGCCGTGCGAACCGCGAGCGCCTTCAGCAGGAGAATCCCTGGGCGCGGCTCAGCCCGGTGGCCCTGATGGGCCTCCTCGTGGTGCTGCTCGCCGCCGTGGCCCTGCTGGCCCACCAGACCGCCTAGCCGCCCCTTCCCCGGGGGCCGACGGCCGGGTCCCGGTCCCGCGGTGGCGGCAGGCTCAGGCGCCCGTTTCCCGGCCCCGGAGGGCCCTGGGGACCCTTTGCGCTGCTGTGATTTGCGTCACATGCCACTGGGTGGGGTGGGGTGCCGTACGGGCGTATGAAGGTTTTGGAACGACATCGGGCCCGAAACCGTGGTGGCTTCGGGCCCGGATGCGTGCTGCGGGTGTGTGCGGTACGCGTCGCGTTACGCGGCGGTACGGTTCCCGCCGACGAAGCGCGGCAGCAGGCGGAAGCCCACACCACCGGCGATCATCGTCGCGGCGCCGATGACGAGGAAGGTCGTCTCGGCCGCACCGGTGTCGGCCAGCTCGTCACCGCCCTGCGCGACGGGCTGCGCGGGGGCGTCGGTGCCGGTGTCGGTCAGACCGCTCTGACCCTCCTGGCCCTGCTCGACCGGCGCGGAGCCGTTGTTGTCGGTGCCGGTGCCGCCGTCGTTGCCGCCGCCACCGTTGTTGCTGCCGCCGTTGTTGCCACCGTTGCCGTTGCCACCGTCGTCGGTACCGCCATTGCCGTTGCCGCCGTCGTCGGTACCGCCATTGCCGTTGCCGCCGTCGTCGGTGCCACCGTTGCCGTTGCCACCGTCATCGGTGCCGCCATTGCCGTTGCCACCGTCATCGGTACCGCCGTTGCCGTTGCCACCGTCATCGGTGCCACCGTTGCCGTTACCGCCGTCGTCGGTACCGCCATTGCCGTTACCGCCGTCGTCGGTGCCACCGTTGCCGTTGCCACCGTCATCGGTACCGCCATTGCCGTTGCCACCGTCATCGGTGCCACCGTTGCCGTTACCGCCGTCCTCGGAGCAGGACGGGTCACCGGGGATGCAGGTCGGGATACCGCCGTCGTCCCCGCCGTTGTCCCCACCCTCGCTCGTACCGACGTGCGCGCCGACCTTGATCCCGAGCACGTCGACATTGGCGTCGAGGGCCGAGGCGGCACCCGCGGCGGTCAGCGAGGCGCCGGCGGCGATCACCGCGCCGGCGGCTATCCGCGCTACGCGGAGCCTCGTCTTCTTGGTCATCTGCTGCTACCCCCAGTAGGTAATCGTCGTGGAGCAGCGCTCGGGGCGGCGGTCCACCGGGGGTAGCCGGACGGCCCCCGTTCACACGCGCCCCAGAAACACGCATGCCGCGCGTCAGCCTTCCCAGTTTTTCTGGGTGCGTCAAGGCGGTTCCGAGAGCCATGTCCCCATTACGGCTGATTGCACCCCGCATGGACATGTGAATGTGACGTAAAACCGATCGTCGATCTTAACTGCCGTGCAGGTCGGGACAGTTGTCATGTCGACAAAGCGGCCTGCCCGTGGGGGCGGCCGGGAGCCGTGTCGACTCTGCTTGCGCGCCCCGTGGCGCGCGCCCCGCACACCTCGGGCGCCCCGCGCGCCCCACGGTGGCACGGCGGCGCCAACGCCCCTACTTCTCCTGCTGCTTGCGCCACCTGATGCCGGCTTCGAGGAAGCCGTCGATCTCGCCGTCGAGGACGCCCTGCGGGTTGCCGACCTCGAAGTTGGTCCGCAGGTCCTTCACCATCTGGTACGGGTGCAGGACGTAGGACCGCATCTGGTTGCCCCAGGAGTTGCCGCCGTCGCCCTTGAGCGCGTCCATCTTGGCCTGCTCCTCCTGGCGGCGCCGTTCGAGGAGCTTGGCCTGGAGGACGTTCATGGCCGTGGCCTTGTTCTGGATCTGGGAGCGCTCGTTCTGGCAGGAGACCACGATGCCGGTGGGCAGGTGGGTGATGCGGACGGCGGAGTCGGTGGTGTTGACGCCCTGGCCGCCGGGGCCCGACGAGCGGTAGACGTCGACGCGCAGCTCCGACTCGTCGATGTCCACGTGGTCCGACTGCTCGACGACCGGCAGCACCTCGACGCCCGCGAAGGACGTCTGGCGGCGGCCCTGGTTGTCGAAGGGCGAGATGCGCACCAGGCGGTGGGTGCCCTGCTCCACGGAGAGCGTCCCGTACGCGTACGGGACCTGGACGGCGAAGGTGGTCGACTTGATGCCGGCCTCCTCCGCGTAGGAGGTCTCGTACACCTCGGTCTTGTAGCCGTGCCGCTCGGCCCAGCGCAGGTACATGCGCTGGAGCTGCTCGGCGAAGTCGGCCGCGTCCACGCCGCCGGCCTCCGCGCGGATGTTCACCAGGGCCTCGCGGGCGTCGTACTCGCCGGAGAGGAGGGTGCGTACCTCCATCTCGTCGAGCGCGCGCCTGACGGCGGTCAGCTCGGTCTCCGCCTCGGCGCGGGTCTCCGGGTCGTCCTCGTCCGCGGCCAGCTCGAAGAGCACCGCGAGGTCGTCGATCCTGCCGCGCAGGGCCTCCGTCCTGCGTACCTCGGACTGGAGGTGGGACAGCTTGCTGGTGATCTTCTGCGCCTGCTCGGGGTCGTCCCAGAGCGACGGCGCCGCCGCCTTCTCCTCGAGCGCGGTGATGTCCGCCCTCATCCTGTCGAGGTCGAGAACGGCCTCGATGGACTCCATGGTCGAGGAGAGGGACTTTAGCTCTTCGGATACGTCGACGACTGCCACAGCTCCCAGCCTAACGGCTGCGCGGGAGGAGGGAGGTTTGGAGGCTTTATCCCCCTCCCCTCGGACCGGGTTCCGGGGCCCCCTCCCCTCGGACCGCTCCACGCCCAGGGCCTCCCCCGCTCAGATGCTCACGGTGTGGAGTGCGTGGAGCGGTCCGAGGGGGTTGCGTCGTCGCCGGAGGAGGCCGCCCACGCGCCGATGCCGACCGCGGCCGCGAGGACCACGGCGGAGGCGCCGATGATCACGCGGCGGCGGCCGTTGCCGCCCGGGCGGTTGCGTGCGGAGCCGGGGCGGGGGGCGCCCGCCGTGCGGGGCGCGCGGGCGGTGCCGCGCGCGCCGCCCGCCAGCTCGTCGGGGCCCGGCACCCGCATGCTGGTGTGAGTGTCCCGGTTGGAGTCGGGTGCCGCGCCGGGCACCAGCGGCACCGCGCCGCGCGGG
This sequence comes from Streptomyces sp. NPDC050560, assembly GCF_044457285.1. NCBI lineage: Bacteria > Bacillati > Actinomycetota > Actinomycetes > Kitasatosporales > Streptomycetaceae > Streptomyces > Streptomyces sp. NPDC050560. Next base: position 165,629 of record NZ_JBITGT010000014.1, read on the forward strand.
GCCGCCGCGGGCGCCGTCCGCGTGGCCTCCTGGGGCGCCGTCTCCTCCTGCTCGGCGGCCTCGGGCTCGTCGACGTCGAGCGGGCGCATCCCGGCGAGCGAGGGCAGTTGCTCCCGCAGCCTGGCGGCCAGTTCCGAGGCGCGCAGCCGGGACGCGGGCGCCTTCGCGAGGCACTGCACCAACAGCCGCCACAGCTCCTCGGGGATGCCGGGCAGCGGTACGACGGTCTCCGTGACGTGCCTGCGCAGCACCGCCCCCGGGTGGCCGCCGCCGAACGGCGTGAACCCGGCGAGCAGCTCGTAGAGCACGGTGGCCAGCGCGTAGATGTCGACGGCCGCGCGCGGCGGCAGGCCCTCCACGATCTCGGGCGCCAGGTAGTCGGGCGTTCCGATGATCTTGGTGGCGCGTGGGCTGCGGGGCGCGTCGATCAGCTTCGCGACACCGAAGTCGGTCAGGAGCGCGGGGTGCGCGCCGCCGGGACCGAGCGGGCCCTCCATGTCGAGGAGCACGTTCTCCGGCTTCACGTCGCGGTGCACGATCCCGGCGGCGTGCGCCGCCGCGAGGCCGTCCGCCACGTCCGCCACGATGGCCACCGCCGCCTCGGGCGCGAGCCTGCGCTCGCGCTCCAGGCGGGTGCGCAGGTCGGTGCCGCGCACCAGGTCCATGACCAGGGCGAGGTCGGCGCCGTCGACGACGAGGTCGCGCACCTTCACCACATGCGGGTGGTCGAGGCCGAGCAGCGCGGTGCGTTCCTGCACGAAGCGGCCGACGAGGTCCTGGTCGGAGGCCAGGTCCTCGCGGAGGGTCTTGATGGCGACGGGCCCCTGGGGCCCCTCGCCGAGCCAGACCGTGCCCGCACTGCCGCGCCCGAGTATCTGATGCGCCGTGTACCGGCTGCCGATCTTTCTCGCCAAGACTGCTCCTACCGACGCGTGTTGGCGACAAAGCTACGCGGCTCGCGGGGCCGCCTTCACATCGACGGCGGAAATTATCCCCCAGATGTCGACAAATACCCAGGACCGCTTCGCCGTACGGGTGCGTGGGGACCGGTTCCGGGCGGATTCCGGCCGACTTGTGAATATCTCCGTGACGGTGCGGCTTTTTCCGGACGACCTGTGGTCACGGGGCGGCCGCGAGGCCCGGCGGAGCGCCGCGGGGGCGGCGCCGGGCCGCGGCCCCGGGGTCAGTTGCCGAGGTCGCCGAGCCAGTCGGTGGCCTTGCCGACCCAGTCGGAGAGCTGGTCCCAGTAGCCCTTGGTGGTGCCGATCCAGTCCTGTAGCGGGCTCAGCTCCCACACCAGCCAGCCGGCCACGAACAGCACCACGACGACCAGGAGGCAGCCCTTGAGGCAGCCGAGCCCGGGGATGTGCACCGGGTTCGCGCTGCGCCTGCGCGGCTCCCTGGGCTCGCGCGTGGGCGCGGGCGCCTGCGGGGGCGCGCTGTACGGCTGCTGCTGGGGCTGCGGCGCGGGCGGGTAGCGGGGGCCCGGCTGCTGCTGGGGGTAGGGCTGCGGCGGCGGGGCCGTGTAGCGGGGGGCCTGCTGCCGCTGCGGCCGCGCCACCTGCCGCTGGGGGCGGCGGCGCAGCGGGTCCTGGTTGGGGTCGACGTAGCCCTGGACCTGGGTCTGCTCGTTGCGGTCGCGGGCCGCGCGTAGCTGGTTCTGCCACGGGTGCGGCTGGTCGGGGCCGCCCGCGCCGCCCTCCTGCGGCAGGACCGCCGTGGGGTCGGCCGCGCCCTGCTGTCCCGGTCCCGAGTGCGGGAGCACGCCGGTGGCGGCGTTGGGGTCGCTGCCGGTGTGCGGGAGTACCTGGGTGGGGTCGGCGGAGCCGGGCACGGCCGTCGGGTCCTGGTCGGGGGCGAGCAGCGCCGCGACGCCCTCGGCCGCGACGATCTGCGCGGGCGCCGCGTGCACCCCGATGCCGTCGGCGACGGTACGCAGCGCCCTGGCCAGGGTCTCGGCGCTCGGGCGGCCGTCGGGGTCCTTGCGCAGGCAGTGCTCGATCACGGTCCACAGCGGGCCCGGCAGCCCCGAGGGGCGGCGCGGCTCGGCGCTGAGGTGCTGGTGGAGCACTTCGAGCGCGCTCTCCCCCGAGAACGGGGGGCGCCCGGTGACCAGCTCGTACATCAGGATGCCCGCGCCGTAGACGTCGACGGCCGAGGTCTGGGGCCTGCCCTCCGCGGACTCGGGCGCGACGTACGCGGGCGTGCCGACGAACTCGCTGGTGCGGGTGAGGCCGGGAGAGTCGGCGAGCCGGGCGATGCCGAAGTCGGTCAGCATCGGGTGCATGCCGGCGCCGTCCTGCTTCAGCAGAACGTTGGCCGGTTTCAGATCACGGTGGACTACGCCGTCCGCGTGGCTCGCCGCGAGCGCGTCCGCGATCTGGGCGGTGAGCAGGGCGGCGGCGACGGGCGTGAACGGGCCGTGCTCGCGGAGGTGGCGGTGCAGGTCGGGGCCGTCGACGAGGTCCATCACCAGGGCCAGCAGATCGCCCTCGACGACCAGGTCGCGCACTCGCACGATGTTCGGGTGGGTCAGCCTCAGCAGCACGGAGCGCTCTCTGAGGAAGCGCATGACGACGTCGGCGTCGCCCGCCAGCTCCTCCTTGAGCACCTTGATCGCGACGGTCTCCCCGGGGCTGCCCTGCACGGCAGCCTCGGCACCCGCGGTCTCGCGCTGCCGCGCGCGCCACACGGTGCCGGTGGCGCCCCGGCCCAGCGGCTCCTCCAGGATGTACTTGCTGCCTACCGGCCGCACGTCATGCGCTCCCTGTGCTTGCTCCGAGCTGTGGCGGACCCGCCGTGGGCCCGCCCTCGGTTGCCGTCCCGGCGCCGGATCGGGGACCGGGTGGTACGTCCGCTGTCCCACTCTAGGGCGTGCCCCGTGGACACGGCCTGGCGCCGGGCTCCCACGACGGCGTTTCCCCCGCGCCCCGGCCGTCCCGCCGGGCGCCGCGGGGCATCGCCTCCCGGAAGCGGACGTGTGAGGGAGGACGCGCGGCGGGGGCGGGAGGTTGCGTCGGGGGCGGTTCGCACGAGGCTGCACGCGCGCGTGGTGGCAGTTGGGCGTACGCGCGTATGCGGTGCGCCGCGCGGGGGCGTCGCGGGGGCCGGTGGGGCCCGGCGGGCGTACGGGCGTGAGTGGTCCGCCGGGTGTCGGGTACCGGCGGCTGCGGCGGGGGACGCGCCTGCCGGGCGCTGCGGGCGGCGTGGCTCCGGGGCGATTCCGCGCCGTGCGGCCCGGCCCGTATTGCGTGAACAAGCCGCGTTTCGTGGGTGGTTGAGACGTCAATGATCTTGGGCGCGGGGGTGGGCTGTCAGTGAGGGGTGGGAGGATGTTTTCGTATTGGCCGACGTGCCGGTGTGCGCGAGGGGAAGGAAAGGCCCACAGCCCCCGTGCCGGATTCCGCGCAGAAGGGACCGTTGACGGCTATGCAGATCCGCCTGACCGTCCTCGGGCCGCGCCCCGAGCCGACGGGCGGGAGCCCCACGGCGAGTGACGTGCTGGTCACGGCGCCCGCCGGGACCCCGCTCGCCGCCGTGGCCGGTGCCCTGGCCGCCGCCGCGGGCGGCGCCGAGGGCCCCGCCGCGCTGTACGCGGGGCGCGACCGGCTCGACCCGGGGCGCGCCCTGCTGGGCGAGCCGCCGCTGACCGACGGCGCGGTCGTCTCGCTGGGCGCCCCGGCCGACCCGGGCCCCGTGCCCGCGGACGGGGTGCCGCAGCTCCGGGTGGTCTCGGGCCCCGACGCCGGGGGCGTGCACCTGCTGCACGGCGGGCAGGTGCGCGTGGGCCGCTCCGCGCAGGCCGACGTCCCCCTCGACGACCCCGACGTGTCCCGGCTGCACTGCGCGGTCACCCTCGGCGCCGACGGCCGGGTCACCGTGCGCGACCTGGGTTCCACGAACGGCACCCTGGCCGCGGGCACCCCGGTCTCCGAGGCCCCGGTGCCACTGCCGCCCGGCGCGCTGCTGCGGCTCGGCGAGTCGGGGCTGCGCCTGGACAGCGGCGCGGCGGGGCAGCCGCTGCGCACCACCCCGGACGGCGAGGGCCACATCAGGGTCCTGCCCGGCAGCGTGGCCGCCCCGGCACCCCCCGCGCCCCCCGCGGGCCCCGCCCCGCACGCGCACGGCTACGGCCCCGCCGCCTGGGGCGCGGCCTCGGGCGCCGCCGACGGGCAGGCCGCCGCCCCCGCGGGCCCCGGCGGGAGCGTCGTACCCCGCGAGGGCGCCGACCCCGGCCCCGACGACACCAGGCCGGGCACCCCGCTGCGCGGCACGCCCGTCGTGCGCGGCCCGCGCAGACGCGGCGGCCTGGGCACCTGGGCCCGCCGCCTCGGCGGCCGCCCGCGCGGCGAGGACGAGCCGTACGGGAAACCTCCCGGCAGCGACGACACCGGCGATGACGGCGCGTACCCGGGCCCCACCGCCTACGGCGAGTACGGCGACCACGGCCCGGGCGGCGAGCACACCGGCCGCGACGAGCCCCCCGCGCCCCCCGCGCCCCACTCCCCCGGCGACGGCGCGCCCGCGCCCTGGCCCGACCCGGCGGAGCTGCTGCTGACCGCGCTGGGGCCCGGGAACCGGCTGTGGGAGCGCGGCCACGGCGACCCGAGCGCCCTCGCGGTCCGGCTCGGCATGGTGGAGCGGCCGGGCGCGCGCGGCGGCGCCCCCACCTCGTCGCCGGTCGTCGCCGGGCTGCGCGAGACCGGCTCGCTCGGCCTCGCAGGCCCCGAGGACCGCCTCCACGGCCTCGCCAGGGCGGTGATCGCGCAGCTCGCCGCGCTGCACTCGCCCGACACCCTGGAGATCGTCCTCGTCAGCGCGGACCGCATGGGCACCGACCGGGCGCGCGGCGCGCGCGAGTCCGCGGAGCGCTGGGCCTGGCTCGGCTGGCTGCCCCATGTGCGCCCCGCACGCGGCCAGGACTGCCGGCTGCTGCTCGCACACGACAGGGAGCAGGCGCTCGCGCGCGTGGGAGAGCTGCTGCGCCGCCTGCCCGAGCCCGGCCGCGCCCCCGCGGACACCGCCCAGGGCCCCTACAGCGTGCTCGTCGTGGACGGCGACCCCGGCTCGGCCGCCGTACGGGACGCGGTCGCAAGGCTGACCACCGAGGGGCCGGCGGCGGGCGTGTTCGTGATCTGCCTGGCGCGCGCCCCCTCGGTGTCGGCGTCCGTACCGATGGCGGTCGCCTACGAGTCGGCCTGCGAGGCGTCACCTGCGCTGCGGCGCTGCTCGGCCGTGGCGCTGCTCAGCGGCGACGTGGTCACGGAGCTGCGGCTGCTGCGCGGCGAGGACGGCGCCCTGGTGGAGCAGGGCGGGCCCGCGATGGTGGACGCGGTGTCGGCGGCGTGGGCCGACCGCTTCGCGCGCGCCCTCGCGCCACTGCGCCCGGAAAGCTCCCCCACCCGGGTCCCGCACACGCCGCTGCCCACCGCGGCCCGGCTCCTCGACGAACTCGACCTGTCCCGCGCCACCCCCGCCACCCTGCGGTCCCGCTGGGCGGCGGCCGCCCAGGACAGGGACGCGCCGGGCGGACGCGCGTACGCCGTGCTCGGCGCGGGCCCGAGCGGCCCCGTGGGGCTCAGCCTGGTCACCGAGGGCCCGCATCTGCTGGTGGAGGGCCCCTCGGGCAGCGGGCGCACGGAGCTGCTGCGCGCCGTCGCCGCCTCGCTCGCCGCGGGCGACAGCCCCGACCGGCTCGCGCTCGTACTGATCGACGGCCGCGGCGGCCCCGGCGGCGGCGCGAGCGCGCCCGAGGGCCTGCGCGCGTGTCTCGAACTGCCGCATGCCGAGGGCCATCTCGTGGCCGGCGACCCGCTGCGGATGCGGGAGTTCGCGCAGGCGCTCAGCGCCGAACTGAAGCGGCGCGCCGAGGTGCTGGGGCCGGCCGGCTTCGCCGAGTGGCACACCGGCCGCGAGGTGGCGGAACGGCTGATCGCCCGGCGCGCGGGCAGCACCGCGGGGACCGCGCCCGGCGGGTCGGGCGGGGCGATACCGGCGTCCGCGCGGCGCGGCCGGGAGACCGGGGCCGTACGGGACGAGCAGGGCGCGGCCGACGCCTTCGAGGCGCCGACGAGCCCCACGCTGCGGCTGCGCCCCGGCCTCGACGCGGCGGCGGGGGGCGCCGACGAGCCCCGGGTGCCCGCGCAGCGCGGCGGCGGGGCCGACTCGCTGCCGTCACTGCCCCGGCTCGTGGTGCTGGTCGACGACCTGGACGCGCTGGTGGCACCGCCGCTCGGCGCCCCAGGGCGGCCCGCCGCGGGCTCCGTGGTGCGGGCCCTGGAGGCGGTGGCGCGGGAGGGCGAGCGGCTCGGTGTGCATCTGGTGGCCGCGACCGAGCCCGGCGGGCGCACCGCGGAGTCGGCGCTCGCCCGCTGCGCGGCGCTGCGCGTGACGCTCGACGCGCCCACCGCGGGCCCCGAGGGCGTGGGCCCGGGGCGGGGGCGCCTGACCGGCGCCGACGGCCGCGGCACGGTGTTCCAGGCCGGGCGGGTGACGGGGCGTATCCCCCGCACCGCGACGGTACGGCCGAGCGTGGTCCCGCTGGAGTGGGAGCGCATGGGCGACGCCCCCGCCCGCCGCGCCGTACGCGAACTGGGCAACGGCCCCACGGACCTGGCCCTCCTGGCAAGCGCGATCACCAGAGCGGCACGCACGGGTCCCTGAGGGGGCCTCCGGC